>NZ_JBIBEP010000022.1:124457-173134 GCF_042955185.1 Streptomyces sp. NPDC012474
GCCGCGTGGAGAGAGTGTAGAGATGGTCCGGCCCCAGCACCCGAACCTGATCGACCAGCAGCGCAGCAAACTCATCAACCGCACCCTGAACATCCCCCGCCGCCCCCCGCCACCGGGCGAGGTTGTACCGCGTGGAGAGAGTGTAGAGATGGTCCGGCCCCAGCACCCGAACCTGATCGACCAGCAGCGCAGCAAACTCATCAACCGCACCCTGAACATCCCTCACCACCCCCCTATACCGGGCGAGGTTGTACCGGATGGAGAGGGTGCTTGGGTGGTCCGGCCCCAGCACCCGGATCCGGTCGATCAACAGCGCAGCAAGCTCATCGACCGCGCCTCGTACATCCCCCGCCGCCCCCCGCCACCGGGCGAGGTTGTGGCGCGTGGAGAGAGTGTCGGGGTGATCTCGCCCCAGCACCCGGACTCGATCGATCAACAGCGCGGCGAACTCATCGACCGCACCCTGAACGTCCCCCACCTTCCCCTGCCACCAAGCCAGGTTGTGGCGCGTGGAGAGAGTGTCGGGGTGATCCGGCCCCAGCACCCGGACTCGATCGATCAACAGCGCGGCGAACTCATCGACCGCACCCTGAACTTCCCCAGCCTCCCCCCGCCACCGGGCGAGGTTGTGGCGCGTGGAGAGAGTGTCGGGGTGATCCGGCCCCAGCACCCGAATCTGATCGATCAACAGCGCAGCAAGCTCATCGACCGCGCCTCGAACATCCCCCACCACCCCCCGCCACCGGGCGAGGTTGTGGCGCGTGGAGAGAGTGTCGGGGTGATCCCGCCCCAGCACCCGAATCCGGTCGATCAACAGCGCAGCGAACTCATCGACCGCCCCCTGAACATCCCCCACCACCCCCCGATACCGGACGAGGTTGTGCCGGGCAGTAAGGGTGTCGGGGTGGTCCCGGCCCAGGTGTTGGGTGGTTGTGTCGGTGAGATTGCTGTAATAGTCCCGGGCGGCGGTGACCTGCCCGGTTTGGCCGAGGCTTGTGCCGGCCTCGAACAGGACGGCGTGGGCGTCGGGCTGGTAGAGGGCCGAGGTCGTGCTCTCGTGCAAGGCGGTGGCGTTGGCGCGCAGGGTCTGTTGCAGGACCGGGTCGCGTCCGTGGCCCGGCCACAGGGCCAAAAGAGCGTCGGCGGCGCGGCGGGCGAGCGGGTGGCGCTCCTTCACGGGGGTGGTGTCGCGGGCTGCTCGGGCGGTCAGAGCATGGATGCGCACCAGTCCAAGGCCCCCGTTCCCGCTGGAGGGCTGGTGGGTGGTCAGGCTGTAGCGGTCCAGCAGGAGCAGGCAGGCGCGTATCTGGTCGGCGTGCACCCCGCTCAGTCCGGGAATGGCGCGGGGGATGGCGCGGAACGTGCGCGGGCGACTAAGGCGCTGCCACCGCCGAGGGCCCGGCCCGGTCAGGGCGGCAAGTGCCTCGGGATTGGTCCACAGGGTGGCGGGGGAACCGTTGGGGTCCAGCCGGGCGACAGTGTCCAGGATCGCGCGGGCCAGGCCGGGGCGAGCCTCTTGGGCTTGGACGGCGTCGAGGTTGATGAGCATGGTGGTGTGCACGGCCCGCGCGTAGCCATCGGCGCCGTCGCCAGGCAGCACATCTGCCAGCATCCGGCCGGGTTCGGCCAGCATCCGCGCGTAGGCAGCGGGGGTGATGTCTCGGTTGTTGTCCAGGTAGGCGGCCGCGTGTGACAGAGCCAGCGGCAGCCTCCCCAGCAGGCTGGCGATGGATGCGGCCGGGCACCGGTAGTCGTTGCAGGTGCCGGGGTGGTCAGGCAGGCCGGGGGCACGCTGATGCAGGTAGTCGTGGGCCTCGGCCTCGGTGAAGACGTCCACGTCGACGCGGGTGCGTCCGGCGGCCAGGGCCTTGCGCTGGCGGGTGGTGGCAAGCACCCAGCCACGAGGGTGAAGGCGGGGCCACCAGTCCAGTACCTGGTCCAAGTCCTCGACGTCGTCGATCACCACCAGCCAGCTGCGGTCGGTGGCCTGCAGCCACTCCAGCAGGGCCCGTGCATCGGCTTGGTCATCTTCGCCGTACACACCCGGAACCCTGATCCGGGCTGCGGCCTCCGCGAAGTCTGCGAGAAGCTGCCCCGTTCCGCCCATAGCCGTGGTCCACACCGCCAGGTCCGCGTTGGAGTCCATGTAGTAGGAGGCAGCCAGTTGGGACTTTCCGACCCCTCCCTCACCCACCAGCACCCGCCCTGACTCAGCTGGCTGCGCGAGCACCACGTCCTGGCCGTCGGCGCGGGCCGCCTCCACCAGCGACCGCAGAGAGGGCCGGGGCTGGAAGGAGGATGCCAGCGGCGGCACCGCGCCCACCCGCAACGGCCACGGCACCTCAGGCAGGACGTTGTTGACGGTGCTGTGGTTGATCACGCGCGAGCCCGGCGCGAGCGCGGAACCCGGCGCGTCACCGCCGACCGCGACATCCCTGGCCCGGACAGTGCGGCGGCCCACGAAACGGGGCTCACCGCCGACGCCGTCCTTGTCGTCCGCGCCGGTGCCCCTGCTCAAGAGCGGGTCCGCTTGGCGCGCTTGCCCAGCGCCGCATCGTTCGCGTCGCCGCCCACAGCGATACCGTCCGGCCCCGACTCCGCGTCCACCTGTCCGCCGCCCGCACTGGGCGCACGAGCGGATGCCGGCCCGACAACCTGTGAATCCTCACCCAGAGCAGCACCGTTCGCATCACCAGCGACCGCCACGCTGCCACCCCGCACCCGCCGCACCGGCCCGGGAGCGGTACGGAAGAACGCCACGACCGACACCACCAGCCCCGCCGCCGACAGCACGGTCCCCACCACCCCGGCCACCTGCGAGGCCTCATTCAACCGGCCCATCACCAGCATGACCACCAACCCCGCCGTCACCAGCAGAGCCGCCACCGCGCACACACCCGAAACCCAACGCCCCACGAGCACACCCCCGAAACTTCCCAGCACATCCGAAACCGGGCACCACAAGACGGAGTCTCCCAACACCACCCGCCCAATGTCAGCAACACTGCGCGTTCCGACCCGAGGAGCAACCGCTCGTGAGGACACCTCAGCCCGCCAATTGGTTCTGTAGCCACTACAGAGGGCCCATCACGAACCAGCGTTTGCCTCTTCGTCCTGAATCAGGCCCTGGAAGATCGTCTACCTGTGCGCTAGGTCAAATTTGCAGGTCAGGGCATTGGGGCGCATTGGTCTCCGTCGGCGCCTCAGGGGCCCTGACGCAAGATCATCTCCAGGATTTCTCCAAGACAGCACTCGGGCCAACTGCGCGCTATGCAGGAGTCAGCGTGTGGTCCGCAGTTCCGTGACCCGCTGTCTGACACTGACCACCTTGGCGCGAGCCTCGAGACTAGGCCCTACTGCGCGGGACTGGAACGGCGATGTACAGCTCCCGGAGGCCGTGCCTGGCGGCATGGAACGCGGCCGCGATTTCGCGTGCCTTCTGCTCGCTCTTGATCGCCCATATGGAGATGCAGTCAGGTGCGATGTTGGCCTGCGTCACCGTGCCGTCAGAGACCAGTACTTCAATCGTGGAATGTAGGACAGCCACCGCCTGCTCCGGATGGTGGGCCCGCTGCTGGCAAAAGCGTCAAGCTCCACCTTCCAGCCCGATCCCTGACGAGCGATGTAGACAAAGATCGCATCGTTGGCCTTGGCGCTCCTGTAGGCCGTGTGGTGGGCGTCCGGTTAGGTGCAGTCGGGGGTGAGCGCAGCGGGGAGAGGCGTTCCAGAAGTCGGCATGTTCACATCGTCGCAGGCGCTCACGCTGCCGAGGGGCGCGCGACCAAGGCGGGCCGTAGGCCCACGGTCGGACAGTGGATGGAGACCTGCCTTGACCGGCATCGCGAACCGGAAGCTCAAGCCCCGCTCGCTGGACGACTACTGGTCCAAGACCCGCAACCACATCGTTCCCGGCGTCGGGAAGCACCGCATCGACAAGCTCACCCCCGAGCACCTTGAGCAGATGTACCGGTCCATGCTCGATGCCGGTCACGCACCGTCCCACGTGGTCAAGGTGCACCCCATCCTGTCGCGGGCCCTGAAGATTGCCCACCGCCGCCGGATGATCGGCGAGAACGTCGCCACGCTGGTCGACCCGCCCAGCATCGACGAGACCGAGACGAACCCGTTCACCCGGGAAGAAGCAAAGCACTGTCGTGGGTGACACCGGGATTTATGGTCGCGCGCAACTCGCCGACGAACTCTTGGAAGGCGGCCTGCTTCTCGGGGATCGCGAGCGCGGCCTTGATACGGGTGACGTGGCGGTCGGCGATCTGGGCGATGTCCTTGGCCCAGTCTTCCCAGTAGTGGCGTTCGCCGACCTTGTCGACGATGCGGGCGTAGATGGCGTCCCGCCAGTCGCTTACGGAGAAGAGGGCGTCCTGGATGTGCTGGGCGCTCTGGGCTTCTTTATCCTTGGCGGCCTGGGCGCTGTCGGCAGTGCTGGAGCCGTCCTGGTCGCCGATCGTCTCATCGTTGGGCCCGATACTGCCAATGCCGATTTTGTTGTCGGGCTTGTTCTTGTTGAGCTCGATCTGGTTGACCGTCGCGTTGAAGCGGTCGTCGTGGGCACAGAGGGCCTGGAGGACCTGCCAGACCGTCTTGAAGCGCTCGTTCTTCTGGAGGGCCGCCTCCGGCGACATACCCGCGGGGATAGCGACGGGCAGGATGATGTAGCCGTAATTCTTGCCCGGGGCCAGGCGCATAACGCGGCCGACTGACTGGACGACGTCGACCACCGAGTTGCGGGGGTGAAGAAAGAGGACGGCGTCCAGGCTCGGGACGTCGACGCCTTCGGAGAGGCAGCGGGCGTTGGAGAGGATGCGAGCCTGGTTCTGCCCGGGGTCTTGCTTGAGCCAGTCAAGGAGCTGGTTGCGCTGCAAGGTGTTGAAGGTGCCGTCGACGTGGTCGACCTCGCAGTGGAGCACGTCGTCGTCGGCGTCGTCGTAGGCGTCGACGACCTCGTTGAAGCGGTCGGCGATCGGACTTGGAGTCGGCGATGGAGCGGGCGAAGGCCACCGCCCGCTTCATGGGGGCCTCCTCCTCTCCGAAGCCAGAGCCGTCGGCGAAGGTGCCGGTGCGCTTGGCCATTGCGTTCCAGCAGCCGATGATCTTCGCGGCGTCATCGAGGTTGAGCTCGGAGGATCCGCCAGCGATGCCCTGCTGGAGGGTCTTGGCGACTACGCCAGAGGAGAGACTATCGCGAGTACTTGATCGGCAACAGGCTGTAACTGGACGTTTGAGCGGCTATCGGTCAAAGCCCGGGGGCCGCTCCCTCCAGGGGCGGGCTGGTCGGCGGCCTGAGCGACCGCTGTAGGCAATTCCGTGGTTCTGCAAAGCCAGCCAGTTCGCCTGTCGTAGCTATGCGCAAGATGCTTCGAGCGAGCGGTTCGGCGCGACGATCAGACCGCGCCGTTGGACGGCCTCCCGCGTAGTCGGCGTCTCCGGGCGGACAGGCCCGCACGAGACGACGCCGATTTCTTGCTTCCGGACGCGTGCGTCAGCTTGAGAGGGGTGCGTCGCTCGACCAGAACGTGGACTTCACGTTCGGCGCCGGCAACTCCTGCTTCGAGTAGTCAGGGCCGTTCGGCTTGCTGGTCGGCTGAGCAACCTCGGACTCCTTCACACACGGGGTGGTGACGCTCAGGTGTGCTTGGCCATTGGGCCCGATCAGGACTTCGAGCTGGAAGCCGTCCTGTGTCTTGAAGTGGGCAACGAGCCCGTTCGGACTCGTGGCGACGAGCTTGTAACCCTTGCTCTTCCAGTGGCGTTCCAGCACGCCGAGGAAGCTGCCACGCCGCTCGGCAGAGATGATCGTCATGACGGCACGATCGCGGTCTACATAGCAGTCACCCGGCATCGAGTACCTAGGTGTCCACTCAACGGGAGGCTTGATGGCCGCAAACGCCTCGTCCAGGATCTTGTCCGCCCTATCGGCGGCCTCTTGCAGGTTCATCTTCGATTGGCTTTCGTTGCTTGAAGACGCGGAACCCGTCGTGTCGCATCCGGCAAGAAGCAGTGCCAGCACTGCGGCCGCTGCAACCCTTTCCCTCATCGCGGCGTCTCCCTTATGACGTATTCCGGATGTCCTGCGACAATGGCGGCGATATTTTGTGCAGAGACCCTGTCTTTCCCTTCTTCCGGAGAAAAGTAATTGCTGTGAGCTTCGATATCCAACTTCGAACCAAAAATGTCGGGGAAGGACGGCTGAACAAGCTCTGGTCCGGGCAGGGTCTCGAATCTGTTGGCGCCGAACGCTTTGCTTGCCGGATCCTTGCCGAACCAGATGTCGTCGTCACCCTGGTCAGCGACCTCTCCTCCGAGGTACGCGCCAGGCGGCCCTCCCCCGAAGAATCCCATGGTTCCTGCCACAGCTTCCTTCGATGAAGGGAGCTTGGTGACGATGTCGTTCTCCGCCGCGCCCACCCAGACGTGATCCTTGCCCACACCCAGGTCCTCCGCCTTGTCAACGCCGACGCCGGGACTTCCGACGAGAATGATGTCATCAGCGCCCGGAATCCCTCCCGCCTCCTGCGTGGCGCCCCCTACCAGCCGAGAACCATAGGAATGTCCGATGGCGGTGATGTGAGGATCGGCATTCTCATTGGTTGCCGAAATTCCACTCATGAAACTGTTGTAGGTGGGCGCGCCGCGCTCGGCGTCGGTGGCAGTCATCACATCGATCGATTGAGGTGCATCGTAGCCGAGCCATACGATCGACGATGAGGAGGGATCGAACTTCTGGGCTTCCGTAGCCGTATAGTAGGCGCGTTTCACCGTACCATCGGAAAATTCAGAGTTGAGTTTGGTGCCCAAGCCAGGCGCATAAGCCGAGACGTTCTTTGAGGTGTCAGGGTTCCCATAGGCGACGATCGCCCTCCCGTTCCCTTCGAGACCGATGCCCAGGAGGAACATTGGTGGCTGGCCTCCCGCGTTGAGCTTGTTCTGGATGCCCTTAAGCCCTTCGAGTTTTTCCTTGGATGCCTCGTCGTGCTGGCCCTCCAACTGCGCGATGAGGAGGTGAATGTTCTCCCGGTTCGCCTCGTCCCGGACCGTTGACGGGATGCCGTCCAAGTTGCCGATGATTTCCGGGAAGGCCGCCTTGTACTCCTCACGCTCCTCATTGCTGAGGCTGTCCCACCACTCTTTACGGTCGGCCGGTGACTTGTCCCAAGGGATGTGATCCCGGAGGTATTCACTGGCCGCTGAGCTCACACTATCGACATCGGATGCCACGTCCGCCCATGTCTTGGTGTCGACGTTCAGCCCCGGCGCTGCCTTGAGCTTGTTCAGCGCCTTGCTATACCGGTCGTCGATCTCCTGGGCTTCCCGTACGGCGTGGGCGATGCGGTCGGCGATGTCCACAGCTTTGGCATGGTGCGGGTTCGGGTTCTTGAACTGAGGGTTGTTTGGTACCAGCCCCGGTGATTGCAATCCTGTGTCGTTGCCGGTGATCATGCCGTTGTTGCCCAGGACTGTGCCGCCGGGGATCGGCTCACCAGTGAGCTCGTTCTTACCGCCAGCGGGATACGTGATGGTGCCGTCCTGGTTGACGGTGTATGCCAGCGCTGCCGCATCGTCCAGAGCCTCAGTCAGGCGACGCTTGGGAGCGGAAATCTCGGACGAAAAGCCGTCGAGAGCGCCGGTGATCAGGCCGCATTCCACCTGGGTGTAGTGGAAGTTTTCCGACAGCTTCCGCAGCTGCTTGAGTGCCGCGTCCGCAGCCTCACCCTCGTTGGCCTTCCGCATGGCTGCGGTGATTTGCTTGTCGATGCGTTCCTTGGCTGCGTCGGCCATGCCGCTGATCGCGCGGTACCCGTCCGCTGCCTCCGCGTACTCGGTCGGCTTGAGGGCCTTGAGCGTCAAGTGGTCCATGTGCCCGGGTCACCGCCCCTTGGCCTGGCCGCCGGTGGGCGGGTCCTCGTAGTACTCGGTCTTCAGCTTGGCGATCTCGGCCTTGATGGCCTCGTCGGTCCGTAGCTGATCGTTGCCCGTCTTCTCCAGCACGCCGGCAAGCCCGTCGCACACCTCGCCCACGTCCTTGACGTAGCGCTTCCAGGAGTCGTAGACATCCTGCTGGGCCGCCGCGGTCAGGCACCCGGTTCCCTTCCCGAGTCCCGTCTGGCCCACCTCCATCTTTGCCCACGCCTTGCCGAGGTCTTCCCGCAACGATCCGACGTCTGCCCCCGCCTTGGTCCACGCCGCCTTGTCGGACCTCAGCTTGCCGACCCCGCTGCCACTGCCAGCGGAGCTGGTGCCGCCTTGGTCGGCGGGCAGTTGATTGAGCTGCATCTGCGTGGTGTGCCGCTCGACCGCTGCGGCCTTGAGCTGCTCCCACTCATCCCACGCCATGCGCGGTCCTCCCCGTGTCCTGATGGTGCGTCGCCGAGCGGAAGTGAACCTGTGACCGCATCGCGGCGGTGACCGAGACGTACCGTAACGCCTCTACATCACGTGCCCCATCCGTATCGGCCACGATGGCGTCTGAGTATCTGCACTCAGGCGGAACCCGGTTCTCGATCGGATGGGGTGACGCTGCCACATGGGTCCGAAGGCGTGTACGGAGGCGGCGTGAGCCCCGTTGCTGCGTGGGGGAATTGACTGGCGGCGGCCGCGGACGTTGGGAGTGCAGCCGCAGGTGTGCGACGCCTGCGGACGACGGCGGAGACCGCGATCGCGGCTCCGAGGAGTGCGACAGCGCCGATGCCCAGCGCGCCCCAGGGGGTGCTGCCGCCTTCAGACGCGGGTGCCGTCGTGGCGGAGCCGTCGTCCGTTGCCGGAGCGTCGGCGCCTGTGCTCTCCGAGGTCTGAGGGGATGGTGCATTCGGTGCCGCGGCTGCGAGGTCGGGGAGCGGGTACGTGTCGGCGGGGCCCGGGTCGCCGGGGTTCTGCAGGGCGATGCGGGGGCGGACGATGCCGTAGCCGATGGAGTCGTTGCGCTCGGCCTCGTCGGTGGGGGCGCCGATGGTGTTGAGCATGACTCGCAAAATCTGGTTGTTGGTCCAGGTCGGGTGCTCGGCCCAGATCAAGGCGGCGCTGGCGGAGGCGAGGGCAGTTGCGTCGCTGGTGCCGTGGCCCCGGCACAGCCCGGTCTCGCTGTCACAGGCGTGCACCATGTCCTCGCCCGGGGCGGCCATGTCCACCTGCGGTCCGTACTCCGACTCGGCGGTCCTGCGCAGATCCTTGCCCACCGCCGCCACACCGACCACTCCCGGCGTAGCGGCCGGGTACATCACCTCGTTGGCCCCGTCTCCGTTGTTTCCGACGCCAGCGAAGATCAACGATCCCTTCCCGAGTGCGTACTTCACCGCTGCGGTCAGCTGCGGCGAGCCCTCCGTAGCCGCCTGAGAGACGTCCTCCTCCTCGCCGAAGCCCTACGGACCTACCCCATCTGCCTGCTCTACCCCGTCGGCTACGTCGACCGAGTCCAACGCCTTCCCCTTCAGCACTCCGACCCGACCTGGGATGCCATGCGCTGGTTCACCGGCGACAGCGAGGACTTCGGCATGGAAGACGACATGCTCCGCAACTTCCGCGCCCACGTCCGCCACCAGCGCGCCGCCCTGGCCGCCCTGAAGGGCGAAGAGCACCAGCGCTGGAAGGCCGAGACGGCACCCAACCAGGCCGAACGCGAGGAAGCCGTACTCGCCCAAGCCGACTACGCCGAAAGGGCGCTGGAAGCCAAGTACCGGCTCCGCAGCGCCCGCGCCTTCATCAGCGAAGACGGCGGCACACCACCGCACCTGCCACCAGAACTCGCCGACGTCGACCCACCCGTCGGCGACACCACAGAGGAGAATGATCTTTGAAGGGTTCCACCCACCGCCGCTGCTACTGCCGCGACCCCCACACCGGTAAGCCACTCGGCAAGCAGTGCCCGAAGCTCTCCAGCCGCAAGCACGGCTCGTACTCGATACGCCAGGAGCTTCCGCCCCGCGAAAACGGCACCCGCCGCTCCTTCAGCCGCGCCGGCTACGAGAGCCTCAAGGCGGCCCAGGCCGATCTCGACCACATACGCGCGCTGCTCGGCCTCGCCGACACCGACGACCCTGAAGGCATGGCGCTGATCGCCGCCATGCTGGAGGAGGTCGGCGACGAGAAGTCGCCACTGCCCGATGTCGAGGAGACCCGGCGGCGCCTGAAGTCCGGTCAGGACCTGATCGGCCGTCTGACCGTCAGCGAGTGGCTCGACCGGTGGCTCGACGGCAAGCGCATCCGCAAGTCGGGGCTCACCCGCTACGAAACCGATATCCGGTTCCATTTGAAGCCCCGGATCGGCCACCACCGTCTCGACCGCCTGCGCGTGAGCCATCTCAGCGAGATGTTCACGGCCATAGCCGACGGTAATGCCGAGATCCTGGAACAGAACGCCCAGCGCCGGGCCGCGGTCGAGGAGTTGGCCACCGTGCCGTGGAAGGGAGCGGGCAACCGCGCCCGCCGCAAGGTGATGAAGGCGGCGATCGATGCCATGCCGCCGTTCCGGCGTGTGACCGGTCCGGCTACCCGGCTGCGCATCAAGGCCACGCTCCGGTCTGCGTTGAACGACGCGATCGGCCAGCAGATCCTCACCTTCAACCCGGCGGCGCACGTCGAGCTCGATCCGGTGCGCAAGCCGAAGGCTCTGGTGTGGACGGACGCGCGGGTCGCCAGGTGGGAGCAGACGGGTGAGAAGCCCTCGCCTGTGATGGTCTGGACGCCCGAACAGACTGGCGCGTTCCTCGACTTCGTCGCGGAGGACCGGCTGTACGCAATGTGGCATCTGATCGCCTTCCGCGGCCTGCGGCGGGGCGAGGCATGCGGGCAGCCCTGGTCGGAGACCAACCTCGATGACCACTCCCTGACCGTCTCCGCCCAGCTCGTCCAGGACGGGTGGGAGGTCGAGACCTCCGAGCCCAAGACGGACAGCGGCTTCCGCGTGGTCGCGCTCGACGACGACACCGTCAACGTCCTGAAGCGACACCGCGAACAGCAGGACGCCGACCGCGAGCAGTGGGGATCAGCCTGGGTCGAGACCGGCATGGTCTTCACCCAGGAAGACGGCTCCTGGCTCCATCCCGGGAAGCTGACCGACCTCTTCGAGCGCCTCGTCGCCGCCTCCGGCCTCCCGCCGATCCGGCTCCACGACCTCCGGCACGGAGCGGCCACGCTCATGCTCGCCGCCGGCATCGACGTGAAGATCGTGTCGGACACACTCGGGCACAGCGACACCCGCATCACGCGGGACATTTACCAGAGCGTCCTGCCGCAGGTCGGCAAGAACGCGGCCGAGGCCACCGCCAAGCTGGTCCCGCTTCAGAGGAAGACCCAGGCGGAGGAGGCCCGTCAGGCCACCAAGAAGGCCAAGGACAAGGCGAAAGCCGAGGCCAGGGCCAAGAAGAAAAGCAAGCGGAAGAAGCCCAAGAAGTAGGGCACCGGACCGCTCCGCTCACGCATCGCTCACGCAAGCCATCTCACGGCACCACGGCCGTGTGACGCGTCATGCCCCGAGCAAGGAAAAACCCCAGGTCACGGCGAGTGAGTCCTGGGGTTTCTCAGAGCCGCCTTCGGGATTCGAACCCGAGACCTACGCATTACGAGTGCGTTGCTCTGGCCATCTGAGCTAAGGCGGCGCGCTGTCCGCACTATGGTGCGATCAGCAACGACGGTAAGTCTACACAGTTTCCGAGAGTGCTCCGAACCAGCCCCGGGGCGGGCCCTCCGGGGCCGAGAGCAGGGCTATGAGCAGCGCTTTCCGTCAGTGGGCGGGGTGCCGCGCAGGAGGTAGGCGTTGATCGTCCGGTCGATGCAGGAGCTGCCGCGGCCGTAGGCCGTGTGGCCGTCGCCCTCATAGGTGAGCAGGCGGGCCGAGGAGAGCTGGCCGGCCAGGGCCTGCGCCCAGCGGTACGGGGTCGCCGGGTCCCGGGTCGTGCCGACCACGACGATGGGCGCCGCGCCCTTCGCCTCGATCCGGTGCGGCTCACCCGTGGCGTGCACCGGCCAGTACGCGCAGTTCAGTGCGGCCCACGCCAGGCCCTCGCCGAAGACCGGCGATGCCTTCTCGAACTCGGGCAGCGCCCCGCGCACGTCGTCGGGAGTGTCGAAGGAGGGCGGCAGGTCCAGGCAGTTCACCGCCGCGTTGGCGAACATCAGGTTGCTGTAGGCGCCGTCGGAGTCCCGCTCGTAGTAGCCGTCGGACAGGACGAGCAGCCCGGAGCCGTCGTTCTCCTGCATCGCCGACGTCAGCGCCTCGCGCAGCTGCTCCCAGGCACCCTCGTCGTACATGGCCGCGACCACACCGGTCGTGGCGAGGGACTCGGTGAGCTTGCGGCCGTCCCCGTCGGCCGTGGGAACGGGCTGCGTGTCGAGCTCCTCGAAGAACGCCTTGAGGTTGTCGCCCACCCGCTCGGGTGGGGTGCCCCTGCCGCCCAGCGGGCAGTCGGCCTGCCGTACGCAGTCCTTCGCGAAGGACCGGAACGCCGTCTCGAAGCCCGCCGTCTGTTCGAGGTTCAGCCGCCGGGCCGGCAGCGACGGGTCCATCGCGCCGTCCAGCACCAGCCGCCCCGCCCGGCCCGGGAAGAGCCCGGCGTACGTGGCCCCGAGGAAGGTGCCGTAGGAGGCGCCGACGAAGTTCAGCTTCTCGTCGCCGAGCACCGCCCGCACGATGTCCATGTCCCGGGCCGCCTCCACGGTGGACACATGGCGCAGCAGCCGGGGCGCGTCCGCGCCGCAACCCTCGGCGAACGTCCGGTACGCAGCGACCAGCCCGTCCGTCTCCTTCCCGTCGTCGGGCGTGGCGTCCGTCTGCGTGTGCATGTCCATGCCCGGCCCGTCCAGGCACTCGACGGGTTCACTGCGGGCCACGCCGCGCGGGTCGACCGCCACCATGTCGTAGCGGGCGCGCACCTCGGCCGGGTAGCCGATGCCCGCGTACGACTGGACGTAGCCGACCGCCGAGCCGCCCGGTCCGCCCGGGTTGACGAGCAGCGAACCGAGCCGCTTGCCGGGGCCCGTGGCCTTCTTGCGGGTGATGGCCAGCCGGACGTCGCCCGAGGACGGTTCGGCGTAGTCGAGGGGTGCCTTGAGGGTGGCGCACTCGAAGCCGGGGACACCGCAGCCGCGCCAGGCCGGCTTCTGCCCGTAGTACGACGAGAGCGCCGCGGGCGTGGCCTGCGGCAGCGCGACCAGTGCCGCCTCCGCCGCCGCGGAGGCCGCGGACGTCGTCGCGCTGCCGGAGGAGCAGGCGGAGACGAGCAGCGCGGCGGTGGCGAGGAGACCGGCGGCGGTCTTGGCCCGGTTTCGTGCCCTGCGGTGGAGAGCGCCGGAGCCGGAGGCGGAGCGGGGGGTGCGCCGTGTGTACATCCAGCGAGCGTAACTCTGGGCGACGGAATGAGTGCCGTGCGTGCGTGTCGTGCCTCGTACCCGTTACGGCGTCAACGCATGTCCGACGGGTGGTCCGACGCGTGTCTCCGGTCGAGGGGTCCGGCCCTTGTGTCCGGCACGCGTCCGCCCTCTGTGTCCGGCACGCGTATCCTGCCCGTGTGTCCGGTGCGCCTGCCCAGCCCCTATTACCCGGCGCGCGTATCCGCCCCCTGTGTCCTGCCGGTCCCTCAGCCCGCTCTGAGCGCCATCGTCATCGCCTCCACCGCGAGCAGCGGCGCCACGTTGCGGTCGAGGGCGTCGCGGCAGGCGGCGATCGCCTCGATGCGGCGGAGGGTGGACTCCGGGGAGCTGCCGCGGGCGAGGCGCTCCAGGGCGTCCTGGGCGTCCGCGTTGGCGATGGCCACGCGCGAGCCGAGCTGGAGGGCGAGGACGTCACGGTAGAAGGCCGTGAGGTCGGTCAGGGCGAGGTCGAGGCTGTCACGCTGCGTGCGCGTTCTGCGGCGCTTCTGCTTGTCCTCCAGGTCCTTCATCACACCCGCGGTGCCCCGGGGCATGCGGCCGCCCTGGGCGGCACCGAGAGCGGCCTTCAGCTCTTCGGTCTCCTTGGAGTCCATCTCCTCCGCGAGCTGCTTGGCGTCCTCGGCGGCCGCGTCGACGAGCTCCTGGGCGGCCTTGAGCGCGCCGCCGATGTCCTCGACGCGCAGCGGCAGCCTGAGCACGGCGGCTCGGCGTTCGCGCGCGGCCGGGTCGGTGGCCAGGCGGCGCGCCCGGTCGACGTGGCCCTGGGTCGCGCGGGCCGCGGCGGCGGCGACGTCCGGCTCGATGCCCTCGCGGCGGACGAGCATGTCGGCGATGGCGTCGACCCTGGGTGTGCTCAGGTTCAGGTGGCGGCAGCGCGAGCGGATGGTCGGCAGGACGTCCTCGATGGAGGGGGCGCACAGCAGCCACACCGTACGCGGGGCGGGCTCCTCCACGGCCTTGAGGACGGCGTTGGCCGACTTCTCGTTCAGCCGCTCGGCGTCCTCGACGAGGATGATCTGCCAGCGGCCGGTGGCCGGCGACGTGAACGACTTGCGGACGGTGTCGCGCATGTCGTCGGCGAGGATCTGCGCGCCGACGGCGGCGACGGTGGTGACGTCGGCGTGGGTGCCGATGAGTGCGGTGTGGCAGCCGTCGCAGAAGCCGCAGCCCGGGGAGCCGCCGAGGGCGCGGTCCGGGCTGACGCACTGCAGCGCCGCGGCGAACGCGCGCGCCGCCTGGTTCCGCCCGGCGCCGGGCGGGCCGGTGAACAGCCACGCGTGCGTCATCTTCGACGCCTCGGGCGGCGGGGTGCCGGTGGTGGCCGCGGTGACCAGGGCGTCGGCATCCCGGGCGGCAGCGGCCAGCTGCTCGCTCACCCTCTCCTGCCCGACGAGGTCGTCCCACACGGTCATGGGTCACGCCGCCCTTCCGTCATGTGCTGCGTTGCGAGATCCATTGTGGGGGCGACCACCGACAACGCCTGCCGCCCCCACCCGGCCCGCAGTGCGGAGGCCGGGCTCCCACGGTGGCCCGCCGGAGGCGTCAGCGCCCCCGGCCGCCCCGGCCCCGGCGTCCGCGCCTGTCGTCCGGCTCGTCGTCGTGCGGTCCGAGCAGTTCGTCCGCCAGCGACGGCAGGTCGTCCAGCGGCGTCTCCTCGGCCCAGTCGGACCTGCGGCGGCGCGGCGTACCGTCGGCGTCCACCTGGGGCATCTCCCGCGTACGGTCCTCGGTGCCGTCGGGCCGGGCGGCCGGGGCGTCCTTCCGGAAGTACTCGGGCGGAACCCGGTCCGTCGGTTCGTCCCCGCGCACCGGCGGGAGGACGGCCGTCTCCTCGGCGTCCTCCGGCCGGACCGGAGGCAGCACCGCCGTCTCGTCGGCCGCTCCGGAGGCCTCCCGGTCGCGCACCGGCGGCAGGACCTCGGTCTCGTCCCCGGCGCGAGGCGGGACCGGCGGCAGGACCTCCGTCCGCTCCCCGGCCGCCGGCGGCACCGGCAGCTCCGCCGTCACCTCGGCGTCGGACTCACCGGAGGACCGGCCCGCACCCTGCTCGTCGTCCCGTACCGGGCGCAGCACGGTCGTGTCGTCCCCCGCCCACCCCGGTGTCACCACCGGGGTGGGCACGGTCGCCGCGTCCTGAGCGGCCGCGGCAGAGGCGGCACCCTGCGCACGTGAGCTCTTCGAGGCGGAACTCTTCGGGGCGGAACTCTTCGGCCCAACCTCGGCCGCGGCGGCGGCCGCCTCCGCGAGCCGCCGTGCCTCCTCGGCCCGCAGCAGCGCCGCCTCGGCCTTGCGCTGCTTGTCCAGGCGGAGCGCCTCGGCCTCGGCGCGCAGTCGCGCCTCCTCCTCGGCCTGCTTGCGGCGGCGATCCTCGTCGGCCTTGCGGCGGGCCTCCTCCTCAGCGCGGGCCTTCTCCTCCGCGAGGAGCCGAGCCCGCTCCTCTTCTGCCTTCCTGCGCGCTTCCTCGGCCCGGCGACGGGCCTCCTCCGCCTGCCGTTCGGCCTCGCGCCGCTGGGCCTCCTCCAGCTCGCGCCGCTTGCGCTCCTCCTCCTCGGCGCGCAGCTTGGCCAGCTGCTCCTGGCGCTCGCGCTCCAGGCGCTCCTCCTCGGCCTTGCGGGCGGCCTCCTCCTCGGCCTTGCGGCGGGCCTCCTCCTCGGCCTTCTTCCGTGCCTCCTCCTGGGCCTTGATCTCGGCCTCGGACAGCGGCAGCACCTGGTCGAGCCGGTGCCGGACGACCGTCGTGACGGCCTCGGGCTCCTGGCCGGCGTCCACCACCAGGTACCGTCCGGCGTCGGCCGCGGCCAAGGTGAGGAAACCGGCCCGCACGCGCGCGTGGAACTCGGCGGGCTCCGACTCCAGCCGGTCGGGCGCCTCGGTGAACCGCTCACGCGCGGTCTCCGGGGCGACGTCCAGCAGCACGGTCAGATGCGGCACGAGCCCGTTCGTCGCCCAGCGGTTGATCCGGGCGATCTCGGTCGGCGACAGATCACGGCCGGCGCCCTGGTAGGCGACGGACGAGTCGATGTACCGGTCGGAGATGACGACCGCGCCGCGCTCCAGGGCGGGCCGTACGACGGTGTCGACGTGCTCGGCCCGGTCGGCGGCGTAGAGCAGCGCCTCCGCGCGGTGCGACAGGCCCGCGCTCGACACGTCCAGCAGGATCGAGCGCAGCCGCTTGCCCACCGGCGTCGCCCCGGGCTCGCGCGTCAGCACGACCTCGTGGCCCTTGGCGCGGATCCACTCGGCGAGCGCCTCGGCCTGGGTCGACTTGCCGGCCCCGTCACCACCCTCCAGGGCGATGAAGAAGCCGGAGGCCGCCTGCCCCTCCTCCGGGTCGTCGCCGCCGAGCAGCGCGTCCTTCAGGTCCTTGCGCAGCGGCACGCCGGAACGGTCGTCGACCTTGGCCAGCACCAGCGCGGCGACGGGCAGCAGCAGGGCGCCGGTCAGCATGAGTGTGAAGGCCGCGCCGCCGTGGGCGAAGACGAACTTGCCGCCCTCCAGCCGGTGCGGCCCGATCGCCGCCGCCACCAGCGGGGCGATCACCGCACCGAGCGCCACGCAGACCCGGACGACCGCGTGCAGGTGCTCCGTCGTGCGGGAGCGCCGGTACTCCTCGGTCTCCTGGTCGAGCAGGGTGTGCCCGATGTTGGCGGACAGGCCCGCGCCGACGCCGGCCAGCGCGAGGATCAGCAGCACGGTGGTGACGTCCGGGACCAGCCCGGCGGCCAGCAGGGAGACACCGGTGAAGGCGATCGTCAGCGCGAGCAGCCGGCGGCGCGACAGGGCGGGCACCAGGGCGGGCGCCGTACGGATGCCGACGACCACCCCGCCGGTCAGCGCGGCCACGAACAGGCCGTAGAGGACCGGGCCGCCGCCCAGGTCCTTGGCGTGCAGCACGGCGACGGCGACGGCGGCCGACACCGCGGCGGCGACGGCCGCGCAGGACAGGACCAGCAGCGGCACCGCGCCGGTACGGCCCTTGTCGGCGCCGGTGCCGGTCTTCGGGCGGCGCAGCCCCTCCAGCGGCGACCGCGCGCGCGGGGTGCGCGTACCGGGCAGCTCCAGGAAGGTCAGCACGGACAGGGACGCGGCGAACAGCCCGGCGGCCACGTAGGAGGCGAGGGCCGCCTGGTGCTGGCCGAACCAGTCGATGCCGGCGCCCAGCAGGTTGTTGAACAGGGCCGCGACGACCAGGGCGACGGCGGCGAGGGGGATCGCCACGAAGCCGGTGCGCAGCGACAGGCGGCGCAGGGCGTCCATGTGGTCGGGCAGCGGCCGGACCGTCGCGCCCTCCGGCGGCGGGGCGGGGAGCAGTGCGGGGGCCGCGCTCTCGCGGCACACCGTCCAGAACCGCTCGGCGACCCCCATCACGAAGGCCGTGACGAGCAGGACGGCCAGTGCGTTGTCGGGCGTCCAGTCGATCCACAGGGGCGCGACGATGAGCAGCGCCGCGCGCAGCCCGTCGGCGCCCACCATGGTCCAGCGGCGGTCGAGCGGGCCGTCCTGCGAGGTGAGCGCGGTGAGCGGGCCGAGCAGGACGGCGCCGAACAGGAGTGTCGCGAGGATGCGCACCCCGAAAACGGTCGCCACTGCGAACGCCACACCCCGGTAGCCGCCCCCGAACGAGCCCTCGGCGACGGCCGTCTGGAGCGCGAGGACGACCAGCACGAGAAGGGCGAGGGTGTCCCCCACGCCGCCCACGAGCTGTGCGCTCCACAACCGCTTCAGCTGAGGTCGTCGCAGCAGGGCACGGACGGCACGCTCGCGGGAGTCCGCGACCAGGGCGTCGTCGGGGGCGGGCTGAGGGGCCGTTGGGTGGTCGGCTCGCGTCATGCGTTCAGCCTATCGGGAGCCACCGTCACCCTGGGGGGCGCGGTCTGGCATGCGCACGCCCCGACACCGAAGTGTTGCCGGGGCGTTCGCTTTCCGAACCCCGGGCGAAGACCCGGACGCGGTGGTCCGGGTTCCGCACAGGGCTCGAACGACCTCAGTCCTCCGCGGCCTTGGCGGCGGTCACCGTCTTGGCGGCCGTCTTCTTCGCGGTGGTCTTCTTCGCCGTCGTCTTCTTCGCGGTCGTGGTCTTCTTCGCCGCGGTCTTCTTGGCCGTCGTCGTCTTCTTCGCCGGCGCCTTCTTGGCCGCCTTCTTCGCGGTCTTCTTCGCCGGCCCCTTGGCGCGCTTCTCGGCGAGCAGCTCGAAACCGCGCTCCGGGGTGATCTCCTCGACGCTGTCGTCGGAGCGCAGGGTCGCGTTGGTCTCCCCGTCGGTGACGTACGGACCGAAGCGGCCGTCCTTGACCACGACCGGCTTCTCGCTCACCGGGTCGGTGCCCAGCTCCTTCAGCGGCGGCTTGGCCGCGGCCCGGCCACGCTGCTTGGGCTGGGCGTAGATCGCCAGCGCCTCCTCCAGCGTGATCGTGAAGAGCTGCTCCTCGGCCTGGAGCGAGCGGGAGTCGGTGCCCTTCTTCAGGTACGGGCCGTAGCGGCCGTTCTGCGCGGTGATCTCCTGGCCCTCGGCGTCGGCGCCGACGACACGCGGCAGCGACATCAGCTTCAGGGCCTCGTCGAGGGTCACCGTGTCCAGGGACATGGTCTTGAATAGGGACGCCGTGCGCGGCTTGACCGCGTTCTTGCCCGTCTTCGGGGTGCCCTCGGGGAGGATCTCCGTCACATACGGGCCGTAGCGGCCGTCCTTGGCGACGATCGTGTGGCCGGTGGCCGGGTCGGTGCCCAGCTCGTAGTCGCCGCTCGGCTTGGCGAGCAGCTCCTCCGCGAGGTCGACGGTCAGTTCGTCGGGCGCCAGGTCGTCGGGGATGTCGGCGCGCTGGTGCTGCTCGGTGTCCTTCTCGCCGCGCTCGATGTACGGGCCGTAGCGGCCGACCCGCAGCACGATGTCGTTGGCCACCGGGAACGACGACACCTCGCGCGCGTCGATCGCGCCCAGGTCCGTCACCAGCTCCTTGAGGCCGCCGAGGTGGTCCCCGTCGCCGTTGCCGGCGTCGGCGGCACCGCCCCCGCCCGTGCCCTCGCCGAAGTAGAACCGCTTCAGCCACGGAACGGACTGCGCCTCACCGCGGGCGATGCGGTCGAGGTCGTCCTCCATCCTGGCGGTGAAGTCGTAGTCGACGAGGCGCCCGAAGTGCTTCTCCAGGAGGTTGACCACGGCGAAGGACAGGAAGGACGGCACCAGGGCCGTGCCCTTCTTGAACACGTAGCCGCGGTCCAGGATCGTGCCGATGATCGACGCGTACGTCGACGGGCGGCCGATCTCGCGCTCTTCCAGCTCCTTGACCAGGGAGGCCTCGGTGTAGCGGGCCGGGGGCTTGGTGGCGTGCCCGTCGACCGTGATCTCCTGGGCGCTCAGAGCGTCGCCCTGGGAGACCTGGGGCAGCCGGCGCTCGCGGTCGTCGAGCTCCGCGTTCGGGTCGTCGGCACCCTCCACGTAGGCCTTCAGGAAGCCGTGGAAGGTGATCGTCTTGCCGGACGCGCTGAACTCGACGTCCCGGCCGTCGGCCGCCGTGCCGCCGATCTTCACCGTGACGCTGTTGCCGGTCGCGTCCTTCATCTGGGAGGCGACGGTCCGCTTCCAGATCAGCTCGTAGAGCTTGAACTGGTCGCCGGTCAGTCCGGTCTCGGCGGGAGTGCGGAAACGGTCACCCGAGGGGCGGATCGCCTCGTGCGCCTCCTGCGCGTTCTTGACCTTCCCGGCGTACGTCCTCGGCTGCGGCGGCAGGTAGTCGGCGCCGTACAGCTGCGTGACCTGGGCACGGGCGGCGGAGACCGCCGTGTCGCTCAGGGTCGTGGAGTCCGTACGCATGTACGTGATGTAGCCGTTCTCGTACAGCTTCTGCGCGACCTGCATCGTGGCCTTCGCGCCGAAGCCGAGCTTGCGGCTGGCCTCCTGCTGCAGCGTCGTCGTACGGAACGGGGCGTACGGCGAGCGGCGGTACGGCTTGGACTCCACGGAGCGGACGGCGAACGGCGTCTGCTCCAGGGCGGCGGCCAGGGCGCGGGCGTTCGCCTCGTCGAGGTGGAGGGTGTTCGCGCTCTTCAGTTGTCCCAGGGAGTCGAAGTCGCGGCCCTGCGCGACTCGCCTGCCGTCGACGGTCTGCAGGCGCGCGACCAGCGACGACGGGTCCGACTGGTCTCCCGCGCGGCCAGTCGCGAAGGTGCCCGTCAGGTCCCAGTACTCAGCCGAACGAAAGGCGATGCGCTCGCGTTCCCGCTCCACCACGAGACGTGTGGCGACCGACTGGACACGGCCCGCGGACAGCCGCGGCATGACCTTCTTCCACAGGACCGGCGAGACCTCGTAGCCGTAGAGACGGTCGAGGATGCGGCGCGTCTCCTGGGCGTCGACGAGCTTCTGGTTGAGCTCGCGCGGGTTGGCCACGGCGGCCTGGATCGCGGCCTTGGTGATCTCGTGGAAGACCATCCGCTTGACCGGGACCTTGGGCTTGAGCACTTCCTGGAGGTGCCAGGCGATGGCCTCGCCCTCGCGGTCCTCATCGGTGGCGAGGAAGAGTTCGTCGGACTCCTTCAGCAGGTCCTTGAGCTTCTTGACCTGCGCCTTCTTGTCGGCGTTGACCACATAGATCGGCTGGAAGTCGTGTTCGACGTCCACACCGAGGCGGCGGACCTCGCCGGTGTACTTCTCGGGCACCTCGGCGGCACCGTTGGGAAGGTCGCGGATGTGCCCGACGCTCGCCTCGACGATGTAGCCGGGGCCGAGATAGCCCTTGATCGTCTTCGCCTTGGCAGGCGACTCGACGATGACGAGTCGGCGGCCGCCCTTCGCGGTCTCGCTGGTCGGGGACAACTTCGCTCTTCTCTCCGGTCGACGCTGGGGCCTCCCCGGAGTCGCTCACCGGGGCTGGGTACGTGCTGACGCTGCGGAGTGTGACGGTACATCCCGCCCCCGTGTCAAACGGGAAAAGCCCGCAACGGCCACTCGAACGGTAACCCGACTACCACCAATCCTGCCGCCCGGCGTAGCGGGAGCCGACCCGCCCCTGTGCGCAGTGCGACGCCCCGGTCACCCGCGGGCACGGCGCCGGAGGGGGCCTCAGAGGCGAGTGAAGCACCAGGTTCCGGCCGCCAGGGCGAGCACCGCGACGGCGCCGGCGAGGGTCGCCGACGCGACCGGCCTCACACCATCGGCGACGGGCCGGTCCTGACGCACGCGCGCCACCGTCCACGCCAGCAACCCGCCTCCGAACAGGGAGAACACCGCTCCCGCGAAGATCGCCGGTTCACTCTCCATGCCCCGCCGCGCCCCTTTTCCCCTGTCCGCGCATCCCCAGCCACGGGAGGCTGACACGCGCGGGCGGCGGGCAGGCGAAGCCGAGGTGAACGCAGGGGCGACCCGGTACCGGATCAAGGTCGTCCGGTTCCTCACGAACCTCTCGGACGAGGTGTTCAAATCGACTCGAATTTGTTGGCGAGCCGCCTCGAAGCCCCCGGGTCGCACCTCGGCGGTCCGCTCAGCGGACCGGCTCCAGGAACCCCTGCTCGACCAGCAGCCGGATCTGGGCCGGTGTGCGGTCGCGCAGCAGCACCGGGTCCTCACCGATCAGCTGGGCGATGGCGTCGAGGATGCGTCCCGCGCTCATCGTGCCGTCGCACACGCCCGCGAAGCCCGCGCCGACCGTGTCCACCCGGGTCGCCCGGCGCATGCCGCGGTTCTGCCGCAGCACCACATGCTCGGGGTCCTCCGCGCCGGGCATCCCGACCTGCTCCTGCACGACCTCGGCGGCGAGCCGGAAATGTCCTGCGAGCAGCGCGGCGTCGTCGTGGCCGCGCAGGTGGTCGAGCCGGTCGAAGTGGGCCCGGATCGTGTCACCGAGCGGCTGCTCGACCGGGTGCGGCCACTCCTCCACCGTGAGCGAGGGCACGGCGGCACTGGTCCTGCGCAGGGTGATCCAGCCGAAGCCGACGGCCTTCACCTTGCGCGCCTCGAACTCGTCGAGCCATGCGTCGTACCGGGCCTGGTACTCCGCCGCGTCACCCTCGTGGTCGCCCGCGTCACGCAGCCACAGCTCGGCGTACTGGTTGACGTCCTGCACCTCGCGCTGCACGATCCACGCGTCGCAGCCCCGGGGCACCCATGACCTGAGCCTGTCCTGCCAGTCCTCCCCTTCCACGTGCTGCCAGTTGGCGAGGAACTGCGCGAACCCGCCCTCGTTCAGCCGCTCCCCCGCCTCCTGAACGAGCGTGCGGCACAGATCGTCCCCGCCCATCCCGCCGTCGCGGTAGGTGAGCCGGGCACCGGGCGAGATCACGAAGGGCGGGTTGGAGACGATCAGGTCGTACGTCTCGTCGCTCCGCACGGGCCCGAAGAGGGAGCCCTCACGAAGGTCGGCGGCCGCGGTGCCGGACAGCGCCAGCGTGAGTGCGGTGATGTGCAGGGCACGCGGATTGCGGTCGGTGGCCACCACGCGCGTGGCGTGCTGCGCGGCGTGCAGGGCTTGGATGCCGGAGCCGGTGCCGAGGTCGAGCGCGGCGGCGACGGGCGTACGGACGGTGATGCCTGCGAGGGTCATCGAGGCGCCGCCGACTCCGAGGACGACGCCCTCCTCACGCCGGCCGATCCCGCCGGCGCCGCCCACCGCGCAGCCGAGGTCCGACACGATGAACCAGTCCTCGCCGTCGGGCCCGCCATAGGGCCGGATGTCCACCCTCGCGGCGAGTTCGTCCCCGTCGGCCCGGGCCAGCCAGCCGCTCTCCAGGCAGGCGTCCACGGGCAGGACCTCGGCCACGCGCGCGTGCGGCACGGGCTGCTGGAGCAGGAACAGCCGGACGAGCGTCTCCAGGGGCGTGTCCCCGCGGGTCGCCCGGAGCGCGGGCACGGTCTCGCTCCGGGCCAGCGCCGCGTACGCGGAGGCGCCGAGCAGTTCGAGCAGTCCGTCGGCGGTGAAGGAGGCCGCGAGCAGGGCGTCCCGGAGCCGGGCGGCGGCTTCGGGACGGTCGGAGGCGGGCAGCGTGGGCAGGGATGACTGGCTGGCGTTACTCACGCCCCCATTGTGGCCGCCGGTGCCGGCGCCGCACGCGCCCGTGCGGGGGGTCGTGCGAGCTTCGGCCGCCCGGACACAGGGAGCTCAGCCGGTACGACGGGCGCACTGGACTCAGCAGTCACTTCGGCCCAGCGGACACCTTCGGCCCAGCGGACACCTTCGGCCCAGCCGTCGGACCTGCTCAGCGGCCGGGCCTGGTCAGCCGTCGGGCCTGTTCATCCGTCGGGCCCGGGCCGCTCAGCCGTCGCCATCCGGGTGCCGAGCCGCCCGCTGCCCTGTTCCCCGGCTTCTCAGCTCTGTGTGGCCCCCGCCGACGCCGTGGCCGACTTGCAGCTGGACTGCTTGGCCATCGCCTGGCCCACCTCGCCCTCCTCCAGGTTCCTGAGGGCGTCGTTGCCGCTCTGGCTCAGCTTGTCCAGCTCGGTGGCGATGTCCTTCAGGCCGTCGGCGAACTTCCCCTGGTCCTTGGTGTCCAGCCCGTCGACCTGCTTCTTCAGGGAGGCGTACGAGGTGGAGATCGTGTTGAGCTCCTTGACCGCGTCCCGCTGCTTCTTCTCGCCGTTCTCGACGTCCGGCGCCCCGGCCTTGTTCACGGCGGTCCCGATCGCCTTGTAGGCGTCGGACATGTCCTGGAAGGCCTGTGCGTCGGTCTTCTGGACGTCCTCGGGCGTGCTGTTGTCCGAGGTCTCCTTCTGGATCGCGGCATTGGCCGACTCGATCTTCTTGGCCTGCGGCTGCACGGCGTCACAGACCTGCTTGGCCCAGGAGTCCAGCTTCTCGTTGCTGTCGTCGCCGCCGCAGCCCGACAGCGCCAGTACCAGTACCGCACCGCCGGACAGTGCGGCCGCGAGCTTCTTGTTCACCGGTTTGGTCCCTTCCATGGCTCTCGGCCCCGGAACATACACGCCAGATGCACGACAACCGCACGCCGAACGTCTATTAAGACCGTTTTGTAACCCTTTGCACCAAGCGAGATAAGGCTCACGCGTGAGCGTGTACCCACACAGCGCGGGCGGGCGACGCGTCAACGCGCGCCGCCCGCCCGCACCTTGGAACTGGGGCTCGAAGGACCTCCCTACGAAACCACCGCCGGATCGGCCGACTTGGGCTCCGTCCCGGCGTTGTCTTCGTCACCCATGGCGATTCCTCGCCGCTTCGACACGTACACCGCACCGGCGATCACGACGAACGCGAGCGCGGCGATCAGGATCCGCACGCCGATGCTCTTGTCCGGGCCGTAGGAGAACTTGATCACCGCGGGCGCGATGAGCAGGGCCACCAGGTTCATGACCTTCAGCAGCGGGTTGATCGCGGGTCCCGCGGTGTCCTTGAAGGGATCGCCGACCGTGTCTCCGATCACGGTCGCCGCGTGGGCCTCGCTGCCCTTGCCGCCGTGGTGGCCGTCCTCGACGAGTTTCTTGGCGTTGTCCCAGGCGCCACCGGAGTTGGCGAGGAACACCGCCATCAGCGTGCCCGCGCCGATCGCGCCCGCCAGGAACGCGCCGAGCGGGCCGACGCCGAGCGTGAACCCGATGAAGACGGGCGCCAGCACGGCCAGCAGACCGGGCGTGGCGAGCTCGCGCAGGGCATCTCGGGTGCAGATGTCGACGACCTTGCCGTACTCCGGTTTCTCGCTGTAGTCCATGATCCCGGGCTTCTCGCGGAACTGCCGCCGCACTTCGTAGACCACGGAACCCGCCGACCTCGACACGGCGTTGATCGCCAGCCCCGAGAAGAGGAAGACGACCGCGGCACCAGCGACGAGACCCACGAGGTTGTTGGGCTGCGAGATGTCCATCATCAGACTCATCGGGGCGCCTTCCCCGCTGAGTTGCTCGCCGACGTCCCGCGCGCCGGTGAAGATCGCGTCGCGGTACGACCCGAACAGTGCCGCCGCAGCGAGCACGGCCGTGGCGATCGCGATGCCCTTGGTGATCGCCTTGGTGGTGTTGCCGACCGCGTCCAGGTTGGTGAGCACCTGCGCGCCCGCGCCCTCGACGTCACCGGACATCTCCGCGATGCCCTGCGCGTTGTCGGAAACCGGCCCGAAGGTGTCCATCGCGACGATCACACCGACCGTGGTGAGCAGGCCGGTGCCGGCCAGCGCCACCGCGAACAGCGCCAGCATGATCGACGTGCCGCCGAGCAGGAACGCCCCGTACACCCCGAGGCCGATCAACAGTGCGGTGTACACGGCGGATTCGAGACCCACGGAGATACCGGCGAGGACGACGGTGGCCGGGCCGGTGAGGGAGCTCTTGCCGATGTCCCGGACGGGACGTCGGGTGGTCTCGGTGAAGTAGCCGGTCAGTTGCTGGATCAGGGCGGCGAGGATGATGCCGATGGCCACCGCGACGAGCGCGAGGACCCTCGGGTCGCCGTCCTTGCCGAGGATCTCGGTGTCGGTGACACCGTCGAGCTCGGAGTACTTCCCCGGCAGGTAGACGAAGACGGCCACCGCCACCAGCACCAGCGAGATCACCGCGGAGATGAAGAACCCGCGGTTGATGGCGCTCATGCCGCTGCGGTCGGCGCGCCTGGGCGCCACCGCGAAGATGCCGATCATGGCGGTGATCACACCGATCGCCGGCACGAGCAGCGGGAAACCGAGCCCGGCGTCACCGAAGGCCGCCGAGCCGAGGATCAGCGCCGCGACCAGCGTCACGGCGTACGACTCGAAGAGGTCGGCCGCCATGCCCGCGCAGTCTCCGACGTTGTCGCCCACGTTGTCGGCGATGGTCGCGGCATTGCGCGGGTCGTCCTCCGGAATGCCCTGTTCGACCTTGCCGACCAGGTCGGCGCCGACGTCGGCCGCCTTGGTGAAGATGCCACCGCCGACACGCATGAACATCGCGATCAGCGCGGCCCCGAGGCCGAAGCCCTCGAGCACCTTCGGCGCGTCGGCCGCGTAGACCAGCACCACGCAGGAGGCACCGAGCAGGCCGAGGCCCACCGTGAACATGCCGACCACGCCGCCCGTGCGAAAAGCGATCTTCATCGCCTTGTGCGAAACGGCGGTCAGATCCTTTTCCGGCTCGCCTTCCGCCGGGGTGGCTTCACGTGCCGCCGCGGCGACACGCACATTGCTGCGTACGGCGAGCCACATGCCGATATAGCCCGTGGCCGCCGAGAACGCCGCTCCGATCAGGAAGAACACCGACCGTCCGGCACGCTGATTCCAGTCGTCCGCGGGCAGCAGCATGAGCAGGAAGAAAACGACCACGGCGAATACGCTGAGCGTGCGCAGCTGACGGGCCAGATAGGCGTTCGCGCCCTCCTGGACCGCTGCCGCGATCTCCTTCATGCTGTCGGTGCCCTCGCCGGCCGCGAGTACCTGGCGTACCAGGACGCCCGCGACCGCCAGTGCCGCCAGTGCGACGACCGCGATGACCACGATGAGGATGCGGTTGCCATCGGTCAGCACCGCGGCTGCGAGGTCGGTGGGATGACCCGACTGTTGTGAGAGGTAAAGCCCCGCCATTCGTCCTCCTTGACGCTTGGGCTGAGCTCAAGATGTGGACGGGATTGTAGGTACCGGAACCTGATCAAAACAGAGCGCGATAAACGGAATTGGACTTCCGGGGTAATGCCCTGAAAGCATTCTGAGGCTGCCGGAGAGCACGCGAATGATCGTGAACGAATTCACGCGGTGAACGGCACAGGAACTACTGTAAAGGCGAGCACTGACACCCGCACACGACGAAGGGCCCCACGGGTGGGGCCCTTCGGAAGAACGGTGTGCGGTGGCGGAATCAGACCAGGATCGTCGGCGGCGGCGTGGTCGGCCAGGTCATCTTGATCAGCCCGCCGTGCTCCCCCGCGCTGACCTCGACGTCGTCGACGAGTCCGCTGATGACCGCGAGGCCCATCTCGTCCTCGTCGGCCTCACCGTCGGGGCCGCCGGAACCGGCGCCGGAGGCACCCCCGCCGGCCACCGCGTGCGGGGCCTCGTCGCCGACCTCGATGGAGAACTGCTTCTCCTCCTCGATCAGCAGCACCTTCACCGGTGCCGAGATCCCGCCGGTCTGGTGCAACCCGACGGCCCGGGTGCACGCCTCGCCGACGGCGAGCCTGACCTCGTCGAGGACTGCCTCGTCCACTCCGGCCCTGCGCGCCACCGCTGCCGCCACCAGCCGGGCGGTCCTGACGTGCTCGGGCAGCGCGCTGAAGCGGAGCTCAACGGTGGCCATGCATCCCCCTCGCAACTACGGGCGTGCTGTCGGGAGGCTCCGGGCGACCGAAGCCCGGACCCCCTCGGTCTTCACTTTCGCCGAACGACGGCCGGCCCGGGCGCGTGGCCCGGGTCCGGTGTCAGTCGGTGGCCGCAACCGCTTCCTCGACCGAGGTGTGAATCGGGAACACCTTGGTGAGGCCGGTGATACGGAAGATCTTCAGAATGCGCTCCTGGTTGCAGACCAGGCGCAGGGAGCCCTCATGGGCTCGCACGCGCTTCAGGCCGCCGACCAGTACGCCGAGCCCGGTGGAGTCGAGGAAGTCCACGCCCTCCATGTCGACGACAAGGTGGAAACTGCCGTCGTTCACCAGCTCGACCAACTGCTCGCGCAGCTTGGGCGCGGTATATACGTCGATTTCGCCACCGACCCTGACGATCGTGCGATCGCCCATGGTTTCGGTCGACAGGGACAGGTCCACGGATCCTCCAGCACCTTGCTATCGAGCGGTCGCCCTAGGGGCATTCGGCTTCAGCCCCTGGACGCTTCGCCAGCCGCGATGGCATTCAATCACTTACCGGCAGGCGTGCACGACGCCTTGGCTCCATTGTCCGTCACGCCAGTGACACACTCGGTGCCGATGGCCAAGAATCACCGATCCGATCGAACCCGGACGGACCCTGCCTCCCGACCCGCGCCGGACGCGGTCCTGGACCGGCTCGCGTCCGGTCCGGGCAGGGCTTCGCGCATTACTCATACGGAGCACTTGCCCCCACGTGAGGGTCGGCATGCCGCCTGGCCGGACCGGATCCGCACGGAGGTCGTCGCGGCCGTGCGCGCCGCGGGCATCGAACATCCCTGGGCCCACCAGGCACGCGTGGCGGAGCACGCCCTGGACGGCGATTCGGTCGTCGTCGCCACCGGCACGGCCTCCGGCAAGTCCCTCGCCTACCTCGTGCCGGTCCTGTCCGCCCTCGTGGAAGGCGCGGAGGCTCCGAACGGCCGCGGCGCGACCACCCTCTACCTGGCTCCCACCAAGGCTCTCGCGGCGGACCAGTGCCGTTCCGTGAAGGAACTTTCACATCCCCTGGGTCATTTCGTTCGCGCGGCCGTGTACGACGGCGATACTCCGTTCGAGGAACGCGAGTGGATCCGCCAGTACGGCAACTACGTCCTGACCAACCCGGACATGCTGCACCGCGGCATCCTGCCGTCCCATCCCCGCTGGTCCTCCTTCCTGAAGTCGCTGAAGTACGTCGTCATCGACGAGTGCCACACCTACCGGGGCGTCTTCGGCTCGCACGTCGCCCAGGTGCTGCGCAGGCTGCGCCGGCTGTGCGCCCGGTACGGCGCGTCTCCCGTGTTCCTGCTGGCCTCCGCGACCGCCGCCGAGCCCGCGGTGGCCGCCCGTCGCCTGACCGGTGTGCCGGTGCTGGAGGTGGCCGACGACGCCTCCCCACGCGGTGAACTGGTTTTCGCCCTCTGGGAACCGCCGCTGACCGAGCTGCACGGCGAGAGAGGCGCCCCCGTCCGCCGCACGGCCACCGCCGAGGCCGCCGACCTGCTGACCGACCTCACCGTGCAGGGCGTGCGCTCGGTCGCGTTCGTCCGCTCCCGGCGTGGCGCCGAGCTGATCTCGGTCATCTCCCAGGAGCGTCTCGCCGAGGTCGACCGGTCGCTGGCCGGGCGTGTCGCGGCGTACCGGGGCGGCTATCTCCCCGAGGAACGCCGCGCTCTCGAACAGGCCCTCCATTCGGGTGAACTCCTGGGCCTCGCCGCGACGAACGCCCTCGAACTGGGCATCGACATCTCCGGCCTCGACGCCGTCGTCATCGTCGGCTACCCCGGCACGCGCGCCTCCCTGTGGCAGCAGGCGGGCCGGGCCGGACGGTCCGGGCAGGGCGCCCTCGCCGTCCTGGTCGCCCGCGACGACCCGCTGGACACCTTCCTCGTCCACCACCCCGAGGCCCTGTTCGACCAGCCCGTCGAATCGACCGTCCTCGACCCGGACAACCCCTACGTGCTGGCCCCGCACCTGTGCGCGGCCGCCGCGGAGCTGCCCCTGACGGACGAGGACCTCGACCTGTTCGGCCCGGCCGGCAGGGGCCTCCTGCCGCAGCTGGAGGCCGCGAAGCTGCTGCGCCGCCGCACCCGGGCCTGGCACTGGACCCGCCGCGAGCGCGCCGCCGACCTGACCGACATCCGCGGTGAGGGCGGACGCCCGGTCCAGGTCGTCGAGACCGGCACGGGCCGGCTGCTCGGTACAGTCGACGCGGGCGCCGCGCACTCGACCGTCCACGAGGGAGCGGTCCACCTCCACCAGGGCCGCACGTACCTGGTGCGCTCACTGGACCTGGAGGACTCCGTCGCCCTCGTCGAGGAGGCCGCCCCGCCCTACTCCACGGTCGCCCGCGACACGACGTCGATCTCCGTCCTGGAGAAGGACGTCGAGGTCCCCTGGGGTGACGGCCGCCTCTGCTACGGCTCCGTCGAGGTCACCAACCAGGTCGTCTCCTACCTCCGCAGACGGCTCATCTCCGGCGAGGTGCTCGGTGAGACCAAACTCGACCTCCCTCCTCGTACGCTGCGCACCCGCGCCGTGTGGTGGACCGTCACCGAGGACCAGTTGGACCGGGCCCGGATCAACCCGGAGATCCTCGGCGGCTCCCTGCACGCCGCCGAACACGCGTCGATCGGCCTGCTGCCGCTCTTCGCGACCTGCGACCGCTGGGACATCGGCGGCGTTTCGATCCCGCTCCACCCCGACACGCTCCTGCCCACGGTCTTCGTCTACGACGGCCATCCGGGTGGCGCGGGCTTCGCGGAGCGTGCCTTCCACACCGCCCGCAGCTGGCTGACCGCCACCCGCCAGGCCATCGCCTCCTGCGAGTGCGACGCCGGCTGCCCGTCCTGCATCCAGTCCCCCAAGTGCGGCAACGGCAACGACCCGCTGCACAAGAGGGGGGCCGTGCGGCTCCTCACGGTGCTGCTGGAGGGGGCTCCCGAGGAGAAGGAGACGGCGGACGAGGCACCTGAGCAGCCGCCGGGAGATCCGGCAGACCCGTCGGAGGCCCCGCCCGGGCCCTGACCTCCGCCGTGAACGGCCCGCGTCCCGACGCCGCCGTCACCTCCGAGATCTCCCCGGCCACCTCGCACCGCACGAGCCGCACGCCCTGTGCCCGGGCCAGCCGGTCGGCCCGGGCACAGGCAGCCGTAGCACCGTCGGCCCAGTGGTCCGCCGCGGCGAGCGCCGCGAGGTCCGCACCGCCCGCCGCACGATGGCGGATGACGACGGCCTGCCCGAGCGCGAGAACGACACCGAACACCACGCACAGCACGGCGATCGCACCGACACTCCAGACGCTGGCGGACCCTCGGTCCGAGCCGAACCTCCAGAGGCCGCCGAATCCCCGGCCAGGGCCGGCATCCGTGACCACCACGGACCCTCGGCACGGGCGGACACTTCTGACGGCGACGGAACCGCCGCCTGGGCCGGCACCCCTGACACCGACCGACCCACCGCCCGGACCGACACCCCTGACACCGACCGACCCACCGTCCGGGCCGGCACACTGGACGGCGGCGAACCCCCGGCCCAGACCGGCACCCCTGACACCGGCGGACCCACCGCCCAGGCCAGCACTCCTGACACCGACCGACCCACCGCCCAGACCGGCACCCCGGACCGCGGTCGAGGCCCAGGCCCGACCGGCTTTCCTTCGGCCCCGTCTCACGTGCCCACCGCCTCCTCCACCGACGCCACGGCCTCCTCGCGCACGGCGAAGGACAGACCGCGCAGCACCGGCGGCTCCGCCACGACGACCACTCGGACGTGCTCCGCGTCCCGGCTGACGGTCACCTTCGCGCCCGGCGGCGCCGCCTCGCGGGTCAGCTTCACGACCGCGCCGGGCGGATCCTGCCGCGCCGCCGCACGCGCGCCCGTCCGCGCCGCGTCCACGCACTGGATCTGCGCGGCCACGGCCAGCAGCCCCCACACCAGCGCCATCGCGAACATCACCAGAACGGGCAGCACCACGGCCGACTCCGCCGTGACGAACCCCCGGTCCGCGCCCCGCTCACATCCGCGCATTGAGGGCGTCCTTCACGATGTTCTGCAACTCCGCGCTGACCGGACCGCTCGTGACGACCTTGTAGAGCACCACCGCGAACGCCACCGCCGCGACGATTCCCATCGCGTACTCGGAGGTGACCATCCCCGCGTCCCTCCGCGCCGCCCGCATCCCGCACACCAGGGCACGCAGCCGTGCCCGTACCGCCTGATACATCTCAACCCCCGTGGGAAAAATCCGAACTTCCGGTTGTCATTGCTCACTTGCTTCCGGTCGGTCGCCGCGTCATCCACCACCCCCTCCGAGCACCCCTCCCGCGAGCCCGATCACCACGGGCAGCACGCCGACCGCGATGAAGGCGGGCAGGAAGCACAGCCCGACCGGCGCACTGACCATCACGCCCGCTCGCCGGGCCCGGGCCGTCGCGGCACGGCCCCAGTCGGCCCGGGCCTCCGCGGCGAGCCGTGCGACCGGTACCGCGGCGGGCAGTCCGGACACATCGGCCCGTTCCAGCAGCCGGGCCAGACCTCCGGCGCCCGGGACGGCGCCCAGCCTCCGCCAGGCCGGGCCCGGTTCGCCGCCCAGCCGTACCTCCGCCGCACCGCGGGCGAGGGCGTCGCCGACGGGGCCGCCCAGGGCCTCGCCCACCGCCTGCGCGGCGATCACCGGGCCTGCGCCCGCCGCGATGCAGGCAGCCAGCAGATCGGCAGCCAAGGGCAGTTGGCGCGCGGCCTCGGCGAGGTCGGGCGCCCCGGGGGCCGCGCCGGCCGTCTCCTGCCTGAGCCGCCACCGCCACAGCCCCACCGCGCCGGCCAGTCCCACCGCGGCCCCGGTGAGGCCTCCGGCGAGCAGCCATCCGGCGCACACCACGCCCACAGGGGCCAGCCACGTCCGCGCGGCCCCGCGCCATGCCCGCCGTCGGACGGGAACAACCGCTTCCCGGGCCCCCGACAGCTCGGTCAGCCGCCGGCGCATCCTCCGGCGGCGCCGCGCCTCCACCAACCACCGCGCCAGCCACCCACAGGTCAGCACGATCCCCACGGCCGCCCCCAGCCTGTGGACAACTTCCCCGCTGCTCATGCCGCTGCCTCCGCGCCCCGCACGATCCGCTGCACCCACCACAGCCCCAGGCCCTCCAGCACCCCGCCGGCCGCCAGGCATCCCAGCCCCGCCCCGGTGTGCAGCAGCACGTGCAGAGGCTCGGCCCCGAGGGCAGTGCCGATGAGCAGCCCCAGGGCCGGCAGCCCGGCGAGCATCACCGCCGTGGCCCGGGCGCCCGCCAGCTGGGCCCGCAGATCGGAGCGCTGGTCCCGTTCGGCGCGCAGAGCGGCGGCCAGCCGGTCGAGTCCGGCGGCGAGCCCGGCACCCTGGTCCACGGCGACCCGCCAGCACGCCGCGAGTCCCCGCAGTCCCTCGGCACCCGGTTGCCGGGCCGCCGTGGCGAGCGCGTCCGGCACGTCACCGCCGAACCGCGCCGCCGCCAGCACCGTCGCCTGCGCGTCCGCGAGTCCGCCGCAGTCCCGCGCGGACCGCAGCAGCGCCTCACCCGGCTGGCGTCCGGCCCGCACCTCGCCGGCGAGCGCTCCGCACAACGCGACCACCGCGTCGGCCCGGCGCTCACGGTCCCGCCGCGCCCGGCCGGCCAGCCGGGCCCGCCGCAGCAACGGCACCCCGGCCGCGCCCAGGACGGCCGGCAGCACCGACGCCCCGAGCACCGCCAGGATCAGACCGGCCACCGGCGACCACCACTCGGGCCGCAGCCGCCCACGGACGTGCCGCAGTTCACCGGTCATCCGCCGCCACCCGGGCGGTCCGCTCCCCGCGGCTTCGCTGCCCGCGAGCAACAGCCGCGCCCGCCGCGCCGCCTCCTGACGCTCACCCAGCAGCCAGACGGCCGCCCCCGCACACGCCGCGGCGGCACCCATCGACATCTCAGCCACCCCCGTCATGACTCGCCACCTCCACCTCGGCCTCACCCGGCCCGTCCCGACCCGCCCCGCCCCGAAGCAGCCCCCGCAGCCGCTCCCACCCCCGTTCACGCACGAACGTCTCCGCTCCCCACCGCAGCGCCGGCACGGTCCGCACCAGACCCGACGGGTCCCGCTCCAGCACGTGCACCTCGGCGATCCGCCGCCGCCCGGCCCGGTCTCGCACCAGGTGCAGCACCACGGCGAGGGCGGCCGCCAACTGGCTGTGCAGCGCAGCACGGTCGAGCCCGGCGGCCGTGCCGAGCGCCTCCAGCCGGGCCGGTACATCGGCGGCGGCGTTGGCGTGCACGGTTCCGCACCCGCCTTCGTGGCCGGTGTTCAACGCAGCCAGCAGATGCACTACTTCGGGCCCGCGCACCTCGCCCACGACCAGCCGGTCGGGCCGCATCCGCAGGGCCTGGCGCACCAGGTCCTCCAGGGTGACGAGGCCCGCGCCCTCCTGGTTGGCGGGCCTGGTCTCCAGCCGCACGACGTGTGGATGGTCGGGCCGCAGTTCCGCCGAGTCCTCGGCGAGGACGATCCGCTCGTCCGGCCCCACCAGCCCCAGCAGGGCACTCAGCAGCGTGGTCTTGCCGGTGCCGGTACCGCCGCTGACGAGGAAGGACAGCCGGGCGTCGAGCAGGGCGCGCAGTATGCGGTCCCCGCCCGGCGGCACCGTGCCCGCCGCGACCAGCTCGCCGAGTGTGAAGGCTCGCGGCCGTACGACCCGAAGCGACAAGCAGGCGCAGCCCACGGCGACCGGCGGCAGCACCGCGTGCAGCCGGGTCCCGTCGGGCAGCCGGGCGTCGGTCCAGGGCCGGGCGTCGTCCAGGCGGCGTCCGGCCACCGCTGCGAGGCGCTGGGCGAGCCGTCGTACGGCCGCCGCGTCCGCGAAGCGCACCGGCGTCAGCTCCAGTCCCCCGCCACGGTCCACCCAGACCCGGTCGGGGGCCGACACCAGCACGTCCGTCACCGATGAATCGGCGAGGAGCGGCTCCAGCGGCCCGCTGCCGACCAGTTCGGACCGCAACTGTGCGGCGGCTCCCAGGACTTCGGCGTCCCCGAGGACCCGCCCCTGCTCCCGGAGCGCCTGCGCCACGCGCGCGGGAGTCGGGTCGGCGCCGCTCTCGGCCAGCCACCGCCGCACCCCGTCGAGCAGGGCCGTGCCTTCGATTCCGGCCAGGGTGCTCATGCCGTACCCGCCTCGACGAGCGCCCGCTCCCAGAACTCCTTGCAGAACCGGGCGAGCGGTCCGCGGTGAGCAGCGCCCGGTGGCGCCGTGTCGTCGTCCGGGCGGAACAGACACGGCTCGACCGGTACCTCGCCGACCAGGGGCAGTCCGAGCAGCCGGGCCACCTCACGGTCGTCGAGCCCCGGTGGGTAGGGCCCGCGGACGGCCACCCGCAGGTCCCGCAGGACCATGCCGACCGCGGAGGCCACCCGGCCCGCGGCCGCGACGGCCCGCAGCTCGGCGGGCACCACCAGCACGCCCACGTCCAGCTGGGCGAGGACCTCGGCGACGCCGTCGTCGATCCGGCGCGGCAGGTCGACCACGACCGTGCCGCCCCGGCGCCGGGCCGCCGCGAGCACCGCGCGCACCGCCTGCGGCGGGACCGCGATCCGGTCGCCGCGGTCCCAGCTGAGCACCCGCAGCGAATGCAGTTCGGGCAGCGACTCCTCCAGGGCGCCCCCGCCGACCCGGCCGCGCGAGGAGGCGAAGGCGGGCCAGCGCAGCCCTTGGGCCGTCTCACCGCCGAGGAGTACGTCGAGTCCGCCACCCAGCGGGTCGGCGTCCACGAGGAGGGTGCGCAGTCCCTCTCGCGCGGAGGTGACGGCGAGGGCGCACGCGAGGGTGGACGCTCCGGCCCCGCCCCGGCCGCCGATGACGCCCACGGTGAGGGCGGGCCGGCCGACGCCCTCGGCCACGTCGGCGATCCGGTCGACCAGCCACTGCTCGCCGTCGGGCAGCATCAGGACGTGCTCGGCGCCGATCTCGACGGCCCGCCGCCACACCCCGGAGTCGTCCTGGTCCCGGCCGACCAGCACCACGCCCCTTCTGCGCACGGCCCCGCGCACCCGCCATGCGGCGTCGTCGCCGACCAGGACGAGCGGTGCGGCCTCCCAGCCGCCCCTGCGCTCCGGCACCCCGTGGTGCACCTCGGGCGTGGCGCCCGCCGCCGCGCACAGGCGCAGCAGGTCGTCGAGGAGTTCGGTGTCCTCGGTGACGATCAGCGGTCCGCCCTGCCGCCCTCCGGCGCCCGGCGGCGGGTCGTGTGTGACGGTTCCGGCCACGGTTTCCATCCCCCTTCGCTGCATGACTCGCGCGGCCCCTGCGGCCCCGCGATTCCCAAACGTGGGAAGAGCCGGCGAGCGGCCTCCCTGTGAACGGCCGACAGAAACCGGCCAAACGCCCCCGGGTACTCGGAACCGGCCATGAACTCGCCGCGAGCGGGGCGCGCTGGAATCACGGTGCAGCGATCCCGGAAATCGTGTGGATCTTGGTGGATAACTGTGGAAGCCCGGGGGGTTGTGAATATCGGCGTCACCCATACCGGTGAGTCGCTCAGACCCTCTGCGCGACTCCCTCAGAGCAGCCCAGTAACTACTCCCGGTAATGAATCATGGACATGACAAGACCCGCTCCGACGTCACATCGGAGCGGCTTTTCAGGCTGCGGGGAGAGGGAGAAAACCCATCCGGACATGCGACGACCCCCGCCGGGGGGGAGAGCGGGGGTCGTCCCCACGGCCGACTCGGGGGGGGAGGAGTCGGGCCGGGTTAGCACGGTCGCGAACGATCCGTGACTTCCATGGTGTACCCGAGAGCCTTCTCAGGCAAACCCACGCGCCCCACCTTACGCCGAATGGGCTGCCCCTATGCTCTGGGGCGTGGAAAACCACTCGTTGCCCCGCACAGCCGCCTTCTTTGACCTGGACAAGACGGTCATTGCGAAGTCGAGCACGCTCACGTTCAGCAAGTCGTTCTACCAAGGCGGTCTGATCAACCGCAGGGCCGTCTTGCGTACCGCATATGCCCAGTTCGTCTTCCTGGCCGGCGGCGCCGACCACGACCAGATGGAGCGCATGCGGGCATATCTGTCCGCCCTGTGCCGCGGCTGGAACGTCGAGCAGGTCAAAGAGATCGTCGCCGAGACGCTGCACGACCTGATCGACCCGATCATCTACGACGAGGCCGCCTCCCTCATCGAGGAGCACCACACCGCCGGCCGCGACGTCGTGATCGTCTCCACATCCGGCGCGGAGGTGGTCGAGCCGATCGGCGAGCTGCTGGGGGCGGACCGCGTGGTCGCCACCCGCATGGTCGTGGGCGACGACGGCTGCTTCACCGGTGAGGTGGAGTACTACGCGTACGGCCCCACCAAGGCCGAGGCGGTGAGGGAACTGGCCGAGTCCGAGGGCTACGACCTCAGCCGCTGCTACGCCTACAGCGACTCGGCGACCGATGTGCCGATGCTGGAATCCGTCGGTAACCCGCACGCCGTGAACCCGGACCGGGCACTGCGCCGCGAGGCCCTCGCGCGGGGGTGGCCGATCCTGGACTTCCACCGCCCGGTCCGGCTCAAGCAGCGCATCCCCGGGTTCTCGGTGCCGCCGCGCCCGGCGCTCGTGGCGGTCGCCGCCATAGGCGCCGCTGCGGCCACCGCGGGACTCGTCTGGTACGCGAACAAGCGCCGGGCGACGGTCGCTTGACCTGCGGCGACAGGCCGCCCTATTTGAACCCAAAAGTAAAGAAGTGCAGTCTGGACTTCCGCTTGCTCCGGGGCAGGAGTACAAAGGACTCAACGGCCCGCGAGACCAAGGACATCCGAGAGGATCACCTTTTAACGCATTTGGCCCCACGGACCGAGCATGAACACCGGGCACCCACGCGACGTCGACCCGTCGAATACGGGCCAGCCGCACCAGGTAACGGGCAAAGCTCCCGGCCTGATGGGCATATATCGAGCACGCTTGGTAACCCGATGCTCATGCCAGCGGCGGTACGAGAACTCGTACCGCCGCATCACTTTTCCGGCCGCGTGATGTCACGCCGCTCCACGCTGCAGCGCCTCGCACACGGCCATCGACTCGCGGGCCCCCAGTTCGACCGCCCTGCCGCAGTGGGCGATCCAGGCGGCGACGCCCTCCGGGGTACCGGAGACGTACCCGCCGAGGGCTTCCAGGTAGGCGTCGCGTCCCAGCTCGGCGTGGCCGACCTCGGCCGCACAGACCGACTTCGGGTCCAGGCCGCTGCCGACCAGGACGATGCGTTCGGCCGTGCGGGCGACCAGGCCGTTGTGGGACGTGAACGGGCGCAGCGCCAGAAGTTCGCCGTGCACGACGGCGGCCGTCACCAGCGCCGGTGCGGAGCCGCCCGCGATGATCAACCCGGCCAGTCCGTCCAGCCTGCCGTGCGTCTCGGTGGCACTCGGCAGCGGCAGTCCGACGAGCGGCTCGTCGACCCGCTCGCCCTCCTTGCGGGGCCGGCCCACCTGGTCGCCCTGGTCAGCGGCCGCCACCAGGTGCAGCCGGGCCAGCACCCGCAGGGGCGACTGCCGCCAGATCGACAGCAGCTGGCCCGCCTCCGCGGTGAGCCGCAGGGCGGCGCCCACGGCGCGGGCCTCGTCGTCGACGCTGAAGTCCGTACGCCGGCGCACCTCCTCCAGGGCCCAGTCGGCGCCGGACAGCGCGGCCGAGCCACGGGCGCCGCGCAGGGCGGCCTCGGAGGTGATCGCGTTGCTGCGCCGCCGCATGACCCGGTGCCCGTAGACCCGGTCCACGGCCTTGCGTACGGACTCCACGGAATCGGCCACTCCGGGCAGCGCCCCCAGGGCCGCGAGGGGGTCGGCGGTCGCGCCTGCTGTACTCATGAGTACGACCCTACGCATCCCTGAGCCCAGCCCCACGGCGGAGTGGCCTTCTTCACGCGCGCGTGCGCCTGGCGTCGTCACCCCGGAGGGCTACCCCCTGGCCGCCGGAGGCCCGGGCACGCCCTTGGGAGCCGGGGCGGGCCGGTCCGACAGGAAGGACGCCCAGCCCTCCTTGGGTGCCTGGCCGACGGGCAGGGTTCGCAGCTTCTCCAGCGTCTTCGGGTCCTGCGCGTCCAGCCAGTCCACGAGCTGCCGGAACGAGACGCAGCGCACCTCCTCCTTGGTGCACACCCTCTCGATGACCTCCTCGACGGCACGCATGTAGGTACCGCCGTTCCAGGACTCGAAGTGGTTGCCGATGATCAGGGGCGCGCGGTTGCCGTCGTAGGCCCGCTGGAAGCCCTTGAGCAGGCCGTCGCGCATCTGGTCGCCCCACAGGTCGTGCATGGCGGGGTTGCCCTGGGTCTTGGTGCCCGACTGGTTGACCATGAAGTTGTAGTCCATGGTGAGCTGCTCGAAGGAGTGGCCGGGAAACGGCACGAGCTGCATGGACACATCCCACAGGCCCTGCTTCTTCTTCGGCCAGACCTGGTCGTTCACACCGCTGGTGTCATAGCGGAAGCCCAGGTCGCGCGCCGCCCTCATGAAGTTGCGCCGGCCTTCGAGGCAGGGCGTGCGGGCGCCGATGAGCTCCTTGTCGTAGTCGAAGGGCAGCGGGGACGCGTCCTTCAGGCCGGTGTTGGTCTTCCAGGTCTTCACGAACTGCTTGGCCTGGGAGATCTCGTCCTTCCAGTCCTCGACCGACCACTCGCCGACGCCGCCGCCGCTGCCACAGAAGTGGCCGTTGAAGTGGGTCCCGATCTCGTTGCCCTCCAGCCACGCCAGGCGCAGCTGCTTCGCGGTGGCGGCGATGCCGCGGCGGTCGTTGAAGCCGATGTCGGAGCGGCCCGGGGAGTGCTGCGGCGGCCGGTACCGGTCGCGCTCATCCTCCGGGAGCATGTACACGCCGCTCAGGAAGTACGTCATGGTCGCTTTGTTGTCCCTGGCGACCTTGCGGAAGTGGGAGAACAGCTTCTGGCTGTCCTCACCCGCGCCGTCCCAGGAGAAGACGACGAACTGCGGGGGCTTCTGGCCGGGCCGCAGCCGTTCGGGTCTGGGCAGGTGGGGCTGGGCGCCGGTGTAGGCGGTGGAGCCGTCTCCGATCAGCCGGACCGCGCTCTTCGGCGCCTGCGCAGGCGTCGCCTTCTGCGGGTCGGGCGTCTCTTGCCGGGGGGTGCCGGTCGCGCAGCCGGCGAGCGATGCGGCGCAGACCGCGGCGATCACGGAACTCGCGGCGATCCTGTGGGTGGCGGCCATGTTCCGCCCACCTTCTTCCTTCTCTCGGTGCGGGACAGCGCCGCCAAATTCGCACGAGACCGAGAAGGAATTAGTACGACAAGCCGATGAAATAGCCACTTCACCCGTCAGAGTGACTGATTCGCCCATTTGCCCGTAAAGTCTATGCTCGTCCTTTACTCTGCATTACGATTCGTTTACCGAGCGTTGCTTCATCCCGCCGATTTACGCCGCGACCGCCGCGACCGAACCCCGCCCCGGGCGGGACCCCACAGTTACGCGACCGTGCAGCCCCGGAGGAGACGGGAAGCCATGTCAGCCTGCGTCCCCACACGCGCCGCCGACCCGAATCGAACCGAGCGCACTCATCCGCCCCACAGTCCGCCGCCGACGGGGCCCCGCGGATTCCGGATCGCGGGCGCCGATGTGTCGGCCTCGATCGCGGTCTTCCTGATCGCCCTGCCCCTGTCCCTGGGCATCGCACTCGCCACCGGCGCCCCCCTCCAGGCCGGCCTCGTCGCCGCGGCCGTGGGCGGACTGGTCGCCGGGCGGCTCGGCGGCTCCCCGCTCCAGGTGAGCGGACCGGCCGCCGGGCTCACCGTCGTCACCGCCGACCTCATCCAGCGCTACGGCTGGCGGACGACCTGCGCCATCACCGTCCTCGCCGGCCTCGTCCAACTGGGCCTGGGCTGCCTGCGTGTGGCCCGTGGCGCCCTCGCCGTCAGCCCCGCCATCGTGCACGGCATGCTCGCCGGCATCGGCGTCACCATCGCCGTCGCCCAGCTGCACATCATGCTCGGCGGCACACCGCAGAGTTCCGTCCCCGACAATCTCCGCGCGCTGCCCGCACAACTGGCGGACATGCGTCCCGCGTCGGTGTCCATGGGCATGCTGACGCTGGGGCTGCTGCTGCTCTGGCCGAGGCTGCCCGGCCGGGCCGGACGCCTGCTGCGCATGGTCCCGGCCGCGCTCGTCGCCGTCGCCGGAGCAACCGCGGCCGCCGCCCTCGCCGGGCTCCGCCTGCCCAAGGTCGACCTGCCGTCATGGAGCAACCACGCCCTGGCCGGCCTGCCCGAGGGCCCCGCGCTCGGCCTGGCCGCCGCGGTGCTCACCACCACCCTGGTGTGCAGCGTGCAGTCGCTGCTCGGCGCGGTCGCCGTGGACAAGCTGGTGGCCGGGCGGCCTGGCCAGTCCGCCCTGGTCGGGCGCTCCCGCCTCGACCGCGAACTGCTCGGGCAGGGCGCCGCCAACATCGTCTCCGGTTCGCTCGGCGGACTGCCCATCGCCGGTGTGGCCGTGCGAAGTTCGGCGAATGTGCACGCGGGTGCCGTCAGCCGGAACTCCACGATGCTGCACGGCGTTCTCGTAGTGATCGCCGCCCTGCTGATGGTCCCGATCCTGGAGCTCATCCCGCTCGCCTCGCTCGCCGCCCTGGTGATGGCCGTCGGCATCCAGATGGTCTCCCTGAACCACATCCGCACAGTGACCCGCCACCGGGAAGTCTGGGTCTACGCCGTCACCACCCTCGGCGTGGTCTCCCTCGGCGTCCTGGAGGGTGTGACGCTCGGCATCGCCATGGCCGTCGGCGTCGCCCTGCACCGCCTCACCCGCACCCGCATCACGCACGAAGAACGGGAAGGAGTTCATCACGTTCACGTCAGAGGGCAGTTGACGTTCCTCGCGGTGCCCCGCCTCAGCCGGACCCTGCATCTCGTGCCCCACGGTGCCGACACCGTCGTCGAGCTGGACGGGTCGTTCATGGACCACGCGGCGTACGAGACATTGCAGGACTGGCAGAAGACGCACACCGCGCAGGGCGGCACCGTCGAGATCACCGGCCGGCATCCCGGCACCCGCATCTCCGAGCCCCAGTCCGGCACCGACTGCCGTTGCCGGCCCTGGACGCCCTGGCGCAACCACCAGTGCGACGGCCCTCAGTCCGCACCCCCCGTCGAGAAGAACCCGGACGGGTCGGACCGCTCCGAGCCGGACCCGACGGGCGCCGGCGGAGCCAGTGGGCACGAACTGGCGCGTGGCATCAGCGCGTTCCAGCGCAACACCGCGCCCCTCGTGCGCAGCGAGCTGGCCCGGCTGGCACGTGAGGGGCAGCGGCCTTCGCAGCTCTTCCTGACCTGCGCCGACTCCCGGCTGGTCACATCGATGATCACCTCCAGTGGTCCGGGCGACCTGTTCGTCGTGCGCAACGTGGGCAACTTCGTGCCACGTCCGGGCGAGGAGAGCGGAGACGACTCGGTGGCGGCCGCCATCGAGTACGCCGTGGACGTACTCCGGGTGCGGTCCATCACGGTGTGCGGGCACTCGGGGTGCGGCGCCATGCAGGCGCTGCTCGACTCCGAGCTCGGTGGCGCCCGGACCCCGCTGAAGCGATGGCTGCGACACGGGTTGCCGAGCCTGGAGCGCATGGCCGACGCGAGTCTGCCCTGGGGCGGGCTGGCCGGGCGCTCCCCCGAGGACGCGGTCGAGCAGCTCAGCCTGACGAACGTCGTCCAGCAGCTGGAGCACCTGCGCGCCCACGACTCGGTCGCCCGGGCACTCGACCAGGGATCCTTGGAGCTGCACGGGATGTACTTCCATGTGGGCGAGGCCGAGGCGTATCTGCTCACCGAGACGGATACCGGCGGCGTCTTCGACCGCGTGCGGGAGTCGGACCTGACGGCGTGAGCCGGCCGCCGGGCCAGGGTGCGCTCCGGCTCGCACCAGTTGAGGGCGTGCCCTCGGTCGAGCCCGGGGGCGCACCCGGTGGCCCGGCGCTCCGGACGATCCCGGCCGACTGCCGACCGGCCGCTCACCAGGCCACCCCCGGCCGCACGCCCGACCACTCACCACCCGCGAGCACACGAAGACGCGAGCACTCGAACCCGCGAACACGCCACGGCCTTCCTCGGCCCACTCGATCTTCGGGTGACGGGCAGCACACGCAGTGAACTTTCCCTGGTCGGCGTCCGTGGGTACGGATGACCCCGGTCCCCGACAGCACCGCCCAACAGGTCTAAACCAATCGGCGGTCGGCCCTTGTCATCGCACCCCCGGGTCTGATGAGCTGTGGCCTGGGACACAACGGACACCCTGGGAAAGGCAGATGCCGTGAGCAACGAAAGCCTGGCCAACCTGCTCAAGGAAGAACGCAGGTTCGCACCCCCCGCCGACCTGGCCGCGAACGCCAACGTCACGGCGGAGGCGTATGAGCAGGCCAAGGCTGACAGGCTCGGCTTCTGGGCCGAGCAGGCCCGTCGGCTGACCTGGGCCAAGGAGCCCACCGAGACCCTCGACTGGTCGAACCCGCCGTTCGCCAAGTGGTTCAAGGACGGCGAGCTCAACGTCGCCTACAACTGCGTCGACCGGCACGTGGAGGCCGGGCACGGCGACCGGGTCGCCATCCACTTCGAGGGCGAGCCCGGCGACAGCCGCGCGATCACCTACGCCGAGCTCAAGGACGAGGTCTCCAAGGCCGCCAACGCCCTTGTGGAGCTGGGAGTCCAGGCGGGCGACCGGGTCGCCGTCTACATGCCGATGATCCCCGAGACGGCGATCGCGATGCTGGCCTGCGCCCGGATCGGCGCCGCGCACTCGGTCGTCTTCGGCGGCTTCTCCTCGGACGCGCTCGCCACCCGCATCCAGGACGCCGACGCCCGCGTGATCATCACCTCCGACGGCGGCTACCGGCGCGGCAAGCCGTCCGCGCTGAAGCCGGCTGTGGACGAGGCCGTCGAGAAGGCGGGCATCGTCGAGCACGTCCTGGTCGTGCGCCGTACGGGCCAGGAGGTCGCCTTCACCGAGGGCCGCGACGTGTGGTGGCACGACCTGGTGGGACGGCAGAGCGCGGAGCACGCCCCGCAGGCCTTCAACGCCGAGCACCCGCTGTTCATCCTCTACACCTCGGGCACCACGGGTAAGCCGAAGGGCATCCTGCACACCTCCGGCGGCTACCTCACGCAGACCGCCTACACCCACAACGCCGTCTTCGACCTCAAGCCGGAGACGGACGTGTACTGGTGCACGGCCGACGTCGGCTGGGTCACCGGTCACTCGTACATCGTCTACGGCCCGCTGGCGAACGGCGCGACGCAGGTCATGTACGAGGGCACGCCCGACACCCCGCACCAGGGCCGCTTCTGGGAGATCGTGCAGAAGTACGGCGTGACGATCCTCTACACCGCGCCGACCGCGATCCGTACGTTCATGAAGTGGGGCGACGACATCCCCGCCAAGTTCGACCTGTCCAGCCTGCGCGTGCTGGGCTCGGTGGGCGAGCCGATCAACCCCGAGGCATGGATCTGGTACCGCAAGAACATCGGCGGCGACCGCACCCCGGTCGTCGACACCTGGTGGCAGACCGAGACCGGCTCGATGATGATCACCCCGCTGCCGGGCGTGACCGCGACCAAGCCCGGCTCCGCGCAGACGCCACTGCCCGGCATCTGCGCGACCGTCGTCGACGACGAGGCCAACGAGGTGCCCCACGGGGGTGGCGGCTACCTGGTGCTGACCGAGCCGTGGCCGTCGATGCTGCGCACCATCTGGGGCGACGACCAGCGGTTCATCGACACCTACTGGTCGCGCTTCGAGGGCAAGTACTTCGCCGGTGACGGCGCCAAGAAGGACGACGACGGCGACATCTGGCTGCTCGGCCGAGTCGACGACGTCATGCTCGTCTCGGGGCACAACATCTCCACCACCGAGGTCGAGTCCGCGCTCGTCTCCCACCCCTCGGTCGCCGAGGCGGCCGTGGTCGGCGCCGCGGACGAGACGACCGGGCAGGCGATCGTCGCCTTCGTGATCCTGCGCGGCACGGCCTCCGAGACCGAGACCCTGGTCGACGAGCTGCGCGCCCACGTCGGCACCGCCCTCGGACCGATCGCCAAGCCCAAGCGGATCCTGCCGGTGGCCGAGCTGCCCAAGACCCGCTCCGGCAAGATCATGCGCCGTCTGCTGCGGGACGTCGCCGAGAACCGCCAGCTGGGGGACGTCACCACGCTGACCGACTCCACGGTCATGGACCTCATCCAGGCCAAGCTGCCCGCCGCGCCCAGCGAGGACTGATCACGCAACCGGCATGACGGAGCCGGCCGAGGGCACCCTTCACGAGGTGCCCTCGGTCAGGGCGCACCGGCGGCGAAGACCACCGGATGCGCGCAGGCGTACGGTTACCTAAACTAAGCAAAACAAGTGCTCCATGGTGCGCCGGGAAGTCTGGTCGGCAGGTGCTCCGCCCTGCCCACCGACCGGAGGTCTCCACCCGTGACCGCGCCCCGCCCCACCACCACCACCCGCAAGGTCCTCGGCCGGCTGTCGCTGCCCGAGCGGACCTATGTGGCGAACGCACTGCGCACCGAGACCGTCGGCGGCGTGCTGCTGCTCGCCGCGGCGGTCATCGCGCTGCTCTGGACGAACATCCCCGCGCTGCACGACAGCTACGAGAGCGTCGCCCACTTCCACCTGGGTCCCGCCGCCCTCGGCCTCGACCTGTCCGTCGCGCACTGGGCCGCCGACGGACTGCTGGCGGTCTTCTTCTTCGTCGCCGGGATCGAACTCAAGCGGGAGCTCGTGGTGGGCGACCTGAGCGACCCGAAGGCCGCCGCGCTGCCGGTCGTCGCCGCCCTGTGCGGCATGGCCGTACCGGCGCTCGTCTACACCGTCACCGCCGTCGCCGGGGGCGGCTCGCTGGCCGGCTGGGCCGTGCCGACCGCCACCGACATCGCGTTCGCGCTCGCTGTGCTCGCCGTCATCGGCACCTCCCTGCCGAGCGCGCTGCGGGCCTTTCTGCTCACGCTCGCCGTCGTCGACGACCTCTTCGCGATCCTGATCATCGCCGTCTTCTTCACCGCCGACCTGAACTTCGCCGCGCTCGGCGGCTCCATCGCCGGGCTGCTGCTCTTCTGGCTGCTGCTGCGCGCGGGCGTACGCGGCTGGTACGTGTACGTGCCGCTCGCCCTCGTCGTCTGGGCGCTGATGTACAACAGCGGCGTCCACGCCACCGTCGCCGGTGTCGCCATGGGCCTGATGCTGCGCTGTCACCGGCGCGAGGGGGAGGACCACTCCCCCGGCGAGCGCATCGAGCACCTCGTGCGGCCGCTGTCGGCGGGGCTGGCGGTGCCGCTGTTCGCGTTGTTCAGCGCGGGTGTCGTGGTGTCAGGCGGGGCGCTCGCGGACGTGTTCACCTCGCCCGAGACCCTCGGCGTCGTCCTCGGGCTCGTCGTCGGCAAGGCGGTCGGCATCTTCGGCGGGACGTGGCTGGCGGCCCGCTTCACCCGCGCCTCGCTCAGCGACGACCTCGCCTGGGCGGACGTGTTCGCGGTGGCGAGTCTCGCCGGCATCGGCTTCACCGTGTCGCTGCTCATCGGTGAACTCGCCTTCGAAGGCGATCAGGCGATGACGAACGAGGTCAAGGCCGCCGTCCTGCTGGGCTCGCTCATCGCCGCGACACTCGCGACCGTTCTGCTGAAGATGCGGAACGCCAAGTACCGCAGGCTGTGGGCGGAGGAGGAGCGCGACGAGGACGCGGACGGCGTCCCGGACGTCTACGAGGAGGACGACCCCGCCTACCACCTGCGGATCGCCGCCCTCTACGAGCACAAGGCCGCCGAGCACCGCCGGATCGCCCGGGAGAAGGCAGCCGCGCGCCACGGGCTTGCCGAAGTGCCGGGCGGGGCAGGCGAGGACCACCACCGTCCGGCATGATCTGACGAGACGGTACAAAAGACGGGACCGTACGCAGTCGGACCGTGCCCGGCCGGACGGCTGTGGCGGGTCAGGAACAAGACGCGGACAACGGACCGTACGCAGAAGAGGGAGACCGCGATGAGCGCACCCGACGGCAGCCCGGTCGGCGCCGAACGCAGCATCGGCCAGCTGTTCGCCTCGGCGACAGCGGAAATGTCGGCGCTGGTGCACGACGAGATCGCGCTGGCGAAGGCGCAGCTCAAGCAGGACGTGAAGCGCGGCGCGACCAGCGGCGGCGCCTTCTCGGCGGCCGGCGCGGTGCTGATCTTCTCCCTGCCGATGCTGAACTTCGCGCTGGCGTACGGCATCCGCACCTGGAGCGACTGGAACCTCGCGGTCTGCTTCCTGCTGTCGTTCGCGGCGAACGTGCTGGTCGCGCTCGTCCTCGCGCTGGTCGGCATCCTCTTCGCGAAGAAGGCCAAGAAGAGCAAGGGCCCGCAGAAGGTCGCGGCTTCGATGAAGGAGAGCGCGGTCGTGCTGCAGAAGGCCAAGCCGCACCCGCGTCCCGAGGTCCCGCAGGACCGGGTCCCCGAGGCGATCGAGGCTGTGGCACGCTCGTCCTCATGACGGACCCCGACACACCCCCGGCACCACCGGCTCCGGCCGTCCTGCTCGACGGCCCCTGGAGCCATCGCGACGTCGCCGCCAACGGCGCCCGTTTCCACATCGCCGAGCTGGGCGACGGGCCGCTGGTGCTGCTGCTGCACGGCTTCCCGCAGTTCTGGTGGACGTGGCGGCACCAGCTGGTGGCGCTCGCCGACGCGGGTTTCCGGGCCGTCGCCATGGACCTGCGGGGCGTCGGCGGCAGCGACCGCACGCCGCGCGGCTACGACCCCGCCAACCTCGCGCTCGACGTCACCGGCGTCATCCGCTCCCTCGGCGAGCCGGATGCCGCTCTGGTCGGCCACGACCTGGGCGGATACCTCGCGTGGACGGCGGCGGCGATGCGCCCCAAGCTGGTGCGGCGGCTGGCGGTCGCGTCCATGCCGCACCCGCGGCGCTGGCGCTCGGCCATGCTGAGAGACGTCAAGCAGAGCCGCGCCGGTTCACACATCTGGGGGTTCCAGCGGCCCTGGATCCCGGAGCGGCAGCTCACCGCCGACGACGGGGCGCTCGTGGCGGAGCTGATCCAGGAGTGGTCCGGGCCGCGCCCGCCCGAGGACGAGGCGCTGGAGGCGTACCGCCGCGCCATGTGCATCCCGTCCGCGGCGCACTGCGCGGTCGAGCCGTACCGCTGGATGGTGCGCTCGCTGGCCCGCCCGGACGGCATCCAGTTCAACCGGCGGATGAAGCGGCCCGTGCGCGTGCCGACCCTCCATCTGCACGGCTCGCTCGACCCGGTGATGCGCACGCGCAGCGCGGCCGGGTCCGGCGAGTACGTCGAAGCCCCCTACCGCTGGCGTCTGTTCGACGGCCTCGGTCACTTCCCGCACGAGGAGGACCCGGTCGCGTTCTCCTCGGAACTCATCAACTGGCTACGGGATCCCGAACCCGACCGGTGACCGGCCGGCCCGCCCGGCACCGGCACCCCGGCACCGCCACCGGCACGTGAACGCTTGTCCTACGAACGGCCACTTGCCCGGCGCATAGGCCAATTGGACGCTCCGGGCGCGGTTATCGACCATGCGGCGGGGGCACACGTCGGGGTATGGGCTGGACGCACGACTACAGTGACGCAACCCGCAATCGCCGCTCGGCGAGCGGTACGAACCCCCACCAGCGAAGCGGCGCACCGCAGATGGTGACCGCGGATCCCAGGGTGGGGATCCCGCGCATCCTCCGCCGCCGGGCCCGCTGGGTCTCCGTACGTCTGCGCCACACACGTGACTGAGGCGCCACCCGCGCGAGTGACGCCCCGACAGCCGCTGCCTCGGCACCGCGCCTAGTGCTGTGACCGGACAGGTTTGCCGGAAAGCTTGCGGCGTCCGGTGCGGTGCATCGCAAGGCGGAGCATCGCCCGCGTAGTGGGTGTACTCGGATGATGCGACAACGCGGCGAGGTGCCGTGCCGGGCGTCGCAAGCCGGTGAACCTTTCCGGTCGCAGCACTAGTGTGATGCGCCAGAAATCCTGAGGGTTAGTAAGTAGCCTGTTGGTATGCCGCATCCGGGCCCTTCCGCCGTGGAGATCACGCTGTCCG
>NZ_JBIBEP010000023.1:0-4177 GCF_042955185.1 Streptomyces sp. NPDC012474
GACCCCAGTGTCACCGCGGTCAGCGCGATCCTCATCGCCTTCGCCATCCTCGCCCTGGGCCTGGTCGCCCTGGTGCGCTGGCTCGGCTCCGGACGACAGCAATCCCTGCTCTCCGTCGAGAACACGGTCGGCGTCGCCAACCCCGGAGGCGACGCCGTATGACCACCGCCGCCACCGTTCAGCCGCACCTGGTTCCGACCCTCACCTGCGCCTTGCGTCGGCACGGGCCGCGCTACCGCTGACAGCGCCGTCGGCCGGGCCCCGAGTGGGTGCCCGGCCGAGGACCCCCCCTAAAACTTCCCGCAGGAGACCCGCAATGAAGACGATCCCGTACTGGATAGAAACCGCCGGGGCGTTCCCCGACCGGTCCGGCAAGCCCCTGACCGAGGACACCGACCTGGTGGTCGTCGGCGCCGGCCTGACGGGTCTGTCCACCGCCCTGCACGCCGCCCGCAAGGGCGCCCGTGTCACCCTCGTCGAGAAGGGCCAGATCGGTTCCGGGGCCTCGGCGCGCAACGGCGGCATGGCGAACCTGGGCTTCACGATCGGCGTGAGCCAGGCCATCCGCCGGTACGGACTGGAGCGAGCCCGCGAGATCTACAACTCCTACGGCGAGGCCGTGGACACCGTCGAGCGGCTCGTGGACGAGGAGTCCATCGATTGCCAGTTCAGCCGCGTCGGGCGCCTGGGCGTCGCGTCCCGCCCCGCGCACTTCGAGAGCAAGAAGGCCCAGCAGCGCGACCTGGCCAAGTACTTCGGCCACGAGACCACACTGGTCAGCAAGTCCGAGCTGCGTTCCGAGATCGGATCCGACGCCTACCACGGAGGCCTGCTCGACCCGCTCAGCGCCGCACTGCACGTCGGTCGCTTCGTGCGCGGCATGGCCGAGGCCTGCGAGCGCACCGGCGTCGAGATCCACGAGCGCAACGCGGCCATCGGTGTGCGACGTACCGCCGCCGGCCGTTTCGAGGTCAGCACCGAGCGCGGTGTGATCCGCGCCGGGCAGGTCATGATGGCCACCGACGCCTACACCGACAAGAACTTCCCGTGGCTGCGCCGCCAGCAGGTCTGCCTGGGCAGCTTCATCATCGTGACCGAGCCGCTCGGCGAGGACCTCGCCCGGGACATCATCCCGAAGGCCCGCCTCATCGTCGACTCCAACCAGGTCTGTCACTATTTCCGGCTCACCCCGGACAACCGTCTGCTGTTCGGCGGACGCGCCCGCTTCGCGCCGTCCGACCCCACCTCGGACAAGAAGAGCGGAGCGGTCCTGTTCCGTGAGATGTGCGAAATCTTCCCCCAACTCGCCCGGACGAAGGTCGAGTACGTGTGGGGTGGCTCGGTCGGCTTCGCGATGGACCGCATCGTGCACGCCGGGCAGACCGGGGACGGCGTGTACTACTCCATGGGATACGCGGGCCACGGAGTGCAGATGGCCACGCACATGGGGCAGGTCATGGCCGAGGTGATGGACGGCCACCCCGAGGTCAGCCCGGTTCGCGACCTGGCCCCGCCCCGCATCCCCCTCTACAACGGCACCGCCTGGTTCCTGCCCTTCGCGGGCGCCTACTACAAGACGCTGGACCGCATCCGCTGACCGTGCGGCAGCGCACCTCTACGCACACAAGGAGACCCCGAGATGACTGTCGTCCACGATGTTCCCAAGCAACTTTTCATCGGCGGCGGTTGGCAGGACGCGGAGTCCGGCCGCACCCTGTCCGTCGACAACCCGGCCACCGGCGAGGAGCTGTGCCGGGTCGCCGACGCCTCTCCCGCCGACGGGCGGCGTGCCGTCGAGGCGGCGGTCGCGGCGCAAGCCGGCTGGGCCGCGACCCCGCCCCGGGAGCGCAGTGAGATCCTGCGCCGCGCCTACGACCTCATCATCGCGCGTACCGAGGACCTCGCGCTGCTGATAACCCTGGAGATGGGCAAGCCGCTTGCCGAGGCGCGTGCCGAAGTCGCCTACGGAGCCGAGTTCTTCCGCTGGTTCTCCGAGGAAGCCGTCCGTATCGACGGCGGTCTGACCACCGCCCCCGACGGCAGGAACCGCCTCCTGGTCACCCGCCAGCCGGTCGGCCCCTGCCTGCTCATCACCCCCTGGAACTTCCCCCTGGCCATGGGCACCCGCAAGATCGGCCCCGCCCTCGCCGCCGGCTGCACCATCGTTCTCAAACCCGCCCCCCAGACCCCCCTGACGACCCTCGCCCTCGGCGCGATCCTGGAGGAAGCCGGTCTGCCCGACGGCGTCCTCAACGTCGTCGTCACCACCGACGCCGCCGGTGTCGTCGAGCCCCTGCTGCGCGGCGGGCAGATCCGCAAGCTCTCCTTCACCGGCTCCACCCAGGTCGGCCGGATCCTGCTGGCCCAGTGCGCCGACACCGTCATCCGCACCTCCATGGAACTGGGCGGCAACGCCCCCCTCATCGTCTTCGACGACGCCGACCTCGACGTCGCCGTCGAAGGCACGATGGTCGCGAAGATGCGCAACATGGGCGAGTCCTGCTGCGCCGCCAACCGCATCTACGTCCACACCTCCGTCGCCGAGGAGTTCGCCACCCGCCTCGCCGCCCGCATGGCCGCCCTGACCGTCGGTGACGGCACCGAACCCGGCACCGACGTCGGTCCCCTCATCGACGTCGCCGGCCGCAGCAAGGCCCACGACGTCGTCCGCGACGCGGTCAAGCGCGGAGCCACGGTCCTCACCGGCGGCGAACTCCCCGAAGGGCCCGGCTGTTTCTACCCGCCCACCGTCCTCACCGGCGTCTCCGCCGAGGCCGCCATCATCGACACCGAGGTCTTCGGCCCCGTCGCCGCCCTCCTCACCTTCGATGACGAGGACGAGGCCATCGCCGCCGCCAACGACACCGAATTCGGCCTGGCGGCCTACCTGTTCACCCAGAACCTCGACCGCGCCCTGCGCGTCAGCGAGCGTCTGGAGAGCGGCATGATCGGCCTCAACACCGGCCTCGTCTCCAACCCCGCCGCCCCCTTCGGCGGCGTCAAGCAGTCCGGCCTGGGCCGCGAAGGCGGACGTGTCGGTATCGACGAGTTCCTGGAGTACAAGTACATCGCCGTCCCCGTCGGAGCCTGACATGCCCGACCGCCTCGTCGTCCTCTACCGCGGCAACCGGCCCCCCGCCACCGCACTCATCGAACGTCTCGCGGACACCGTCTACGCCACCGAGGAGGAACTGCCCTACCTCCTCCCCGGCGCCGACGCCCTCCTGGCCTGGGTCACCATCACACCGGCCATCCGCGAGGCCTGGCCCGACAACCCCGAGAAGGCACCTCGCTGGGTGCACGCGTCTTCCGCGGGGGTGGACTCCCTGCTCTTCCCCGCCCTGGTGGACGATCCGGGTGTCGTTCTCACCAATGCCCGCGGCGTCTACGACCGGCCGACCGCCGAGTACGTGCTCGGCCTGATCCTCGCCCTCGCCAAGGACTTCCCCGGCACCTGGGAGCACCAGCGGCGTCGCGAGTGGCGTCCGCGACCCAGCGACGGCATCACCGGACGCACGGCGCTGATATGGGGCACGGGGCCCATCGGCCGGGCCATCGCCCGGCTGCTGCGGGCCGTAGGGATGCGAGTCTGCGGCGTCGGCCGCAAGGCCCGCACGGGCGACCCCGACTTCGGCACGGTCCACGGTGCGACGACGTTGCCCGCGGCCCTGAGGGAGGCGGACTACGTCGTCCTGGCCGCGCCCCTCACCAAGGACACCCGGGGCATGGTCGGCGCCTCCGTGCTGGCGGCCATGAAGCCGGGGGCCCGGCTGATCAACGTCGGCCGGGGCGGACTCGTCGACGAGGAGGCGCTCATCGATCACCTCGCCGCCGGCCGGCTCGCCGGAGCCGCCCTGGACGTCTTCGGCCAGGAGCCGCTTCCGGCCCGGTCACCGCTGTGGGACATGCCCGGTGTCATGATCTCCCCGCACACGGCGGGGGAGACCACCGGCGAGCGGGAGGCGCTCGTCGAGGTGTTCCTCGACAACCTCACCCGGCACGTCGAAGGCCGTCCTCTGCGCAACGTCGTGGACAAGCGGCGGGGCTACGTGGTCGACGAGACGCGCTCCGTCTGAAGGCCCCGTCCGAAAGGCGAGTAGCAGGCGCCCAGGCCCGTGGACTCCACGGGCCGGGGGGGGGGGGGCGAGCCCGTCGGGGGGGCCCGCGCCCGTCCCGG
>NZ_JBIBEP010000023.1:4187-143312 GCF_042955185.1 Streptomyces sp. NPDC012474
CGCGCCGCGCCCCCACGCCCGCCCCCGCCCGACTGCCGTTTCGCTGGCCCCCCGGCGGGTGCCCCCCCGGGCCCGGGGCGCCTGCTACTCGCCTTTCGGGCGTCCCAGCGCGCTGCCCGTCACCGCCAGCACGGAGAGCACCACCAGGGCGGCGGCCGGGCCGAGCACCGTCCAGGGGGCGAGTTCGGCGTACGGCTGGTTCTCCGACAGGAGCCGGCCCCACTCGGGGGTGGGCGGCTGTTCGCCCAGGCCGAGGAAGCCGAGCGAGGCCAGTACCAGGACGGCGGTCGGCAGCCGCAGCAGGGCGTTGCGGAGAAGGGCCGGCAGCACCGCGGGGAGCAGGTGACGGCGCAGCAGGTGCGGCCGTCCCGCGCCGAGTGCGACGGATGCGGCGATGTGACCGCTCGCGCGTTCCTGTTCGAGCAGCGCGGCCGTCTGGGCGGCGTACGGGCTCCAGCCGACCACGCAGACCGCGATCGCCGCACCCCACACCGACGGCCCGGTCACGCCCGCGATGAGTAGTCCGGAGAGGACCGCGGGCAGGGTCGACACGACCTCCGTCGGACCGGCGCTCGCCCGCGGCGCCATACCCAGCAGGAGACCGGTGATCGCGCTGACCACCGTCACGGCGAGGGCGACACCGGCCGTGCGCAGCGCCCCGTGGCCCAGCCGGGCCAGCAGATCCCGGCCCAGCGCGTCCGTGCCCAGGGGGTGTTCGAGGGACGGCGCCACCAGCCGCGCCGCCGTGTCGACCTGCAGGGGGTCGCGCAGGAGGCCCGCCGTGACGAGGGCGATCAGGACCACCGAACATGCCGCGGTGATCCAGCGCAGGGAACGCGGCGGGACGAGCGGGGGCCGGTGCAGGGTCGGCAGGGCGCCGTCGCGCAGGGGGCGGCCGAGGAGCGCGTGGCGCAGGGCCCGGATCAGGATGCCGGCGCTCACGCCGAGCAGGACCAGCGCCAGGGTCGCGGTCTGGAGCACCGGGAGGTCCTGCGCCACGGCGGCTTCCAGGGCGAGTCGGCCGAGCCCCGGGATGTTGAAGATCTTCTCCACGGCGACCGCCCCGCCGACCAGCGCCACGACGGTCGGCAGCAGCTGCGGCAGTATGCCGGGCAGGGTGCGGCGCAGCGCGTTGCGGGCGATGTTGCCGGGCGGGAGCCCGACGGCGTACGCCGTGCGCGCCCAGGGTTCGTGAAAGGCGGCGGGCAGCGCCTGGTCGAGCATGCCGCCGAGCATCGCGCCCGACGGGATGCCGAGGGCGAGCGCGGGCAGCACCATCGACTGCGGCCCCTCCCAGCCGCTGGACGGGAACCACCCCCACCAGACCCCGCACACGGTGGCCAGTACCGAGGCGAGCAGGAACTTCGGCAGGGCGGCCAGCACGGCGGCCGTCGTGCCCGCCCGGTCCTGCCGCAACCGTCGCCGGGAGCCGAGGAACACGGTGCGGGCGCACACCAGCGCGGCGACCAGGGCGGTCACCACGAACGCGCCCAGCACCAGCGTCAGGGAGACCGACAGGGCCGTCCCCGCCTGCGGCATGACCGGTGCGCCGGAGACCCATGAGACGCCCGCGTCCCCGCGCGGCAGGCCGGCCAGCCAGTGTGCGAGGTGGACCAGGGGGCCTTGGTCCAAGCTCAGTTGCTCGCGCACGGCGGCGAGTTCCGACGGGGTCGGATTCTGGTCGGCGGAGCGGGCGCGCAGCACCGTGCGGGCCGGGTCCGCGCCGGTCAGCCACGGCAGCAGGGCCACCGCACCGAGCAGCGCGGCTCCGGCGAGCACACGGCCGGCCGCCGCCGGCCAGAGGGACGGGCGGGCGGCGGCGGACGTGCGCGCGAAACTCATACGGGTTACTTGAGGCGGGTGTCGACGTCGATCAGGGACCGCTCGCGCGGGTCGAGGATCACGCCCTCGACATCGTCCGCGACGCCCTGGACGGCCTGCTCGTGCACCAGCGGCACCACCGCGTCGGTGCGCAGGATCTCCGCCTCCGCCTGCATGATCTTCTCCTGGCGCCCGGCGGTGTCCCGCTCGGCGGCGGCGGCCCGGATGGCCTTGTCCACCGCGGCGTCCTTCAGCCCGGCGATGTTGTAGACACCCTCGCTCGTGAAGTCGCTGGCGAGGTAATCGACCGCATCGCCGGTGTCGAGGAGCGTCACCCGGGAGAAGACGAGGGCGTCGTACTTCCCGGCGAGGAGGTCGCCCTCCATCTGCGTGTACTCGCGCACGTCCTGCTTCACGGTGAACCCGGCCTTCTCCAGCTGCTGCTGGAGCACGGCCGCGGCCTCGGGCAGTTCGGCCCGGTTGGTGTAGGTGGCCAGTCGCAGCGTCCTGCCCTTGGCGCCGGTCTTGACCTCGGCGGCGGTCGCGGCCTCGGCACGGCCCGTCACCTCGGTGCGCTTGCCCGCCGCCCAGGGGACGGCGGGCCCGAACAGGCCCTGCGCGGGGTCGGCGTAGCCACCGAAGACGGAGTCGACCAGCGCGGAGCCGTCGACGGCCTGACGGGCGGCGGCGCGCAGCCCGGCGTCGGTGAACAGGCCGCTGCCGGTGTTCAGGATCAGGCTGTCGGTGCGCACCGAGGGGACCTCGTGCCGGGTCTTCTTGTCCAGCAGCTTGGCCTGGGCGGTCGGGATCCACTCGGCGACGTCGGTCTCGCCGCCGCGCAGTGCGTTGGCACGGGCCGTTCCGTCCGCGATCCAGCTGACGTCGATGCCGGGCGCCTTCGCCTTGCCACCCCAGTAGCCGTCGAAGCGGTCGAGGGTGGCCTTGCTCTTGCCGCTCAGCCGGGTGAGTTCGAACGGACCGGTGCCGGTGCCGAGAGGGCTGGCGGAGCCGTCCTTCGCGTACGCCTTCGCCGACAGGATCGCCAGTGCGGGGCTGGCCAGTCGCAGCGGCAGCACCGGGTCGGGCGACTTGGTGGTGAGGGTGACGGTGTCGGCGTCGTCGGCCTTGGCGGTCAGTGACACGTCGCTCAGTACGCGGGGCTTGGGCTTGGCCGCGCTCGCGTGTTCGAGTGCGTTGACGACGGCCCGGGCGGTGAGCTCGGTGCCGTCCTGGAACTCGGCCTTGCGCAGCTCGAAGGTCCAGGTGGTGTCGCCGTCCTGCTTCCAGGACTTCGCCAGAGCGGGCTTGGCCGCGCCGTTCTCGTCGAGCGCGGTGAGGCCCTCGGCGACGGACAGCTTGCTCAGCACGGTGGCGTCGTTGCTGTACGGGGACAGCGCCTGCACCGGCGGTACGGCCAGCGCGACCCGGAGCCGCCCGCCCGGTCCCGCCCCGGTGTCGCTGTCGCCGGGCGCGAAACACCCGGTCAGCACGGGGGTGAGAGCGAGCGCCGCTATGAGGCCGCGGGAGGTGGTGCGCATGTCGGATCCTGTCGTGCGGGAGGTCGGGCAGGCGGTTGCGGCCCGGTCCGGGGCTTGATCGGCGACGCCAGCATATAAGGGGAGCCTTACCAAACCCTCAACCGGGTAGGTGAAATCTCAACGACTGGACGGTCACGGTTCGAACGACGGCCTCTCGACCTGTACCGCATGCTGACCGCGACCGGTCCGGACACGGGCGAGCGTTACGGCGACCTGGCCGCCGGACCCGAGGCACGCGAGGTGGACGACTTCCTGCTGCGCCCACCGACGCACCGCCTCCTCGTACCGGCGCGCGAGGCGCTGTGGCGGCGCGTGGCACATCTGGCGTACGCCTCCCTGCCGCCGTACGCCCACGAGTTGTACGGCAGACCGGCCCCCGCACCAGCCACCGTCACCCGTCAACTCCGCCTCGCGGGCCTCCTGCTGCGCCACGTTCCCGCACGTGTGCGGTGGCAACTCCCGCCCAAACACATCCTGCGGGCCATGGCGAGGCTCGGCCCCGGCGCCCGCCCGGCACCGTACAAACTCGGACGACAGGCAGCCATACTGGGTGGGCCAGGGGGGCGGGCGAACAGCTACCGGGGGGAGCGTCGCGCGACATGGGGGACAGCAGGCTCATCCAGGGCCGGTACCGGCTGCTCGATCTGATCGGGCGCGGCGGCATGGGCGAGGTGTGGCGGGCCCGGGACGAGTCCCTGGGCCGGCACGTTGCCGTCAAGTGCCTCAAACCGCTGGGTCCGAACCACGACCACGCCTTCACCCGCGTGCTGCGGGAGAGGTTCCGCCGCGAGGCCCGGGTGGCTGCCGCGCTGCAGCACCGGGGCATCACCGTCGTGCACGACTTCGGCGAGTCCGACGGCGTCCTCTACCTCGTCATGGAGCTGCTGGACGGCCGTAACCTCAGCCAGCTCCTGGAGGACAACAAGCAGCACCCGCTGCCGGTCGCCGACGTCATGGAGATCGCCGAACAGGTCGCCGCCGCCCTCGCCTACTGCCACGAACAGCACATCGTCCACCGGGACCTGAAGCCCGCCAACATCGTGCGGCTGCGCGACGGCACGGTGAAGATCTGCGACTTCGGCATCGCCCGCCTCGGCCACGACATCGGCTTCACCTCCCGGCTGACCGGCACCGGCATCGCCATGGGCACCCCGCACTACATGTCCCCGGAGCAGATCGGCGGCGACGGGGTCGACCACCGCAGCGACCTCTACTCCTTCGGGTGCGTCCTGTACGAGATCGCCACCGGCGTACCGCCGTTCGACCTCGACGACGCCTGGGCGGTTCTCGTCGGCCACCGCGACACCCCGCCCCGCCCGCCGCGCGAGCACCGCGCCGAACTGCCCGAGTACCTGGAACGGGTCGTCCTCGACCTGCTCGCCAAGGAACCCGCGCAACGCCCCGACGACGCCCGCGAGCTGGCCCGCCGGATCAGCGCCCACCGGGCCGCGCCGGCGTACGTGCCCGCCGGCGCGGCGGCCCGCCCGGCCCCCGGCGGGCCGGCGGGCGCGGACCGGCTGCCGTCCTGGACCCGCGGCATGACCACCGGCCACAAGGCGACCGGCACAGGGCTGCGCACCACGCCCGCGGACCCGTCGGCGGGACTGTCCGGCGAGTGGATCGCACGGCCCGCCACCGGCCCCGTCATCGAGGAACCCGTCCCCGCGCAGCGGCCCGCCCCGCCCACGGAGGTCCTGACCGCCCTGGCCGGCCGGCACAACGCGGGCCTGAGCCTCGGACGGCTCGGCCGCTGGGCGGAGGCGGGCGAGGTGCACCGGGCGGTCGCCGCCGAACGCGAGCACCTCCTCGGGCCCGACCACCCCGACACCCTCTCCAGCCGCTACGAGGTCGCCTTCACCCTCAGCCGCACCGGCCGCGCCGCGGACGCCCTGCGCGAGTACAAGCACGTCACCGAGGCCAGGATCCGCACCCTCGGCGCCGACCACCCCGACACCCTGGCCGCCCGTCAGGAGATGGCCTACGCACTCGGTCAGCTGGGCCGCCCCTTCGACGCCCACCGCGTCTACACCTCCGTGCTCACCGCCCGCGAGCACACCATGGGGCCCGACCACCCCGACACCCTGCGCTGCCGCCACAACCTCGCCTTCAACCTCAGCCGCCTCGGCCGCCTGGAGGACTCGTACCGCATGGCCCGTGAGGTGGCCACCGCCCGCGCCCGGGTCCTCGGCCCCGACCATCCCGACACGCTCGTCACCCGCTACGAAGTCGCCTACGCCCTGGGACAGCTGGGCCGCTGGCCCGAAGCCCTGGAGACCTACCGCGAGGTCGCCGAGGCCCGCGGTCGCGCCCTCGGCCCCGACCACCCCGACACCCTGGCCGCCCGGCACGAGATCGGCATCAGCCTGGGCCGCCTCGGCCGCAGCGCGGAGGCCCTGGACCTCTACCGCGGCCTGGCCGAGGACCGCGGCCGCAGCCAGGGCCCCACCCACCCCGAAACCCTGCGCGCCCGCCACGGCCGCTGCGTCAACCTCGGGCGGCTCGGCCGCTGGGAGGAGGCCCTCACCGAATCCCGGGAGGTCGCCGTCCTGCGCGAGCAGGTCCTCGGCCCCGACCACCCGGACACCCTGGTCAGCCTGCGCGAGGTCGCCGTCGGCCTCGGCTGGCTGGGCCGCTGGGCCGACGCGCTCACCGAGTACCGGCGTGTGGCCACCGCCCGCGAACGCGTCCTGGGCCCCGACCATCCCGACACCCTCGCCAGCCGCAACGACGAGGCCCACTGCCTGGAACAGCTGGGGCGCGGCGCCGAGGCCGTCGCCCTGTACCGAAGAGTGGCGGCCCTGCGAGAGCAGCGGGCCGCGGCGGCGCGCTGACCCCGGGGCGAGCGGGCAGGCGCCGTCTGGCCGACCCGGATCACCCCGTGTTACCAAGAACCATGACCGCACCCGAGGGACCCCGCGCACACCGGACGTACGACGCCGTCATCGTGGGCGGCGGCCACAACGGCCTGGTGGCCGCCGCCTATCTGGCCCGGGCCGGCCGCTCCGTGCTGGTCCTGGAGCGACTGGACCACACAGGCGGCGCGGCGGTGTCCACCCGGCCCTTCGCCGGGGTCGACGCCCGGCTGTCCCGCTACTCGTACCTGGTCAGCCTGCTGCCGAAGAAGATCGTCCGGGACCTCGGCCTGGACTTCCGGGTCCGCGCCCGTACCGTCTCCTCCTACACCCCGGCCGAACGCGACGGGCGGCCCACCGGTCTCCTCGTCGGCGGCGGCGAACGGCGCACCCGTGAGGCGTTCACCCGGCTCACCGGCTCCGACCGCGAGTACCGGGCCTGGCAGGCGTTCTACGGCATGACAGGCCGCGCCGCCCAGCGGATCTTCCCGACCCTCACGGAGCCGCTGCCCACCCGCGAGGAACTGCGTGACCGCCTCGACGACGAGGCGGCCTGGCGGATGCTCTTCGAGGAGCCGATCGGCATCGCCGTCGAGGAGCGCTTCGAAGACGACCTGGTGCGCGGTGTCGTGCTCACCGACGCCCTCATCGGCACCTTCGCCGACGCCCACGACCCCTCCCTGAAGCAGAACCGCTGCCTGCTCTACCACGTGATCGGTGGCGGCACCGGCGACTGGGACGTGCCGGTCGGCGGCATGGGAGCCCTCACCGACGCCCTCGCCGACACGGCACGCGCGGCGGGCGCGGTCCTCGCCACCGGCCACGAGGCGCTGCGCATCGCCACGGACGGCCGAACCGCCGAGGTCACGTATCGCACGGCCGACGGCGAAGGCACCGTCGCCGCCCGCCATGTCCTGGTGAACGCCTCACCGCAGGCCCTGGCCGACCTGACGGGCGACACCCCTCCGGCGCCCGCCGAGGGTGCCCAGCTCAAGGTCAACATGCTGCTCAAGCGGCTGCCACGGCTGCGCGACAGTTCCGTCGACCCGCGGGAGGCCTTCGCCGGCACCTTCCACATCGCCGAGGGCTACGAGCAACTGGCCGCCGCCCACACCCAGGCCGCCGCCGGAGAGCTGCCCGCCGCGCCGCCCTCCGAGATCTACTGCCACTCGCTCACCGACCCGACCATCCTCGGACCCGGCCTGGCCGAGCAGGGCTACCAGACGCTCACCCTCTTCGGCCTGCACACCCCGGCCCGGCTGTTCGAGCGGGACAACGACGCCGTACGTGAGGACCTGCTGAAGTCCACCCTCGCCCAGCTCGACGAGCACCTGGCCGAACCTCTCGCCGCCTGCCTGGCCACCGACGCCGACGGGCGCCCCTGCATCGAGGCCCGGACCCCGCTCGACCTGGAGCGGGACCTCGGCCTGCCCGGCGGCAACATCTTCCACCGCGAGCTGAGCTGGCCCCACGCCCAGGACGGCACCGGCCGCTGGGGCGTGGAGACCGGGCACGCGAACGTGCTCCTGTGCGGGGCGGGCGCGGTGCGCGGCGGCGGGGTCAGCGGGGTGCCGGGGCACAATGCGGCGATGGCCGTGCTGGAGAACACCGGAGGGTGACCGCTCAGTCGGCCTCCTGCGTCCACCCCACTGCAGTGAGGCGCGCCCCGTCCGCCGGACGCGTCTCGTCGAACAGGACGTCCCCGGAAGCCTCCACCCGCAGTCCGTCCACGTAGCAGCCGCGCCCGACGTACAGCCGGCCCGTCGCGTACCGCCAGCGCAGGGCGAGTTCCCGTGCGGCCGGGAGGCCGGCGGTGAGCGTGTGCCAGACGCGGCCGGACCAGCCGGTGACCGAGCCCGACGGATGCTGCCCGGGATCCCCACCGCGGCGGGACGTGGTGAAGGGCACGGGCCGCCAGCTCGTGCCGCCGTCGGCCGAGGCCTCCAGGACCAGCACGTCGGCCTGCGGCTCGGTGTCCCACCACAGCGCGCAGCGCAACCGGGCCCGGCCTGCGGACGTGTCGAGCGCGGGAAGCGTCAGGGTCGCCGTCGTGGCGACCGCCATCCCGGAGAACCAGGCCCTGCGGCGCCGCACCGGCCGCACCGGCACCGCCCGCGCCATGTTGTTCGCCGCAGCGACCCTGGGCGCCGAACCGGAGCGCCACGTGCGCACCGGATGAACCGAGTTGCCGAGGACGACGAGGAACGAGTCGGTCGTCGGGTCGAGCACCAGCGAGGTGCCCGTGAACCCGGTGTGCCCCGCACTGCGCGGCGTGGCCATCGCGCCCATGTACCAGTGCTGGTAGAGCTCGAATCCCAGGCCGTGTTCGTCCCCGGGAAAGGCGGTGTTGAAGTCGGTGAACATCAGCTCCACCGACTCCCGCCCCAGGATCCGGGCCCGCCCGTAGACCCCGCCGTTGAGCAGCGTACGGCCGAGGACCGCGAGGTCCCACGCATCGGAGAAGACGCCCGCGTGGCCCGCGACCCCGCCCAGACCGAAGGCGTTCTCGTCGTGCACCTCGCCCCACACCAGGCCCCGGTCGAGCCCGGACCACGGTGCCCGCGCGTCCTCCGTGGCCGCGATCCCCGGCCGCCAGGACGCGGGCGGGTTGTAGCGGGTGCGGCGCAGGCCGAGCGGCTCGGTGATCTCGTCGCGGAGCAGGATGTCCAGGGTGCGGCCCGCGACCCGTTCCAGCACGAGCTGGAGCGAGATGAGGTTCAGGTCCGAGTACAGGTACGCGGTGCCCGGTGCGCTGACCGGCGCCTCGTTCCAGATGCGCTGGAGCTTCTCCTCGTACGTCGGCGCGCTGTACAGCGGAATCCAGGCGCGGAAACCGGAGGTGTGCGTGAGGAGCTGACGGATCGTGATGTCCTGCTTGCCCGCACGCGCGAAGTCCGGCAGGTACGAGGCGACCTTCCCCTCCAGCTCCAGTGCGCCGCGCTCCATCTGCTGCACGGCGAGGATCGAGGTGAACAGCTTCGACACCGACGCCAGGTCGAAGACGGTGTCCCGGGCCATCGGAATCTGCTCGCCGGGCGGAAACTCGATGCCGGTGTCGGTCTTCTCGTCGTAGGCCCGGTAGCGCACCGCCATGCCGATGGGCCGGTGCAGCGCGACCGTGCCACCGCGTCCGGCGAGCAGGACGGCTCCCGCGTACCAGGGGTGCTCGGGGGAGGGGGCGAGGAACGCCTCCGCGTCGCTGACGAGCCGGCGCAGGTGGGAGGAGAGCAGTCCGGCGCGGGCGGCGGAGCCGTGCCGCAGGGTGGGGTGGCGGCCGGACCCCTCCGGGGCGGCCCCGACGGGCCCGGCGGGTAGCGGGGTGAGGGCGAGTGCACCGCCCAGGGCCAGCCCCGCCCGGCCCAGTTGACGCCGGGTCAGTTCGCCGCTCGCAGGTCTGTCGGTCACCGCACACACCCCTTCGCCTCAACGGTCGCGCATGTCCCGTGCAGTATGTCCGTCGCACGTCCGCGCACACAGCCCGCAGGCGGGGACCGACGCGGCCCGAATCTGAGCACTCAGCCCGCGCAGGGGAACTGACCGCGGCCCGAATCCGAGCACAGCCCGCAGGCGGGGACCGACGCGGCCCGAATCTGAGCACTCAGCCCGCGCAGGGGAACTGACCGCGGCCCGAATCCGAGCACAGCCCGCAGGCGGGGCCGCCCGCGGCCTGAATCTGACGGAGCATCAGGAAAACCCTTCCGTCCTGCGGAGGACTCCGGCATCCTGCGCCCATGCAGACGGAGCTGAGCCAGGAACTGGGAATCGAGCACGCCGTCTTCGGCTTCACGCCGTTCCCCGCCGTCGCCGCGGCCATCAGCCGGGCCGGCGGCTTCGGCGTGCTCGGCGCGGTCCGCTACACCGCCCCCGACGAGCTCAAACGCGACCTGGACTGGATCGAGGCACATGTCGACGGCAGGCCGTACGGCCTGGACGTCGTCATGCCGGCGAAGAAGGTCGAAGGCGTCACGGAAGCCGACGTCGAGGCGATGATCCCCGAGGGCCACCGGCAGTTCGTCCGGGACACCCTCGCCAAGCACGGCGTGCCCGAGCTGGCCGAGGGCGAGGCGTCGGGCTGGCGCATCACGGGCTGGATGGAGCAGGTCGCCCGCAGTCAGCTCGACGTCGCCTTCGACTACCCGATCCGGCTCCTCGCCAACGCCCTCGGCTCACCGCCCGCCGACGTCATCGCCCGCGCCCACGACCAGGACGTCCTCGTCGCCGCACTCGCGGGCAGCGCCCGGCACGCCCGCAAGCACCAGGACGCCGGGATCGACATCGTCGTGGCGCAGGGCTACGAGGCGGGTGGACACACCGGCGAGATCGCCTCCATGGTGCTCACCCCCGAGGTCGTCGACGCCGTCGCCCCACTGCCCGTGCTGGCCGCCGGCGGCATCGGCAGCGGGCGGCAGGTGGCCGCCGCGCTCGCCCTCGGCGCCCAAGGGGTGTGGCTGGGCTCCCTGTGGCTGACCACCACAGAAGCGGACCTCCACTCACCCGCCCTGACCCGAAAGCTCCTCGCGGCCGGCTCCGGCGACACCGTCCGCTCCCGGGCGCTGACGGGCAAGCCCGCACGCCAGCTGCGCACCGAGTGGACCGACGCCTGGGACGACCCGGACGGGCCCGGCACCCTGCCCATGCCCCTGCAGGGGCTGCTGGTCGCCGAGGCCGTCTCGCGCATCCAGAAGTACGAGGTCGACCCGCTGCTCGGTACCCCGGTCGGCCAGATCGTCGGCCGGATGACCAGCGAACGCAGTGTCCAGGCGGTCTTCGACGACCTCACCCGCGGCTTCGAGCGGGCCGTGGACCGCGTCAACCGCATCGCCGGAAGGAGCGGACAGTGAACACCCGTCCTCCCGTGGGATTCTGGGCCCAGGCCACCGCCGACCCCGACCGCGCGGTCCTGGTCGCCCCCGACGGCGAGGAGTGGACCGCCGGGCGCCTGCACGCCGCCGCCAACCGGCTGGTGCACGGCCTGCGCGCGGCCGGACTGGAACGCGGCGACACCTTCGCGGTGGTCCTGCCCAACGGCGTCGAATTCCTCACCGCGTACCTCGCCGCCAGCCAGGCCGGGTTCTACCTCGTGCCCGTCAACCACCACCTGGTCGGACCGGAGATCGCCTGGATCGTCTCCGACTCCGGCGCCAAGGTGCTCCTCGCCCACGAGCGCTTCGCCGACGCGGCCCGCGACGCCGCAGACGAGGCAGGCCTGCCGGATATGCACCGGTACGCCGCAGGTACGGCCGAGGGCTTCCGCCCGTACGCAGAACTCCTCGACGAACAACCCGAGTCGCCGCCCGGCGAACGCACCCTCGGCTGGGTCATGAACTACACCTCGGGCACCACCGGCCGCCCCCGCGGCATCCGCCGTCCACTGCCGGGCAAACCGCCGGAGGAGGCGTACCTCGGCGGGTTCCTCGGCATCTTCGGCATCCGCCCGTTCGACGGCAACGTGCACCTGGTCTGCTCGCCGCTCTACCACACGGCCGTTCTGCAGTTCGCCGGCGCGTCCCTGCACATCGGCCACCGGCTGGTCCTCATGGACAAGTGGACACCCCAGGAGATGCTCCGCCTCATCGACGCCCACCGGTGCACCCACACCCATATGGTCCCCACCCAGTTCCACCGCCTGCTGGCCCTGCCCGACGACGTGAAGGACCGCTACGACGTCTCCTCCATGCGGCACGCCATCCACGGCGCCGCGCCCTGCCCCGACCATGTGAAACGGGCCATGCTCGACTGGTGGGGGCCCTGTGTGGAGGAGTACTACGCGGCCAGCGAGGGCGGCGGCGCCTTCGCCACGGCCGAGGACTGGCTGAAGAAGCCCGGCACCGTCGGCAAGGCCTGGCCCATCAGCGAACTCGCGATCTTCGACGACGACGGCGACCGGCTGCCGCCCGGTGAACTCGGCACCGTGTACATGAAGATGAACACCGGCGGCTTCTCGTACCACAAGGACGAGGCCAAGACCCGCAAGAACCGCATCGGTGACTTCTTCACCGTCGGCGACCTCGGCCACCTCGACGAGGACGGCTACCTCTTCCTGCGCGACCGCAAGATCGACCTGATCATCTCCGGTGGCGTCAACATCTACCCGGCCGAGATCGAGTCGGCCCTGCTCGCCCACCCGGCCGTCGCGGACGCCGCCGTCTTCGGAATCCTGCACGACGACTGGGGCGAGGAGGTCAAGGCGGTCGTGGAACCGGCCCCCGGACACCGCCCCGGACCCGCTCTCGCCGCCGACCTCCTCGACCACTGCGCCCACCGGCTCGCCGGCTACAAGCGGCCCCGGAGCGTCGACTTCATCACCGAGATGCCCCGCGACCCCAACGGCAAGCTGTACAAGCGGCGGCTGCGCGAGCCGCACTGGGAGGGCCGGGCCCGACCGGCGTGAGGCGGCGGTGCGGCTTTGGTCGCACCGGAGGGGCACGGGCGTCATCCTTTGGTCGGCGCCCGCTCGCCCTCCGGCCGATGTCCGGCCGGGCCCCGCCTTCCTAGCGTGAAACGATGACGATCGCGACCGAACGGGGAACGCTGCGGCGTGGGGGCGTACGGCCGGGCGAACGGGCGCTCGCCCCCGATCTCGCCCGCGGGATCATGCTGCTGTGCATCGTGCTGTCCAACACCGCCTTCCATCTGTGGACGGCCCGGCGCGGGCCCTCCGGATGGCAGCCCGTGGACGGCTCGTGGCTGGACCACGCCGTGCAGTTCACCATGATCATGGCGCTCGACCTGCGGATCTACCCGCTCTTCGCCTTCCTCTTCGGCTACGGCATGATGCAGCTCTACCTCCGGCAGACCGCCGCCGGCACCGACGGGCGCGACGCCGCGAAACTCCTGCGCAGGCGCAGCCTCTGGCTGATCGTCATCGGCCTCGCCCACGCCGGCCTGCTGATGGCCGGGGACATCATCGGCTTCTACGGAGTCCTGAGCCTCGTCCTGGGCGTGGCCTTCCTGCGACGCGGCGAACGCGCTCTGACGTGGTGGATCTGGATCGGAGTCGCTCTGATGGCGCTCGTCACGGCCGGGCCCGTCATCGCCGCTCTGCTCCAGGGCGATCTGGGCACACTGGGTGACGCCGACGCCGAGGCCGGCTTCAAGGCGTTCGCGTCGGACGAGGAGAACTGGCTCACCGCGGCGGGAACCCGGCTCGAGACCGGCCTGTTCATCACCTTCGCCGCCGCCCCGCTGACCCTCGTCGCCGGCGGGTACATCCTCTTCCTGCTCGGCTTCTGGGCCGCACGCCGCCGCATCCTGGAGGAACCGCACCGCCACCGCACACTGCTGCGCATCACGGCTGTCATCGGCATCGCGGCCGGCTGGCTCGGGGCGCTGCCCGCCGCCCTCGCCCACATCGGCGTCCTGCGCGTGACGGACGACATGCAGAGCGAATCCGGGGCGCTCATGGCCCTCCGCGACGTCACCGGCAACGCCGCCGGCCTCGGCTATGTCGCGGCGGTAGCCCTCTTCACGCACTGGTGGACCACCCGCGGGCCCCGCCGCGGCACGACGGCGGTGACGGCGGTGGCCTCCGTCGGCAAACGGTCCCTGTCGTGCTACCTCGCCCACTCGCTGCTCTTCGCCCCGGTGCTGGCCGCCTGGGGCCTCGGCCTCGGCGCGCACCTGGGCAGTACGACCATGGCGCTCTTCGCGTTCGCCGTCTGGCTGGTCACCGTGGCCGGGGCGTACGCCCTGGAACGGGCCGGCCGCCGGGGCCCCGCCGAAGCGGTGCTGCGCCGGCTGATGTACGGGCCCCGGGGCGACCGGGGATGACGACATGAACGGGGGTGCCGCCCCACCGGGAGCGGCACCCCTCAGCCACGGTCAGCGGCGCTCGTGCACCCGGACGACCTTCAGCTTCGGCGAGGACAGGATGTCCTTCTCGCAGAAGCGCGACGGTACCCACTTCTCAGCGGAGAACAGCCGGGTCTGGTCCGCGTGGTGCGGCGACTCGGGGTTCGACGACTGGGAGTACGTCAGCAGGGTGCGGGCCACCGGGCAGCGGCCGCCGTCCCAGCCCACCGCCTGGAGGTGACTGCTGCCGAACGGCACCTCCGTGTAGCCGCCCCCGGCCGCGTTCCACTGCGGTTCGAGCACGTTCCACACGCCGATCCGCCCCGAGCCGCCGGGCATCGGAAGGCGCTCACCACCGCGGACGACGAACTGGTGCGCGCCGAGCGGCGCGTCGAGCGCGATACCCGCCGCGCGCAGTTCCGCCACCGCGTCGGCGAGGGCGACGCCGAAGCCGGGCGCGTCCGTGTTCAGCGTGTTCGGCGTACGCACCGGGTCCGCCGCCGAGAACGGCACCTTCCACGCCTCGGCGGCCGGCACGGCCTGTTCCAGCTTCCGCCAGAACCGGTCGAACAGCAGCGCGCCCCGGCTCCCCGTGTTCATGGTGCGGTCCCAGGCCGCCAGCACCCCGCAGGCCCCCGACACGTCGACGGCCTCGCCGTCGCTGCCCGTCGCCGTGCCGCCGGGCAGTGCGGCGCACGCCCGTGCCACATCCGTCGCGGTGAGGTCACCCGCGGGCACCCGGTTGGCGAACTGCTGCCGTTGCAGGTCACGTACGGTCAGGCGGCCCCGGTCCGCCATCGCCGCCACGTCCTCGATCCCGCCGCGCGTACGCATGCCGAGCTCCGTCTTCACCGTGCCGAAGACCCGCTCGTATCCGGTGATCGGCCGGTCGGCGTTGGTCATCCACGCGGTGCCGTTGGAGTTCTCCACGTACGGCGCGTCCTTGAGCGTCGGCATCCGCGCCGGCCCGAAGATGCCCGGCGCCACCGCGTCGGGATCGCTGCCCAGGGCGCAGTTGCCGCGCGAGCCGTCGAGGATCGCGATGCCGGACGCCGGATACGTGGTCCTGCCCAGCACGGTCGAGCAGCGCTGCGCCAACGCGTCGGTGATACGCGGAAGTACCTGGGACTGGGTGAAGAGGGAATGTCCCGCGCGGTCGGCGGCGATCGTGTTCACCCAGGGGATGCCCTGGTGCCGGGTGAGGGACCCGAGGACGTCATGCGTGCTGCGCGCCTTGCTGAAGCCGAGCGAGGTGTCGGCGAAGCGGAGGTTCGCGGCGTTCGGGTCGTGCAGGGCGTACGCCGTGGTATCCGTCCACGGCAGCGGGACCTGGGAGTTCAGGGAGGTGACGACCGGGCCGAACCGGGTCCACCACTGGGTGCGGGTCACCGGCGCGCCGTCCTTCACCGCGACCGTCACGGTCCGCTTCTTCATACGCTCCGGCTCGCCGTCCACGAGGTACGTCGTGGGATCGGCCGGATCCAGCGCCAGCTGGTGGAAGTTGGCCGGAATGCCGGTCGAGACGGTGTGGCTCCACGCCACATGTGCGTTGAACCCGATGGAGATCGCCGGGGTGCCGAGCAGAGAGCCACCGGAGACGTTCAGCTCGCCGGGGATCGTCTGCTGCGACTGCCAGAACCGGCGCCCGCCCTGCCACGGGTAGTGCGGGTTGCCCAGCAACAGACCGCTGCCGTTCGCCGTGGTGTCGCCGCGGAAGGCGACCGCGTTGGAGCCCATGCCGGAATCGCCCCACAGCTCGTCGGCCGCCTTCGTCACGGCCTTCGCGTCCGGTGTGCGGGCGGCGGGCCGGGAGGACGGGGTGCCGGAGGCGGCACCGGCCTCCGTCGGTGGCCGCGCGGCCGTGATCGTGTCCACGAAGCGCCCCTCGCCGGAGATCGAGGCGAGGGCGAGGCCACGGGCCGCCACGTCCAGCTCGGTGACCGGACGGACCCAGGACGCGCTTGCACAGCCGGGATCCGTGATCTTCTTCTGCTTCAGCCAGGCGTTGTAACCGGCCGCCCAGCCGCGCATCATGTCCCGGACCTCACGGCTCGGGCCCGCGGGCGCGGGCTCGGCCAGCAGCTTCTCCACCGTGCGGGTCTCACGGACCCCGCGGAAGTAGAGGTCACTGGCGAGATTCGTCCTGGCCCCGGAGAGGGCACCGCCCGCGGCCGCACCGGCGCCGAAGTACCGGGAGCGCTCGCCCCGCAGGGTTACGAACCCGTCGGCGAGCGTGCAGACCTCGTCCGACGCCTGCGCCCAGCCCGTACCGAAGCCCAGGTCGGCGTAGTTCTTCGCGAGGATGTGCGGGATGCCGTACTCGGTGTAGCGGATCACGGCGGACAGGCCGTCGCGGGACGGGTGCTGCTCCGCCCGTCCCTGGCCGGACGCGGCGGCCGCGGGTAACGCGGACGCGGCCGTGAACAGGGCCGTGGCCCCGAGAACGAGTCGTCTCAGGCGGCTGCGCATCGTGCCCTCCAACATCATTGAGGTAAAGGAGACTTGCGCGTACGAATGTGCTGCGTGCGCACGTCGGTACCAACACACCGGACGCCTCCGGCGTCGGCAGGGTTGAGCCGGTCGGTTCTTGACCTCGCCCGGCGGTGAACCGAGGATCAGGTGTCATGACGACGCCCGGACACGGCAGCACGGTCGACGGAGTGCTGCGGCGCAGCGCCCGACGCACCCCGGCGCGCGTCGCCGTGGAGTACGGCGACCGCACCTGGACGTACGACGAACTGGACACCGCCGTCTCCCGAGCGGCGAGCGTCCTCCTCGGCCAGGGGCTGTCCCCGGGCGACCGGGTGGGCGCGTACGGTCACAACTCCGACGCCTACCTGATCACCTTCCTGGCCTGCGCCCGCGCGGGCCTGGTGCACGTGCCCGTCAACCAGAACCTGACCGGCGGCGACCTCGCCTACATCGTCGGCCAGTCCGGCAGCTCCCTGGTCCTCACCGACCCGGACCTCGCGGCGCAACTGCCGGACGGCGTACGGACGCTGCCCCTGCGCGATGCCGGCGACTCGCTGCTCGCGCGGCTGCCCGGGGCGCCCGCGTACGACGGCCCCGAGCCACGCGCCGAAGACCTCGTGCAACTGCTGTACACGTCCGGCACGACCGCCCTGCCCAAGGGCGCGATGATGACGCACCGGGCCCTGGTGCACGAGTACCTGAGCGCGATCACCGCCCTCGACCTCAGTGCGGGCGACCGCCCCGCGCACTCCCTGCCGCTGTACCACTCGGCGCAGATGCACGTCTTCCTGCTGCCCTACCTCACCGTCGGCGCGACGAACATCATCCTCGACGCACCCGACGGCGACCGGCTCTTCGACCTGATCGAATCGGGCCGCGCGGACAGCCTGTTCGCGCCGCCCACCGTCTGGATCGCCCTGGCCGGCCGCCCCGACTTCGCCACCCGCGACCTGAGCGGTCTGCGCAAGGCCTACTACGGGGCGTCGATCATGCCGGTCCCGGTGCTCGAACGGCTCCGGGAGCGCCTGCCGGGCCTGGCCTTCTACAACTGTTTCGGCCAGAGCGAGATCGGCCCCCTCGCCACGGTGCTCGCGCCGGACGAACACAAGGGCCGCATGGACTCCTGCGGCCGGCCCGTCCTGTTCGTCGACGCGCGCGTGGTCGACGAGGACGGCAAGGACGTACCCGACGGCACACCGGGCGAGATCGTCTACCGCTCCCCGCAACTGTGCGAGGGCTACTGGGACAAGCCCGAGGAGACCGCCGAGGCCTTCCGCGACGGCTGGTTCCGCTCCGGCGACCTCGCGGTACGCGACGCGCACGGCTACTACACGATCGTCGACCGGGTGAAGGACGTCATCAACTCCGGTGGCGTCGTGGTCGCTTCACGCCAGGTCGAGGACGCGCTGTACACCCACCCCGCGGTCGCCGAGGCCGCGGTCGTGGGCCTGCCGGACGAGCGGTGGATCGAGGCGGTCACGGCCGTCGTCGTCCCGCGCGGCGACGTCTCGGAGGCGGAACTGATCGACCACGTCCGCGGGAAGCTCGCCCACTTCAAGGCGCCGAAGCGGGTGGTGTTCGTGGCGGAACTCCCGCGCAACGCCAGCGGGAAGATCCTCAAACGGGAACTGAGGAACGACCTCGGACAGCGCTGACGCGCACGAGCCGGGGAACCCGGTTGTGCCGGACCGGCCCCGGCCACCAGGATCGGCGGCATGCCGATCTTCAGTACCCCGGACGGAACCCGGCTCACCTATCACCTGCGCGGCGAGGGCGAGCCGCTCGTCGTGCTGCCCGGCGGCCCCATGCGGGCCTCCGCCTACCTGGGGAACCTGGGCGGACTGGACGCGCACCGGCAGCTGGTGCTGCTCGACCTGCGCGGCACGGGGGAGTCCGAGCTGCCGGCGGACCCGGGCACGTACCGCTGCGACCGGCTCGTGGACGACGTCGAGGCGTTGCGGCTCCATCTGCGGCGGGAGCGCGTGGACGTGCTCGCGCACTCGGCGGGCGGCAGTCTCGCGATGCTCTACGCGGCCCGGTATCAGCAGCGGCTGGGACGGCTGGCACTGATCACCGCCACGCCATGGGCCCTGGGCATGCCGGCGACGGCCGGGGACCGGCTGGCAGCGGCCCGGCTGCGCGCGTCCGAACCCTGGTTCGCGGACGCGTTCCCGCCGTTCGAGGCCTGGCTGGAGGGCAAGGGCGACTTCGACCCGGTGTTCCTCCCGTTCTTCTACGGGCGATGGGACGACACCGCCCGGGCCCACGCCGACCGTGAGGAGGCCGAGAGCAACGACGACGCGGCGGAGGTCTACGGTGCCGACGGCGCCTACGAACCGGACTCGACACGCGAGGCGCTGGCCCGGATGGGAACCCCCGTACTCGTCCTGGCCGGTGAACTGGACGGCGGCCCGAGTCCGTCGCTGGCCCGGCAGGCCGTACAGGCCTTCCCGGCTGCCGAGTTCGCGGTCCAGCCGGGCGCGGGGCACTACCCGTGGCTCGACGACCCGGCCTGGTTCGTGCGGCGCGTGGCCGGCTTCTTCTCCTGACGCGGGGGGCACCCCTCTGCTGCCGGCAGAGCGGCCCGGCCCGCAGCCGCCCCTCGCCTACCGTGCCGGTATGGAAACCCGACCGCACACGGTACGGGCGAACGGCATCACGCAGGCCTACCGCGTCTGGGGGCCGCAGGACGCACCGCCCCTCGTGCTGCTGCACTGCCGCGGGGCCGACGGCACCGACTGGGCGGAGATCGCCCCCGCTCTGGCCACGGGGGCAACGGGGCCCCGCCGGGTGTACGCCCCGGATCTGCGCGGACACGGCGGCAGCGACTGGCCCGGCGGATACGCGTACGAGACCCTGCGCGACGACATCCACGCCTTCCTCCGGGCGCTGGGCATCGGGCGGGCCGACGTCGTGGGCCACTCGCTGGGCGGCGCCGTCGCCTACCTGCTCGCCCAGTACCGCCCGGGGCTGGTACGGCGGCTCGTCCTGGAGGACGTGCCCGCGCCCTTCCCCCTGGACCCGCCCCGACCACCCGCCGAACGGCCCGGCGGTGGCCTGCCGTACGACTGGGCGATGATCCTCGCCACCGACGAACAGCGCAACGCACCCGACCCCGTGTGGTGGGACCACATGGTGCGGATCACCAGCCCCACGCTGCTGATCGGCGGCGGGCCGGGCAGCATCGTCCCGCAGGAGCAGATCGCGGCCTTCGCGGAACTGCTCCCCGACGCCCGGCACATCACCGTCGACGCTGGGCACCTCGTGCACGAGGCACGCCCGGAGGAGTTCCTCGCGGCCGTGCAGGACTTCCTCAGCCCTGGGGACCGTACGCCGTCATGAAGCGGTCGCGGAACTTGTCCATGCCCCACCGGGGGGCGTTCCCGGCAGGCTTGAGGCCCTCCGTCCAGTTCCAGTCGGCGACCCGGTCCAGGACCTTCCTGTCCTTGGCGACGATGGTGATCGGCACGTCCTTGCCGGTGTCCCCGGCGGTGACGGTCGGCACCGGCTGGTGGTCGCCGAGGAAGACCAGCACCGTGTCGTCGTCGCCGTAGCGCTCGACCCACTCGGTCAGGCTCCGGATCGAGTACTCGATGGCCCGCCGGTACTCGGTGCGCACCTTCTCCGGGTCCTTCCAGACCTCCGTGGGGTTCGTGCCCTCCTTCTTGATGCGGTGGAACACCGAGCCGTCGCCGAGGTCGTCCCAGTCGATCATCCGCGCGATGGGGGACCAGGGGTTGTGGCTCGACGCCAGGATGATCTCCGCCATGATCGGCTCGCGGTCCTTCTTGCCGTGCTCCAGCCGCTGGAAGGCCTCCATGCTGAACTGGTCGGGCACGGGCGTCCAGCTGAAGTAGGGGCCGTGGTAGCCGAGGTGCTCGGAGTCGTAGATGTGGTCCAGGCCGAAGTACTTCCCCTCCGGCCAGGCCCGCCGCACCCCGGGCACGATTCCGACGGTCCGCCAGGCGCCCGTCTTCCCGAAGTACTTCGTCAGCGTCATGCGATCGCTCGTGGTCAGATTGCGGTACCGCTGCTGGTTCTTGATCCACAGTCCGGACAGGAAGGTCGAGTGGGCGAGCCAGCTGCCCGCGCCCGTCACCGGCGCCTGCAGCCAGCCGCTGCGCGACTCGAACCCGGCCGCCTTCAGCCGGCTCGTACCCTCCTGGAGGACGGCGTCGGTCTGCTGCGCCATCGCCGGATCGTCGATGGCGACCCTGCCGTAGCTCTCGATGAACGTGAACAGGACGTCCTTGCCGCGCAGTCCGGTCAGCAACTGGTCGGGCGGTGTCTTCGCGAAGGCGTCGACGGCGGCCTGCTTCTCGAAGACCCGTGCGTCCTTCAGACCCGCCCGGACCTGCTCCACCCGGTTGCCCAGGAACTCCGCGTTGCCCTTGGTGGCGATCGGAACAGTGCCGATCTGCAGGCCCAGGGTCATGCAGGTGATCCACGCCGTGCCGAGGATCAGTGTCGTACGGGCGGCGACGGGCCGGTGCCGGACCATCAGGCGGGTCAGCCGCACCACGGCGAGGGTCGTGAGGACCAGCACCGCGACGAACAGGACGATCACACCGGTCACGGCCAGCACCTGGCCGGTACGGCCGAACGTCTCCCTCAGGAAGTCCGTGCCGTTCTCGATCAGGATCCAGTCCAGGACCAGATCGAACGGGCGGGCAAGGATCTGGTAGAAGCCCATGTCGACGAACTTCAGGATCGTGACCAGCCCGAGGAACGCGCCCATGACCACGGCCGTGACCCGGCGGGGCTTCGGCGGCAGTGTGAGCAGCAGGCCCGCGAGCAGCACGCCCTCGGCGGGAATCCTGACGAACGAGGCGAACTCGATCTTCTCGACCTGGTTCGGTACGAGCAGCGCGAACAGTACGAGGGCACCGGCCAGCACGGTGGTCCCCACGCTGACGCCGCGTGCCGCGCGGGGGAAGCGGCGCCGCCAGCCGAACCAGCCGGGCTTCATCGCGCCGGGCGACCCGTCGGACGCCAAGTCGGGGGCCGTGTCCGAGCCCGCGTCCCCAGCCGTCCCCGGTTCCGCCTCCGGGGCCGTGTCCGCCTCCGCGTCGGCCTCCGGCTGGTCGGCCTCGGTCTGCTCCCCGGCCGGTTTCTTTGCCGCCGTGTCGTCATCCGGTTCCGCCCCGCCCTCGGTCGTGTCCGAGAGCTGACGGGAGCGAGTGAAGAGCGACACCCGGTGGTCCTTCCGTGCGGTCTTGCTGGCATGGCTGACAGAGCCCGGAGACCGAGCCTGCCACCACCAGTACGTCCGCACGTCATCCCGGGTTCAATGTTGCGGCCGGAGAATCACCCGTCCGCAGCCACCGCCACCTCCCGGGCCCAGCGGTAGTCCGCCTTGCCGCTCGGCGACCGCTGCACCGACTCGGTGATCACCAGCCGGCGCGGGATCTTGTAGCCGGCGAGCCGGTCACGGCAGTGCGTCCGGATGTCCTCCAGCGACAGCCGCGCCGCACCCTCGCGCAGTTGCACCACCGCCGCCACATGGTGGCCCCACCGGGGGTCCGGCACCCCGGCCACCAGCGCGTCGTAGACGTCGGGGTGGGACTTCAGGGCCTGCTCCACTTCCTCCGGGTACACCTTCTCGCCGCCCGTGTTGATGCACTGCGAGCCCCGGCCCAGGACGGTGACCACGCCCTCCTCGTCGACGGTGGCCATGTCGCCGAGCAGCACCCACCGCTCGCCGTCCCTGACGAAGAAGGTCGCGGCGGTCTTGGCCGGGTCGTTGTAGTAGCCGAGCGGCACATGCCCGCACTGGGCGATCCGGCCCACCTCACCGGCCGGCACCGGCGCGTAGGTGGCCGGGTCGACCACCTGGGTGCGGGCGTTGACCCGCACCCGGAAGCCCCGCTCCGGTCCGGAGTCCTCGGTCGCCGTCCCGTTGAAGCCGGACTCCGACGAGCCGAAGTTGTTCAGCAGCATGGCGCTCGGCACCAGTTCCCGGAACTGCCGGCGCACCGTGTCCGACAGGACCGCGCCGGACGACGACACGCTGAACAGCGACGAGCGGTCGATGTGCCGCAGCGGACCGCTCAGCGCGTCGACCAGCGGCCGCAGCATCGCGTCGCCCACCAGCGAGATGCTGCTGACCCGCTCCTTCTCCACGGTCCGCAGCACCTCCTCGGGCACGAACTTGCGGTGGATCACGACCCGTTGGCCGAAGTTGAAGCCGATGAACGCCGTGAGGGTGGAGGTGCCGTGCATGAGTGGAGCCGTCGGGAAGAACGTGATCCCCGTACCCCCGGCCGCGACCCGTTCGGCGAGCTCCTCCGGCTTCTTCACCGGCTCCCCGGTCGGGGCGCCCCCGCCGAGGCCCGCGAAGAACAGATCCTCCTGGCGCCACATCACACCCTTGGGCATGCCGGTCGTCCCGCCGGTGTAGATGATGAACTGATCGTCGCCCGAGCGGGCCGGAAAACCGCGCTCGGGCGACCCGGCTGCCTCCACCTGTGCGAACTCCAGGCAGGGCACCTCCGCGGCTCCCGGCGGCGGAGCGCCCACCCGGATCAGATGCCGCAGCTTCCCGGCCCGGTGACGCGCCGCCGCCACCCGGTCCGTGAACCCGGCGTCGAAGACCAACGCCGCCAGGTCCGCGTCCCGGTAGAGGTACACCAGCTCGTCTTCCACATACCGGTAGTTGACGTTGACCGGCACGATTCGCGCTTTCAGGCAGCCCAGTACCGTCTGCAGGTACTCCACACCGTTGTAGAGGTGGAGACCGAGGTGCTCACCGGGACGTATCCCGCTGTCGAGCAGGTGGTGGCCGACGCGGTCGGCCGCCGCGTCCAGCTCCGCGTACGTGAGCCGGCGCTCCGCGCCCGTACCGGGGTGGTCGGCGTACACCAGCGCCTCACGACCGGGGACGACGTCGACGACCGACTCGAACAGGTCGGCAAGGTTGTACTCCACCGCTCCTCCTGACCCCGGGCGTGTCTGGCATCGGACGGTTCGCCGGTCATCAGAGCAAAGGGCGGTCCAACTGTGAAGGGCCAGCACGAAAGAATCTGACTGACTGTCAGAAAACCCTTGAAGTGCTCCCCGCCCTACTGCAACCTGTTCTCGTTCCATGAGAGGGGAGTTCGCCATGGGCGGGACGGAACACCTCACCGTGCAGCGCGAAGGCGCCACACTGGTGCTCACGCTCAACAGGCCGGAGGCCAGGAACGCGCTCTCGCTGCCGATGCTCGTCGGCCTCCACGACGGGTGGCTGGAGGCCGACGCGGACGACTCGGTCCGCTCGATCGTCTTCACCGGCGCGGGCGGCTCGTTCTGCTCCGGCATGGACCTCAAGGCCCTGGCCGGCAACGGCATGGCCGGAGAGGAGTACCGCGACCGGCTCAAGGCAGACCCCGACCTGCACTGGAAGGCCATGCTGCGCCACCACCGCCCGCGCAAGCCGGTGATCGCCGCCGTCGAGGGGGCGTGCGTCGCGGGCGGCACCGAGATGCTCCAGGGCACCGACATACGCGTCGCCGCCGAGTCCGCCACCTTCGGCCTGTTCGAGGTGAAACGCGGCCTGTTCCCGATCGGCGGCTCAACGGTCCGCCTGCAACGCCAGATCCCGCGCACCCACGCCCTGGAGATGCTCCTCACCGGACGCCCTTACAGCGCCCGCGAGGCCGCCGCAATCGGACTGGTCGGCCACGTCGTCCCCGACGGCACGGCACTCGACCGAGCGCTGGAGATCGCCGAGCGGATCAACTCCTGCGGCCCGCTGGCCGTCGAAGCCGTCAAGGCCTCCGTCTACGAGACCGCCGAGATGACCGAGACCGACGGCCTGGCCGCCGAACTCACCCGGGGCTGGCCGGTCTTCGGCACCGCCGACGCCAAGGAGGGCGCCCGCGCCTTCGCGGAGAAGCGACCGCCCGTCTACAAGCGCGCGTAGGCGCTGCCCAGGCTTTGGCCAGAGCAGACCTGCGGGCCGTCGGTCGCTGAGCGCGCAGTTCCCCGCGCCCCTCAGGGGGCGCCCGTGCACGCCGAGTCGAAGGAGGCAGGCCCTCGATGTCCGCAGTTCTCAAGGCGCCGCTCGTCGTCGAATTTCCCTTCACCCGCTCCCTCGGGCCCGTCCAGGGTGCCTTCCTGACCGGTCTGCGGGAACGTGTGATCCTCGGGGTGAAGACCCGCGACGGCCGTACCCTGGTCCCGCCCGTCGAGTACGACCCCGTCACCGCCGAGGAGATCCGCGACCTCGTCCACGTCGGCCTCACGGGCACCGTCACCACCTGGGCCTGGAACCACCGACCTCGCCGGGGCCAACCCCTGGACACGCCCTTCGCCTGGGTCCTGGTGCGACTCGACGGCGCCGACACCGCCCTCCTGCACGCCCTCGACGCCCCCGGCCCCGACGCCGTCCACACCGGCATGCGCGTCCGCGTCCGCTGGGCCGGGGAACGCATCGGCGCCATCACGGACATCGCCTGCTTCGAGCCGTACGACGGAGAGGTCTCCACCGTCACCGTCCACGCGGGCGAGATCGAGGACCCGGTCACCGGCATCGTCGCCGCCGCCCGCCTCGACTACACCTACTCACCCGGCCGCGCCCAGACCGCCTACATCAACGCCCTCTCCGGCCGCCGGACCGTCGGTGAACGCTGCCCGTCCTGCCGGAAGGTGTACGTCCCGCCGAGGGGCGCGTGCCCCACCTGCGGGGTGGCCACATCCGAACAGGTCGAGGTCGGGCCGCGCGGCACGGTGACCACGTTCTGCATCGTCAACATCAAGGCGAGGAACCTCGACATCGAGGTGCCCTACGTCTACGCCCACATCGCCCTCGACGGCGCCGACCTCGCGCTGCACGGCCGTATCGGCGGCATCCCGTACGACGAGGTCCGCATGGGGCTGCGCGTCGAACCGGTGTGGACGGAAGGCTCCCCCTACCCCGACCACTACCGGCCGACGGGCGAACCCGACGCGGACTACGACACCTACAAGGAGCTGCTGTGACGAGCGCACCGCGGGACCGCGAGATCGCCGTCGTCGCCTTCGCCCAGACCGGCCACCGGCGCACCAGCGAGGAGCTCTCCGAGGTGGAGATGCTCATGCCGGTACTGCACGAGGTCCTCGACAGGACCGGCCTGAAGACCGCGGACATCGACTTCACCTGCTCCGGCTCCAGCGACTACCTCGCCGGCCGCGCCTTCTCCTTCACCCTCGCCCTGGACGGCGTCGGCGCCTGGCCGCCGATCTCCGAGTCGCACGTCGAGATGGACGGCGCCTGGGCACTGTACGAGGCCTGGACGAAACTCCTCACCGGCGACGCCGACACCGCCCTGGTCTACGCGTACGGCAAGTCCTCGCCCGGCTCGGTCCGCGACGTCCTGACCCGCCAGCTCGACCCCTACTACATGGCACCCCTGTGGCCCGACTCCGTGGCCCTCGCCGCCCTCCAGGCCCAGGCACTCATCGACGCCGGCGACACCGACGAGCCGGCCCTCGCCGCCGTCGCCTCCCGCAGCCGTGAGGCCGCCACCGCCAACGCGCACGCACAGCTGCGGGGGCCCGTACCGCAGGGCGACTACCTCGTGCAGCCGCTGCGCACCGGTGACTGCCCGCCCATCGGCGACGGCGCCGCCGCCGTGATCCTCGCGGCGGGGGACCGCGCCCGTGACCTGTGCGAACGCCCCGCCTGGATCCGCGGCATCGACCACCGCATCGAGGCCCACGCCCTCGGCGTTCGCGACCTGACCCACTCGCCGTCCACCCGGCTGGCCGCCGAGCGGGCCGGAGCCTTCGAACGGCCCGTCGACACCGCCGAACTGCACGCGCCCTTCACCGCCCAGGAGATCGTCCTGCGCAAGGCCCTCCGGCTGGGCGACGGCGTGGTCGTCAACCCCTCCGGCGGAGCCCTCGCCGCCAACCCGATCATGGCCGCCGGCCTCGTCCGCATCGGAGAGGCCGCCGCCCGCATCCACCACGGCCGGTCCGACCGCGCCCTCGCCCACGCCACGTCCGGCCCCTGCCTCCAGCAGAACCTGGTCGCCGTCCTCGAAGGGGAACCCCGATGAGCAAGGAGCCCGTGGCCGTCGTCGGCATCGGCCAGACCAGGCACGTCGCGGCTCGCCGGGACGTGTCCCTCGCCGGACTGGTCCGGGAGGCGGCCCTGCGCGCCCTCCAGGACGCCGGCCTGTCGTGGGCGGACATCGACGCCGTCGTCATCGGCAAGGCACCCGACTTCTTCGAGGGCGTCATGATGCCGGAGCTCTACCTCGCCGACGCCCTCGGCGCCGTCGGCAAACCCATGCTCCGCGTGCACACCGCCGGCTCCGTCGGCGGCTCCACCGCGCTCGTCGCCGCGAACCTCGTCGCGGCCCGCGTGCACGGCACGGTCCTCACCCTCGCCTTCGAGAAGCAGTCCGAGTCGAACGCCATGTGGGGCCTGTCCCTGCCCGTCCCCTTCCAGCAACCCCTGCTCGCCGGGGCCGGCGGGTTCTTCGCGCCGCACATCCGCGCCTACATGCGCCGCACCGGCGCCCCCGACACGATCGGCGCCCTCGTCGCCTACAAGGACCGCCGCAACGCGCTCAGGAACCCCTACGCCCACCTGCACGAACACGACATCACCCTCGACAAGGTCATGGCCTCGCCCATGCTGTGGGACCCGATCCGCTACTCGGAGACCTGCCCCTCCTCCGACGGCGCCTGCGCCATGATCCTCACCGACCGCGCCGGGGCCGCCCGGGCACCACGGCCGCCCGCCTGGATGCTCGGCGGCGCGATGCGCAGCGAGCCGACCCTCTTCGCCGGCAAGGACTTCGTCTCCCCGCAGGCCGGGCAGGACTGCGCCGCCGACGTCTACCGGCAGGCCGGGATCACCGACCCCCGCCGCGAGATCGACGGCGCCGAGATCTACGTGCCGTTCTCCTGGTACGAGCCCATGTGGCTGGAGAACCTCGGCTTCGCAGACGAGGGCGAGGGCTGGAAGCTCACGGAGGCGGGCGTGACCGAGCTGGACGGGGACCTGCCCGTCAACATGTCGGGCGGCGTGCTGTCCACCAACCCCATCGGCGCCTCCGGCATGATCCGCTTCGCGGAAGCCGCGCTCCAGGTGCGCGGGCAGGCCGGAGAACACCAGGTGGACGGGGCGCGCAGGGTCCTCGGACACGCCTACGGAGGCGGATCGCAGTTCTTCTCCATGTGGCTCGTGGGCGACCGTCCCCCGGACTCCTGAAAGGTCCCCCTCACGTGCCCTGTTGGCCGTGGGACACGATCGCTAGGCTGGCCGCGGACGACGAACCGGGAGGAGCACGGACGTGGCCGAGACCACCACCCAGCAGCGCCCGCTCACGGGCTGGGACAAGCCCGAGCTTGACCTCACCAACGCACAGTGGCAGTCCAGCAGCCGAGGGCGGGGGGATGTCCAGATCGCCTTCGTCGAAGGCTTCATCGCCATGCGGAACAGTGCCCGCCCGGAGAGCCCTTCGCTGATCTTCACGCCCGCCGAGTGGGGCGCGTTCGTGTCGGGAGCGCGGGAGGGAGAGTTCGACCTCACCTGAGGACGGGACTGCCCCGTCCGGACGGCCGGGAGCCGACGGCCGATCCGGGGGTGTTCCGCCCGCATTTCCGGACACGCGACCGGAGGCGTCTTCCCGGAGCCACCGCCTGAGTCAGGCTGGCCCCCGGGAGGGGACGGCCCGATCCCGGAGGTGAGGACCCCATGAGCACTCTGCCCGTCGTAGCTGCGGTCGACGGTTCGGACGACAGCCTGCGCGCCCTGGATTGGGCTGTCGACGCCGCTCGCCGGCGCGCGGCACCCTTGCGCGTGGCGCACGTCCGCCAGTACGCCCACTGGGCACAGCCCGAGGTCCTCGCCGCAGGGCTCGCGGACCAGCCGGACGACCCCGTGCTCGGCCAGGTCCGCGCCCACCTGGAGGGGCGCGCCGACCAGCCGGACACGGAGTACGTCGGCGTGGAGGGCGCGGTCGGCGCGGTCCTGCCCGAACTGGGTGCCGCCGCCCAGCTCCTGGTGCTCGGCTCCCGGGGCCGCGGCGGCTTCGCCAGTCTGCTGCTCGGCTCCACCAGCATGGCCACCGCCCGCGACGCCGAGTGCCCCGTCGTCGTGGTCCCCCGGCCCGGACGCGAGGTCCACGGCGAGGCGCCGGGCGGCCCCGGCTCACGTGTGGTCGTCGGCCTCAAGGTGGACGGTCCCGACGAGGCCACACTCGAGTTCGCCTTCGCCGAGGCCGCCCGGCGCGGTGCCCGGCTCCAGGCGGTCGCCGCCTATCCGTGGCCCGCGCAGCCCTGGATGATGCCCGGGGAGATGCCCCCGCCGATCGTCGACCAGGACGTCATCGAGGACGAGACCCGGGTCCTCGCCGACGGTTTCCTCGCCCCGTACCGCGAGCGGCACCCGGACGTACCGATCCAGCTGATCCCGGCGGCGGGCGACGCGGCCGGCTACCTCGTCGCGGCCTCCCGGGACGCCGACCTCGTCGTGGTGGGCCGCCACCGGCGGCGTCTGCTCTCACCCGTGCGCATGATGGGCTCGGTCACCCACGCCGTCCTGCTGCACGCCGCGAGCCCCGTCGCCGTGGTGCCGCCCGCGTCCCCGGCGGACTGACCTCACCCAATCGAAGCAGCCGGGCCTTTCACCGGCCGCGAGCGGGATCCGTTGAACAGGGACGCCCGCCTCGCCCTCATCATCGGCCGACCGCGCCCGAGCGGCCCGCCACCACCAGCGGCACAAGGCGAAGGCCTGGCCCGGCCACCACCGCCCCGGAGGCCTCCAACCGCTCGCGGCATTTGGGTGGCGGCCCGGCCCGTCCGGTCCGCCGCCCGCCCCGCACTTCGCAGGCCGGGGCACGTACCATGGGCGACATGTCGTTCCTCCGCCGCCGCAGCGCCACTCCCGCCGGGCCCGACTTCGACGTACTGGCCATGGACCCGGGCGACTGGCCCGGCAACCTCGGTGCGGGACTGCTGCCCGCGCCCGACGGCACCTGCCAGGGCGTCTTCCTGCGCTACGACCTGTTCGGCGGTCGCGGCCCAGCGATGATCATCGGCAATCTGCCGGAGGGCTCCCCGGCCCGCGAGGTCGCCGAGGGTGAGGTCCCCTTCGAGGTGGCCCAGCTGCTGCTGGCGCTGGAGAACGACGAGGAGGTCACCGTCGTCAGCACCGAGGACGTACCGGTGATGCAGGGCGACAACCTCCTGATCGTGCGCCGCGTCAAGCTCTCCGAGAGTCGCATCTCCTGCGTGCAGTTCGACCGCAGTGACAACGTCCTCGTGACCATCGCCGCCTGGGACCGCCCCATCACGGACGACCTCTACGCCCTCCTCAAGCCGCTGCCGGCGGAACTCTTCCAGCAGGGCTGAGCCGAACCGACCGCACACGAAAGGGCCGCTGTACGCCTGACCCGGCGTGCAGCGGCCCTTTCGTCCCCGTCAGCGAGTGCCGACCGCCGCGCGCACGGCGCGCCGGGCCAACTGGCAGTCGTCGTGCAGCCGCCGCAGCAGCAGCCTCTGCTCCTCGCCGGTCGGCGTGGCAGCCGGGTGCGCCGGGCCCGGTGCCGCCGGGGCCGCGTCGTGCATCGAACGCTGCACGGCCGTCTCGTAGGTACGGATCTCACGGGTCAGCACCAGCATCAGGTTCACCAGGAAGGCGTCCCTGGACGCGAGCCCCGCCGACTGGGCGATCTGGCTGATCTGACGGCGGGCGACCGGTGCGTCCCCGAGCACCGACCACAACGTCGCCAGGTCGTAGCCCGGCAGGTACCAGCCGGCATGCTCCCAATCCACCAGCACTGGACCGGCCGGTGACAGGAGCATGTTCGACAGCAGTGCGTCGCCGTGGCAGAACTGGCCCATGCCCTGGCGCCCGGCCGTCTGCGCGATGCCGTGCAGCAGCTTCTGCAGGTCGCCCAGGTCCCGGTCGGTGAGCAGGCCCAGCTCGTGGTACCGGGAGATCCGGGCCGCGTAGTCGAGCGGGGCGTCGAAGGTGCCCGCCGGTGGGCGCCAGGCGTTCAGCCGGCAGATCGCGCCGAGTGCCGCTCTGATGTCCGCCCGGGGCGGTGCCTCCGCCGGGTGCCGCTGGAGCGCCGCCACCCGGCCCGGCATCCGCTCGATCACCAGGGTGCAGTTGTCCGGGTCCGCCGCGATCAGTCTCGGCGCCCGCACGGGAGGGCGGTGCCGGACGAACGAGCGGTACGCCGCTATCTCGTGGCGGATCCGCTCGGACCAGGCGGGGGAGTGGTCGAGTAAACACTTGGCGACGGCCGTGCTGCGACCGGTCGTGCCGACCAGGAGCACGGCCCGTCCGTTGCGGCGCAGGACCTGCACCGGGGCGAACTCCGGGCAGATGCGGTGCACGGACGCGATCGCCGTGCGCAGCTGCGCGCCCTGGGGGCCGGACAAGTCGAGTCTCCCGCTGAGCGGTTGAGTGCCGATGACCGTGCCGCGCCGAGCCCTGCCCGCACCGAGCACGGGGGCCGCCGGCCGCGCGGGGGCGAGGTAGGGGCCGCTGTCCGCGGGACGCGGGTGCAGCGGCCGGGGCGGTGCGGACACGGAGGACGATGCTGTGTACATGGGCGAAACAGATCCCTTCGTGTGCCTGCGACGACAGCGCACCACCCGGCCCGGAGGCCCGGGAGAACCCTGGGGAGTGTCCCTGGCTACCGGGTCGGGGTGGCGCGTTCCTACCTGACACCGGATGGCCCATGGCACACCATCTGGCGAACCCTGGCGAACCCTGGCGAATAGTCGCCCGGCAAGTCTCCCCGGGCTACTGTCAACTCAGCCGAGAACCTGGGGGCTTGACGTGAGCGGACAACCCAACACCCGGCTCGCGGACCTGTTCGGCCTGGCCGGCTGGTCCAAAGGCGAACTCGCGAGGCTGGTCAACCGGCAGGCGGCGGCCATGGGCCACCCTCAGCTGTCGACCGACACCTCCCGGGTGCGGCGGTGGATCGACACGGGAGAGATCCCGCGCGATCCGGTGCCGCGGGTGCTGGCGGCTCTGTTCACCGAGCGTCTCGGCCGTGTCGTGACCATAGAGGACCTCGGTCTGGTCCGGCACGGGCGTGCGGGGAAACGGCAGGGCGGCGGGAGCGCCGAGGCTCCCGACGGCGTGCCGTGGGCGCCCGAGCGGACGGCTGCGGTCCTCACCGAATTCACGGGAATGGACCTCATGCTCAACCGACGCGGCTTGGTGGGCGCGGGCGCCGCGCTCGCCGCGGGATCCGCACTCAGCAGCGCCATGTACGACTGGCTGCACACCGACCCTTCCCTGGCTGCCGACGCCCCCGACCTCGACCATCCCCTGCACGCCGACCCCGCTGGGTTCGACCGCTACGAGGCCGCCCCCATCGGGTCGCAGGAGATCGAGGAACTGGAGCGCTCGGTCGAGGTGTTCCGCGCCTGGGACGCGGCCCGCGGCGGCGGGCTCCAGCGCAAGGCCGTGGTGGGCCAGCTCAACGAGGTGGGCGGCATGCTCGCCTACCGTCACCCACCCCACCTCCAGCGGCGCCTGTGGGGCGTCGCCGCCAACCTGGCCGTCCTCGCGGGCTGGATGTCGCACGACGTCGGCCTGGAGCCCACGGCGCAGAAGTACTTCGTCATCGCCGCGCACGCGGCCAGAGAGGGCGGGGACCGCCCCCGCGCGGGCGAGGCACTGTCCCGCGCGGCCCGCCAGATGGTGCACCTGGGCAAGCCCGACGACGCCCTGGACCTGATGAAACTCGCCACGTCCGGCTCGGGCGACGAGGTGCTGCCCCGCACCCGGGCGATGCTCTGCACCATCGAGGCCTGGGCGCAGGCGGCCATGGGCAAGGGCCAGGCGATGCGACGCACACTCGGCCGGGCGGAGGACCTGTTCGTCTCCGACAAGGCCGACGTCCCGCCGCCGGACTGGATGCAGACCTTCAAGGAGGAGGACCTCTACGGCATGCAGGCGCTGGCCTACCGCACGCTCGCCGAGTTCGAGCCGGGCGCGGCCGCCCATGCCCAGCACTACGCGGAGAAGGCGCTGGCCCTGCGGGTCGACGGCCGGCAGCGCTCGAAGATCTTCGACTACCTGTCGATGGCGTCGGCCTGCTTCATCGCGGACGACCCCGAACAGGCGGACCGGTACGCGCGACTGGCCCTGGTGTCGATGGGGTCCAACTCCTCCCACCGCACCTGGGACCGGCTGCGCCAGATGTACCGGCTCACCGCCGAGTACTCGGGCTATCCGAGGATCCAGGAGCTGCGGGAGGAGATCAAGCTCGCCCTGCCGAAGACGAAGGGCAGGGGCGGCAGCCGCGCGCAGGCCTGAGGTCCCCGGTAGGCCCCGTTTCCGGTTCTCTACGACATGACCCGGGCGACGAGCACACAGGCGTTGTCCGCGCGCCCGCCCTCGCCGAACTCCTGGACCACGGTCCGTAAGCAGTCCTCCGCGGTGCGGTTCCGCGCCATACGCGGTGCCAGGCCGAGGAGGAGGTTCGCCGCCGCCGATCCGGTGTGCCCGGGTACCAGCCCGTCGGTGTGCAGGAGCAGCAGGTCGCCCACCCGGAGCGTCTCTTCGGCCTGCCCGTAGACGGCGCCCGAGGTGGCGCCGAGCAGGACGCCGTCCGGTGCGTCCAGGACGCGCCCCGCCCCGTCGCGGAACAGCAGCGGGGCGGGGTGCCCGGCCTGCGCCCACACCAGGGTGCGGTCCGCGGGCCGGTAGCGGCAGCAGACGGCGCTGCCCAGGGCGGGTTGCACGGTGGCGTCGAGTAACTGGTTCAGCCAGGCCATCACCTGCCCCGGCTGCGCGCCGGCCATGGCCATGCCGCGTACGGCACCGAGCAGCATGGTCATGTTCGATGTGACGCCGACTCCCTGGCCGGTGAGGTCGCCGACGCTGAGGAGTGTTTCGCCGTCGGTCAGTTCGAGGGCGTCGTACCAGTCGCCGCCGATGAGTGTGCGGGTGGACGCCGGCAGGTGGTGGGACGCGAGGTCGAGGGTCCTGAGGCCCCGGTGCGGGAGCCGCAGGGAGCCGCGCCACGGCGGCAGCACGGCCTCCTGCAGCTCGGCCGCGATCCGGTGCTCGCTCTGCGCGGCCTCCTGCCGGTGGTGCAGCGAGTCACGGGTCTCGCTCACCACCCGCTGGCTGCGGCGCAGTTCGCTGACGTCACGCAGCACGGCCCACATCGAGGCGGTACTGCCGTCGGTGTCGAGCACCGGTTCGCCCATCATGTGCACGGTCCGTACGTCGCCGGCCCGGCGGGCGATGCGGAACTCGCCGTCGATGGGCCGGGCGTCGACGAGGCAGTCGGTGACCATCGCCGTCAGCTTCGGCCGGTCCTCGTCCACGACCAGTGACGGCAGTTCGTCGAGGGTGAGCGGGGAGGCGGCCGGGTCGCGGCCCAGGATCCGGTAGAGCTCGCCGGACCAACTGGCCTCGTCCGTCAACAGGTTCCACTCGGCGCTGCCGACCCGGCTGAGCAGGGAGCCGTGCGCGGGGAGGGGGGCTTCCGAGGCCGCTGCCGTGGGCAGGGGACCGTCCCGCAGCTGGGCCAGGTGCTCGTCGAGGTCGTTGAGCTGGTGCAGGGCCAGGTCGTACAGGGCACGCTGCCAGCGCTCGCGGGGGTGGTCCGATCCCTCTCCGCCGGAGTCACGGCGCACCGCGTCCACGTCGCCCTTGAGCCGCCGCGTCTGCGATATGAGCGCGTCGACCGAGCCGCGTCCGGGCGGCTGGGCGGCTGGGCGGTCCGCGGAGAGGTGGGACGGCATGACGCACTCCGATGCGGGGACGGTACGACCAAGGCGGACGGAGGGACCGTTACGACTGTTGCACAGCCCGCGACGGCCTGTAAGGGATTCGGCGACACACGATACGGTGGTGCTTCTGGCATATGTCACAGTCTCGCGGAGCTACTCCGGGGTAGGTGGGGGACGCTCTCCCCGAAGGCTCAAGTCGTAGATTACACAGGGCATTTGAGGCCCATAGGAAACACCCGTACGAGGTTCATGCGGGTGTTCGATGGTTCTGTGTTCGAGCCGTGGTCAGTAGCGCAGCACCCCGGCCATGCCGGCCGCCTCCCCGAGCGTGCCGTCCGGGACGAAGCGGACGTCGGCCCCTGTCTCCAGGCACTGTTCGACGATCTCGTCCACGATGTCCTCGCGGGAGTCGAGGTCGCCGCTCTCGGCGAGGATCAGATGGTCCCCGGCGTCGCGGACCGTCACGCGGTAGTTCTCCTCGACGGCCAGCAGCCCGACGCGGCCGTCCCGGGCGCTCTGCCACAGCTCGTCGACGCCGGCGGCGAACGCGCGTCGGCCGCGGGCCGTTTCGAGGGCGCGGGTCACGGCGTCCGTACTGCGGCGGGCCTCCGCCTCGACCACCGGGCGCACGGCCTGCCACACGGTCTCGGGGGTCCCGTGGGCGAGCCCGCCGTGCGGGATGTGCACCGCCCCGCGGGCGGTACCGCCGACCTCGTCCAGCAGGGAGAGGGCGGCCGGCTCGCCGGTGACGTACAGCTGCCTCGGGTGGTCGCGCAGCACGGCGTTCATCACGGTGCCGGCCTCGCGCAGGAACTGGCGGGTGCGTTCCTCCCGGAAGGCGCTCGGTGTGTCGCCGGTCCGCTGCTGCCGTTCCGGGTCGAAGTTCTCCACGCGCCGGGTCAGCGGGAAGCCCCCGACCCGGGCCTCGGCGACCCGGTCGACGCCGCCGTTCCACAGGGTGACGCGGTCCGCGGCGAGCGACAGGATCCAGAAGGGACGCCCGGCCGTCTGGGCGGAGACGAGGTTGCGGGTGAGGAAGGTGTCCGAGAGCACCACGCGTTCGGGTACGGACCTCGCCAGCGACCACACCTGGTGCTCGCCCGGAGCGGCGAAGATCGCCAGGCCGTCCTCGGCATGGGTCAGGTCCACCTCGGTCATGGCCCGGTCCAGGTGCCCGGCCACCTCGGCGCGTCGCTCCCGGGTGACGGCCGGATCGGCCTCCAGCTGCCTCTTCGCCTCGGCCACCGCATTGCGCAGCCGGACCTGGTCCTGGGCGTTGTAGGGATCGCGCCGATGGGTCGGCGTCAGCACGGAGACCGCGGGGTAGGGGCGCGGGCGCCGCAGCTCGGCAAGGGTCGCGGGACTCAGAACGCTCTCCATGACAGAACGATAGAGCGAATTCGGCATGAGGGCATTTGGGGCAATCGATCTCACTCGTCGTCGCGGTCGGAACCGCAGGAGCTGCCGTCCGGCGGAAGCGTCCCGTACAGCAGGAAGGCGTCGACCTTGCCGTGCACGCACTTCGACGAGCCGTAGCCGGTGTGTCCTTCACCCCGGTTGTCGAGCACCACGGCCGACGATCCGAGCCGCCTGGCCGTCTCCACCGTCCAGCGGTACGGCGTGGCCGGATCGCCCCGGGTGCCGACGAGCAGCATCCTCGGCGTGTCGAGGTCCTTGACGTCGTCGCGGATGTAGTCGGTGCCCTTGGGGCGGCCGTAGCACATCAGCACCTGGGTGAGCCGGTAGCGTCCGAAGACCGGTGAGGCCTGCTCGTAGCGGGCGCGCAGCCGGCCGAGGTCCTCGGTGACCTGCGCGGCGGTGGGGCGGTCCGGATCGTCCGCGCAGTTGACGGCCATCAGCGCCGCGGGCAGGTTGTCGATCGGCACGTCCGCGGGGTCGGTCAGCCCGGTGTGCGGGCCGCGCCGGGGCGGCAGGGTGAAGCCCCCGGACAGGAACGCCTCCAGGCCGCTCGGGTCGCCGTCCTCCAGCAGCCGGCCGACGGCCCGCTGCAGCGAGGGCCACAGCTCCCTGCTGTAGAGGCCCTGCCCGAGAGCGCCGGCGAAGTCCTGACCGGAGAACGCCTCGCCGAAGCCGTTCGGCAGCGGATCCTTGTCGAGTGACTCGACCACCTGCACGACGTGCTTCCGGGCTTCTCGCGGATCCCGTCCGAACGGGCAGGCGATGTCCTCGGTGCACCAGGTCAGGAAGTTCTCCAGTGCGGTCTGCTGTCCCCGGGCGCTCGCCACACCCTGCTCGGACAGGGGCTCGGTCAGTGTGTCGACGCCGTCCAGCACCATCCTGCCGACCTTCTCGGGGTGCTGGGCCGCGTACACCGCGCCGAGCCGGCTCCCGTAGGAGAAGCCCAGGTAGTTGAGCTTGTCGTCGCCGAGCGCGTCGCGTATGACGTCCATGTCGCGGGCGGCGTCGACCGTGCCGATGTGGGGCAGGACGGGGCCCGAGTGCTCGCTGCACTCGGCCGCCGCCGCGCGCAGCTCTTCGAGGACGGCCGCCGGGTCGGTCACGTCGGCATTGCCGTCGGTGGCGTCCAGGGCGCTGTCCGAGGCGTTTCCGCAGCTGACCGGCGAGGAGCGGCCGACGCCGCGGGGGTCGAAGGAGACCACGTCGTAGCCGTTGGTCAGGCCCATGAAATCCTTTCCGCCCATGGCGAGTTGGGCCACGCCCTGCCCGCCCGGACCGCCGAAGTTCAGCAGGACCGATCCCCGCGACGTGCCCGTGGCCCGGTAGCGGGCGACGGCGACGTCGAGGGTGCCCTGCCCGGGCCTGGCGTAGTCGAGCGGGACGGTGACCTTCCCGCACTGGAGGTCCTTCGGCATGTCCATGCCTTCGCACTTCGACCATGTGACCTTCTGGTCGTAGAAGCGCTTGAGACCGGGCGGAGGGTCGTCGGCGGCCGGCAGTGCCGTGCCCAGCAGGGCGAGCCCGGCCGTACCGGTGACCGCGCAGCGCCGTATCGAGGGGCGCGAGGACAGCTTGGCCAGCATCGATGCCTCCAGGGACGCGGGGCGTCCGGCAGCGGACCGGGACCGGCGCCCTCGCTCACCATATGCGTGCCCCGGAAGCCGCGCCTCCGGGCGGGCGGGGCCGGGCGGCGAGCCGTGATCTGCGCTGCTCGCCCCCGAAAAGCCCGCATGCGGGGCCGATATACGAAGGGCTTGACCACTAGTTCGACAACCGGGCCGCTCGATGGAGTGAAAGGCCGATAAGCCATAACTCGGACCGGACGCTCCGCGTTCTACCCGGTGCGGGTGAGTGCCCGCCACGCGATGTCTGGAAGGCAGGGGCCCCATGAGACGCCTCACCCGAAACGGAGTGATCGCCGTCGCCGCCGCCTCGGGCGCGATGGCCGTGACCGTCCCCGCGTACGCCGGTTCCGGTGCGGACGGCTCGGCGGCCGGTTCGCCCGGAGTGGCCTCCGGCAACACCGTCCAGCTGCCGGTGCACGTCCCGGTGAACGTGTGCGGGAACACCGTGAACGTGGTGGGGCTCCTGAACCCCGCCGCCGGCAACGGCTGCGCGAACAACGACGACGGGCCGGCAGGCCGGCCGGGCACGCCCGGGGGCGCGGTCGCCGAGGGCAGCGGAAAGGATTCACCGGGCGTGATCTCCGGCAACGGCGTGCAGTTGCCGGTCGGCCTCCCGGTCAACGTCACGGGCAACTCGGCGAACGCGGTCGGCATCGGCAACCCGTCGACCGGCAACGAGTCCTCGAACACCCCCGGTGAGCAGCGCCCGGCCCGCCCCCAGCACCCGCCGAAGCCGGCCCCGGAGCGGACCCCGCCACCTCGGCCGAACCCGGCTCCCGAACCGGCCCCGCACGCCGTCCCGCACGCCACCGGTGCCCTGGCGCACACGGGCACGGACCACACCCTTCAGGCCGTCGCGGCGAGCGCGGCGCTGATCGCCGGGGGAGTGGTGCTGCGCCGAAGGCTCCGCCCGAGCTCGGACGGCTGACGGCACACGGGCTACACCGCCTCCGCCACCCCCGTGAGCAGGACCATCCCCGAGTCCCCGTAGTCGGGCAGGGTCGGGTCCACGTCGATGTGGGTCACGTCCAGGGCCCGGGTCAGGGGCGTGAAGACCTCCGTCACGGTCGCCGGGCTCACCGGGCAGCCCGGCCAGCGCGAGGCCGGGCCGATGCGGTACGTCGGCATGTTCTCCATGAAAGCCGCGACCAGGTGGCCACCCGGCCGGACCGTGCGGACGAAGGCCCGGCAGAAATCGGCGAACTCGGCGAAGTCCTCCGTGACGCTCTCGGCGACGAAGTGCATGGAGGCCAGTCCGTACGCGCCCGGCGGCAGCGTCCGGACGTCGGCGTGGACGATGTTCACCGGGGCCAGCGCCCCCGCAAGGGTCGCGGGCACCTCCGGGTTCAGCCGTCGGCACAGCGTGTGGAAGGGCAGCCAGCTGGCGTCGAGACGGTGGCAGATCTGGTCCTCCAGGTAGGCGACGTTGCTCGCCCCGGCCTCCACGGCGTCGATCCTGCGGCACGCGGCGGACGCCAGCATGAGCGGGTACAGGTTGGGTCCCGCCCCGAACTCCACCGAGCGGGCGATCCGGCCGGGCGGGAGGCCCCGGTAGAACGCGGAATGGTGCGCGATCACCGCCGCGTCCGACGCGTGCACCTCGCGGTAGTTCTCCGCGAGGTAGTCGGAGACCGGCCAGCGGTCCCAGTCCACGTCGTCGTTGTGCGTCGTCATGGCCGGCTAGCCCTTCAGCCGCAGCGGGAAGCGTTCGGACAACCGGGTCAGGGTCCCGTTCAGATGGTCGATGTCCTCGTCCGAGTTGAGGGCCGTGAGCTGGACACGGAACCCCACCCGGTCCCGTGGGACCAGCGGGTACGCCGCCAGCGTCACATAGACGCCCTCCTGCCACAGGTATGCGGCGACCGCGTCCAGGTCCGCGGGGTTCGCCAGCGGCACCTCCACGATCGGCAGCCGGTCCGCGTTGAGGGTGCTCACCCCCATGCCCTCCAGGTGGTCGAGGACCCGGACCGTCTTGCGGTACAGGTCCGCCCGGATCGCGTCGCCGCGGCGCTCGTTGACGCCCAGCCCGGCCAGCGCGGTCGCCAGTGACGCCGTCGGTGACGGCCCCGAGTACAGATAGGGCGCCGCCGCGGTCTTCAGCCGGTTCTTCAGCTCCGGCGGCAGCGCGAGGAACGCCAGCAAGGACGAGTACGCCTTGGAGAACCCGCCCACGAGCACGATCCCGTCGTACGACTCCCCGGTGTGCCGCACCACGCAGTTGCCGCGCATGCCGTACGGGCACGTCTCGTCCGGCCCGCGCTCCCCGATCACGCCGAAGCCGTGCGCGTCGTCGACGTACAGCGTCGCGCCCTGCGAGCGGCACACCGCTGCCAGGGCAGGCAGATCGGGGATGTTGCCGCTCATGCTGTTGACGCCGTCGAGACACACCAGCCGAGGCGTTCCCGCCGGGACCCCGGCCAGCAGGGCACGCAGTTCGTCGAGCCGCTCGGCGTGGAAGCGGTGCAGGGTGGCGCCCTGCGCCCGGGCCACCACGCAGCCGTCGTAGACCGTGCGGTGCGCGGTCGCCTCCACGAAGACGTGCCCGTCCTCGACGATGGCCGGGATCACCGAGGAGTGGACCAGCGTCAGCGTGGGCAGCAGCAGCGTGTCCGGCGCGCCCAGCAGCGCGGCGAGCCGCTCCTCGATGTCGGGGTACAGTCGCGGACTGCCCAGCAGCCGCGACCAGCTGGGGTGCGTGCCCCACCGGCGGACCGCGGGATCGACCGATGCCATGATCTCCGGGTCCCAGTCGAAGCCCAGGTAGTTGCACGACGCGAAGTCGATCAGCCAGTGGTCACCGCTGCGGATGTGCCTCCCGCGCACCTCGTCGAGGACCGCGTCGCTCATCGGGCTGGTGCGCCGCAGATGCTCCAGGTCCGCCCAGCGCGTCTCGCGGCGTCCCCGGGGGGCGTCGACCCGGGGCCGGGGCGTCTGCGAAGGGGCGAAGGGGCGGGCGCTGGGCTCCCGCAGGACGTGCGCGCTCTGGTCGACCGTCAGCGGCCGGGCGAACAGGAACCCCTGCCCGAACCGGCACCCCATGCTCGCCAGCAGGTCCCGCTGCGCGGTGTTCTCGATGCCCTCGGCGATGACCTGCAGACCCAGGGTGTCGGCGATCCGCACGATGCCCTCGACCAGGGCGACCTGCTGGGCGTCCTGTGCGATGTCGTCGATGAACGACTTGTCGATCTTCAGCACGTCGATGGGGAAGTCCCGCAGGTAGCGCAGCGAGGAGAAGCCGGTGCCGAAGTCGTCGACTGCGATGTGCACGCCGAGTTCCTTCAGCGTGTTCAGCACCGTCTGTAGCCGGTCGTCGCGTTGCAACAGGACCGTCTCCGTAAGCTCCAGCTGCAACGATCCCGGTTCGAGTCCCGGGGTGCTCAGTGCCTCCCCGATCTGCTCGATGAACCCGGCGCCGCGGAACTGGCGGGCGGAGACGTTCACACTGACGTACGGCGGTCGGGCCGGGCCCGGCAGCCGTTGCAGTCCCGCGATGTCGTTGACCGCGTTCTCCAGCACCCACGAGCCCAGTGCGGCGATGTGCCCGGTCTCCTCGGCCAGGGTGATGAACTCGTGCGGGGCGACGGGAGGCCGGCGCTCGTCCGGCCACCGCACCAGCGCCTCGAACCCGACGACTTCGCCCCCTGTGATGTCCACGACCGGCTGGTAGCGCAGCCCGAACGTCTTGTCGGCGACCGCCTGGGCCAGCTGGGTCTGCAGATCGTGCCGCTCGACCATGCGGCTGCGCAGCAGCGGCTTGAAGCGGCGCCACTGCCGCTTGCCCGCCGCCTTCGCCGCGTACAGCGCGAGGTCGGCATGGCCCAGCAGCTCCTCCGCGTCCGTGCTGTCCCGCGCGGTGGCCACGCCGATGCTGGCGGACACCGTCACCGACTCGTCGGCCAGTTCGAACGGCCTGCTCAGCGTCTGGATCACCTGGGCCGCCAGCAGTTCGGCGTCGAGGGGCTGCTTGGCACCCTCCATCAGCACGGCGAACTCGTCACCGCCGAGCCGGGCGGCGGTGTCGGTGCGCCGCAGCGCCCGGGACAGCCGGTTGCCCACCGCGACCAGCAGATGGTCGCCCACCCGGTGCCCCATGGTGTCGTTGACCAGCTTGAAGTCGTCGAGGTCGATGAAGAGCAGACAGGTCAGGGACGACTCGCGACGCCCGCGCAGCAGGGCGCGTTCGATCCGCTCCAGCAGCAGCGTCCGGTTGGGCAGACCGGTCAGCGAGTCGTGGAAGGCCCGCTGCGTCAGCTCCTGCTCCAGCCGCCGCTGCTCGGTCACGTCCCGCAGGGTCACCACCAGACCGGACACGGTCCGCTCGTCCCGGAAGTCGCTGAAGCGGACCTCCACCTCGACGCGCCCTTCCCGGCGCCGCACCCACCAGTGGTCGTGGCCCGCCCCCGAACCCCGCTCCCGTACGGAGGCCAGCTCCCGGGCCGCCCGCTCCCGGTCGCCGGGGTCCACCAGCTCCGGCAGGGACACGCCGAGGAGCTCGTCGGTGCCGAAGACGGACTGCGAGGACGGGCTGGCGTACCGGACGGTGTCGTCGTCCTCAAGGATCAGGATCACGTCGGAGGCGTTGCGGACGAGGGTGCGGAAGTACGCCTCTTTCTCCCGCCGGAAGACCTCGCGCCGCAGCGTGACGCGTTCCATGGCCAGACCCGCGTGCGAGGCCAGGATCTCCAGGGAACCCCACGTCTCGTGCAGCTGCCGCTCGGGGGCGGCGACCAGCAGGATGCCCGGCACGGCTTCGGCCGGGCGGTCGGGCTGGGTCATGGGACACACCAGGACGGACGGCAGGCCGTCGAGCGCGGAGGCGACCTCGGGGTCGAGGACCGCCGGGCTGACCAACCGGGTGCCGTGGGCGCCCAGGTCCGCCGCCCGCTCCGTGGGCAGCAGCATCGTCCGATGCGGTACGTCCGGGCCCATCAGCCGGTCGACCGCCTGGTGGCAGGACTGGTCGACCTCTTCCTGCCGGAAGGCGGAGACCAGAGACGCGGCGGCTCCACGCAGGGCCAGCTCCCGCGTCACCGCGTGACGATGTGCCACGACCATCCCCGCCAGCCGGAGGATCACGAGCAGGAACAGCACTCCCGAGAAGGCCGCGATCACGGCGGCGTCCCGGGTCTGGCCGCTCAGCCCCTCCCAGAGCAGGATGCCCGGCGCGATGAGCGTGGCCACGGCGAGCAAGACCAGCCGGCGCGGCGGCGGCAGCAGGGACTCCCGCTGTGGTACGGAAGCCGTCAGCTCGACCATGGAGGGCTGCAGCGCCGCCAGGCCCCAGGCGGTGTAGAAGACGACCCAGCCGAGATCCAGCAGGCTGCCGGTCTGCCAGACGTCGTTCAACTGCAGCATCCCGTAGGCGATGTCCGTCACGAGCAGGGTCACCGTGCCGACGACCAGCAGGCGCACGGCGCGATTGGACCCGTTGACCGGGCTGGGGGTGAGCAGCCTGACCAGCAGGGCCAGCACGAGGATGTCACCGAGTGGGTAGGCGATGCTGATGGCCCGCTGCTGCCAGGTCAGGCCCTGCAGCACGGTCAGCGGTTGCACCAGGTACACCCACACGGGCAGCGCCAGGCCGGCGGTGACGATCAGCGCGTCGAGCAGGCTCGGCAGGTCGCGGTCGGCCCACCGGTGACGCACCAGGCCCAGCAGGCCGATCGCGAAGAGCGGGTACATGGCGAGGTAGCAGGCGTCGGCCGGGGACGGGAACGGGTTGGACGCTCCGAGGTACTGCTCCATCACGAAGTAGTACGTGTCGCCCGCGATGAAGACGAGCAGGCCGGCGGCCAGGACCCACCAGGGCCATGGGTGGGCGGGCCGGTACAGGCGCGTGCCGATCAGGATGGCGGCGACACCGGCCAGCCCCATCACGGCCCACATCACGGGAACCATCACCGGGACGGTCATGTACACGACGGTGACGACCGCAACCAGGATGACGTAGACGGCTATGAGCCGACGTGCCGGCAGCGAGGACATGTGCCTCCCCCCGTCGGGGAGCCCGGGGTGTGTGCCTGGTCTTACACCTGGTCCAATTGAAATCGATCGTAGGTTCGTCCGGGCGGCCCTGCATCTCGGGCGGATGCCTGCCGGGGCGGAGCCCGCGCCTCCCGTGATGTCTCAGTGGCGTCCGCGGTGGAACCTGATGTGCAACTCCCTCACCTGCTCCGCAAGTTCGGGCACCGGTCCGTCCACGGTGACACCGGGTGCCACCTCGTGTACGGACAGTGGCCGCACTGGCGCCGTAGGAACTCCCAACTCACCCAGCCATGTGGTGAGTTGTTCGGACGAGGCGACGTAGACGATGCGTCCGAGGCCGACCCAGGCGTGCGCGGCCGCGCACATCGGGCAGTGCTCGCCGGAGGTGTAGACCGTGGCGGCCGCCCGCGCCCCGGGCGTGAGGTGCGCCGCCGACCAGCGCGCCAGCGCGAACTCGGGGTGCCGGGTGCGGTCGCCCGAGGCCACCCGGTTGTGGTCCTCGCCGAGGACGGTGCCGTCCGCGCCCACCAGGACCGAACCGAACGGCTCGTCCCCGGCCTCCAGCGCCTCGGCCGCCAGTTCCACGCAGCGGCGCAGATGCGGCAGTTCCGTGTCCTTCACGACCATGGGCCGGCCTTTCCCGTGACGATGTGATCAACAGGACATTAGGGGGGCGGCGCGCGGGGCGAAAGGAGCGGGGCCGCAGGCCGGGAGGGTGCCGCCGGGCCGGAAAACCGTTTGCCGACCGGCCCGGCGGCTGGTGAGGTCTGCCCATGGATCATGCCGAGGTGCTCGCCCTGTTCGACCGCGACCTGCGTGCGGGGGCGAGGCCGGACGGCCCCGGCGCCCGTGTCGAGCGGACCGGCGGCGTCGTCCGCCAGGTCGCCTCCCCACAGGGCTGGAACGGCATCGTGTGGTCAGCCCTCGACGAGGCCGGGGCGGACGCGGCGATCGCCGCGCAGATCGTCCACTACACCGGGCTCGGCCTCGACTTCGAGTGGAAGCTGTACGGGTACGACCGCCCGGCCGACCTCGGGCGGCGGTTGTGCGAGGCCGGGTTCACGCCCGGGCTCGAGGAGACGCTGATGGTCGGTGAGGTCCACGGCCTGGCCCTCGGCACCGAACCGCCCGAGGGTGTGCGCGTCGTGCCGGTCACCGACCCGGCGGGCGTCGATCTCGTGGCCGACGTCCACGAGAAGGCGTTCGGCGCGGACAGCTCCTGGCTGCGCCACCAGCTCCTCGCCCGGCTGTCGGCCGACCCGGACGCCGTCGTCGCCGTCGTGGCGATGGCCGGCGCCGAGCCGGTGAGCTCGGCCCGGATGGAACTGGTACCCGGCACGCCCTTCGCCGGGCTGTGGGGCGGCGGCACCGTCCAGCACTGGCGGGGCCGTGGCATCTACCGCTCGCTGGTCGCCCACCGCGCCCGCGCCGCCGCGGCCCGCGGCCACCGCTACCTCCAGGTCGACGCCTCCAGCCAGAGCCGACCGATCCTGGAACGCCTCGGATTCGTGCCGCTGACGACCACGACGCCGTACCAGTACACGTCGTAGCCGGGCAAGGGCGGGCGATTCCGCCGCACGCCGCGCGGGCCGGGTCCCGTCGCCGCGGGCGGCCACGGGCCGGACGGTCCCGGGCCGGCCCGGGAAGCGGACCGGCCCGCCGGCTCCTTTCCGGCGTTCGCTACGGCCTGCGCGAGGCCTTCGCCGCCGCTCCGGCGCACACCAGCCCCAGGAGCACGGCCAGTGCGCCGATGATGATGTTGTTCCACACGACACCGGCGTCCGGGCTTTCACCCACGATCCACGGCGAAATGATCAGCCACGCCCCGAGGGCACACATGGCCCAGCTCAGGCCGTACATGCGCTCGGGAGCGCGAGTGAAGCCGAGCGCCAGCAGGCTGATCGCGATACCCATGATCAGGTTGTGGGTCACGAGTGCCGGCTGGCTGGTCGTGTAGTGGACTATCCACGGGGATGCGGCGCAGTACAGACCGAGCAGGAACACCGGTCCGTCCACGAGCGCCACATCGCGGCCGCCGAGCACGCGGGCGTACCGGTCCCGCATCTCGGAGGCGTCAGGGTGGCTGGTCATGTCACCTCGGGTGGGCGAGACGTTGGCCATGACTCGTCTCCTTCATGGTGCAGGGCGTCCGCGTCTGGAAGGGTGTGCGGTAAACGCCGCGTAAGCATCATTCTGCCCTTATGTACCATTTATGTGTAGAGGTCGGCGCGAGGCGAGGAATCTACCCGGCGGTACATGTCCGGCCGGATCGGGGGCATCCGGATGTGTACGACAGCGACCGATCGGCGTCGCCCGGCGGGCGGCGCGGGACAGGGGAGGGCAGCGGACGTGACTGCGGCGATCAGCGCGAAGGTGTTGGAACGGTTCCCGGCGGGGTCTCCGCGCGGATCGTGGCCCGCGGAGGAGTACGCGGCCCGCCGCCGTGCCGAGGGCGAGGCCGCCACCGTCGTGATGGACCTGGAGTCGGACGCCTTCCTCGTGGTCGTCCCGGCGGACGAGAACTGAATGCCTCGTTTCTCCCGCCCCTGACGGCTTTTCGGCCGCCATCCGTGAGGGCGGCGCGGGGCGCCGGTCCGGGGGTGTGTCGGCGGCCGACCGGCCGCACACCCGGCGGGCACGGACCGGAGTGGCTTGTGCCGGGCCGGACTGGACCCGAGTGGGCTGTGCCGGGCCGGACTGGAGCGCAGCGGCTGTGCGGTCAGGTACGGGCGTCCAGTTCCGTGAGGACGTCGAAGTCGAGGCCGTCGGCCCGCGCCAGATAGATCCGCTGGCGCACATGGGCGTCCCGCAGGTGGAGCAGCCCGCGCGGGCCCTCGTACGACACCGCCCCCGCACCGGCCGCCGCGCCGATCGCCGAGACGTCCAGCGCCCCGGCCCGCTTCAGCAGCGCGGCCAGCAGCAGCACACCCTCGTAGCAGGACTCACCGAGGCTGCCGAGGGCGGGCGCCTCGACGCCGTAGCGGGCGGCGTACCGCCCATGGAAGTCGAGGGTGTCGCGATTGGCCAGCGAGGCGAAGAACCCGGCCGCGCTGTAGAGGTCCTCGGTCGCCGTGGGGCCGCTCGCCACCAGCATGTTCTCGTCCATCAGGGTGCTCAGCCGCAGACAGCGCGCGTGCAGGCCGTACGCCGCGAACTCCCGGTTGAAGCGCACCGCGTCACTGCCGACGAGCAGCATCAGCACCGCGTCGGCGTCGGAGCGTTCGACGCCGCGCAGCACCGGCCCGAAGTCGTGGGTGCCGAGCGGGACATAGACCTCGCCGGCGACGCCCCCGCCGCAGTCCCGGGCGTACAGGCGGGCCGAGCGGGCCGTGTGCCGCGGCCACACGTAGTCGTTGCCCACCACGAACCAGCGCCGCACCCCGCGCTCGCGCGCCAGCAGCTCCATCGCCGGCCGGAGCTGATCGCGCGGGGTCTCGCTCGTCAGGAACACCCCCGCCGTGTCCTCCCCGCCCTCGTACAGCGCGGTGTAGACGTACGGGACGCGGTGCGCGATCCGCGGCGCCAGCGCCTGCCGTACGGACGAGATGTGCCAGCCGGTGACGCCCTGCACGGCACCCAGGTCCACCAGCGCCCCGACCTCGTCGGCGATCTCGTGCGGTGTGCCCGAGCCGTCGACCGGTACCAGCCGCAGCTCCCTGCCGAGCACGCCGCCGTCCCGGTTGACCTCCTCGGCGGCCAGCCGGGCGCACAGCTCACAGGTGGGCCCGAAGATCCCGGCCGGCCCCCGAAGGGGGAAAACGAGGGCCACGCCGAGCACGGAGTCGTCTGCCGTGAACCACTCGGGCGTGGGGTGGTCGTGCCGGAACATGGCGTCATGATTCCGGCTCCACCGGACGAACTCCAGTGCGTCTCCTACGATGGACACCCCTCGTGACCCAGGCCCGTCCGCATCAGGCCGCGGGGTTTCGAACGACAGGCTCTGGAGGAGCAGGGATGCCCAGCCCCACCTCGCGTCGGCCCGACGCCCTCGTGCAGTTGCTGACACGGGCCGAACGGCTCGCGGCACGGCGATTGCAGGGCGTTCTGGAGGCGGAGGGCTGCTCGCTCGACGCGTGGCGGGTGCTGGCCTCGCTGTCCGACGGTGAGGGGCACCACATGACGGGGCTCGCCGAGGCCGCCTTCCTGCCGCCTCCGACGCTGACCAAGCTCGTCGACCAGCTCGTCGACCAGAACCTGGTGCACCGCAGGGTCGACCCCTTCGACCGCCGCCGCGTCCTCGCCCACCTCACCCCGCGCGGCCAGGAGTACTGGCAGCGCCTCGACCGTGCGGTCCGCTCCGGGCCGTCCCCGCTCGGCGACGGGGACGAAGACCTGCTGCGGTCCCTGCTGGTCCGGCTGGAGACAGCGCTGGAGGGCTCCGCGCACGTCCAGGGCCTGTAGATCCGAAGGCCCCGGCGTACGGACGACAGGTCGGCTCACCGCAACCCGTCCCGTTTGGTCTAGACCTGACTGGTCTACACCCTTGACTGGTACATACCAATACGGTTGAGTGTGCCTCACCAGCCCCCACCGCGGCCGCCCCCACGCCGTGCCCGGATCACCCGGCGCGTGCGGTCAAGGGCCTGTTTCACCCTGCCCTCGTCAGAGTGCGGCCGTGCTCCGCGAAGGAGTCGAACCCGTGTCGAGACGCCGCATCTCCGCAGTCCTGGTCACCCTCGCCCTCGCCGGCACCGCGCCGGTGCTCCTGCCCGCTTCGAACGCCTCGGCCGCAGCCTGCTCCAGCTACCCGAACTGGACGGCCGGGAAGTCGTACGCCGCCGGTGACATCGTCCGCTACACCGACGGCAAGGCGTACATCGCCGAGCACGCGAACCCGGGCTACGACCCGGTCATCAGCACCTGGTACTGGGAGCCGTACGCCTGCGACAGCGGTCCGGGCACGCCCAACGGCCGCTTCGTGGTGAGCGAGGCCCAGTTCAACCAGATGTTCCCCAACCGGAATTCCTTCTACAGCTACAGCGGGCTCACCGCGGCCCTCAGCGCCTACCCCGGCTTCGCCAACACCGGCAGCGACACGGTGAAGAAGCAGGAGGCCGCCGCCTTCCTCGCCAACGTCAGCCACGAGACCGGCGGTCTGGTGCACGTGGTGGAGCAGAACACCGCCAACTACCCGCACTACTGCGACTGGAGCCGGCCCTACGGCTGTCCGGCCGGCCAGGCCGCCTACTACGGGCGCGGCCCGATCCAGCTGAGCTGGAACTTCAACTACAAGGCCGCGGGCGACGCGCTCGGCATCGACCTGCTGAACAACCCCTGGCTGGTGCAGAACGACTCGGCCGTCGCCTGGAAGACCGCCCTGTGGTACTGGAACACCCAGACCGGCCCCGGATCCATGACCCCGCACAACGCCATGGTGAACGGCGCCGGGTTCGGCCAGACGATCCGCAGCATCAACGGTTCCCTGGAGTGCGACGGCAAGAACCCGGCGCAGGTGCAGAGCCGCGTGAACAACTATCAGCGGTTCACGCAGATTCTCGGGACGTCACCCGGCGGCAACCTGTACTGCTGACGCGGGACCGTGCGGCGTGGTGTCATGCGGGATGTCATGTACCTGATGGCCGATCGAAGGGCATCCCCCATGCGACTGCGCACCCCCCACGCCCTGCTCGCCACGACCGCGGCACTGGCCGCCGCGGTCGTGGCCCCCCAGCCCGCTGCCGCCGCCGTCCCGGTCCCGGGGACGTACTACGTCCAGAGCGCCACGACCGGGCTCAACGCGGCCGACAGCGGCGGAGCGGTCGAGCAGCACAGACCCCGCGGCGACGAGGACCGTCAGCAGTGGCAGCTGAAGCCGAGCGGCTCCTCGTACCTTCTGGAGAGCGCCGACGCGCCCGGCTCCTGCCTCGGCCGCGCCGGCGACCAGGCCGCGACCGTCCCCTGCGCGGGCGCCGACGCCGGGTGGGAGATCAGCCCGGCCGGCTCCGACCGCTACACGCTCAAGGCGCCCGGGACCGCACGGCACCTCACCGTGGCGCCCAAGCCGCCCGGCGCCACCTATCCCGCCCGGCTCGCCGTCGGCGGATCCGGCGACCTCGCCACCTGGTACCTCACCCCCGTCGACCCCGCCACCGGTCCCATGCCGCCGCAGGACCGGCGCACCCTGGACCAGGTCACGTTCCTCACCAGCCACAACGCCTACGCCAACGGCGTCGACGGCGGCTTCGCCCCGCCCTTCGTCAACCTCGTGCCCAACCAGACCCGCGGCATCGAGCGCCAACTCGCCGACGGCGTACGCGGATTCATGCTGGACATCCACCAGACCCCGGACGGCGCCATCCTCTGCCACAACAGCTGCACCCTCGTCAGCAGGCCCGTCGCCCTGTGGGTCGACCTCCAGCGCATGGTCGACTTCCTGAAGGCCCACCCCGACCAGTTCGTCACCGTCTTCCTGGAGGACTACGTCGACCCGGCCGTCCTGCGCGCCGAACTCGCCCGCGTGAGCGGCCTGTCGGACGTGCTCTACCGGCCCGACCTCACCGGCGTACGGCGCGGCGGCTGGCCGACGATGGCGGACCTGGCCGCGGCCGGCGACCGACTGCTGATCTTCACCGACCACAGCCGCTCCGCCGACCAGGCCGCGGGCCTGACCCGGGACAGCTTCGGCGTCATGTACCAGCGCGAGTGGACCGTCGAGAACCACTGGTCCATGGGCCCGGGCGTCGGCACCTCCGACTGGTCCTGCTACAGCCGCTGGTACGGCGCCGACACCAATATCCCCCTGACCCGCACCGAACCCGGGTTCCGCCCGCTGTTCGTCATGAACCACTTCCGTGACGTCCCGCTCACCGGTACCGCGGGCACGGACAACACCAAACTCGCCGACCGTGCCCGGAGGTTCTGCCAGCCGGCCGCCCGCAAGAAGCCCAACTTCCTCGCCGTGGACCACTACGACCGCGGCAACCCGGCCTCCGCCGTCACCACCCTCAACTCCTACACCTACCCGTAGACCGGTTGCGCCGGCCGGCGCGCCGTGTGTGAGACTCCGCCGATGAGCTCACAGACGGTCACCGCGGACGCCGCGGGCACCTGGAAACTCGGCGACCTGCCCGTTCACCGCCTCGGCTTCGGCGCGATGCGGCTGACGGGCAGCGCCGCCTTCCACCACGGCACGCCGAGCGACCGCGACCGGTCGATCGCCGTACTGCGCAAGGCGATCGACCTCGGCGTGAACCACATCGACACGGCCGCCTTCTACTTCTCGTCACTGCGCTCCGCCAACGAACTCATCAACAGCGCGCTCGCGCCCTACCCCGACGACCTGGTCATCGTCACCAAGGTGGGCCCGTACCGGACCTACGACGGGGAATGGGGCACCTCCGCCCGACCCGAGGATCTGCGCGGCCACGTGGAGGAGAACCTGCGCCAGCTCGGCCGCGACCACCTGGACGTGGTCAATCTGCGCCGGATGCCGCAGTACGACTCGATCGCCGAGCACTTCGGGGCACTCGCCGCACTGCGCGAGGCGGGCCTGATCCGGCACCTCGGCATCTCCAACGTCACGCCCCGCCATCTCGCCGAGGCCCGGGCCATCGCCCCCGTGGTCTGCGTCCAGAACCGGTACGCCCTCGACCGCCCCGACCCCGCCACCGACGAACTGCTGCGCCTCTGCGGGGAGCAGGGCATCGCGTTCGTGCCGTTCTACGCCGTCGCCGGCGACGCCGCCGAGCAGGGTGCCGCCACCGCCCACGACGACGACGTCCGCGCCGTCGCCCGGGCCCACGGCGCGAGCCCCGCCCAGATCCGCATCGCCTGGACCCTGCACCAGGGCCCCCACGTCCTCGCCATCCCAGGCACCGGCAACCCCGGCCATCTCGCGGAGAACGTCGCAGCGGGCGCGATCCGTCTCACCGGCGAGGAGCTGAACCGTCTCGACAGGCCGCGCCGTGAAGCCGGTTGAGTGACCTCTACACCGCCCAGGCACCTTCCCGCATGAGATGCCTGCGCGGCAGCTCGTGCACCTCGCACCACGCCTGCACCGCGTGCGGCCGCACCCGGAAGAACGCGTACGACGCGTGATCCTCGCGCGGATCCCAGCCGGTCTTCGCGCGGAACGCCTCGACCGCCGCCGACGGCACCTCCCGCATCGGGTAGGTGTGCACCTCACCGTCGACGAGCACGACGTCCCTGGTGTCCCCCAAGGCCAGCCGGGTCCGCCCGCCGTCCCGCAGATTGCGGCCCGTGGGGTTGGTCAGCCGGGTGCACAGCCACACGGCCGCGTCGTGCCACACGAACCACAGCGGGACGAGGCAGGGCACACCTTCGGCGTCGGCCGTGGCGACCCAGATGTCGATCTCGCGCTCCAGGCGACCCAGCAGGTCCGTCTTGCGCTGCTCGGGGGTGCGGGGTGGCTCGGTGATCTTCATGGAGGCGACGGTAGCTTTCACAGGGGCCCGGCGCCTCGGGCCGCGGTCCTCATCCCCGGGACCTAGGACTCTCGAGATACTGCGCCACACCCTCTCCGAGCGACCAGTCCGCCGACTCGTTCTCCGTCAGCACGACGAACACGTTCCGCGGCTCGGTGCTCGCGTACACGTGAGACAGCTCTGCGATCCTGCGGTACAGCGCCTGCTTCTGCGCGGGCGTGCGGCCGGAGCGCAGGGTGATCGCGATGTAGGCGATGCCGTCGTCGCGGTGCACGCCCAGGTAGTCGTCCCAGCGCAGGGTGCCGCTCGTGCCGTCGTGGTCCACCAGGACCTGGAACCGGTCGTCGGGCGGGATGCCGATCGTTTCCTCCAAGGCGTCGTGCACGGCACGGCCGAGTGCGGCGAGGCGCTCGGGCCCGGCCCGGAGCGTGTGGATACGGACGAAGGGCATGGGGCCTCCGGAAGTCGGGATCGAGAGTGTACATACTAGTAGTTACAGAAGGCGGCCGGGCCGTCGGCAGGCAGTTGGCATCCTCGGGGTTTTACGTATAACCTCTCCGGTCAACCGCCCGCTCCGAGAGGCCCCGATGAGACGTATCGCCCTGGTCACCCTCGTCGTCGACGACTACGACGAGGCGATCCGCTTCTACACCGACGCCCTCGGACTCCGGCTCGCGGAGGACGCGCCCCGGCCCGACGGATCGCGCTGGGTCGTCGTCGAACCCGGCACCCCGGGAGCCGGGACCGGGCTGCTGCTGGCCCGCGCCGAGGGGGAGGCCCAGGCCGCCCGGGTCGGAGACCAGACGGGCGGACGGGTCGGGTTCTTCCTGCACACCGACGACTTCGCCCGCGACCACACCCGGATGGCCGCCGCGGGCGTGATCTTCCTGGAGGAGCCACGGCACGAGCCCTACGGGACCGTCGCCGTCTTCCAGGACCTGTACGGCAACCGCTGGGACCTGCTCCAGAGCGCCGGCTGACCCCTTCCCGCCGCTTCGAACCACCTGCCCGAGGAAAGACCCGCCATGACTGCTACGCGCGTAGACATCGATTTCATCCGCCGCCTCCCCAAGGCCGTGCTGCACGACCACCTCGACGGCGGCCTGCGCCCCGCCACCGTGGTGGAGCTGGCGGCCGCGGTCGGCCACACCCTGCCCACCACCGACCCGGACGAGCTCGCCGTCTGGTACTACGAGGCCGCCAACTCCGGCGACCTGGTGCGCTACATAGCCACCTTCGAGCACACCCTCGCCGTGCTGCAGACCCGCGAGGGCCTGCTGCGCACGGCCGAGGAGTACGTGCTGGACCTGGCCGCCGACGGTGTCGTCTACGGCGAGGTGCGCTACGCCCCCGAGCTGAACACCAACGGCGAGCTGACCATGGCGGAGGTCGTCGAGACCGTCCAGGAGGGCCTGGCGGCGGGCATGTCCAAGGCGGCTGCCGCGGGCACGCCGGTACGGGTCGGCACCCTGCTCTGCGGGATGCGGATGTTCGACAGGGTGCGCGAGGCCGCCGACCTGGCCGTGGCGTTCCGCGACGCCGGAGTCGTCGGCTTCGACATCGCCGGCGCCGAGGACGGCTTCCCGCCCGCCGACCACCTGGCGGCGTTCGAGCACCTGCGCCGCGAGAACGTGCCGTTCACCATCCACGCCGGTGAGGCGCACGGCCTGCCCAGCATCCACCAGGCCCTCCAGGTGTGCGGCGCCCAGCGCATCGGGCACGGTGTGCGGATCACCGACGACATCCCGGACCTCACGGCGGGCAAGCTCGGCAGGCTCGCGGGCTGGGTGCGCGACCGGCGTATCGCCCTGGAGATGTGCCCGACGTCCAACCTCCAGACGGGCGCCGCCACCTCGATCGCCGAACACCCGATCACCGCGCTCAAGGACCTCGGCTTCCGTGTCACCCTGAACACCGACAACCGCCTGGTGTCCGGCACCACGATGACCCGCGAGATGTCCCTGCTGGTCGAGCAGGCGGGCTGGACCGTCGAGGACCTGCGCACGGTCACCGTGAACGCCCTGAAGAGCGCGTTCGTCCCCTTCGACGAGCGGAACGAACTCATCCGGGACGTGGTGCTGCCCGGTTACGCCGCCGCGCTCTGAAGCAGCCCGCGGAGGTAGGCGGCCTGTCCGACGTGCTGGAGATCGTCGGACAGGACGCTGACCAGCCGGACGCCCAGGGTGACCGGCGGGTCCCAGCGCTCGTCGATGACCCGCTCCAGGTCCTTGGCCGTGAGGCCCCGCAGGGCGACCAGGTTCTGGTCGTGCACGGCGTCGTAGTAGCCCGTCAGCAGCTCGCCCGAGTCGACCCGGACCCGTGCGACCTTCGCGGGGCTGTGGCCGTAGCCCGTGTCGCGGCGGGGCAGGTCGAGGCCGAAGCGTTTCTCCCAGTCCTGCGACAGCCACACCTGTTCCAGGCCGAAGGCGTCGGCCATGTGGTCGTCCTGGACGCGGGTGAGGTGCCAGACCAGCCAGGCGATCGAGTTGGTGTCGGGGGAGGGGCGGGCGATCAGCTCGTCCGGCCCGAGCCCCTCGACGGTGGCGTGGACTTCTTCGCGGATGCGGCTGAAACCGTCGATGAGGATGTCCTTCGCATGCATAGCTCCACCATCGCGCATCGCCGGGGCTCACGCGCTGGGGCTCACGCGTCGGGGAGGGGAAGCTGCGCGGCGCAGCGGGCGCCGCCACGGCCGGCCGCACTGCCGTGCCGGTGCCGGAGAGCGCCCCGGCCGCCGCGCAGCACCTTCCGTCGGGTGTGAGCCGTCATCCCGCCCACTCCTGACCGCGGTGCTTCGGGACGGTCACGAGTCTGCTGCGCGGGACGGATCGGGTCAGGAGGGGTGGACACCCTCCTGGATCGATGCCAGGCCCCCTGTCTCCAGCAGGGCCATCAGCGCCCGGGCCGCCGGACTGGTCGCCTGCTCGGGCGGCAGCAGGGCCACCGTCTCGTAGACGGCGTCTCCGGCGCCCTTCACCGGCAGGGCGGCCAGCGAGGCGCGCTTGTGCCGGAAGTGGCGCGGCACGACGGCGATGCCGAGGTCCTCGTCCACGAGGTCGAGGAGGCTGTGCACGTCGTTGACCTCCAGGGCGACGCTCCGGCGCACGCCCGCCGCGGCGAACGCCGCGTCGGTGGTGCGCCGCGGCCCCCAGTCCGGATGGAAGTCGACGAAGACCTCACCGCCCAGCTCCTCCGGCGTCACCGCCGCCCCGGCCGCCGCGAGCCGGTGGCTCGGATGGCACAGCACGGTCATCGGCTCGCTCGTCAGCGGCACGGTCCGCAGCTGGTCGGTGTCCTCCTGGGCGGTGCGCACGGCGAACGCCATATCCAGGCGCCCGGCCGCGACCTCCTCCGCGAGGGCCCCCGAGCCCGCCTGCCGCAGACAGATCTCCACGTCCGGGTGGTTCCGCCGGAACGCCGCCAGCAGGCCCGCCACGTGGACCCCGGCGATGCACTGCTCGGACCCGAGCGCGAGCATCCCGCGCAGCACGCCCTGCACCGCGGCCACCGCCTCGTGGGCCGAGCGCACCTGCGCGAGGATCCGCTCCGCCTCGCCGAGCAGTGCCCGCCCGGCCGGGGTGAGCGTCACCCGGCGGGTGGTCCGTACGAACAGCGGCGTCTGCAGCTCCCGCTCCAGCGCGCGGATGGACGCCGACAGGCCCGACTGGGAGACCAGGAGGCGTTCCGCCGCGCGGGTGAAGTGCTGGTCCTCGGCGACCGCGACGAAATGTTGCAAGTGGCGCAGTTCCATGACTGAGAAGCGTAGCCGCTGAATTCCATCGGATTATTCTGTTGGACGCATGGGCGCAGGTCACGCCAGAGTGGACACCGTTTCCCTCCCGACCGTGCCAACCCCTCTGGAGTCGCGTTGTACACCGCACACCCCGACCGCTACGCGGACATGCCCTACCGGCGTACCGGACGCAGCGGCCTGAAGCTCCCCGCGCTCTCGCTCGGCCTGTGGCACAACTTCGGCCCGGACCGTTCCGTCGAGACGCAACGCGCCATCCTGCGCCGCGCCTTCGACCTCGGCGTCACCCACTTCGACCTCGCGAACAACTACGGCCCGCCGCCCGGCGCCGCCGAGTCCGCGCTGGGGGAGTTCCTGAAGACGGACTTCGCGCCCTACCGCGACGAGCTGGTGATCTCCACCAAGGCCGGCTATCTGATGTGGCCGGGCCCGTATGGCGAGTGGGGCTCCCGCAAGTACGTGCTCTCCTCGCTGGACCAGAGCCTGAAGCGGATGGGCCTGGACTACGTCGACGTCTTCTACTCGCACCGCCCCGACCCGGACACTCCGCTGGAGGAGACGATGGGGGCCCTGCACTCGGCGGTGCAGCAGGGCAAGGCGCTGTACGTCGGTGTCTCCAACTACTCCGCTGAGCAGACCCGCGAGGCCGCCCGCATCCTGGGCGAGCTGGGCACCCCGCTCCTCATCCACCAGCCGCGCTACTCGATGCTGGACCGCCGTCCCGAGGACGAGGGTCTCCTCGACGCCCTCGACGAGCTCCAGGTCGGCTCGATCGTCTTCTCCCCGCTGGAGCAGGGCGTGCTCTCCGCCCGCTACCTCGACGGCATCCCCGAGGGCTCCCGGGCCGCGAGCGACAGCCCCTTCCTGAACTCCGACGCGCTGACCGAGGACCTGGTGGGCCGGCTGCGCGACCTCAACGACATCGCGAAGGGCCGCGGCCAGACCCTGGCCCAGATGGCACTGGCCTGGGTGCTGCGCGGCGGCCGTGTCACCTCCGCGCTGGTCGGCGCGAGCAGCGCGCGGCAGATCGAGGACAGCGTCGGCGCCATCCGCTACCTGGACTTCGACGCGGACGAACTGGCCCGGATCGACGCGATCGTCAAGCCGTAGAGGCCGGCCCGCCCGGGGGGGTCCGCCCCCGGGCGCGCACGCTCAGGAACCGATCCGTTCCTCCAGGCGCACGGTCACCGTGTCACCCTCCTCCTTGCCGATGGCCTTGCGGATGCCGGCCTTCACGGGCAGCTTGTGTGTGCCGTCGCCCAGGGCCATGAACGAGCTGCGGAACGGATGTCCGTCGATCGTCCCGCGGATCTTCACCAGGCCGCGGGTGCCGAAGAACTCGACGGACCGGGGCCAGACCAGATAGGTCCAGCCGCCCTCGGCGGGGCTCTTGCGCAGGACCGCGGTGAACTCCGCGTCCAGTACTTCCGTGACGGCCATGACGTCCTCCGGTGCTCGGCGGCCTCTTCCTCACAGCAGACCGCCGGACACCGGAGAACTCATCGCGAGCGCCCGCTTCACACCCCGGCGGGCACCCGGTCCAGGAATCCGAGGACGGCCCGGATCCGGCCCTGCCCGTCGAGGGTGATCACATCCGACCCGGCGACCGGGGCCGAGCCGTCGGCCGCGCTCACCAGCTCCCAGGAGAAGCGCGCGGTGTCGTGATGCCCGTCGACGCCACCCGCGAGCCGGAACTCGAACCCCGGGAACTGCTCCCGGGCCGCCGCGATCACCGCGGCGATCCCCTCATGGCCGCTGACGTCGGCCAGGGGGTCCGTGTAGCCGCCCTCCTCGGTCCAGGCGGCGGCGACCGCCTTGGCGCGCGCCGCCGGGTCCTCGGCGTTCCAGGCCTCGAAGTAGCGGGCGACGGCGTCCTCGTAGCGGTGAGCGGTTGCGGACATGGGCGATCATCCTCCTGAAGGTCGTCCCTGCTGGTCAGGGCCCGGATTCCGGTTGCGGTGAACCCGGTACGACCACCCTGCCCGCGCCCGCCGCGAGCGTCGATTACCTCCGGAGTCATGGCCCGGCGCGGCAGTTCGCCGGATTTCGGCCAACCCGAGGGGTGAATATGCCAGGAGAGTGGCCGGAAAGTCATGGTGACAGTGATTCAGTAGTGAACATACTGACCTGCGAGAGCGCTTTCACATCCAGCGACGGCGTCCTCACGCACAGCACGCGAGCCGCAGGAGAAGCGAGGCCGGGCAAGGCGGACGGGCAGGGCGACGGGGGAGGGCCACGTGCACGACGAGTTTCTGTGCCACGTCACGGCATACGGAGTCTGCGACGGCCGCCGGATCGGAGTGCCCCTCGGTACCTATCGTGCGCCCACCCTCGCCCTAGCCCTGTGGTGGCTGCGCGACCGTGCCTCCTGGATCGCCCAGCGCCTCGACCCGCAGCCCGCCGCCGAGCACTTACCGCCGGGCGCGCTCGTGCCGGTCGCCCACACCGTGCCCGACGTGCCCGGGCTGCTGCGCGCCTGGTGCGCCGATCCGGCCCAGCAGGAGCGGGTCGCCGAGGAGTTGGCGGCCGGACGGCTGGTGCGCATCGCCACCAGCGACGACACCACCGAATACGAACTGCTCGCCGAGTCCGTCGACACCCTGCGGATGCAGCGCACGGCACCCTTCGTCGGCATCACCGTCGGCTGACCCGCCGCACGCCGCACTCGCCCAGGCGCACAACAGGGCAAATCGGTAGAATCATGACCATGGCGCAACCCTCGGTAGCACCACAACTCGTCCTGGAGACAGAGACGGGCAGCACCGTGATGATCCCGGGCCGCGACTACCACGTAGGGCGCGACCCGATGTGCGACATCGTCATCGACGACGACCGGGTCTCCTGGCACCACGCGGTGCTGAAGCCCGAGGACGGTCACTGGACCATCGAGGACGAGGACAGCACCAACGGCACCTACGCCGACGGCAGGCGCATCCACGAGTGGGACGTCGGGCCCGGGAGCGTCATCCGCTTCGGCAATCCGGCCGACGGACCGCGCATGACCCTGACGGGCCGCCCCGCCCCCGCCCGGCGCACCCCGGAACGCCCCTCCGCCGTCTCCATGCCGGCGCACACCGGCACCTACCGGCAGCCCACGACCGTGCGTCCGCTGCCCTCCCGCACCGTCCGCATCGGCCGTGCCCCCGACAACGACCTGCTCGTCGACGACCTCTCGGTCTCCCGCCGGCACGCCGAACTGCGCGCCCTGGCAGACGGCACCTACGAGATCGTCGACCTGGGCAGCCACAACGGCACGTACCTCAACGGCAGCCCCGTCACCACCGCCCCGGTCGGCCAGGGCGACATCGTCGGCATCGGCCACTCGGCGTTCTGCCTCGTCGGCGACCAGCTCCAGGAGTACGTCGACACCGGCGAGGTCTCGCTCGACGTGCAGGACCTCGCGGTCACCGTCGACCGCGGCCGCAAGACGCTCCTCGACCACGTGTCGTTCCCCGTGGGGGAGAAGTGCCTGCTCGGCGTCGTCGGCCCGAGCGGCGCCGGCAAGTCCACGCTGCTCAACGCCCTCACCGGCCAGCGGCCCGCCGACCACGGCACCGTCCTCTACGACGGCCGCGACCTCTACCGCGACTACGCCGAGCTGCGCCAGCGCATCGGCCTGGTCCCGCAGGACGACATCCTGCACGCCCAGCTGACCGTCCGCAAAGCCCTCTCCTATGCCGCCGAACTGCGCTTCCCGCAGGACACCGCCAAGGCCGAGCGGCGCGCCAGGGTCGACGAGGTCATCCGCGAACTGGGCTTGGAGCAGCGCGCCGACCAGCCCGTGCACAGCCTGTCCGGCGGCCAGCGCAAGCGCGTCAGCGTGGCCCTGGAGCTGCTGACGAAGCCGTCGCTGCTGTTCCTCGACGAGCCGACCTCGGGCCTCGACCCCGGCATGGACCGCTCGGTGATGCACATGCTGCGCGGCCTCGCCGACGACGGCCGGACCGTCATCGTCGTCACCCACAGCGTGCTCAGTCTGGACGTCTGCGACCGGCTCCTCGTGCTCGCGCCCGGCGGGAAGATCGCCTACTACGGGCCGCCCGAGGAGGCGCTGGCCTTCTTCGGCTTCGAGGAGTGGCCGGAGGCCTTCGAGGCCTTCGACCGGGACACGAACCGGGACTGGGCGGGGGAGTACCTCGCCTCGCCGTTCCACGGCCGGTACGTGGCCGACGCCTCCGCGCAGCCCCCGCAGCCACGGTCCGAGCCCGTCGTCATCACCGCCCCGCCCCGGCCGCGCAGCCGCGGAGCCCAGCTCGGCACGCTGGTGCGCCGGTACACGTCCGCGCTGCTGGCCGACCGCACCTTCCTGATCATCATGATCGCCCTGCCGTTCGTGATGGGCGCGATGGCCCGCGCCCTGGCGGGAGGCAAGCTGACGCTGGACACGGCGATGAACGCGCTGCTCATCCTGTGCGTCGGAGCGGTGCTGACCGGAGCGGCCAACGCCGTGCGCGAACTCGTCAAGGAACGCGTGATCTACCAGCGTGAACGGGCGGTGGGCCTGTCCAGATCGGCGTATCTGATGTCCAAGGTCGTCGTCCTGGGCGTCATCACCGTCCTCCAGGCGGTGGTGCTGACCCTGGTCGCCCTGCTCGGCGTCGACCTCAACGCACCCGGCGGCGAAGGCGTGCTGATGCCGCCCCTGGTGGAGATCACGGTCGCGGTGGCCCTGCTGGCGTTCACCGCGATGATGCTCGGCCTGCTCATCTCCGCGCTGGTGCGCAAGGAAGAGGTGACGATGCCGCTGCTCGTGCTCATCGCCATCGTCCAGGTCGTCTTCTGCGGGGCTCTGCTCAAGCTGACCGACACCCCCGGGCTGGAGCAGCTGGGCTGGCTGGTGCCGGCGCGCTGGGCGCTGGCCGCGATGGCCGGGACCGTCGGGCTGGCCCGGATCGTTCCCGACGATCTGACGAAGGACCCCCTCTTCGAGCACTCCGCCGGCACGTGGCTGCTGGACGTCGGGATGCTGGTCGTGCTGTCGGTGCTCTTCGGTTTCCTGGTGTCCCGGCTGCTGCGCCGCCACGAACCGGCCGTGATGCGGAAGTAGGCAGCGCCTGTGACGACTCCTGGATTCCGGCCCACGCACGTGGTCCCGCAGAACGGGATGCCAGCCTGGGAGGCCCCCGACCCGTCCCGGCCCACCGTGGACCTGGACCCGCTGCTGCCGGTGCAGCTGCTGGAGCGGCAGGGCGACTGGGGGCACGTGCTGTGCTTCAACGGCTGGGCGGCCTGGGTGGACGGACGCCGCCTGGTCGCCGTACCGCAGGACCCGCCCGCGGCGGACGGGCCGCTCACCCGCGCCGCCGATCCGCGTCCGCTGCTGGGCCGGGCGCAGGAGGCCCTGGCGCGCTACCGCTCCGCGGTGGAGGACCTCGCGGGCGGCCTCGACCGGGAGTCGTTCCGCGCCCGCACCCATGGCATGCGGATCGGCGTCGTCGTCGACGGCGAGTCCGTGTGGCTCTACGACTCCGCCCACGGGCACTGGGTGTACGCCGACGGCATCCGGACGACCACCTACGCGACGGACGAGACGCCCGCAGCCGGAGCCGCGTCCCGCCCGGCCGAAACGCCCGTGCGTCCCCCCACGCGGGCGGAGCCGCCCGAGGGCCCCGTCGGAGCCCCCCGCCGGCCCGACGCGCCTCAAACCGAGCGGAGCGCCCCCGCACGACCGACGCGGGCGACGCCGCCCGAGCCGCAAGGGGGAGCGGGGCCTGAGGCATCCGAGCCGGCGAACTCCGCGTCTGCGGAGGCACCCGCGCTGAAGGGGGCTGCCGCCCCTGCGGAGGCACCCGCCCTGACGGGTGCTGCCCCTGCTGTGGCGCCTGAACCGACCCGGGTGGTCGCACCGGTGGCCCCGGCACCCGCGCCGAGCTCGCTGCCTCCGGAGCCACCCGAGCCGACCCGGGTGGTGCCTGCTGAGGCTCCTGAGCCGACGCGGGTGGTGTCGCCTGAGGCTCCGGAGTCCGCCGGGGCGGTGCCTTCGGGGGCTCCGGAGCCGACGCGGGTGGTGCCTGCTGAGGCTCCTGAGCCGACGCGGGTGGTGTCGCCTGAGGCACTCGAGCCCACGGGGGCAGTGCCTCCGGCGGCTCCCCAACCCACACGAGTGGTGCCCGCCGACGCTCCTGAGCCGACGAGGGTGGTGTCTGCCGACGTTCCTGAAGCCACGAGGGTGGTGTCTGCCGACGGTCCTGAGCCGGGGAAGGTGGTGCCCGCCGACGTTCCTGAAGCCACGAGGGTGGTGCCGACCGACGGTCCTGAGCCCAGGGAGGTCGCGCCCCCCGACGCTCCTGAGCCGACGAGGGTCGTGTCTGCCGATGCCCTCGAACCCACCCGCATCGTGTCCCGCGAGGACCGGGGCGGGGAGGGGGAAAGCGAGGTGGATCTGCCTGCCGGCGCGCAGCCCACGCGGGTCGTGGGGCATGAGCCCACCCGGGTCCTCCCGCCCGAGGGTGACGGGCGTTGAACCGCGAGACGAGCCTGTTCTCGGGGCGGCCCTCCGAGCTGATCGGGCAGCAGATCGCCGGGTACCGGATCGAGCAGGAGATCGGGCGCGGTGGCATGGCCGTCGTCTACCGGGCCCGCGACCTGCGTCTGGAACGTACCGTCGCCCTGAAGCTGCTCGCCCCGGAACTCGCCCGGAACGACACCTTCCGCCGCCGGTTCACCCACGAGTCCCGGGCCGCCGCGGCGATCGACCACCCGCACATCGTGCCGGTGTTCGAGGCCGGTGAGACGGACGGCGTGCTGTATATCGCCATGCGGTACGTCGCCGGCAGCGACCTGCGGCATGTCCTCGACCGCGACGGCCCGATGCCGCCCGCCACCGCCGTGCGCGTCGCCGCCCAGCTCGCCTCCGCGCTCGACGCGGCCCACGACCACGGGCTGGTCCACCGGGACGTCAAGCCCGGCAACATCCTGGTCTCCCGCGGCACCGACAGCGACCACCCCGAGCACGTCTACCTCACCGACTTCGGCCTGACGAAGAAGTCGCTGTCGCTGACCGGCTTCACCACCGTCGGCCAGTTCGTCGGCACGCTCGACTACGTCTCCCCCGAGCAGATCTCCGGCAAGCCGGTCGACGCCCGCTGCGACGTGTACGGATTCGCCTGTGTCGTCTTCGAGACCCTGGCCGGCCATCCGCCCTTCCTCCGCGACGACGACATGGCCCTGCTCTGGGCCCACCAGTACGACGAACCGCCGCCGCTGACCGAGGACCGGCCCGACCTCGACCCCCGGGTCGACCCCGTCTTCGCCCAGGCCCTCGCCAAGAGCCCCGACGACCGGTACCCGTCCTGCCTCGCCTTCGTCGCCGCCCTGCGCGCCGCGACGACCGGCGGCGGGCAGGGGGGTGCCACGAGGCAGCCCACGCGAGTGGACCGGCAACTGCCGGGCGCGGGGGAGGAGCGGCCCAAGCCACCGCCGCGCTGGGCCGAACCGGTCTTCGTGGAGCGGACGTAGAACGGGCGTCAGTTCCCGTCGTCCGAACGCACCTCGCCGCGCCGCCGTACGTGCCGGGCCAGCAGCGCACCGGCGAACCCGGTCACCAGCCCCCACGGGACGGCCAGGCCGACGGCACCCCACAGCCTGGGTCTCAGGAACAGCTCGCCCCCGAGGCCGCCGCCCAGGTCCCCGATGCCGAGCACGGACAGGCCGTAGTGCGCGGAGATGCGCCCGACGAGGCAGATCATGAACACCGTGAGCACGAGGGCCACCGCCATGTGCACGGCGTGCTGCCAGGCCCGCACCCGGGCCGGCGACCGGGCCGCCATCACGAACGCGGCCGCCAGCAGCAGCACGATGTCGACGACCAGCAGCCACCACACCCGGCCGTCGTGCTCGGCCAGCGTGCGCAGGTTCAGTTCGGAGATGTCCGGGGTGCGCAGGACCTCGTCGAGCACCTGCGGCATGGGCAGCCCGAACGGCCCCTCCACCCGGCCGTTCCAGGTGGCGCCGAGTCCGATCGTCAGCGCCGGCCACACCAGGTTGGGGATGCCGAGCAGGATCACCGCGAACGTCTCCCGCGCGTGCCCCTTGGTCGCCGCGACGATCAGGGCGATGACCACGCCGATGACGACGAAGGTCAGCAGCAGCGCGACCATCGCGTACGCGGCCGGCCGCACCGACGCCTGGAAGCGCAGCAGCCTCGCGGGCAACGGGGCCCCACGCGACACCAGCAGGGCCAGCACCAGCACACCGGCCAGCCACACCACGCCGACGAACACGGACAGCGGAACGTCCGTGGTGAAGCCGACCTGCGGTGACCCGCCGAACAGGTCGCCGAGTTCACCCAGTGTGTCGTCCCCGAGGGAGATGTCGAAGGTGTGGCGGGCGGCGAGCGTGAGACCGATCAGCGCGAGCAGCCACAGGACCGCCACCCGGCCGGCCCAGCCGGCCAGCTCCTTGGCACCGGCCACGGCACGGTGCCGCAGCGGCCGCAGGAACCCCCAGGCGATCACCAGCGCCCCCGTCAGCGTGACGGACAACGGAATGACCGTCAGGCCGGCCTGCGTGTCCGCGAGATCGCCCGCGCTTGCGGCGAGCTTCACCGTGCCGCCGACGGCGGTGACCATGGTGGCCGCGACGACGGGGGCGAAGGAGCCGTCCGGAAGGTCCGCGGCCCCGGCCGCCCACAGACCCAGGCCGGCCACCACCGCCATGGCGAGCAGCCCGCCGAGCACCGTGACGAGGGCATGCGCCCAGCCATGGCGGGCGGCGGCCCGTTCGCCGGAGGTGCGGGCCTGGCCGGAGGGGGTGCGCGAACTCACGCCGCCACGCTAAGCAGCCCGCGCGCCGACCGCCCGCCGGAGAGGTCCGTCCGCGTCGGCTTGCGGGGCGTACGGGACCGGGGCACACAATGAACATGTAGTGGAACAAGCGGCATGTACCGGGATCAATCACCCTGGGCGAAGGCCGCAGAGAACCCACGCGGGGAGAAGAACTCGTGAGCGTCGATCCGCCGTCGTCCGGCCGCCCCACAGGACCTCCCTCCGGCCCGCTGTCGGGCCCCTCCCAGCCCCCGCCCGGCGGCGGCCCGCCCTCGGAGCCGCCCAGCGGAGGTGGCGGGGACCCGGAGCCCCGCCGGCCCTGGTGGGGCTCCGTGCCCCGTGTCGCGATCATCGCCACCGCCGTGGTGGCCGCCGTCATCCTGGCCGTGGTGCTCTCCCGGCCCGACAACGGCGGCACCGGCGCGTCCGACGGCGGCACCAGCACGGCCAGCGGCGAGGTCTTCCTCCAGCCCGCCGCGGACACGGGCCCCGACGCGTTCACCGAGTCGACGGCCGAGGAGAAGAGCTCCGCCTCGCCGGTCGCGCCCTCGGGGGCGACCGAGTCGGCGCCGCAGAACGCCGTCCGGGGCGTGAAGGGCGACGCGCCCGGTCTGTACGGCGGCACCCGCAACGTCGCCAGCTGTGACGTGGAGAAGCAGATCAAGTACTTCGGGGAGGCCCCGGACAAGCAGCGCGCGTTCGCCTCGGTCGCGCGGATCGAGTCGTCCGAGGTCCCGGCCTACCTGCGCTCGCTCACCCCCGTGCAGCTCCGCATGGACACCCGCGTCACCAACCACGGGTACAAGGACGGCGCGCCCACCAGCTACCAGGCCGTCCTCCAGGCCCGCACGGCCGTCCTGGTCGACGACCGCGGCGTGCCACGAGTGCGCTGCGCGTGCGGCAACCCGCTGTCCCCGCCGGTAGCCCAGCAGAGCGCGCCCAGGACGACCGGCGAGGAGTGGCCGGGCTACAAGCCGTCGAACGTCGTCATGGTGACGCCCGCTCCGAAGCCGGTCGACGCCTTCGTGATGTGCGAGCCCGACGGCGAGTGGTTCGAGCGCCGGCCGGGCGACACGGGCAAGAAGGACCACAAGACCCAAAAGCCCGAGAAGCCCTCCCCGTCGGCGAGCGTCACCACGCCCACGGCACCGCCCGACACGACGTCGTCGCAGCCGCCCACCGGCGAACCGCCGACCTCGGACACGGACACGACCGGGCCGACGACGGACGAGCCACCGTCGTCCGACACCCAGCAGCCCCCGCCCGAGGGTGACACCGGCACCGGCACCGGCAGCGACACCGGCACCGGCACGGGAAGCGACACCGGCGGCGGCACGACGGAACAGGCCCCGTCCTCCTGACCCGGCCGGTTCAGGCGGCGCGGACCACCAGGGCATAGTCCCCGAGTCCGAGCAGCCGGTCGGCCGGCAGGTCACCGTGGGCGGTGACGACCGCCTCGACCCGGCCCGTCTCCGGTTCGAACGCGACATCCTGGACGGTGCCGAGCGTGTCGCCCGTCTCGGTGAGGATCCGCAGACCCGGCAGCTCGTGGTGCGGCGGCACCTCGGCCGGTCCGGCGGTCGTGCGGACCAGCACCGCGTCCGGACCGACGGCGTGCAGCGCACCCCAGGCCAGCACGGTCTCCTTGCGGGAGTGCCGGCCGCGCACCCGGACGTGGGTGACCACGCCGGACACGGCGTCGACCGTCAGCGACTTCAGGGCACCCACCTCCTCCGCCTCGTCCAGCGTCAGCACCGGCAGGCCCTGCGCTTCGGAGAACAGCATCATGTCGCCGTCCCCTCACGCCCGGCCCGGAAGGCCCCGACCCGGGCGGCGAAGGCCGTCAGGTCGTCGGCGACGTAGCGGGTGGCGTCCGCCGGGATGACCAGCGCCCGGCCGGAGACGGCGAGCGTCTCGCCGCGCGGCACGTACACCCGGTGCCGACGGCGTCTGGATCTCTGTACCAGCGCCTTGCCCGCGGCGATCCGGAACCCCACGACCCGGCCGCTGGTCCCGCCCTCGACGATCACGTCGAGTACGGTGCCGACCTCGGCACCCTCGTCGGTCAGCACCTTCGCGTGCAGCACCCGGCCCTGCTGGGCCTCCCGGCGGGCCACCACCGCGGACGTGTCCTGCAGCGCCAGGGCATCGCGGATCATGACCGCGTGCGGACCCAGCGCGTGCACCGCCGGCCAGGGCAGACTCTGCTTCAGCGGACCCGACAGCAGGCCCAGGCCACTGAGCGTGAAGCCGGTGATCCGACCGGCGGCGGCGTCGAAGACGGTGTCCTTGACCTGGGCGACGGCCTCCCCGCCGAGGGTGACCACCGGCAGGGTCGTCAGGCTCCGCGCAGCCAGCAGCTCGTTCATCGCGGGCCTTTTCCACGGGACCGCCGCCGGACCGCGATGACGGTCCCCGACCGGCGGCCCGCCTGCACGGCGATTGTCACCACCGCGACGGCGGCGAGCGCCGCGATCACCATGACCAGCCATGTCCACCAGGCCACCGCGCACCTCCGGCGATCCGGGCCCGGCCGCCCCCGGCCGGCCCTGATTCCTTCCGGGTGCCCCGCGGACGGGAGACAATGCCTGGGCACCGAACGGGCGAGCATCTGTCAGGACTGCAAAGCCCGGCTCGGGGTACGAGCACTGGTGCAGAGAGCGTCCGGCCAGTCCGGCCTTCCAGAGAGAAAAGAATGATCGACCACCTGGACGGGGCAGTGATACCGACTGGTTTCGACGTGCCCGTGGAACCGCTGAGGCGGGCGGCACACTACACCGGTGAGCAGGGATGCATCGCCGAGGCGCGGTCCTTCGCCGCGCTCTTCCTCGACCAGCTCAGGACCGAGTGGTGCGCGCGGATCGACGAGCGGGTCGACGGCGCCGTACTGCTGGTGGTGAGCGAGCTGGTCACCAACGCGGACCGGCACAGCAACGGGCCGTACATCCTGGAGCTCGTCGGCACCGACAGCGCGGTGACGGTGTCGGTCTACGACAGCAGCTCCGCGCTGCCCCGCATCTTCCCGCGCAACCCCGAGCGCATCGGCCGGCACGGCCTGGAGATCGTCCACGCGCTCGCGGAGCAGGTCAGCGTGGAGCGGGTGCCGGTCGGCAAGCGGGTGCGTGCGGTGCTGCCGCTCTCCGAGGCGACCGCGGGGTGAAGCGCCCGGGCCGGACGCGTCACCCGGACGGAATCCGGACGCGGTCGCGGGTGCCGCCCCACTCCCGCATGGGGGACGGCACCCGTTGGTCGTCCGACGGTGTCAGGCGCAGCCCAGCTCGCCCAGCATGCCCTCGCGCAGCCGCGTGATGATCCGCTTGATGAGGCGGGAGACGTGCATCTGCGAGCAGCCGAGCCGCTCACCGATCTCCGCCTGGGTGGCCTCCTCCACGAACCGCATGTGGATGATCTGCCGGTCGCGCTCGCTCAGCTCCGCCATCAGAGGGGCGAGCGAGTGGAAGTCCTCGACGAGCCGCAGCCCGTCCTCCTCCACGCCGATGAAGTCGGCGAGGACCGCCTCGCCGCCCTCCGGACCGTCACCGGTGAGGGCGGCGTCCAACGACGACGAGTTGTACCCGTTCGCCGCGATCTGCCCCTCCACGACCTGCTGCTCGGTGATGTTCATCAGCGTGGCAAGCTCGGCGACCGTCGGCTCGCGGTCCAGTCGGCTGGCGAGCTCCTCACGGGCCTTGGCCAGCTCCACACGCAGCTCCTGGAGCCGCCGCGGTACGTGCACCGCCCAGGTCGTGTCACGGAAGAAGCGCTTGATCTCGCCGACGATGTACGGCAGCGCGAAGGACGTGAACTCGACCTCGCGCGAGAGCTCGAACCGGTCGATGGCCTTGATCAGGCCGATCATGCCGGTCTGGACGATGTCCTCCATGTCGTCACCGCGGCCCCTGAACCGGCCGGCCGCGAAGCGCACGAGCGACATGTTCATCTCGATCAGGGTGTTGCGCGCGTACTGGTAGTCGTGCGTGCCCTCTTCGAGTTCCGTCAGGCGCTGGAAGAACTGGCGGGACAGCTGCCTCGCGTCCCGCGGGGCCACGGACCGCGGGTCAACGACGCCCAGCGGTGCTCCGTCACCCGCGCCGGCCTCGGCGTTCTCTTCGACGACCTGTGCCTTTGACCGGATCACGGCGCTCTCCATTGCCTCTCCCACGAACGTCACGGCGGACATCTGCATAGGTACTCCCGAGTTGCGGGTACCCGGGCCGACGCGCAGCATGCCCTTCGATTTTCCCATGGGCGAAATCGGGCGGAATGTTCCTCTCCGCCGGTGTGGGGGCGTGATTCCACCCAGGGCGGAACGCCGGGCCCTTCCCAGGGCGGCCGGGATTCCTAGGCTGGAGCGGTGAGCAACCACCTGCCGAACGAAGCCCGTGTCATCCCTCTGCGCCCGCACGGTGCGCGTCCCGCCGGAGCGCCGCCGCGCCGGACGCCGCCGGCTCCCGCCGCGAAGGAGCCGCTGCTGCGGGACCTGGTGGGGGACGTGCTGCGCCGGGAACGCCTGGCCCAGGAGCGCACCTTGAAGGACGTCGCCGAGGAGGCGCGCATCTCCATGCCCTACCTCTCGGAGGTGGAGCGCGGCCGCAAGGAGGCCTCCTCGGAGGTCCTCGCGGCCGCGGCCCACGCCCTCGGACTGAACCTCGGCGATCTGCTGACCAGGGCCCAGGGCGAACTGGCCCGCGCCACCTCGCGCCACGCGGGCGCGGGCCGCCGAGGGGCGTCCGCCTCGTCGCACGACGGAATGTGCCTGGCCGCCTGAGCCGTACCGGCCGGCGCCTCAGACCCTCGCGAGGCGCCCGCCTGTGCCGTACCGGGTCGGCGCCTCAGACCCTCGCGAGGCGCCGGCTGAGCACCTCGTCGGCCAGCCCGTAGCCCACCGCCTCCTGCGCGGTGAACACCTTGTCGCGGTCCATGTCGGCCCGCAGGGCCGCCACGTCGTGGTGGGTGTGACGTGCCAGCACCTCCTCCACCTGGGAGCGGATCCGCACCATCTCCTTGGCCTGGAGCGCCAGGTCGGACACCATGCCGCGCTGCCCGCCGGCGGCCGGCTGGCCGAGCAGCACCCGGGAGTGCTCCAGCACGAACCGCCGCCCCGGATCCCCGCCCGCCAGCAGCACGGCCGCCGTGGAGGCCGCCTGCCCGACGCAGAAGGTGGAGATCGGCGCCTGCACGAACGTCATGGTGTCGTAGATGGCCATGAGTGAAGTGAAGGAGCCGCCCGGGGAGTTGAGGTAGATCGCGATCTCGCTCTCCGGGGAGGACGACTCCAGGTGGAGGAGCTGGGCGATGACGACGTTGGCGACGCCGTCGTCGATCTCGGTGCCGAGGAAGATGATCCGCTCGGACAGCAGCCGGCTGAAGACGTCGTAGGAACGCTCGCCCTGCGGGGTGCGCTCGACGACGTTCGGAATCGTGTACGAACCCATCACTGCAGCCCCATCCTGCGCCGGGTGGCCGCCGGGCGGACGTCCGCGAGGGACTCCACGACCCGGTCCACCATGCCGTACTCGCGGGCTTCCTCGGCCGTGAACCAGCGGTCCCGGTCGCCGTCCCGGGAGATGGTCTCCTGGCTCTGGCCGGTGTGTTCGGCGGTGATCCGCTCGATGGTCCGCTTGGTGAACTCCAGGTTCTCCGCCTGGATCTCGATGTCGGCAGTGGTGCCGCCGATGCCCGCCGACGGCTGGTGCATCATGATCCGTGCGTTCGGCAGGGCGTAGCGCTTTCCCGGCGCGCCGACGCTCAGCAGGAACTGGCCCATACTGGCCGCGAAGCCCATGGCCAGCGTGGAGACGTCGTTCGGGATGAGCCGCATCGTGTCGTAGATGGCGAGGCCCGCGTGCACCGCCCCGCCCGGGCTGTTGATGTACAGGCTGATGTCCGTGTGGGCGTCCTCCGCGGACAGGATGAGCAGCTGGGAGCAGACCCGGTTCGCGGAGACCTCGTCGACCTGGGTGCCCAGCAGCACGATGCGCTGCGCGAGCAGTTGGGCGGCCAGATGGTCGTCGAAGCGGGTCGGAGGGGTGTCGCCCTCCTCCGCCCGCGGGGCGAGCGTCGTGAGTGGAGTCATCGGTTCTCCTCGTCGTGGCGGCAAGCGCCGTGGACGTGTCGGGGATGTGCCGTCGACTCCACTCTTGGCCCCGGACGATGCCCGCGAACGGTTTCTCTGCCCTCGGCAGATCCGCTACCGGCAGAGTCCTCGGGCTCAGCCCGTCTCCCCCCAACTGGCCGAAGAACGCCCGCACATCACCGACCGGCAGGTCCGGCTCCTCGACCGCCGCGAAGTGCCCGCCGCGGTCGAACTCCGTCCGGCGGGTCGCTCTGCCGTACGTCGAAACCGAAGGGACGGATGCCCGCTGCCGGCGGGCGAAGGCGCCATGAGCGGATGCTGGTTCCGAACGGTGTAGTGGCCACCTGAATTCGCCGGCCGTCGGCCGATGAGTTCCGGGGCGAGTCCCGGTCGACAGTGGTGACAGCGTTCGAAGCGTGCAGGAGGACTCATGACCACCGACGGATTCACCACGTGCCTCTGGTTCGACGGCCAGGCCGAGGAGGCCGCCCACCACTACGTCTCGATCTTCAAGAACTCCAGCATCGGCAAGATCGCGCGCTACCCCGAGGGAGCGCCCCAGCCCGCCGGCAGCGTGATGACGGTGGAGTTCACGGCCAACGGGCACCGGTTCCTCGGGCTCAACGGCGGCCCTCAGTTCAGGTTCACCGAGGCCACTTCCTTCATGATCTTCTGCGAGAACCAGGAGGAGATCGACTACTACTGGAACAGGCTCACCGAGAACGGCGGCGAGCCGGGCCCCTGCGGCTGGCTCAAGGACAGGTTCGGCGTGTCCTGGCAGGTCGCCCCGGACCGGCTCTCCGACATGATCAGCGACCCGGATCCGGCGAAGGCGTCCCGGGTGACCCAGGCGTTCATGGCGATGGGCAAGTTCGACATCGCCACGCTGGAGAAGGCGTACGCGGGCGAGTGACCCGTGCGGCCAGGGGCGGGGCCGCCCTGCGGGGAAGCCGCCGTGTACGAAATCGCTCCGCGGAGGGGGCAGCCGACCGGTGGGGAAGCCGACCCGCGGGGGAAGCCGACCCGCGGGGAAGCCGCCGCGCCCCTACGCCGCCTCGGTCAGGATTTCCTCGATCACGTACCGGGAGTTCTCCGCGACCGGCGGGTTCGTCTCCCAGTAGTACGGCAGCGCGATGACCGCGATCGACAGGGCCCAGCCCCGCCCCCGTACCCACTCGGCCTCGCCGGCCCCCACGGCCTCGCGGAAGACGCCGCGGGCCGCGGCCGGCAGCAGGCACCAGGCGCCGATGAGATCGACGGAGGGATCCCCGACCCCGACCGTGCCGAAGTCGATCACGGCGCTCAGCCGCCCGCCCGTGACCAGGACGTTCCCGGCCATCAGGTCACCGTGGGCCCAGAGCGGCGGACCGGTGTGCTCCGGAGCGCTCAGGGTCTCCTCCCACACTCGGGTCACCGCGGCGCTGTCGACCCGCCCTGCGAGCCGCCCGAGTGCCTCACGCAGGAAGGGATCACGGGTCGCCAGCGGCACACCCCGGTACCCCGGGGGGCCCTCCGACGCGTCGATGCGGCGCAGGGCCGTGACGTACGCCGCCAGGTCCCCGGCGAGCAGGGCGGGCTCCTCGATCCTGCCGGGCACCGGGTTGCGGCCGCCGAGCCAGCCGTAGACCGACCAGGGCCACGGGAACCCGTCACCGGGTTCCCCCCGGCCGAGGGGCTCGGGCGAGGCGGCGGGCAGTCCCGGGCCCAGCAGGGGCAGCCAGCGCAGCTCGTGCGCGATGGCCTCCACTGCCCGGGGGTGCCGGGGGAGGCGTACGACCTTGTCCGCACCGAGGCGGAACATGGCGTTCTCCGTCCCGGAGGACTCCAGCCGCCGCAGCGGCAGCCCGGCCCACTGCGGGAACTGCCCCGCGATCAGCCGGCCGACGAGTGACAGGTCGATGTCCAGCTCGTCCTCATGCATCCGCACCGCGCACATGGCGCCATTCGAGCGGTCAACGCGCCGCCTGTCGAATGGTTTTGGTGACCTCCCGGGCGATGCGCAGGATGCCGGGCGACCGGACCGGGCAGGGTTTCGGCCGGGTGGTGGTCGGGGCCAGGCAGAAGTGCAGATAGTCGTCGTCGCGGTGCAGTGCCGTGCGATCGCGGCCGGGCTGTGTGCACAGGCCGGGGCGGGCACGTTCGTGGGCCGTGCACGGCAGGTACTGCGTCCAGGTGTAGCGGCCCGCGGCCGGGCTCACCGCCTTCCCGGCGTCCGCCACGAGGTCGCCCGAGGCGGCGGCCCGCTTCTCGTAGAGCGCGTTGACGCGCCGGACCCGGTCGGGGGTGATCGGGTCCGGGCCCTGGGACACCCAGACGATCCGCGGGCGGCTGCCGCCCCCGGCCGCGGTGATCTGCTCGGTGAGCCGGCGGGCGTCGGCGTCGTAGCGGCGGAAGTACCGGGCCGGGGACTTGTCGTGGGTGATGCCGTCCATGCACGGCGTGTAGCCCCAGGAGTTCCCCCAGAACTGCAGGACCACGAAGTCGGGCCGCAGCCTGCGCACCAGCGCGGCGGCCTTGTCGGCGGGCGGCACCAGGGACCGTTCGGCCGTGCCCTCCAGGTAGTCGCACAGGGTGGTGCCGGAGTACGGGGCGCCGGTGTACCGCGCCTTCAGGTCCCGGCGTAACTCCTGGCCCAGGACCTTCTGGCTCTCCATCGCCAGGGAGTCGCCGAGGTACAGCACCCTGGGGGCCTTCCTCGGCTCCGGGCCGGGAGAACCGGGAGAGGCAGGGGCCCGCTGATGGGTGGTGGCCGAGGCACGGGGCGCGGCCGGGGCCGGCTCCTCGGGTCCGGACGCGGGATCCCCGCACCCGCCGAGGAGCACCCCGGCCAGTAGTGCCCCCACGATCCACGGCTTGCGCATACGGCAACTCCCGCCCCGGCCACCGAAACGGCACTCAGGCAAGCACAGCCGGGCGCCGGGGGGAAGACATCCGCCGGACGCGATCGTCCGTGCCGTGCCGTGCCGGACGGCCCGGCCCACTCGACGCGCGGGCCGGCCGCCGGATGACTAGCGTGAGGAAGCGGACGATTCCATCCATTCGGAGAGGGCCGTGGCCATGGCCGTGCAACCTGAAGGAACCCCCTGCTGGGCCGACGCGATGTTCGGCGACCTCGAAGGGGCCAAGAGCTTCTACGGTGACGTCCTCGGCTGGACCTTCGCCGAGGCGTCGGCGGAGTTCGGCAACTACACGGAGGCCTACGCGAACGGCAAGGCGGTCGCCGCCGTCGTCCCGCCCATGCCCGGCCAGGAGGGCCTGTCGCAGTGGTGCCTGTACTTCGCGGCGGACGACGCCGCCGCCACCGCCGGCCGCATCCGTGACAACGGCGGCGAGGTGCTGATGGAGCCGATGCAGGTCGCCGACTTCGGCACCATGTGCCTGGCCCGTGACCCCGGCGGCGTCGTCTTCGGCGTCTGGCAGGCGGGTACCCATGAGGGCTTCCAGGCGATGGCCGAACCCGGTGCCTACACCTGGGCGGAGGTCTTCACCCGCGAGCCCGGCAAGTCCGACGCGTTCTTCCCCGCGGTCTTCGCCTACCGGCAGCGGGACATGGAGGACGGCGAGACGGACTTCCGGATCTACGACCTCGGCGAACGCACCGTGCTGGGCCGGATGAAGATGGGCGACGACTTCCCGCCCGAGGTGCAGCCGTACATCAACGTGTACTTCACCGTGGAGGACTGCGACGAGACCGTGGCGAAGGCGACCGAGCTCGGCGGCGTGCTGCGGTTCGGCCCGATGACCACCCCGTTCGGCCGCTTCGCGGCGATCAGTGACCCGCAGGGCGCGAACTTCTCGGTGATCGACATCACGAAGACCGAGGGAGAGATGCCGAAGCTGACCGACGTGGACTAGGGGCGGACCTCCCGGCCGGACGGCCACCGAGGTCATGGCATGATCGAGCGCATGCGTGAACGTGTTGTGGCCGCCTGTGACGGGGCTTCGAAGGGAAATCCCGGGCCGGCGGGCTGGGCCTGGGTCGTCGCCGACGCTTCCGAGGCGCCGGAGCGGTGGGAGGCGGGGCCGCTCGGCAAGGCGACCAACAACGTCGCCGAACTCACCGCGCTGGAGCGCCTGCTGGCGGCGACCGACCCGGACGTGCCGCTCGAGATCCGGATGGACTCGCAGTACGCGATGAAGGCCGTCACCACCTGGCTGCCCGGCTGGAAGCGCAACGGCTGGAAGACCTCCTCCGGCAAGCCGGTCGCCAACCAGGATCTCGTCGTGCGCATCGACGAACTCCTGGACGGCCGCTCGGTCGAGTTCCGCTACGTCCCCGCCCACCAGGTCGACGGCGACCGGCTCAACGACTTCGCCGACCGCGCCGCCAGCCAGGCCGCCACCGTCCAGGAGCCCGCGGGCAGCGGCCTCGGTTCTCCCGAGCCGCCGCCCGCCTCCGACACCCCGGCCAAGGCCCCCCGCTCCCGCCCGCGTGGCGGCGCGGCCCGCACCGCCACGGCCGCGGGCGGGAAGGGCTCCGCGCGCACCATCAAGGCGAAGTTCCCCGGCCGCTGCCAGTGCGGACGCTCGTACGCGGCCGGCGAGCCCATCGCCAAGAACGACGGCGGCTGGGGCCACCCGGAGTGCCGCGAGGGCGCGAGCGTCTGATCAGACGTCGAACGTGTAGTGCGGCGTGTGGTCCAGCAGATCCGCCGGGCTCATGTCGTGCCACGGCCGCATCGTCTCGTTGAGGTCGATCACGTTCGGCGTGCCGGAGACCGGCAGATAGCCGGAGCCGGGGTGCCGGCGCTGCCACTCGGCCCACAGCTTGTCTATGTACGCGTGATGCAGCCAGAACACCGGGTCGTTGGGGGAGACCCCGGTCGCCATCTGCCCGCCGACCCAGACATGGACGCGGTTGTGCAGGTTCACGCCCCGCCACCCTTCGAGGTGGTTGCGGAAGCCGTCCGAGCCGCTGTTCCAGGGCGCCATGTCGTACGTGGACATCGACAGCACCGACTCGACCTCTGCCCGCGTGGGCAGCTCGCGCGTACCGGAACCGAGGGAGCGCCGCAGGAACGTACGGCTGTCCACCCGCACGTTGACCGGCCAGTTCCCGCCGGACGCGGAGAAGGGCCCGTCCGTCACGCGGCCGTCCCGCTCGCGCCCGGTTCCCCCGAGGAAGTCGGGCGCCCACAGCGAGGCGCGCGGCGTACGGTCGACGGTCCAGTCCCAGTAGGGCAGTGACACCGAGGCGTCCACCGACTGCAACGCCCGCTCGAACTCCAGGAGGAATCTTCGGTGCCAGGGCAGGAAGGACGGTGAACGGTGCCCGGTCCGCTCGCCGTTGTCGGTGTCGGAGACGATGAACTCGTTGTGCGTCGTGACGAACTCGTCGTAGCGGCCGCTGCGCTTCAGCTCCAGCAGCGCGGTGACGAAACGCCGCTTCTCGTCGGCGGTCAGGGTGGACTGGTTCTTGCGGACAGCCATGTGCGGTTGCTCCAGATGCCTTGCGGGGCGGGTCAGTTGGCGGGGAAGGGCAGCAGCGGCGCGCCCTGCAGCTCGTCCACCGCGGCGCGGGCGGCGGCCCGCGGGGTGGCCACCGGGTCGTAGTGGCTGACGACGCTGATCCAGCTGCCGTCGGCGTTGCGCATCACGTGCAGCTCCACGCCGTCGACGAACACCGCGTATCCCGCGCCGTGGTGGTGGTGACCGGACCCGGTGGCCGGCCGGCCCTGTATCCGGCGGCCCTTGTAGACCTCGTCGAAGGTCCCGGGGGAGCCGTGGTGCCCGGCGGCCGAGGCCGGGGTGACTGCGGACAAGGTCCCCGCGCTCGTGGCGAGGACGGCCGCGGCGGTGAGCGCACTGCGACGGCTGAGTTCCGGCATGCGGACCTCCAGAGGTGGGTTCGGCTGATGTCCCCGCATGCCTACCGGCCCGCCCGCTACCGGGAGAAATCCACGCGAGCCGGTTGGCTCCGATCCAGGCAATTCCCCTTATGTCGTGCAAGGTTGAACGAAGATGATCTTGCTGCGAGGCGCCTGTGCGCGAGTGTGGAAGGGGAAGTTCCACCCGTGCGGGGCGCTGTGGCGGATGTTTCTGCCGGTGCGGCCCGCTGCCCGTGGTGCGGGTCACGCCGGGAAACTGGCGCGATTCGGCGGTCCGGTCGGCGGCACTCACAAGCTGCTACTCTGCGTCGGCAATCGACAGCTCTCGGTCATTCTCAGGGGTGTGCGTGAAGGTCGCCTGTGTCGGCGGCGGGCCCGCCGGTCTGTATCTCTCGATCCTGCTCAAGCGGCAGGACCCCTCCCACGACGTCACCGTCTATGAACGCGATCCGGAGGGTTCGACCTACGGCTGGGGCGTGACGTACTGGCGTGGACTGCTCGACCGGCTCCACGAGCAGGACCCCGAGTCGGCGGCCCTCCTCGACGCCGGCTCCGTCCGGTGGAGCGACGGCGTCGCCCACGTCCGGGACCTGACGACCCGGCACAGCGGCGACCAGGGGCACGGCATCGGCCGCCACCGGCTGCTGGAGATCCTCGCCGCCCGGGCCCGCGAGCTCGGCGTACGCCTGGAGTACGAGCGCGCGATCACCGCCGGCGACCTGCCCTCCGGTGCCGACCTGATCGTGGCGGCCGACGGCGTTCGCAGCGCCCTGCGCACCCGCCACTCCGCGCACTTCGGAACGCGGCTCACCCCCGGGCGCAATCAGTACGTGTGGCTCGGCACCACGAAGGCCTTCGACGCCTTCACCTTCGCCTTCACGGAGACCTCCCACGGCTGGATCTGGTGCTACGGCTACGGCTACGGCCCCGACCGCAGCACCTGCGTCGTCGAGTGCGCACCCGAGACCCGGGCCGGGCTCGGACTCGACCGGGTGAGCGAGGCCGACGGCCGGGCCCTGATGGAGCGGCTCTTCGCCCGGGTCCTCGAAGGCCAGACCCTGCTGGGCCGCCCCGGCGGCACCCCCTGGCAGACGTTCCGCACCCTCACGAACGCCACCTGGTCCCACGGCAACCTCGTCCTGCTCGGCGACGCCGCCCACACCACGCACTACTCCATCGGTGCCGGCACCACCTTGGCCCTGGAGGACGCCATCGCCCTGGCCGCCGCGCTGCGCGAACACCCGGAGCTCCCGCGCGCCCTCGCCCGCTACGAGCGGAAACGCAAGGCGGCCCTGCTGCCCGTGCAGAGCGCGGCCCGCTACAGCGCCCAGTGGTACGAGAACCTGCCGCGCTACATGCACCTGCCCCCGGAGCGCATGTTCGCCCTGCTCGGCCAGCGCCACTCGCCCCTGCTGCCCCATGTCCCGCCCCAGCTGTACTACCGCCTCGACCGGGCGGCCGGACAGCTGGAGCCGCTGCGCCGGTTCAAGCGCTGGCTGGGGCCGAAGGTCGCACGGACCGTGCACGCGCGGGCGTTGGCCTCCCGGGACTAGCCGCCGGAACCATGGGTGTCGTCGACGCTCGTGATCGATACGACTAGGGGCCGAACAGCCGGTCCAGGAAGGCGTTGCCGTACACACGGTGCGGATCGAGCCGGTCCAGCGCGGCGTTCGCGTCCGCCCACGCGGCCGGGCCGACCGCCGCCGGGACGGCCCCGCCCAGCACCTCCTGGTCGCTCCACACGTCGTCGTCCGTGTACGCCCACCCCTTGGACCACTCCACCCGGGTGAGCGCGGACCCGCCGTCGAAGGCGCGCAGCAGGAACCGCTCGATCTCGCGCAGGAACGCCTCCGCGTCCGGCGTGCCCGGCAGTGTCAGGACGTCCAGCCACACGGCCGCGTCCCACTCGGGGTGGTCCTCGGGCGGCCGGAGCGCCGACAGCAGCGGCGGACGGGCCCCGGCCACGCCGGTGTCGGCCGGGTCGTCCAGGCCGGTCACCCGGATCTCCACCGAGCCGTTGACCGGGAAACTGCCCCGGGCGGCGTACGCCGTCAGCCGCTCCCGGTAGAACGCGGCGAACTCGGAGACGACCCGCTGCACCCGGTCCCGTGCGGTGAGGACCGCGTAGCCGTTGGCGTGCACCTGCAGCGTGGTCGGCTTCAGATACAGCAGCGTGTTCTTGGAGGGCCCCCAGAGGTCGGCGGACAGCGTCGTCACCAGCCCGAGGGCGGCGGCCTCGTACTGCGCGGTGCCGAGCACCGGCGCGAGGTACCAGGCCGCCTCCGACGTCATCCGGCCGACCAGCTCCGCCACCGGCGTGGGGACGTTGTCGGAGAACGGATAGTTGTACGGCCGTGTCACCTTCCGCGAGGTCAGCGGCCGTGTCGGGGAGACGCTCCACACCTTGAGCCAGGGATGCTCGGTGAAGGCGAACCAGATCGCCTCGACCCGCCCCGCCTCGTCCAGGAAACTCGCGAACGTCCGCCCGCCGCCCGAGCCGGGTGCGGCGAACAGCTCCCCGGCCGGGATGTCCGTGCGGCTCACACACCGCAGGTTCGTGTTCGCGCCGACGCGCAGCACCACCTCGGTGACCAGCGACCGTCCGAGATGCGTCAGCAGCGCGGCGCCGTCCGTCCCGCCGCGCCGGAACGTGCGCAGCACGTACGCGCCGGCCCCGTCGTCCCACACCACGGCCGTGAGGGACAGGATGAGATTGCTGAGCGAGCCGTACGTGTGCCCGGGCCGCCGCTGCTCACCCCGCGCGGGGACGGCCGTGCCGTGGCCGTCGACGGCCAGGACTCCGCCCAGGGTGAGTACGCCGGGAGCGGGCGCCGCGGTGACGCCGAGGCCGTGCTCCTCCAGGAAGGCGAGCAGATCCTCCATGGTCACGCCGGTCCCGGCGCGCACTGCGGTCGGGGAGTCCAGGGCGAGACCCGTGAGGTGGACCGTGGTGTCGACCAGGAGGACCGGGGCCCCGGGCGGCGTCCCCTCCGTCACCGTCAGCGGTGACCAGCCGTGTGCGGCGCCCCGTGCGCGCACCCGCCACCCGTGCCGCCACGCCCAGTTGACGACGGCGACCACCTGGCCGGGGCCCTCCGGAGCACAGGCCCACAGACCGTCGGCGGTGATTTCACCGACCCAGTTGCGGTAGGCCGAGCGGTACAGCGCGACGTCCGCCGGGAAGTCCGGCAACTCCGCGGCGGCAGCAGCAGGATCCGCCGGCAGACCGGGCAGCGCGGCCAGGGCGGCGGCGCTGAGAAGGAAGCCCCGACGGGTCCAAGGCGAGGCGTCGGACGGGTGGTTGTTCGCTGAACCGGTAGTCACCGGCGTCACACTAGAGGCCCGCTTACACGTGACGTGTTCCTGCCGCATTGCCTCACTCGTGTGAGTGAACGGTGTGAGCTCGACGAGCCGGAGCAGCACGTTCCGCGCGGTGTCGTGACGGATGAAAGACTGACGCTCATGGACGAGCGCACATTCGACAGGTCGGGGCAGCACGCCTCCGTCATCGGTCTGGGCACCTGGCAGCTGGGTGCCGACTGGGGAGACGTCGACGACAAGGAAGCCCTCGCGGTACTGGAGACGGCGGCCGAGGCAGGGGTGACCTTCTTCGACACCGCCGACGTGTACGGCGACGGACGCAGCGAGCAGACCATCGCCGCGTTCCTCAGCGGCCGCCCGGACCTGCACGTCATGGTCGCCACGAAGATGGGCCGCCGAGTCGACCAGATCCCCGCCAACTACGTGCTGGACAACTTCCGCGCCTGGAACGACCGTTCCCGGCGCAACCTCGGCGTCGACCGGATCGACCTGGTGCAGCTGCACTGCCCGCCGACGCCCGTCTACTCCACGGACGAGGTGTTCGACGCCCTCGACACCCTGGTCGAGGAGGAGCGCGTCGCCGCGTACGGCGTCAGCGTCGAGACCTGTGAGGAGGCACTGACCGCGATCGCCCGGCCGAACGTGGCGAGCGTGCAGATCATCCTCAACCCGTTCCGCATGAAGCCCCTGCGCCAGGTGCTCCCGGCCGCCCGCGAGGCAGGCGTCGGCATCATCGCCCGTGTCCCGCTGGCCTCCGGCCTGCTGTCGGGCAAGTACACCCGGGACACCGTCTTCCCGGAGAACGACCACCGCACCTACAACCGGCACGGCGAGGCCTTCGACCAGGGGGAGACCTTCTCCGGCGTCGACTACGCCACCGGTGTGGAGGCGGCGGCCGAGTTCGCGGCGCTCGCCCCCGAGGGATACACACCGGCCCAGCTGGCCCTGCGCTGGATCGTCGAGCAGCCCGGCGTGACGACCGTGATCCCCGGTGCGCGTTCACCCGAGCAGGCCCGGGCCAACGCGGCCGCCGCCCGCCTCCCGGGACTGCCCGGCGAGACGCTCACGGCGATCCGCGACCTGTACGACCGGCGGATCAGGGACCAGGTCGAATCCCGCTGGTGAGACCGGTTCTCACGGCTCCAGGAGCAGCTCCCTCTCCTGCTCCTGGTCGCCGGAGGCGGCACCGTCGTCGCGTGCCGTGAACGCCCGGGTGAGCGTGTCGCTCGCCCGGCGCACGGCCTCGGGGCTGCCCTGCACGGTGACGCTCACCGGCGCGGACAGCCGCCCGGAGCCCTCCCCGCCACCGCCGGCGGGACCCGTCTCCCTCTCCCCGTCGAAGGTCGCCGTGTGCACCGTCGCGTTCTCGTCGGCGGGAATCTCGTCCGGCGCCCCGAAGGCGCCTTCCAGGGCGCGGACGACCGTCCGCGCGTCGTCGGCGCCTCCGCCGCTGAGCGTCACGGTGAGCTGCGTACCGGACATGCGTCCACGACCTCCTCGGGCTCTGCGTCATTCGCGCCGTCCGTGTAACCGTCCACTGATCGCTCAAACCGCCGCGGCCCCCGGGACGACGACTCGTTACGGGGAACCCGGGAAAGAGGAGGGCTCAGGGCTCACACCGGGGGCTCAGGACTCACACCAGGAGGAAACAGTGGCGGACACGGCGGAGGGCGGGGCCATGCGCCGGGGGCGCAACGAGACGGAGGAGGAGAGAGCGGACCGGATGTGGCAGGAACTCATCCAGGAGGTCCGCGTGGCGCAGATGGGCGTGCAGATCCTGTTCGGCTTTCTGCTCACCGTGGTGTTCACCGAGAAGTACGACGACCTCTCCGCCACCGACCAGACGATCTACCTGGTGACGGTCGTCCTGGGCGCCTGCGCGACCGGGGCGCTCATCGGCCCGGTGTCCCTGCACCGCCTCGTCTCCGGGCGGCGCGTCAAGCCCCAGGCGGTGCAGCTGGCCTCCCGGCTCACGCTGCTCGGACTCGTGCTGCTGCTCGCCACGACGACCGCCTCGCTGCTGCTGATCCTGCGCGTGGCGACGCACGACGGCTTCGTGCCCTACCTGGTCGCCGGGGTGGTCGCCTGGTATCTGCTGTGCTGGTTCGTCCTGCCGCTGTGGACGCGGCACCGCTACACGGCGAGGTGACGGTACGGCCGCCCGCTGCCGGGCCGGGCACGCGGCTGAGCAGCGACTCGCCGGCCACGCCGATGAGTACCGACTCGGCCGGGTACCCGGCCGGGCAGCGGCACCACGGCCGCCCACCTCGGCACCACGGGTCGGGCGGCCGGCAGCCGGCTCTCCCTCGGCAGCGCGTCGTCCCGGCCGGAGCAGTGCCTCGGCATGAGGACGCCCACACGGACCGGCCGTGATTCAACCCCCGGCGAGCACGCCCGCCAGGAAGTCGTCGACGTGGACCTCCTCGCGGCCCGGCTGCACCACGTCGTACGTCTCGCGCAGGAACGCGGCGAACCCCGGCGCCCAGGCGAAGACCACCGCGTGGTGCCGTCCCCCGTCGGCGCGGGCGTCGCCGAGGAACTCCATGCGCAGCTCCTGCCACATGCCCCGGGATTCCGGGCGCATCCGCACGTCGCCCACCCCCACCGGACGCCGCAGCGCCTCACCGAGCATCTCCCGGTCCAGCTGCCACCGGGCGAGTACGCGGCCGTCATGGCTGAAGACCACGGTGACGGCGAACGGGTCCGCGGCGTCGTAGCTCAGGTGGGCGAGCACGGAGAAACGGTCCGTGTCGCCCGCCTGGAGCTGCACCACCAGGGTCTTGTGGACGAACGAGTTCACGAGAGGGCCTCCGGGAAGAACCGACGTAGAGCCCTCTAGTACCCCCGATCCCGCCGGAATGCTCAGCCGACCGGGTGATTCCCGCGAGCACCGCGCAGCGACTCGATGCAGACGGCGACGGCCCGCTGCAGATCCTCCAGACGCTGCACCATGTCGTCCTCGTAGAACTCCCCGGCGTCGTCGAAGGTCAGCTCCTCGAACACCTTGGTCGCCTTCTGCAGGCTGCTGTAGAACTTCGTGCGCCGCTCCTGCACACGCAGCCCCGGATCGCCCTCCACGACATCGACGACGCGGGACTTCATCGCGCCGTACGCCTCGGCGGCCCACTCGCCGGCGTCCTCGCCCTCGTCCAGCTCGTCGATGAGGGACAGGTGCCGCTCGGCCTCCTGGCGCAGGTCGGCGGGCGCGTCGACGGTCTGCCCGGCGGGCGTCCTGAACTGCCCCGACTCGGCGATCTGGCGCACGTAACCGATCCGGTCGGCCGCCCTGCTCTCCCCGGCGACGGCCTTCTTCAGCTCGTCGGTGCGCACGACGTCACGGGCCAGTTCCGACTGGAGGTCCGGGTCCTCCCGGACCCGGTCCAGCAGGGCCTGCCGGGCCGCGCGGGCGGTGGAGGGGTCGGCGAGGATCGCGGCGCGCAGGGCGGTGGGGTTCTCCGCGACCTCCAGGGCCTTCGTGGGCCGGATGCCCTCCGCCTCGGCGGCCTCGGTGATGGCGGTGCCGCGCTCGGAGGTCGCGCTGTTGCGGGAGACGTAGTAGCTCGGCCACACGTCGGCGTCCGGCAGTTCCACTTCCTGACCCGGCGTCAGCACCTCGAAGTGCGGGACCATCCCGTCGTCGGCCGCCCGGTCCCAGGCCTTGTAGTAGCGCATGACCCGCTCAGCGGAACAGCCGGCGAGTTCCGCGAACTCCTTCGCGGACACCTTCGGCGTCTCGTCCGCGCCCTGCCCGCCGGGCCGCACGCTGCGCGCCACCTTGAGCCCGAAGGCCCACCCTCCGGTCCGGGCGTACGCCCCGAACTCCCGCGCGTCCCGCGCGACCGGGTCGGAGACGGGCGCCGGGGCAGCGGGGGACGTCTCGGGCGGGGTGATGGCTACGGTCACGGACGACTCTCCTGAGGCGGGCGGGCGGACGGGACGGCACGAGGTGCGCACGGAAGCCTAGCGGCACCCGCTGACCTCGCCCTTCACCGCCCGGCGCCGTAAATCGCTTCCCCTGCCGGGCGGGGTGCGTGACGATGGCCGGCATGGTGCGACCCGAGCCGGACGCGGCGCTGCGCCGCTGCGCGGAATGCGGTGGGTACGCGTACGCAGGTGCGCCCGACTGTGCCGCCTGCCGCGCCCTGGTGGACGGCATCGTAGAGGGGGAGTGGGCCGCCTTCCTGCGGCAGCGGGACACCGTCGCGGGCGGCGACCAGGAACGGGCACTGGCCGAGACGGTCGCGGCCGAACCGCACCGGCACGACTGGCGGATCGTCGACGCCGCCCTCGACCGGCTGGTGTGCCCCGACTGCCGGGCCCGGCTCGCCCGCGGCCCGGCCGGCTGCGCAGCCTGCGACCTGGCGCACGGCTTCCGCTACGCCGCTATCGAGACGGACCGTCCGGGCGTCCCGCCCGGCAACGAACACGCGATCCGGGTCAACGTCTCGGTGGTGCGCAGGCCGCAGGTCACCTCCGAGAGTGAAGTACTCGTCCGGCGCCTGCTGTTGCCCCTCCTGCTGGCCGGGTTCCTGCCCACGACCGAGGAGGCCCAGCGGGTGAGCGCGCTCGTGAAGAGGAGCCCCCCGGGCCGGAGGGCTCATCTGGTCGAACGGGCTGTGCAAGCGCTGGCCGACGACTTCAGCCGAACGCGTCACGCAGCGCCGGCAGCAGGGTCTTCTCCGACCAGTCCAGGTACGCCGGCTGCGACTCGCCGCCGATCTGGACGAGGGCGACCTCGGTGAACCCGGCCTCGGCGTACGGGCGGACGGCCTCGACGAACGCGTCCGGGTCGTCACCGCACGGGATGGCGTCGGCGACGTCGTCCTGCGTGACGAACTGGGTCGCCGCCTCGAAGGAATCCGGGTGCGGCAACTCAGAGTTGACCTTCCAGCCACTGCCGAACCAGCGGAACTGGGAGTGCGCCCGCTTGACGGCCGTGTCCCGGTCGGGGTCGTAGCAGACCGGCAGCTGGCCGACCCGCGGCTTGCCCTGTCCGCCGTGCCGGTCGAATGCCTCCAGCAGCCCGGCCTTGGGCTCCGTGGCGATCACCAGGTCCCCGAGCCGGCCCGCGAGTTCGCACGACCGCTCACCGGAGACGGCGACACCGATCGGCGGCGCCTCGTCCGGCAGGTCCCACAGCCGGGCCGACTCCACGTCGAAGTGCGTGCCGCGGTGGTTGACGTGCCCGCCCTCGAAGAGGGCGCGGATGATCTCCACGGCCTCCTCGAACATCTCGTGCCGCACATCGACGGACGGCCAGCCCCCGCCCACCACGTGTTCGTTGAGGTTCTCGCCCGAGCCCAGTCCCAGCCGGAACCGGCCCTCGGACAGCAACTGCAGCGTCGCCGCCTTCTGCGCCACCACCGCGGGGTGGTAGCGGAAGGTCGGGCACGTCACGTACGTCATCAGCGGGATCCGTGACGTGGCCTGGGCGGCCGCGCCCAGCACGGCCCACGCGTACGGCGAATGCCCCTGCGAGCGCAGCCACGGGAAGTAGTGGTCGGAGGTCACCGAGAAGTCGAAGCCGGCCTCCTCGGCCCGGACCACATGGTCGACGAGGTCACGAGGGCCGGCCTGCTCGGTCATCATCGTGTATCCGATTTGCACCATAACCCGCGAGTCCCCTGACAGCGGGCCCGGAAACGGCTCGATCAAGGCCGCCGACGGGTGCAGGATGCATCCATGAGTGCTTCCGCCCTGCCGTCCTCCGGACCCGCCGCACAGGGGGTCGACGCCTCCGGAGTCCACGCCTTCCTCGACGCTCTCGAAGCCGCCCCCGAGATCGAGCCGCACAGCCTGATGATCATGCGGCACGGGCAGCTGGTCGCCTCCGGCTGGTGGGCGCCCTACACCGCCGAACGCCCCCATCTGCTGTACTCGCTCAGCAAGAGCTTCACCGGGACCGCGGCCGCCCTGGCGGAGGCCGAGGGGCTGCTCGACTTCGACGCGCCGGTGATCTCGTACTTCCCGGAGTCCGAGGCCGGCGTCACCGACCCGCGCAGCCGGGCCATGCTCGTACGGCACGTGGCGTCCATGGCCAGCGGCCACCGGCGGGACACCGTTGACGAGGCCTATGGCCGCGACCCCGCCGACCCCGTGCGAGGGTTCCTGCACCTGCCGCCGGACGGCGACCCGGGCACCGTCTTCGCCTACAACCAGCCCGCCACCCACACGCTGGCCGCGATCGTCCAGCGCGTGACCGGCCAGTCGCTGACCGAGTACCTGCGCCCCCGGCTGCTGGACCCGCTGGGCATCGGCGAGGTGGCCTGGCTGCGGGACCGCACGGGCCGCGAGATCGGCTTCAGCGGTCTGCACGCCACCACCGACGCCGTGGCCCGGCTCGGCCAGTTGTACCTGCGCGACGGGCTCTGGGAGGGCGAACGGCTGCTGCCGGAGGGATGGGCCGCCCGGGCCTCGCACCCCCGGATGCCCACCGCCGGGGCCATGGGTGACGAGGACCGGCAGGACTGGGACCGGGGCTACGGCCACCAGTTCTGGACGTCCCGGCACGGCTACCGGGGCGACGGCGCGTACGGCCAGTTCTGCCTGGTGCTGCCGGAGCAGGACGTGGTGATCGCGTCGACCGCGGCGACCGAGTGGATGCAGCAGTACCTGGACCTGGTCTGGGCGCATCTGCTGCCCGCGTTCGGCCCCGAGCCGCTGACCGGCCGCGAGGCCGCCGACGCGGAGCTGCGCGAGCGCCTGGACCGGCTCGCACTGCCGCCCGCCCCTGGCCGGTCCGCGCCCCCGGACCGGGTCCGGGACTGGGCCGGGGCAGCGTTCACGCCCCTGGCGGGGCCGGGACCGATCCGGTCCGCCGGGCTCGCCCGGGACGCGGACGGCTGGACGCTCACGCTCACCGGAGAAGGGGACCGGCCGGACCGGCCGGACCGGCTCGTCCTCCGCCTCGCACGGGAGGGCTGGACGGTCGCCGAGGAACCCGTCCCGACCGCGGTGAGCGGCGGCTGGACCGATGCCGGCACGCTGTCCGTCGCGGTGGTGTTCCTGGAGACCCCGCACCGTCTGGCGCTGGCCTGTTCCCTCGCGGACGGGACGCTCACCGCGCACTGGCTCACCGAGCCGCTGCACGGCGACCGGCTCACCGGCCTGCGCGCCCCGCGCCGCTCAGCCTGACTCCGGCCGGAAGGTCTTGAAGAACGTGCGCAAGGCCTGCTGGTTGGCGGCGTCGTCCCAGTCGGCGTCCGGGGTCGTCCAGCGCAGCGAGAAACTCCGGCCGCCGCCCAGCAGGAGACCCCGGCCGAGGGTGTGCACCCGGGTGCCGTCGACGTCCGCGGTCCACTCCATGTCGGCGGCCTCGCGGCCCTGGTACGTCGTCGCGCGGATCGCCCCGATCCGGTCGTAGTCGTCGGCCTGCTTGAGGTTCGGCTCGACGTCGTCCCGCCACACGGCCACGGGGTCCGGACCCGCCTTCTCGCTGTAGGTGACGGCCAGCGTGCGGTCCCCGCCCTCGGCGCCGAAGACGACCCGGTAGGCATCGCCCTCGCGGTCGGTGTCCAGCCGCTTGAAACCCTCGGGGAGCGCGACGGAGAAGCCCTCCGGCGCGCGGTAGCGCTGGAAGCCGGGGGGCAGGGCCGTGGCCGGGGCGGACGGCGTGGGCGTGGGAGCGGAGGACGGGGGCGACGGAGTGGGCGTGGGGGAGGGAGAGGGGGACAGGGAGGGGGACTCGGGCCGGCTGGGTGCCCCGGACGGATCGGGGCCGCCGCCGGTGCCCTCGCCCGGTGTGGCGGCGGAGGCCGGCGGCCGGGCCGGCGATTCGGCCGCGTCGCTGCCGTCGTCCGTGCCGGGCAGCCCCTGGGTCGCGGCGAGCACGGCGACCGCGACGGTGACCACGGCCAGAGCCGTCCCCGCCACCATGGTCCGTCTGCTCCACGCCGGGCTCCCCGGCCGCACAGCGGCGTAGGCGCCGCGCAGCCGCGGGGCCGGCGCCGCGGCCAGGGCCGCCTCGGGGTCCTCGCTGAGCGCGCGGGTCAGCGCCTCACGCACCACCGGGCGGGTCAGCCGCTCCCGGGACTCCTTGCGGAGCAGTCCCTGCACGACCTGGGTGAGCGGCCCGGCGCGCACCGGCGTGCGCAGCGGCAGCCGGTCCACGCCCTTCAGGGTGTTCTCGGGACGCCCCCGGTCCCGGAACGGCGGGCGCCCCTCGACCATCGTGTACAGGATCGCGCCCAGCGCCCACAGATCGGCCGCGGGACCGATGCGCTGGTCGCGCGCCTGCTCCGGGGACGCGTACGCCGGTGCCGTCAGACGCGGCGCGAGGGTCGCGCCGGCCAGGCCGAAGCCGGTGACGACGACCGAGTGGTCCTCGCGCACGAACACCTGGCCCGGGCTGAGCTCTCCGTGTGTGATGCCCTGGGCGTGCGCGGCGTCCAGCACGTCGAGCAGCTCCAGACCGATCCGCGCCGCCCGGACGTAGTTGAACGTGCCCTGCTCCGAGAGGAGCTCACCGAGAGGGGTGCCGTCGATCCACTCGTTGACGGTCCACAGGGCGCCGGTCTCCTCCACGGCGTCGACGACGGTGGCGATCCGGCCGGGACACAGCAGCACCATGTTCTCGGTCGTCCGCAGCAGGCGGGCGGCGGCCCGGCGCTCGGCCTCGCGCGGGTCCTCCGGAAGCCCGATCTGGGTCACGAGGCACGGACGGGAGATCTCGCCGGTCCCGGTGTCCTCGGCGTACCAGCAGATGCGGTTGGTCTCCCGCTGGATGATCTCGAGCAGCCGGTACCGGCCGGCGACCAACTGGTGTGTGGAGACGTGCGCCCTGCCCATGGCCATCCCTCGCTGGAAACCTGGCTCTCACCTTTTCCAGAGGTACGGGGAGTGAGCCCGTCCGCGTTCAATCGGATCGCAACTCCGTGTCCATTCTTGTCTTTTGTTCAAGAGATGGGATCAAGTGTACGAGGGAAAAAGGTCATTCGCGGGCTCCGGTGCGGTTCACCTCGGCCGCCCGGGCCGCCACGGGCGCGAGGAATTCGCCCGCGGCGGGCCGTGGATTAGCCAATTCCTGCCCGGCCTGGTGGTAACCGGCGGTAAATGCGGACGTGAACAAGGTCCGAACTCGAAGCCCTCCGATGAATTCCGCGACTGATTGCCCGACAGCGGCCGGATCGTCAGCGCAGACCGAAGCGTCGTGACCAGGCGAACAGATCGCCCGTCGTCACGTTGCCCCCGCACACCACCAGGCCGAGCCGGGCGCCGTCGCCGACCCGCTCCAGGATCTTCCGGGCGGCGGGGAGCAGACAGCCGGCCGCCGGTTCGGCCCACACCTTGGCATGGTCGGCCAGGTCGAGGGAGCCCTGCACGGCCTCCCGGTCCGGAACCACGAGAACCTCGGTGACCAGGGCCGAGACATGGTCGTAGGTCAGCTGCGACACGGACGGGGCGCTGAGCGTGGAGACGATCGACGACAGGGCGACCGGCAACGGGCCGCCCGCCGCCAGTGCCTCCGACATGGCCTGCGCGCCCTCGGTCTCCACACCCCACACCCGCACCCCGGGCCGCTGGGCCCGCAGCGCGGCGGCGACACCGGCGATCAGGCCGCCACCCCCGATACTCACGAGGACGTCGGTGAGCTCACCGGCGTCGGCGGCGAACTCCAGCCCGACCGTGCCCTGCCCGGCGATCACCACCGGGTCGTCGAAGGGGTGGACCAGGGTCAGTCCCTCCTGCTGGAGCCGCGTCGCGAGAGCGAAGGCACCGTCCATGCCGTCGGTCAGCCGCACCGACGCGCCGGCGGCCTCCGCGATCTCCACGGCACGGGCGGGTGCCGAGCGCGGCATCACCACCATGGCCTTCACATCGAGGGCCGCGGCCATGACCGCCAGGGCGATCCCGTGGTTGCCGCCGCTGACCGCCACCACCCCGGCGGCCCGTTCGGCCCCGCCCAGCGAGAGCAGCTTCGCGGTCGCCCCGCGCGCCTTGAACGAGCCGGTGCGCTGCAGCAGTTCGAGCTTGGCGGTGACCGGCGCGCCGAGCAGCTCCGACAGTCCCGGGCTGTCCACCGTCGGGGTGCGTACGACGTGCCCGGCGATCCGCCCGGCCTCGGCTTCGATCTCCGAGATGCCGATCATGGCAGCCATCCTTCCGGCGCGGGGTCGCGGAACGCGCCGTGCCGAACCCTGACGCGCGGAAGGGGGTGTGGTCAACGCGGTGCGGCCGGGGGAGCGCGAGCTGGCGGATCGCGTCGGCGAGGGTGGGTGGTGTGCCGCGTGCCTGTGGCTGGAGCGGGGGTCGGCGGGTCGCGTCGGCGAGGGTGGGTGGTGCGCCCCGCGCCCGTCGGCCTCGCCGGAGAGCGAGCGCCACTGCCCGCCCGGAGGGCGGGCCGTTCGCGCCGGTTCAGGTGTCGCGCCGTACCAGGTAGGCGAGCAGCGACCGCAGGTCGTCGGCGGCCCGCGTGGCCAACGGCGCCCCGGCGAGCGCCGTCTCGACGGCGCCGATGTGCCGCCGGGCCTGCGCCATGGCCGCCGAACGGCCGCCCGCCTCCTCGATCAGCACCGCCGCCGTCTCCGGCGCATCCCCCGTCTCCAGGAGTGCGGCGACCCGGCCGCCCAGGGGGGAGCCGAGTGCTACCAGCACCGGGTACGTCTTCTTCCGCTCGCGCAGATCACCGTGGACCGGCTTGCCGGTGATACAGGGATCGCCCCAGATCCCCAGCACGTCGTCGACGATCTGGAACGCGACTCCGAGGTGCCGGCCCGCCCGCTCGAGCGCGGCGGCCGTCTCGGTGCCGGCACCTGCGAGCACGGCACCGAGCGCTGCCGCGCAGCCCAGCAGCGCGCCCGTCTTGCGCTCCGCCATCGCCCGGTACTCGTCCGGTCTCACCCGCTCCGGCCCCGTCCACGGACGGTCGGCGAACAGCAGGTCGTCCGCCTGCCCGCGTACCAGGTCGCCCAGCGCCACGGACAGGGTCCGAACGGCTCCAGCGCCTCGCGGCTGCGCGGCGAGGGTCTCGACGGCCAAGGCGAACAGGGCGTCGCCCGCGAGTACAGCTGGCCCCGTGCCGTAGGCCTTCCACACGGTCGGGCGGCCCCGCCGGTCCGCGTCGCCGTCCATGATGTCGTCGTGCAGCAGGGAGAAGGTGTGCACCAGTTCCACCGCGACGGCCGCGGCCACACCGGCCCGCCCCGGCGCACCGGCCGCCTCGGCCCCGAGCACCGCGAGCGCCTGCCGTACGCCCTTGCCACCGGAGGCGACGGACGGCGCACCGCCGGCCTCGCACCAGCCGAAGGAGTACGCGGCCATCTCACCGACCCACGGGTGCAGCCGTCCGACGGCCTCCTCCAGGGCGGGCCGGACCAGGGCGCGACAGCGGTGGAGGACCGGGGGGATGTCATCGGTGCCCACCGCGAGATCGCGCATCTCGCCCCGCCGTACCGTGCGAGCGGTCGGGGCACTTCGGGCGGAGCCGGTCGCCCTCGTCGCCTTCACCGTCCTCGGCGGCGCCGTCACCGTGCCGCCTCCGTCGCCGGCCCGGCCGCCGGTATGCCGAGTTCCTCATGGGCCCGGGCGACCATGCGGCGGGCGTGCTGCAGGCCGATGCGCTCCAGCAGGCCCGCCAGGTCGGCCAGTTCGGCTGCCGTCTCGTCGGCGTCGCGGCCCAGGCGGGCCAGGGACTTGGCGAGGCCCAGCCGCGACAGCGCCTCCCCGCGCGGCTCGCTCATCTCACGGAACTCATCGAGCGCCTGCTCGTACAGCTCGCGTGCCTGCGCGTAACGCCCCGCCCGGTACAGGACGTTGCCGCGCATCTTGTGGTTGTAGGCCAGCGCGCTGGACAGCCGCATCGTGCGGCATGTCGTCTCCGCCCGGCTCAGCAGCTCCAGGGCCCGCTCGGTGTCGCCGTCGCGCACCGACACCACATCGGCCAGTCCGCGCAGCGCCCAGGCGTGGCCGCGCCGGTCGTCGGCACGCACGGCGATCTCGGCGGCCTCTTCGAACAGCGCGTACGCCGTGTCGTAGCGCCCGGTGTTGCGGTGCATCTGCGCGATGCCCTCCAGCGCCCACACCGTGTGCCGCGCCTCCCCGCGCCGCCGGGCCTCGGCGAGCAACTGCTCGTGCAGCCGGCCGACGGCCTCGTAGTCGCCCTGGATGCGGCCGGTCTCGGCCAGGCCGGCCAGCGAGTAGCCGCGGACGACGATGTCCCCGCCCTGTTCGCCCAGGTCGGCCGCCAGCCGGAGCAGCCTGCGGGCCAGCGGCAGCGCGCCGCGCTGCCGGGCCAGCGTGCCGCCGCTCCACAGCGCCCAGGCCATCGCCCCGACGTCCCCGGCCTGCCGGGCCGCGCGGTAGCTCGCCTTCCAGGCCCGGTCCGCGTCCTCGACCCGGCCCAGCCGGCGGTGCGCCTCGGCCACCGCGAGTCCGGAACGCGCCGCGTCCCCGGGCTGCCCGGCGCGCTCGGCCGCTCTCAACTGCTCGGTACCGGCGGCCAGGACCTCGGTCAGTGAGGAGTTGACGGACAGGGTGGTGAGCGCGCCCTGGTACTCCGGGGCGAATGCCTTGCCGTACATCGATGCCTTTCGGTCCGTATGCACCTCGTGTATACGCTGTGCGTATACATGAGGCGTATAGAAGGGTGGACACCTGCCCTGGCCACAAGGGCCAGGGCATCACCTGTTGCCGATCAAGACGTCGACGCCACGGCCCGGGTTGCCTCTGAGGCGCAGATCACCCGGGGAGTGCTCAGTGCTGGCCGGCTTTGTGCGGTGTCGCCTCGCTCGGCCGGACGACGACGTACCCCTCGCCCTGGAGCAGCAGTTGCACGGCCTCGCCGGAGCCGCCGCGCAGCATGGAGCCGATGGACTGGGAGCGGTGCAGCGAGGTCTGCAGACCCGCGGTCCAGCCGACGATCGCGTCCGTGTCGACATACACCGGGTACTGCGGCGAGACGGGGATGACGAGCGGATTGCCCTCGCAGACCAGGCCCAGCTTGCCGTGCCCGGTGAAGACGCTGTTGAACAGGCCGCCGCCGGTGATGCCGGCGCCCTTCACGGTCGCGATGCGGTAGGACAACGTGGCGTCGAAACACAGGACGTTGCGGCCGTTGACCGTGAACTCGTCGCCGGGCTCGACATCGACGATGAAGCAGTTCTGCGCCTCGTGCGCGAACCAGGCCTCACCCTGCCCGCGCACCGCCATCAGCGGCAGCCCCTCACCGGTGACCGCGCGCTTGAGCATGCCGCCCACGCCCTGGCCCTTGCGCTCGAACTGGAGGTTGCCCCGGTAGGAGATCATCGCGCCCTGCCGGGCCAGCATCTCGCCGTTCACCGTGTACCGGACACACTTGGAGTTTTCGATCGTCATGCCCGGCGCCACGGCCGGCTGCACCATGTGCTCACTGGAAAAGAGGTCACCCTTCATACCGGCATCCTCGCCCGGAGCGTCTCCCTCCGCCAAGATCGCGCGGGAGACCGGGTCCCGCGGCGCGGTCGCCGGCGTCAACCGCCGAAGAGCTGCGTCCAGTACGTGCCCGCCCGGCCACCCCCGGCGAAGCCGATGCCGATGTGGGTGAAGCCGGGTTCGAGGATGTTGGCCCGGTGGCCGGGACTGTTCATCCAGCCCTCCACGACGTCGGCGGGGGAGCGCTGGCCGCAGGCGATGTTCTCGCCGATGGCACGCCGGGTCGAACCGGCCGCGGCGGCCCGGTCCCAGGGTTGGGAACCGTCGGGGGCGGTGTGCGCGTAGAAGGCGCGGGCCACCATGTCCGCGCTGTGCGCCTGGGCGGCGGCCGTGAGCAACGGGTCGGCGGCCAGGGGCGGGAGCCCGGCCCGGGTTCGCTCCCGGTTGGTGAGGTCGATGACGGCCGCCGCCGTGCCGGCCAGCCCGTCCGGGGTGAACGGCCTGGCCCACAGTGCTGTCCAGAAGGTGTCACCGGACGGGCCGTCGTGCACCCGGGCGAGTCCGGCGTGGGTGAACGCCGGGTCGTGCAGGGTGCGCCGGGGCCCGTCCGTGCGCACGCAGTACGCGACGAACTCGGCGGCCGTGCGCGGTCCGGACACCAGGTGCTCGCCGATGGTGAGGTACGGGAACCCGGAGCCGACGACGCGCTGGTAGACGGAGACGCCGTCGCGCGTCTCGACGCCGAGACGCCCGGCGGCGGCCATGGCGGCGGCATGCTCGCGAGCCGCCGACACCAGGCGGGAGTCAAGGAGGAGCGGTGGAGAACCGGCCGCGGCCCGCGCGGAGTTGACCAGAGGCAGGAAGCCGTCGGGATCGGGGGCACTGGAGGCGCCGGAGGGTGTGTCGTCCACGACGTCCACGCCGAAGTCCCGTGCGAGCCCCGCCAGTCCGTCGGCGTACCCCTGGCCCAGGGCGCGCAGCTTCCAGCGGCCGCCGCGCCGGTAGAGCTCCGCCAGCAGCAGCATGGTCTCCTGCCCAGGGGGCGGCGGGGTGAAGCGGGCCAGCGGGCTGCCGCCGGCGTCGGCGACGTGGAGCGTGGGGGAGGGCAGGCCGCCGAGGGCGGTCGCCGGGTCGGCGGGGCTGATGACGACCGTGACCCTGGTCGCGCCGGTGCGCAGTCCCGGCGGGTTCACCGTGAGCGTGTCGCCCCGCAGGACGGCTCCCGGCGCCGACGGCTGGTTGTAGAAGACGAAGTCACCGTCGCCACGGACCTTTCCGCCGTCGTCCGTCACGAGCGCGGACACGTCGAACGGCCCGGGCACGCGTACGCTCACCGCACCGTCCGGGAGCGTCAGATTTCCCCCGGGAACCAACTCGTCCATCGTGCCGCCCTGCCCTCCCCGCGCGGGACCGGTTGCCCGGACAACGGCCGCCGGAGCACGGGGGTTCCCGGCGCGGGAACCCCGGCCGGCCCGGCGCGGGAACCCTGGCCGGCCCCCAGTGCGGGAATTCTGGCCGGCACCGGGCGCGTCGTGCGCGGCGGCTTCGCCCCGGCTCGTGCCCGCGGTACGGCGCGGCGGCTTCGCCCCGGCTCGTGCCCGCGGTACGGCGCGGCGGCTTCGCCCCGGCCCGTGCCTGCGGCGCGGCACGCCCGGCGACGCCACCCCGCACAGCCGTCGACGAACCGCACCACTACCGTGTCCTGGGCCCCGTGACACCGCCCGCCCGCATCCCACCGACCGGCCGAAGGAGCGCCGACGATGCCCCGCACCGCACGCCCCCGCTGCCGTGCCGCCCTGGCCGCCCTCTCCACCTGTGTCGCACTGGGCTGCGGAACCGGCACGGTACCTCCGGGGGACCAGCCGAGCCCGCCGCCCGGCGCCCCGACGGCGGCCGGGCGGGGCGTGGTCACCTGGGCCTCCTCCGCGGGCCACATCGGCGAAGCGGTGAAGGCCCGCGGCTACCGGCTGATGGTGCACACCAGCGTCGGCGGCAGCGACCTCAGGGTGCGGCTGTCCAACGCCTTCGGCGACCAGCCGGTGACGTTCGGCAACGTCCACGCGGGACTGCAACGGGACGGCGCCGCACTCGTCCCCGGCAGCAACAGGCGCCTGACCTTCCGCGGCGCACGCTCCGTCACCGTGCCCGCCGGCGGCATCGTCTACAGCGACCCGCTGCCCGGCCACGTCCCCGCCGGGCGCACCCTCGCCGTCAGCCTGTACGTCCCCCGGGCGGGCGGCCCGCTCACCGGGCACTGGCTGGCGATGCAGACGTCGTACACCACGCACGGCGACCACACCGCCGAGGAGGGCGCGGCCCACTGGAAACAGCGGACCGGCTCCTGGTTCTACCTCGACGCCGTCACCGTACGGCCCCGCAAGGGGACCGGCGCCGTGGCCGCCCTCGGCGACTCCATCACCGACGGCTGGCAGTCCACCACCGGCCGGGACCGCCGCTGGCCCGACTACCTGGCCCGCCGCCTGGCCGCGTCCGGCAGCACGGTCGAAGGCGTGGCCAACGCGGGCATCGCCGGGAACAAGGTCATCCTCGACGGCCCGGGACAGAGCGCGCTGAACCGCATGGAACGGGACGCGCTCTCCCTGCCGGGCGTACGCACGGTGTTCCTCTTCCAGGGCGTCAACGACATCAAGGCCGAACCCGGTGCCACGGGTGCCGGGCTGATCGACGGGTACCGCACGCTGATCGACCGGGCGCACGCGGCCGGGAAGTGCGTCGTCGGCGCCACGATCGCCCCCTACAAGGGGTGGCAGGAGTGGGACCCCGCCGGGGAAGCGGTGCGACGGCAGGTCAACGCCTTCATCCGCGACAGCGGCGCGTTCGACGCGGTCACCGACTTCGACCGCGTCCTGCGCAGCCCCCACGACCCCGAAAAGATGCTCCCCGCCTTCGACGGCGGCGACCACCTGCACCCCAACGACAAAGGGATGCAGGCGATGGCCGACGCCGTCGATCTCCGAAGCCTCGACTGCCGGACCGGCTGACACCGCCCGCCACGGCGCAAGGCCGCCCGGTCAGCCGGACGTCGACGGCTCCGGGGCGATGAGGCCCTCGCGGTAGGCGACCGCCACGGCCTCCCCACGGCTCGACGCGCCCAGCTTGGCGAGGATGTTGGAGACGTGGACGCTCGCGGTCTTGCCGGTGATGAACAGCTCCTCGCCGATCTGCCGGTTGCTGCGGCCGAGAGCGAGCAGCCGCAGCACGTCCTGCTCGCGCGCGGTGAGCACGGCCGCCCCGTCGTCGCCGCCGGGCCTGTCCGACAGCCGGCCGCGACGGACCAGGGCGTCCACCTGCTCCCGCAGGGGCGCGGCACCCAGGAGGTCCGCGCTCTCCCGGACCGCCCGGGCCTCCGCCGCGGCCTCCTCGCGATGCCCGGCCGCCACCAGGGCCTCGGCGTACCGCAGCCGGCACCGCGACCGCTCGTAGACGTCGCCGTAGCCGAACGCGGCCACCGCCTCCGCCCAGGCCGCCACATCCGGCCCGGACCGCGCCCGGAGCCACTCCGCCTCGGCACGCGCCAGCCACGCCTGCCCCTCGGGGCCCTGCGCGGCGCCGTTCTCACCCCGGCAGGCAATGGCCCGCGCCAGTTCCACCAGCTCCGACGCGGTGTCCGTCCAGCGGCGCGCCCCGGCCTCGTCCCCGGTCAGCCGCAGCCCGGCGGCCGCGTCGGCCACCGCCGCCAGCGCCAGGGCGGCGAGCCGGACCGTCACGTCGGGGCGGGCGCCCGTCTCGTCGGTGAGAGCCGTGACCGTGGACCGCATCCACCGCACCGCGTCCTCCGGATCACCACGCAGCGCCGCCGCGTCGGTGAGCACGATGCCCGCCACCAGGGCGGCCATCCAGTCGAACGGCCCCTCCAGCAGGGCACGCGCCCGGTCGGCGGCCGTCACGTCACCCCGCGCGAGCGTCACGAACAGCGCGGGGCCCATCGTGTACCCGCCGGCGGCCGGCAGCACCTCGGCGTCGGCCGCCGCCGCGCGCACACACTCGTCCCAGCGGCCCAGCACGTTGAGCACCAGCAGCCGCAGATAGCGCATCTCCAGCGGGTACGGCGACGACAGCAGCCCGGCGCGCCGGGCCCGGTCCAGGCCCTCCGTCAGGAAGGGCACGCACTCCGCCAGGGCACCGGACTCGTAACAGCCCATGGCCAGATTGAACAGGGCACGCAGCTCGACGGGCGCGTTGCCCGAACTCCGGGCCAGTTCACGAGCCTTGAGCAGTCGCTGACGACCCTCCCGGCCGCGCCGCCCCTCGCCGTCGAAGACGGCCAGGGAGATCAGCAGGTCCGCCTGGGCGTCGGTCACCCGCAGCCGCTCCGCCACTCCCAGGGCCCTGCGGGCGACCTGCAGCGCGGTCCCGTTCTCCCCGACGTGGCGTGCGGCCAGGACGTGCGTGGCCGCCGCCCACACCCAGGTGCGCGACGCAGGCTCCTCGGGGATCATCGCCAGGGCCTCGCTGCTGTAGGCGAACGCCGCCGTCAGGCTGTCCACCCGCAGCAGGTCACCGGCGAGCGTGTAGCGGACCCGGGCGGCGAGTTCGGAATCGGCGTCCTGGCCGAGCTCCGCCAGTGCGGACCGGGTGAGGGAGACCGCGCGGTGCAGCTCCCCGGCGTGCGCGGCCGCCGCGGAGGCCCGCAGGGTCAGCGTCACCCGGTCGACACCCACGCCCGACGGACGGGCCTCGGCGGCGACAGCCGGCCACAGATCGAGGGCCGCTTCGAGATGCCGCTGCTCCTCGGCCGGCGCGCCGACCTGCTGGGCGTGATCGGCGGCCTCCAGCGAAGCGGCCAGCGCCTCGGCCAGGTCGTGGCTCTCCCGGTAGTGATGGGCGCGCTCGGCGGCACTCTCGGCGCGGTGCCCGCGTCCGGCGAGCAGCCGCGCGAACGCGCCGTGCAGCCTCGCCCGCTCCCCGGGCAGCAGATCGGCGTAGACGGCTTCGCGGGCGAGGGCGTGCCGGAAGGAGTACGTGTCGTCGTCCCCGGCGACGAGCAGTTGCCGCCCCACCGCAGCACGCAGTGCCGACTCCAGCTCCGGCTCCGGCAGCCCGGCCGCCTCCCGCAACAGATCGTGCTCCACCCGGCGTCCGGCGACGGCGGCGGTCCGCAGCACCTGCTGCGCTGTCTCGGAAAGCTGCTCGAAACGGATCAGCAGCACATCGGCGAGCCCGCTGGGCATCCCACCGGACTCCGTGTCCGTGGCCGCGAGCAGCTCCTCGGCGTAGAAGGCGTTCCCCTCGGCCCGCTCCACGATCCGCCGTACCGTCGCCTCCGGCAGCGGTCTGGGCTCCAGGGCGCGCACCAGTCGGTCCACATCGGGGTCGGCCAGCGGCCGCAACTCCAGCCGCTCTACGAGGGGCAGCCGTATCAGCTCCGCCAGCAGCGGCCGCAGCGGATGCCTGCGGTGCAGGTCGTCGGCCCGGTACGAGGCGAACACCGCCAGCCGGTGCCGGAGCACGCCCCGGCCGAGCAGGAACCGCAGCAGATCGCGCGAGGACTGGTCGGCCCAGTGCAGGTCCTCCAGCACGAGCAACAGCGGCGCGACCTCCGCGACATCGGCCAGCAGCCCCGCCATCCCCTCGAACAGCCGCAACCGCCCGTCCACGTCCCGCACGGAATCGGACCCGGCCCCCAGCAGCCGCTCGACGGCGGGATGGGCGGCCAGGGCGGAAGCGAACCGCTCATCGCCCGCGAGTACACCCAGCACCTCGGTGAAGGGCAGATAGGGCAGACCGACATCCCCGAGATCCACACAATGCCCGGTGACCACGGTCATTCCGGCGTCAGCGGCCAGTCCACCGACCTCGTCCAGCAGCCGGGTCTTGCCCACCCCGGCGTCCCCGGCGACCAGCACGGCCCGTGCCTCACCGGCACGAGCACGCTCCAGCACGGAGGAGAGCCGGTCGAGTTCGGCTTCCCGCCCGACGACCGGCGTGATGAAGGAAATGTTCGGCACTGAACCAACTCTCTTGAGGGCGCGGGGCTGTGGCGTTGTACGGCTCCGCCGCGTGGGCGCGGTCAACCACCGACAACCCGCAGCCGCAACGAAACGACGGACCCGGGCCCCTAGGCCCGCAAAACCCTCGCCCAGTCATCCGGCACCCGCCCCGCAGGCCCCGGTACCGGCTGATCCGCGGGATGACTCACCGGCGCGGCCAGCTCCGGCCCCGACTCGTACAACTCGTTCGTCGAGTAGTCCCAGTACCAGTCCTCACCCGGCTCGAAGCTCTGGACCAAGGGATGCCCCGACTCCCTGAAATGAGCCGTCGCGTGCTTCGCCGGAGAGCTGTCGCAGCACCCCACGTGCCCGCACCGCGCACACCGCCGCAGGTGGAACCACCACCCGCCCGCCGCGTCGCACTCCGCGCAGCCACTGCCGCTCGGCGCGGCAACCGGGTCGATTCCGTTCTCCGCACTCATGCCGACTCCTCCTCGACCGCTGTCAGCGGAAGCAGTACCTGGAAACGCGTGGCGCCCGGCTCCGACTCCACCTGGATGCTCCCGTGGTGCTTGTCGACCACGATCCGCCAGGAGATGCCGAGCCCGAGCCCGGTCCCCTCACCCACCGGCTTGGTGGTGAAGAAGGGATCGAAGATCCGCCCCCGGTCCTGTGCCGAAATCCCGACGCCCTGTCACGGAACTCCACCAGCAGCCGGTCGTGGTCCGAGGCCGTCCGCACCGTCAACGTCCCCTGCCCGCCCGCGCTGTCGGCCGTCGGGGTCGTCGCCGGCCCGACCCGGGTGGCGAGGTCGACGGCCTCCGGCTCGACCAGCGGTGTCCCGTCCGGTGTGACCACCACCGGCAGTCGCCTCCCGTCCTCGCCGGCCGCGGCCGGCAGCCGCCGCCCCTCCGGCTCGTCGGCGGAGTACCAGCGGTACGCCACCTGGTTGCGGGCCAGGAACTCCCGTACGTCCGAGGAGCGCGACGACCACCGGTGCCCCACGACCTTGGTGCTGGGCACGGGCCGGAAGTCGCTGGACTGCCACGCCCGGAGCAGATCGTCGAGGACCGGGTACAGCTTCTCCTCGGGCGGGTCCCACGGCTTCAGCAGATAGTGGTCGAGGTCGACGACGTTGATCGCGGCGTTCGTGTCCGCGTACGCGGTCAGCAGCACGCGCCGCGCGCCCGGGCAGACGTCCAGGGCCTCTTCGAGGAACTCGATGCCGTTCATGCGCGGCATGCGGTAGTCGGCCAGGATCACCGCCACGAGATCGCCGCGCAGCTTCAGCTCGCGCAGCGCGTCCAGCGCGGACTCGCCGGACTCCGCCCGCACGATCCGGTACGACGCGCCGTACCGTCGCCTCAGGTACCGGGCCACGGCCCGGGAGACACCCGGGTCGTCGTCCACGGTCATGATGACGGTCCGCGCCGAATCGGCGGCCTGTGCCATGCGTCCCCCACGCCGGGCGGTCGACTCACGGCGCGGCGCCCCGGAGCACCGCGCCGACCTCCGCCCATCGTATGTTCGATCGCTGCCCGGCGCCCGGATACGGGGATCAGCTCCGGGGGGACCCCAGCACGCAGAACTCGTTGCCCTCCGGGTCGGCGAGCGTCACCCACGACTGCTCGCCCTGCCCGACGTCGGCGTGCCGCGCACCGAGCGCCAGCAGCCGTGCCACCTCGGCCTCCCGGTCGTCGGGCCGGAAATCGAGGTGGAGGCGGTTCTTGATCGTCTTACGCTCCGGCACCGTCGTGAAGAGCAGCCCCGGCAGCCGGTCCGGGGCGGGCCGGATCTCGAACTCGTCGGGTGCGTCGTTCACCACCACCCAGCCCAGAGCCTGCGCCCACCTGCGGCCGAGGGCCTCCGGTTCGGCAGAGTCCACCATGACCTGTTCCCACCCCAGCGACATGCGGGCAGTGTAGTGAAGACTGATCATGAGCACGTAGTGATTTCCACGAGGGGAGACGGCCGGATGACACGCCCGATCACGGCAGGGGTCGACGGATCGCAGGAGAGCCTCGCGGCCCTCGCCTGGGCGGCGCGGGAGGCGGTACGGCGCGACCGGCCGCTGCGCGTGGTGCACGCCTGGCGGGTACAGCCGCAGGAGGCGCTGGAAGCGGGGATCGAGGGGGACGCGGACAGCCAGAGCGAGTGGGTGCACAGCGCAGTGACCGAGGCCGTCGGGACGGTCATCGAACGGCATCCGGACCTCGCGGTCACCACCGCCGTCGTCGAGGGCCCGGTGGCCGACACCCTGGTCGCCGCCGCGGCCGACGCCGAGACGTTGGTGCTCGGCTCGCGCGGGCACGGCCGCATCGTCGGATTCCTGCTCGGCTCGGTCGGCCAGCAGGTGATCGCCGCGGCCACCCGGCCCGTGGTACTCGTCCGGGCCGGTGACGAGCCCTCGTCCGAGGCCGCCGGGCGCGAGATCGTCGTCGGACAGCAGGGTGACCCGGAGGACAGCGCCGACGCGTTGCGCTTCGCCTTCGAGACGGCCGCCGCGCGCGGGGCGACCGTACGGGTCGTACGGGCCTGGAACCTGCCGCCCGTCTTCGCCTACAGCCCCGGCTCGCTGAAGCTCCTCGACGAGGCCGGCGGTCTGGAGCCGTACGAGAAGAAGAGCCTGGCCGCCGCGGTCCGGCCCTGGCGGGAACGCTTCCCGGACGTGCCGGTCGAGGAGCACGTGGAGATGGGCAGTGCCAGTCAGGTACTGCTGTCGGTGGCCGGGACGGCCCAGCTGATGGTCGTCGGCCGCCGCGCCCACCGCACGGCCGTCGGAGCCCGCATCGGCTCGGTGGCCCACGGGATGCTGCACCACGCGGACTGCCCGGTGGCGGTGGTGCCGCACGGGTGAGGGCGCCGGCCGCTCACTCCGCCGTCGGCTGCAGCGTCTGGCGTGCCATGGGCAGGATGTTCCGGATGTAGTCCTCGACCACCGCGTCGAGGCCGATGTCGTGCTGGGCCCGCTCGGACAGGTACCAGCGGTGTTCGAGGAGCTGGTGGTAGATCTCCGCCGGGTCCATGGCGCCGCGCAGTTCGAGGGGCACGGCTCGCACGGTCGGGCGGAACACCTCCCGCACCCAGCGGTGGGCCAGCACCTCCGGGCGGGTGCCATGGAGGTTCCCCCTGTTCGAGCGAAGCCGAGAACTGGGGGCAGGGGCGCCCGGGGTGTAGTCGTCCTGGGTCGCCATCCAGCTCTCAAGGTCGTTGAGCAGCCGCCGGGCCTGGTTCTCCTCCGCGTCCAGCCCGGTCAGGCGCAGCAGCTGCCGCTGGTGGTGGCCCGCGTCGACGACCTTGGGCACGAAGCTGACCGTGTCGCCGTTCGAGGCGTGCTCGATCTGCATCTCGGCGACGTCGAAACCGAGGTCGTTGAGGCGGCGGATCCGGCGTTCTATGTAGTGGTACTTGCCGGCCGGGTAGACGGAGGCCCGGGTCAGTTCCTCCCACAGTCCGCGGTAGCGGGCGCAGATCTCCGTGCCGAACTCGATCGGGTCCACGGACGGGTGCAGTGCCCCGGAGGCCTCCAGGTCCAGCAGCTCCCCGCTGATGTTCACCCGGGCGAGGTCGAGGTCGTAGTCCCGCTGCCCCGAGCTGAGCTGCGGATGCAGGTCACCGGTCTCGGCGTCGACCAGGTAGGCGGCGAAGGCGCCCGCGTCGCGCCGGAAGAGCGTGTTGGAGAGCGAGCAGTCGCCCCAGGCGAACCCGGCCAGGTGCAGTCGCACCAGGAGGACGGCGAGCGCGTCCATCAGCCGGTGCATGGTGGCCGGGCGCATGGTGGTCTCGAACATCGAGCGGTACGGCATCGAACCGCCCAGGTGCCGGGTGATCAGGACGCTCTCCAGCGGGGCCCCGCTCGCGTCGGTACGGCCCGTGACCACGGCCAGCGGGTCCACCGACGGGATGCCGAGCCGGTCCAGGTCGCGCAACATGTCGTACTCGCGCAGCGCCGGGCGCTCGGCCAGCTCCTTGACGGCGATCACCTCGTCGCCTGCCCGGGAGTAGCGCACCACGTGCCGGGAGATACCCCGCGGCAGCGGCACCAGGTACTCCTCCGGCCAGTCCTCCAGGGGCACGTCCCACGGCAGTTCCAGCAGGAGCGCGGGGTGCTCCGGATCGGTCGCGCTGATCTGCAGTGCCATGGGCTGGGTGTCCTTGTCTCGCCGCTGATCGTCACATCAGACTAGAGGGCGCCTTCCAGGGCCCGGGCAGCGGCGTCCCGCACCGGCCCGGGCCCACAACGGCCTCCGGGGAACAGCCCGCCTCGGCGAGCGAGGCCAGGAGCAGAAGCCGTACCCCGGTCGGTCCGCCCTCAGCGCACGCCGTGCGGGCGGAACTGGATGCTGATGCGCGGCCCCGTCGCGCGGGTGCTCTTGGGGATCGCGTGCTCCCAGGTGCGCTGGCAGGAGCCGCCCATCACGACGAGGTCGCCATGGCCCAGCGGACGGCGCACGGTGTCCCGGCCGCCCCCGACGGGGCGCAGCAGCAGGTCCCGGGGCGCTCCGACCGACAGGATCGCGACCATCGTGTCCTCGCGCGCACCGCGTCCGATCCGGTCGCCGTGCCAGGCCACACTGTCCCGGCCGTCGCGGTAGTAGCACAGCCCGGCCGTGGTGAACGGCTCGCCCAGCTCCTCGCCGTAGCGGGTGCCGAGTGCCTCCCGGGCTTCGGCCAGCACCGGGTGCGGCAGCCGGTCGTCCGCGCCGTAGAAGGCGAGCAGGCGGGGGACGTCGACCACGTTGTCGTACATCGTGCGCCGCTCCGCCCGCCACGGGACCTCGGCCGCCAGTCGTTCGAACAGTTCGTCGGAGCCGTGGAGCCACCCGGGCAGCACGTCGAGCCAGGCGCCGAAGCCGAGGTGGGTACGGCTGATCCCGTCCAGGGGGCCGAGGCGCACCTCGTCGGCCTGGTCGAAGAGGGAGCCTTGCAGGTGCATGCCGTCAGCGTACCTCTGAATCGAATGCATGTTCCATCGGAAACCTCTCTTTCGATACACCGGTGTATCCAATACAGTCCTGTATCGAAAGGGGGGCGGCATGCCTGTCGAGGGAAGCACCGGGCGCGTGACCAGACGCCGTGCCCACACGCGCGCCAACCTCCTGGAGGCGGCGTTCTCCGTGTTCGCGGCCAAAGGCTTCGGGCACGTCTCGATCGAAGAGGTCTGCGAGGCCGCCGGCTACAGCAGGGGTGCCTTCTACTCCAACTTCTCCAGCCTCGACGAGCTGTTCTTCGCCCTCTACCGCGAGCGGGCCGACCTGATCGCCGAGCAGGTGTCCGGCGCCCTCGCCCTCGACGGACCCGACCTCGACGTGCCCGCCGCCGTGGACCGCGTCACCGACGTGCTGCTCCTCGACCGTGACTGGCTCCTGGTGAAGACGGACTTCCTCGTGCACGCCGCCCGCGATCCGGAGGTCGCGCAGGGCCTGCTCGAACACCGCGCGCGGCTGCGGCAGGCCATCGCCGACCGGCTCGGCCGGGCCCGCGGGCACACCGCGCTGCCCGCCGTACTGGGCGACACCGACGGCGCCGCCCGTGCCGTGGTCGCCGCGTACGACGGCGTCACCACGCAACTGCTCCTGGACCGGGACGTGGAAAGCGCCCGTGCCTGGCTGAAGCAACTGCTCACGGCCCTGCTGACCGATGGCAGCGGCACCCTCGCCCACACGAAGAACTGAAGAAGGGAACGGTCGCCATGGATGCCGATGTCATCGTCGTCGGAGCGGGTCTCGCCGGTCTGGTCGCGGCGCACGAGCTGACCAGCAGGGGCCGGCGGGTCGCCCTCGTCGACCAGGAGAACGCCGGCAACCTCGGCGGCCAGGCGTTCTGGTCCTTCGGCGGGCTGTTCCTCGTCGGCTCGCCCGAACAGCGGCGCCTGGGCATCAAGGACTCCTTCGACCTCGCCTGGAGCGACTGGCGCGGCAGCGCGGGCTTCGACCGGCTGGAGGACGAGGACTCCTGGGCCGTGCGCTGGGCCCGCGCCTATGTCGAGTTCGCCGCGGGGGAGAAGCGGTCCTGGCTCGACGGGCACGGCATCACGTTCCTGCCCACGGTCGGCTGGGCAGAGCGGGGCGACCTCACGGCAGACGGGCACGGCAACACCGTGCCCCGCTTCCACGTCGCCTGGGGCACGGGCACCGGCGTCGTCGAACCGTTCGTGCGCTACGCCAAGCAGGCCGCCCGCGACGGCCTGCTCACCTTCCACCACCGGCACCGCGTCGACGCACTCGTCGTCGAGGGCGGCACCGCCCGGGGCGTACGCGGCACGGTCCTGGCCGAGGACCCCTCACCCCGGGGTGTCGCCTCCAGCCGCGACGCGATCGGCGAGTTCGAACTCACGGCCCAGGCCGTCATCGTCACCAGCGGCGGCATCGGCGCGAACCACGACATCGTCCGCCGCTACTGGCCCGAGCGCCTCGGCACCCCGCCGCGCGAGATGGTCACCGGCGTCCCCGCCTATGTCGACGGGCGGATGCTCGACATCAGCGCCGAGGCGGGCGTCCGGCTGGTCAACCGCGACCGTATGTGGCACTACACGGAGGGCCTGCAGAACTGGGACCCGATCTGGCCCGGTCACGGCATCCGCATCCTGCCCGGCCCGTCCTCGATGTGGTTCGACGCCCTAGGCCGACGTCTGCCCGGGCCCTGTCTGCCCGGCTACGACACCCTCGGCACCCTGAAGCACCTGCGCACCACCGAGGACATCGCCGGTTACGACCACTCGTGGTTCATCCTCTCGCAGAAGATCATCGAGAAGGAGTTCGCCCTGTCGGGCTCAGAGCAGAACCCCGACATCACCGCCAAGGACCGTGCCGGATTCCTCAAGGAACGCATCCTCGGCAAGGGCGCGCCCGGGCCGGTCGACGCGTTCGTGCGCAAGGGCGCCGACTTCGTGACCGCGGCGGGCGTCGAGCAGCTCGTCGAGAAGATGAACGCCCTCACCGACAAGCCGCTGCTCGACGCGGCCGAGATCAAGCGCCAGATCGAGGCCCGCGACCTGCAGATCGCCAACCCCTACGCCAAGGACGCCCAGGTGCAGGGCATCCGCAACGCCCGCCGCTACATCGGCGACCGCCTCGGCCGGGTCGCCACCCCGCACCGCATCCTCGACCCGGCGGCCGGGCCGCTGATCGGCGTCAAGCTGCACATCCTCACCCGCAAGACCCTCGGCGGCATCCAGACCGACCTCGACTCCCGAGCCCTCGGCACCGACGGCAACCCGGTCGAAGGTCTGTACGCGGCCGGTGAGGTCGCCGGATTCGGCGGCGGCGGGGTCCACGGCTACAACGCCCTGGAGGGCACCTTCCTCGGCGGCTGCCTCTTCTCGGGGCGGGCGGCGGGCCGGGCGGCGGCGAAACAGACCGCCTGACCTCGCCGGACGGCCCGCCCCCTCATCCTCACAGGAGGCGGGCCAGTACCGTCGCGTGGCTCTCCTGCGGCGTCTTCGAGGCGGTCAGCAGCGTCACGTCCCCCTTGCGGAGCAGCTCACGCACACCGTCGAGGGCCTCGGCGGCCTCCTCGGCGGCGAGCTCCGCCTCGTACCGCTCGGCGAACTCCTCGTACGAGCCCTCGCCCGCGTGGTACCAGCGCCGCAGTTCCGTCGACGGAGTGATCGCCTTCGGCCACTCGTCCACCCGAGCCGCGTCCTTCGCCAGCCCCCGCGGCCACAACCGGTCGACCAGGACCCGCACCCCGTCCTCCGGCTCGGGCGGATCGTAGACGCGGCGTACGCGAACACTCATGCTCGGCCCCTTCTGCGACGGGCGGGTGTGCCGCGAGCGTAACCCTGCCCGGCGCCCGGTGCCCGGCCGCGCCGAACAGCCGATTCGCGCCGAGCGGGTACTCCGTCCGCCGACGGCGTCGAGGGAGGAGGACACGGCATGAGTGGATCGGACGAGCTGCCGGTCGTGCGCACACTCGCGGACCTCGCCGAGCTGGTCGAACGGCACCAGGCTTGTACGTCCGCTGGTCGCGCGGCCCCGCGACCGATCTCCGCGACGTGTCCAGCACCGACGACCTGACGGGCGTGTCCATGCCTGGCCTGTCCGTCAACCCCCTCGACGTCGAGAACCGGTGGGAGGACCGGCCGGTCCGGGTGTGGGTGGCGCGTCGCCTGCACGACTACGCCCATCTGCCGCACGAGAAGGGGCCCGGCGTACGGGCCTGGGTGCTCGCGGGCAGGGAGACCTCCCGCGGGCCCGACAACGAACCGCTGGTCACCGACGTCCGGCCGATGTGCTGGATCGACCCGCAGGTCATCGACGAGGCGCAGACGGAGGTGGCCCGGCCGGAAAACCCCTGGGGACCGCTTCGGCGCGGATGAGCGCCGCAGACGAGCGCTGGGGTTCCCAGGGGTGGGGGCCGGTGTCAGCCGGAGCGGCGGCGGGCGGCCGCGCGGCGCTTCAGTGCACGCCGCTCGTTCTCGCTCGTCCCGCCCCACACGCCGATGGACTGACCTGTGTCCAGGGCCCATTGCAGACACTGCTCCTGCACGGGGCAGCGCCGTCGGCACACCGCCTTGGCCTGCTCGGTCTGCAGCAGAGCCGGCCCGGAGGCGCCGATCGGGAAGAAAAGCTCGGGGTCCTCGTGCCGACAGGCAGCGTGGTCTCGCCAGTTGTCCATCGAAGTCACCTGCATCGCAGTAGAAACGTGCTCTCTCGGATGCTTACTCCTCTTCGGGTCACCTGTCGACGGTTCGTGAAACAGGGCGTTCCCGGCCAGTCCTTCACTGCTCCCGCATGCCCCAGGGGGAGCCGTAGTCCGTCAGCAGGTCCAGGAAGGGCCGCGCCGAGAAGGCCTCCGGGCCGAGCACGCCCGCACCGGACCAGGCGCCCGTCGCGAGGAGTTCGAGCGCGACCACGGGGTTGATCGCCGTCTGCCACACCACGGCCTGGGAGCCGTACTCCGTCATGGACCACTGGTTGTCGACCACGTGGTAGAGGTACACCTCGCGGGGCTCGCCGTCCTTCACGCCCCGCACCCAGGTGCCCGCACAGGTCTTGCCGTGCATGCGCTCGCCCAGCGTCGCCGGGTCGGGCAGACACGCGGCGACCACGTCCCGGGGGGAGACCGCCACCGGTCCGTCCGGCCCGGGCACGGTCACCGGGTCGGTGCGGTCCAGGCCCAGCAGGTGGAGCGTCCTGAGCGTCTCGACGAACTCCCGCCCCAGGCCGTACTTGAAGGTCACCCGGCGGACGTCGACCCAGCGCGGGACGAGCAGCACCTCCTCGTGCTCCACGTTCACGCACTCGACCGGGCCGATGCCCTCGGGGAAGTCGAAGACCTCGGGCTCGCTGAAGGGCTCGGTGGTGAACCAGCCCTTGCCCCTCTCGTAGACGACCGGCGGGTTGAGGCACTCCTCGATGGTGGTCCAGATGCTGAACGAGGGCGCGAAGTCGTAGCCGTCGACGGTCAGGTTCGCGCCGTCGCGGATGCCGATCTCCTCGATCGCGTCGAAGAGTTCATCGGCGGCGTACCGCGCGAAGACGTCCGACAGGCCCGGCTCCACGCCCATGCCGACGAGGGCCAGCAGCCCCTCCTTCTCCCAGTCGGCGGCCTGCGCGAACTGCTCGTCGCCGAGCTTGACCCCGCACTCCTCGTACGGCCGCTCGGCATGCGGGCGGGACAGCGACATCGCCATGTCGACATAGGCGGCGCCCGCGGTGCGGGCCGCGCGGAACAGCGGCATCACGAAGCGGGGGTCGGTGGCGTTGAGGAGGACGTCGCAGCGGTGCCAGGCGAGCAGGCGGGTCACCGCGGCCTCGTCGCCCGCGTCCACCTGCTCGGCGGTGAACCGTGCGTCACCTCCGAGCGCCGCGACCGCCGCCTCGGCCCGTGCCGGGTCGTAGTCGGCCACCACCATGGCCTCGAAGAACGGTCTCCGGGTCGCGATGCGAGTGATCGCCCCGCCCACACCACCGGCACCCACGAGCAGTACACGCATGACAGAAACTCCCTATTTGCGCAGAACGTGACGCGTCCTTGAGGAGATACAACGTCGCCTCCTGTCATAAGGTCAATGGCGTTGGCATAAGGACCGGGGCCGGTCCCCGGGGAGGGAGCCCGCCGTGCCGAAGCCCGTGGTGCCCGAGGAGAAACGCCGCCGACGCAGGCCCACCAAGAGCGGCACCGTGCTGTCCGAGGAGCTGATCGTCGAGACCGCGCTGCGCATGCTGCGCGAACACGGCAGCGCCGGACTGACCGCCCGCCGGCTGGGGCTCGCCCTGGACGCCGACCCGAGCACGCTCTACCGCTACTTCCGGGGCATGGACGATCTGACCCTCGCCATCGGCGACGCCCTCATCGGCCAGGCCCTGGAGGGCTGGCGGCCCACGGGGGAGTGGCGGGCGGACCTGCGGTCCTTCGGGTCGCGCATCCACGGCGCGTATCTCGCCCATCCGCAGGCGGCCCTGCTGACCACGAACCGGGTCACGGGCCGGGCCCATGAGCTGGCCGCCGACGAGGCTGTCCTGGACGTCCTGCGCACGGCCGGCTTCCCGCTGTCCGACACCGTGCGCATCTACCACGCCTTCATCGACCAGACCCTGGCCTTCGCCGCGCTGGACGCCGCCTCCCTGGCCCTTCCCAGCGACTCGCTGCACGCCGACGAGGACATGTGGCGCTCGACGTACGCCCGCCTGCCCGCCACGACCCACCCACGCATCGCCGAGGCGGCGCCCCTGCTCGCCACCCGCATGCTCACCAGCGCCTATCCGGCGGCCCTGGAGATGCTGCTCGACAGCGCGGCGGCCCGGCTGGAAGCCGTCCGGGACTGAGGGATCAGGGCCGCAGCGCCTCCGCCGCGGTCGCCGTCACCGTCTCCGCGACCTGCACCAGCGCCGGCGAGTCGAGCTTCCACTGCTGCCAGTACAGCGGCACGTCGACCGTGCGGCCCGGAGCGATGCCGACGAGCCGGCCGTCGCCCAGCAGCGGATCCGCCTGGGGCTCCGGCACCAGACCCCAGCCCAGCCCGGCGGCCACGGCCTCGACGAAGCCCTCCGAGGTCGGCACGTAGTGCCGCAGCGCGCTCGCGCCGCTCCGCCCCCGGGTGAGCTCCCGGACGAAGCCGTCCTGGAAGTCGTCGCGCCGGTCGAAGACCACCACGGGCACCTCCGTGAGGGTCCGCGCCACAGGCCCGCCGAGGTGGCGGGCGGCGAACTTCGGCGCGGCCACGGCGAGGTAGCGCATCCGCCCGAGCGACCGCACGGAACAGCCCGGCACGGGATCCGGGGACGACGTCACCGCCGCCATCACCGTGCCCTCCCGCAGCAGGGCCGCCGTGTGGTCCTCGTCCTCGCGGCGCAGCTCGAAGCAGAGCCGGAACTCCGCCGGAACACGCGTGAGGACGGGCAGGAACCAGGTTGCGAGGGAGTCCGCGTTCACCGCCACGGACACCCGCGTCGGCTCCCCCTCGCCGCTCAGTCCGAGCTCCGCCTGCGCCTCGTGCTCCAGCCGCGCCACCTGGCGGGCCAGCCGCACCAGCACCTCGCCCGAATCGGTCGGTCGCACCGGCTTGGTCCGCAGCAGCAGGACGCGTCCCGTGCGCTGCTCCAGTGCCTTCACACGCTGGCTGATCGCCGACGGCGTCACATGCAGCGCGGCCGCCGCCGCGTCGAACGTGCCCTCGTCCACGACGGCGAGCAGGGTCCGCACCTGGTCCAGCGGAAGATCCGTCATCATCACATCTACTTATGATACGTAAGAATCATTAGCTGGACCGTGCCCGGGTGTGTCCGTAGCGTCGACGCCATGACCAGCACCTTCACCGCCGGCGCCGCCGGATTCGGCACCGGCCTTTCCCTCATCGTCGCCATCGGAGCGCAGAACGCCTTCGTCCTGCGCCAGGGCATCCGCCGTCAGGCCGTCCTCGCCGTGGTGGCCATCTGCGCCTTGTCGGACGCGGCGCTCATCGCGCTCGGGGTCGGCGGGGTCGGCGCGGTGGTGGCCCGGTGGCCGGGCGCGCTCACGGCGGTCGGCTGGATCGGCGGCGCGTTCCTGCTGGTCTACGGGGCACTGGCCGCCCGCCGGGTGTTCCGGTCCGGCGGTGACGCGCTGCGGGCGGAGGGGGAGGCGGCCGGATCGGTGCGCCGCGCCGTGCTCACCTGCCTGGCGATGACCTGGCTCAATCCCCACGTCTACCTCGACACCGTGTTCCTGCTGGGCTCCGTCGCCGCCGACCACGGTTCCCTGCGCTGGACGTTCGGCCTCGGCGCGGTGCTGGCCAGCCTGTGCTGGTTCGCCGCCCTCGGGTTCGGCGCCCGGATGCTCGGCCGGTTCCTCGCCAGGCCCGCGGCCTGGCGGGTCCTGGACGGCCTGGTCGCCGCCACCATGATCGTGCTCGGTGCCGTGCTGATCGCCGGAAGCTGAGACCGGCCGCCGATCCGGCCGGCACGAGTGCGATAGTGATCCCCGCCCGGAAAGATGTAGCAAGCATCGAGGAAGCGGCGCGTGGACGCGAGCGAGAGCACGACCGAAGAGCGGGAGCCCGGACCCCAGGAGCCCCGGCGGCGCGGCCGGCGCCGCTGGGCCATGGACACCCGCCCCCTGCGCCGACCCGCCTACCGGCGTTTGTGGGGCTCGACCCTCGTCACGGCCGTCGGCAGCCAGCTCACCGCCGTCGCCGTCCCCAAGCAGATCTACGACATCACCGGCTCCTCGGCGTGGGTCGGCGCCGCGAGCCTGGCCGGCCTCGTGCCCCTGATCGTGTTCGCGCTCTGGGGCGGGGCGATCGCCGACACCATGGACCGGCGCAAGCTGCTGCTGATCACCAACAGCGGCATCGCCGTCACCTCGCTGCTGTTCTGGCTCCAGGCCTTCGCCGGCCTGGATTCGGTCGCCGCGCTGATGCTGCTGCTCGCCGTGCAGCAGGCCTTCTGGGGCCTGAACGCCCCGGCCCGCAACGCCTCCATCGCCCGTCTCGTCCCCGAGGACGAACTGCCCGCCGCGGGCGCCCTCGGCTCGACCGTGATGCAGACCGGGCAGGTGGCGGGCCCGCTGCTCGCCGGCGCCCTCATCCCCGTCATCGGGCTTCCCGTGCTGTACCTCATCGACGCGGTGGCCCTGTGCGTGACGGTGTGGGCGGTGTACCGACTGCCCCCCTTGCCGCCCCAGGCCGGTACGGCCGTGCGCCGCGCGGGCGTGAAGGAGATAGCCGCCGGCTTCCGCTACATCTCCGGGCACACCGTGCTGCTGCTGTCGTTCCTCGCCGACATCGTCGCCATGGTCCTCGGCATGCCCCGCGCCCTGTTCCCGCAGCTCGCCTCCCAGACCTACGCCCCGTACGGCGAAGGCCTCGCGCTGGGCCTGCTGTTCGCGGCGATCCCCGTCGGCGCCGTCCTGGGCGGGCTGTTCTCCGGAACCTTCTCCCGGGCCCGGCGGCAGGGCTGGATGGTCATCGGCGCGGTCGTCGCCTGGGGTGTGGCCATCACCGGCTTCGGACTGAGCCGCAACCTGTGGATCGCGGTGGCGTTCCTCGCCCTCGCCGGGGTGGCCGACATGGTCTCCATGGTCTTCCGCGGGGTGATCCTGCTTTCCGCCGCCACCGACGAGATGCGCGGGCGCATGCAGGGCGTCTTCACCGTCGTCGTGGCGGGCGGCCCGCGTCTGGCCGACGTGCTGCACGGCACCGCGGGATCCGCCTTCGGCCCCCGCGCCGCCGTCGCGGGCGGCGGACTGCTGGTCGTCGCCGTGATGCTGGTGCTCGCCGCCGCGGTACCGGCGCTGCGGCGCTTCCGGGTCTGACGCCTCACAGGACTCCGCGCCGGTGCAGCGTGTACTGCTCCATCAGCTTGCCCCGGGTCATCTCCAGCCGGTGCGCGAGCACCTCGGCGACGTTGCGCACCAGCGTCATCCCCAGCTCCGGATCCTCCTTGCACAGCCCCAGCACGGCCTGAGCGTCGAACTCGTAGGCCCGCACCGGGCTGAAGGCCACCGCGCCGAAGTCCCAGGTGTACGGCGGGAACAGCCAGGACCAGCCGAGCAGGTCGCCCGCGCCGAGGCTGGCCACGGTCACCCGCTGCAGGGAGTTCACCTGCTGGTCCAGGGAGACGGCGCCGGAGCGGATGACCCAGAAGCGGTCGGCCGGGCCGCCCGCCTCGAAGATCCGGGTGTCCTCGGGGAAGGACACCTCCTGGGCGAGCGTCATGAGGCGCTGCCGCTGGGGCGGAGGCAGGGCGGTCAGGAGTTTGATCGCTTTGGTCATGCGGAGCTCCTCGCCGGGTGGTCGACTGCGGTGCTGTCCCTGAGGGGTGCAAGGACCCCTAAGCCCATTTCAGCCGCTGGCGGGGCCCTGGGCACCTCGGCGTACGCGACTTCTTCCGGCCCGTGGTCCGGGCATGAAAAAGCCCTGGCTGGACGGGGGAGACCAGCCAGGGCCGTCAGTGGTGGTGCACGGAGGACGAGGGGTCGACTCCGTCACCACGTATGGATTAACCGTAAACCATCTTGGCGCCGTGTGCGCCCCATGGACCGGGTGGCGTGACCTGTTTCACGCCCGGGGTCACTGCGCGAGCACGCGGACCGTCTCCAGTTCCGGGTCCTCGGGGTCGGGCAGATGCATGCCCGCGTCCAGTCCCGTCCGCAGGTAGGCCAGCACCGGCTCGGTCAGGCGCTCGCCCGGGAGGACCGCCGGAATGCCGGGGGGATACGGCGTGATCATCTCGGCCGCCACCCGCCCGGCCGCCTCGGACACGGGCACGGCCTCGGCCGGGCCGAAGAACGCGTCCCGGGGGAGCACCGTCTGCTCCATGCGCAACTCCGGCGGCGACGGCACCTCCACCCTCGGCGCTCCGGGCAGGTCGCCGGCCGCCCGGGCGAGGTCCCGCAGTGCCTCCAGCAACTCCCGGGTGGTCTCCCGGTCGTCGCCGTGGGTGATCTGCGCGCCGATGCGGCGGTGATCCACCAGGTGCGCGTCGATGTGCCGGTGCTCGCGCAGCCAGTCCGCCGCCTGGAAGCCCGTGATCCCGAGGCCGGTGAGGTCGATGACGCCGGGCAGCGGGTCGAGGTCGTCGGACAGGCCCGGGCCGCAGAAGTCGTTCCGGTCGTTGACGTGCAGTCCGTCGATCTCCTCGATGGCGGCCCGTACCTCGGCCGCGAGATCCAGCGCACCGCCCATCAGCTCCTCGCCGTGCAGCGCCATCTGCCGCCGCCAGCCGTCCAGGCCCGCGAAGATCAGCACCGAGGGGCTGGTGGTGCCCAGCAGGTCCGCACGCATCCCCAGCAGCTCCGGCGGCACCAGGTCGCCCTGGAGGTGGAAGACCGAGCCCTGCTCCAGGCCGCTGCCCATCTTGTGGATGCTCGTCACGCAGATGTCCGCTCCCGCATCCATCGCCCAGGACGGCAGGCCGGGATGGAACGGCAGATGCGCGCCCCACGCCTCGTCGACGATCAGCGGCCGCGAGCGCCGGTGACAGACATCGGCGATCGCCCGCAGATCCGCGCAGCCGCCGTACGGCGTCGGACTCGTGACCAGCGCTCCGCGCGCGTCCGGATGCGCGTCGAAGGCCCGGTCGAACTCCTCGGCGGACGGCGGATGGGCGAGGTTCCGCTCGGAGTCCCACCGGGGCTCGACCCACACGGGCTCGATACCGGAGATGATCAGCCCCGCGACCACCGACTTGTGGGCGTCGCGTCCGACCAGCAGCTTCTCGTGCGGGCCCGCGACCGACAGCATCGCGGCCTTCACCGAAAGGGAACTCCCGCAGGTGCTGAAGAACGTGTGCTCGGCGTGCACGGCGTCGGCCATCAGATCCTGGGCGCGTTGCAGCACCCGGCCCCGGGTGAGCCGGTCGTCCAGACCGCCCGAGGCCAGCACGTCCCCGTGGAACACCGCGTCACCGAGGATCTCCCGGACCGCCGGATCCGCCCCGCGGGCCTGCTTGTGCCCGGGCGGCGTGAACGACAGGTGCCCCTTGCGTCGGTACTCGTCCAGGGCTTCCAGGACCGGTGCTCGCGTGTGGTCGGCTGTCATGCGCACCGGGTTCCCGGCGTGTGCCCTCGCAATCCGGTCACGCCCGCACCGGCACCGGCCCGCGCCCGGTCAGCCCTCCGGGGCGTGTTTGCCCGGGGCCACGATCTCGTCCAGCACCCGCAGCACCGCCTCGTAGGACATCCGCCGCACGGCCGCGTCCCGGGCCCCCTGCGGGTCCGTCGCGTCGAGCTCCTCGCTCCTGGTCCGCCACGTCCGCTCCTCCTGCACCGCGCACTCCCTCGCACGCTGGATACGCCGCAACAGCTCGTCGGAATCCACCACATCGGTCATGCACTCCGCCTACCCGCCCAGAGCACGGGGATGACATCGGGTCACGGCCGTCCGGGGTGTTTTCGGGCCTTCCCGCCGGACCGGAGGTTTGCAGGTGCGGGGAGAGGTGAGCCGAGGAGTAAGACCGCGGCGTTCGCGCGGTGTGCGCCCCGAACGCCGCGGCAGGTCGAGACAGGCAATGGGTCCGCGGGCCCCGGGCAGGCCCGTGCGGGCGGCCGGGGAACGAGGTGCGGACCCGGCATTCCGTCCGTGCTGCCAGGGAGCTGCCCAATGTGCGAGGAGCACATGATCGAACCCGTATTCGAGCCGCCCGGCGCCCACCGGGCCCGGCCGTGCAAACCCGCCGAGGCGCGCCGGGCGGTGGAGCGAGCCGTGGCCGAACGCTGCCGGGCCACCCACACCCCGTGCGACACGGACGGCCTGTCCGACGCGCTGCTCGTCGTCTCGGAACTGACCACCAACGCGATCCTGCACGGCGGCGGCGTCACCGACTTCCAGGTGGACGTCGACGGCCCCGGTGTGCGCCTCTCGGTGAGCGACCGCAGTGACGCGCTGCCCGTGACCCCGCCCCGCGCCGACCCGCAGGGCCGGCTGCGGCACGGTGGCCACGGCTGGCCCATCGTCTGCCGGCTGGCCCGCGACGTCCGGGTGTCGGATCTGCCCGCCGGGGGCAAGTGCATCACCGCTGTCGTCCCCCTGTCCTGAACGCCCGTGAGGCGGTACCCGGCAGATTGCACTGCAAAGCGGAGTTTGTTCCACCGGGGTCAGGGCAGACGCAGTTTCGTGCTTCGGACCGGAGGCGCGCCAGCGGGAGCGGTATGGCTGCCCCGGAGGCCGTCCAGGCGATCCGGGCAGCGTCCTCCCGCGGTCAGTCCCTGAAACCACCGTTCAGGAGCGAATCCGCATGCTCATCGAAACGCCCACCCATCGTCCCGGCACGCCCGAAACGACGACCCCCGCCTCCCGGCGGCGTCACGACGACGCCCCCGACACCGCCGCCCTCTTCGCCAGGATGGCGGAGCTGGAAGAGGGTCCCGAACGGGAGGCCGTCCGCGACGAACTGGTCACCCTGTGGCTGCCCATGGCCCACCGCATCGCCGGCCGCTTCCGCGACCGCGGGGAGTCGATCGAGGATCTCCGGCAGGTCGCCGCACTGGGCCTGGTCAAGGCCATCGACCGGTTCGACGTCAGCCGGGGTGCCTTCGAGAGTTACGCCGTCCCCACCATCACCGGCGAGGTCAAGCGCCACTTCAGGGACCGTATGTGGGCCCTGCGGGTCCCCCGCCGTGTGCAGGAGCTGCGCAACAAGGTGCGGGTGGCACGCCGTGAACTCACCCAGAACCCGGGCAGCCCCGAGCCCTCCGTGGCGGACCTCGCCACCCACACCGGCCTCAGCGAGGAAGAGGTCAACGCCGGGCTCGAGGCACTGGACAGCTTCAGCACCCTGTCGCTGGACGCCGAGCTCTCGGCCGACGACGACGGCTACAGCCTCGCCGACACCCTCGGCGCGGCCGACTCGTCCTACGACGTCGTCGTGGACCGCGAGTCCGCCAAGGAAGGCCTGCGCCGGCTGCCGGAACGCGAACGGGCCATCCTCTACATGCGCTTCTTCGAGGACATGACCCAGAGCCGCATCGCCGACCATCTCGGCATCTCCCAGATGCACGTCTCCCGCCTCATCAGCCGCAGCTGCGCCCGCGTGCGCGACGAGGTCCTGGGGCAGCGGACGGGCAGCCGGGGGAGCGGCGGCACCTCCACGACGGCCTGACCACCCGACCCCACGAGGAGCGAACGACCATGCTGAGGCCCCACCCCGCCGTGCTGCGCAGACTCGTCGACGAATACGAGGCCCAGGCGGCCGCCGAGGCCGCCCGCGGACCGGCGGAGCCGAACCCCAGAGCACGCGACCTGGCGTACACGCTGTGCGTGTCCACCGGCACCCGGGACGTCAAGCGCGCCCTGGAAGCCGCCCACCAATGGCTCGCGGCCGCACCCGCACCGGCACGCGAACCCGCCGCTCCGATGACCGGACAGCGCATGCCGGCCCCGGAGCCCGCCTGACCCCCGCGCGTCCCTGACGCCGGAGGAGACGACGCGACACGAGGCCCGGCCGTCGGCGGAAGCCGCGGCCGGGCCCCCGCGCGTCATGGCACACCTGAGGAGCTTCATGTCCACAGCGGGGCGGGCGGCAGCCGACGACGACGGCGAGCCGGAGCGCCTGCACACCCTCGGCCGCGCCGGGCGTGTTGCACAGTTCCGGCGATCCTGGGTGCGCGACGGGAGTGGCGCCGCCGTACGGCTGCGGAGACAGCGCCCGGCGCAGAACCGGAATCCCCTGGTCCGCGGGTTGCGCGGGGTGTGTGAACGCCGACCCGGGGCATCCGGACTGCCGGGAGGTCGACATGAACACGAGTGCGATGGCACAGACCGGTCGGTTCCGGGCCCGGCGGATGGCGCGGGGTTCGGCGACCGAGGGGGCGGCACGGGCGGGCTTCGCCGCCCGGGGCGTGATCTATCTGCTCGTCGGAGCACTGGCCCTGCAGATCGCCTTCGGCGACACCGGCCGGCAGGCCGACCGCGGGGGAGCGCTGCAGGAACTGGCGCAGAAGCCGTACGGCGCGGTGCTGCTGTGGACACTGGGCATCGGGCTCGTCGGCATGGCCCTGTGGCGGCTGTCCGAGGCGCTCTTCGGCGCGGTCGGCAAGGACGGCCGCAGCGCCCGCAAGCGGCTGATGGCGACGGTCCGCTTCGCCTTCTACGTCTTCGTCGCCTACTCGGTGCTGTCGTTCGCGGCAAGCCGCCACCAGAGCGGTGGATCCAGCGACCAGCAGTCCAGGGACGCCACGGCCAGAGCCCTGGAGATTCCCGCCGGCCAGTGGCTGGTCGGTGCCGCAGGCCTCGCGGTCATAGGCGCCGGTGGCTGGATCGCCGTACGCGCGGTGCTGCGCAAGTACCACGACAAGCTCCGGCTGGGCCAGATGAGTCACCGGACGCGGCGGCTGGTGGACGTCACCGGCGTGGCCGGCGGCGCCGCCCGCGGGCTGGTGTTCGCCGTGGCCGGTGTCTTCGCCGTCCGCGCCGCCATCGACTACGAACCGGACCGGGCCAAGGGTCTGGACGACACCCTGCGCTCGTTCGCCGACACCCCGCTCGGCCCCTGGCTGCTCGTCTGCGTCGCGGCCGGGCTGGTGCTCTTCGGAGTGTTCTCCTTCGCCATGGCACGGTGGCGGCGCGTCTGAGCCGCGTTCTGCGGGGAACACGAAGCCAATGAGCGATTCCGAGATTCCGCATGGCGACGGCCGGCCCGTGGACGTGTACCTGGACCTCCTGCGCATCCGGATGGACACGGAGGACTACCGCCTCCTGATGCGCGCGGTGGAACCGGTCCTCGAGGCGATCGAAGAGGAACGCCTGTCCAGCCTCGACTTCGCGCTCGACTCCGGGAACAACGACGAGCTCCCCCAGGAGGTCCGTGACGAGGTGGCCCTCGTCATCGCCACCGCCGTCACCGGCCGCCTGGACAACGAAGTGGTCGAACTCCACGTCGACGACACCGGCCCGGTCAGGATCGTCACGGACGCCACCACCGCGTCCGACCCGACCCGCCTCGGCGAGATAGCCGACTACATCAGGGACCGGCACAAGCAGACCGAGGAGCTGCGGGGCATCGCCGAGGTGAGCGGGCTGCCCACGGACTTCTGACCGGCAGCGGCCCCCTGGGGGCTCTCACCCCTTGGGTGCCGCCACCGGCACGTCCAGGGGCCGGGCGAGGCCCACCACGGCCTCGTCCAGCCGCTCCAGATGCCGCAGCACGCGATCGGTGATGCGGCCGTAGCGGGGGGTGCCGGCGTCGGATCCCAGCAGGGACGCGATGCTCGGTCCGGTCTCGACCTGCGCGCCCGCGTGTTCGTCGGCGACCCGGGCCGCGATGGTCTCGATGTTGCGCACCGTGCGCCCGGCGGCCCCGCGCAGCCGCGGGTCGGCCGCGATCGAGGGGTGCGTGGGCAGCAGCTCGGCGGTCGCCGCCAGCGTCCGCGCGTGGTACGCGCACGTCTCCAGCAGCGCCACCACGTACCGGGCCGTGTGGCGCCGGGTCCGCAGCGGGGTGACCGGATGGATCAACGGCTGGGTCGCGGCCCGCAGATCGGCCAGCGCCTGGTCGAGGTCGCGCGCCTTGTCCAGCAGTTCGTCCGCCGGCCCGCCGCTGAGCTGGCCGACCGCGGCCTCGGTGACCTCGGCCAGCCGCTCCAGCACGGTGCCGAGCAGTTCGTTCGTACGGCGATCCGTCCGCACCGGCAGGACCAGCGCCGCCGCGACCACCCCGCAGACCGCGCCCAGCGCCGTCTCCTCGATCCGCAGCACGAGCACGTCGAGGCTGTAGGTGTGCAGCAGCGTGTACAGCAGCCCCAGCATCGCGGTGACGAAGAACGACATCAGCGTGTACGACAGCGGCGCCACGTAGAACATCGCGAAGATCAGCACCAGGACCAGGGCGAACGCCGTCCAGGTGTGCCGGCCGACCAGTCCCGCCAGGACGATGCCGGCCACCACGCCGAACACCGTGCCCAGCAGCCGCCGGTACCCCTTGACCAGGATCTCGCCCGTCGACGCGGTGTTGAGGAAAACGATCCAGCACGTCAGCACCGCCCAGTACCAGCGCTGCGTGGACAGCAGCTCACCGCCCACGATCGCCAGTGAGGACCCGACGGCGACCTGCACGGCCGCGCGCGTGGTGGGCCGCCGCAGCCCCGTCTGCTCCTCCTGCGCCGCTTCCTCGCCGCCGCCGTCGATCGCGGCGTCCTCGGCGTCCAGCTCCTCGCGGGAGCGGGCCGTCGCGGGGGAGTCGTCCGACTCGTCCTGCGGGCCGTCCAGGGCGATCCGCAGCCCGAGCACCGCGCGGGCCGACTCGCCGATGCCGCGGAATACGTCCTGGACGGCGGCCGACGCGGGCGGCAGGTTCTCCTCGTCCCGGTAGCCCAGGAGCCGGTTGCGCACATGGGCCAGCCCCGTGCCCGTGTCGCCGCTGCCCGCCCGCAGCACCAGGGCGTGCAGCGCCTGCAGATCACGGCGGAGGACGGCGCTCGCCTCGTCCGGCACGGCCGGCCCGGCCACCGACGGTGCGGGCGCGCCCGGCAGGTGCAGGGTGAGCGTGTCGGCCCGTTCGGCGGTGCGGGCGGTCAGCAGCAACAGGCCGAGCCGCTCGGCGGCGATCTCGGCGTCCGCGATCCTGCGCTGCACCAGCCGCGCCGCCGACTCGTCCGAAGTGCCCTCCTCCAGCCGGTCCTGGATCATCATCGCCGTCTCGTGGAGCCGCGCGGTGCCCTCGCGCACGGCCTTCAGCGCCTTGTCCATCTCGTGCGCGGGGGCGTCGAGGAGTTCGAGCTGCGCGGACACCAGCTGGGCCAGCCGCGCGCGGAAGGCCAGCCGCATCCGCAACAGGACACCCGTGGGCGTCGCGGGCACGACGGCGAAGCGCATCAGGGCACTGGAGCAGAACGCCACGGCCATGGCACCGCACAGCGCGGGCAGCGTGGAGGCAGTGGCGCCGACGAACAGGGACAGGAAGTAGACCTGGAAGCCGATCAGCCCGAGCGCGGTGCCCCGGTCGCCGAACCGGCGGCCGTAGACCGCGCAGAAGATCAGGACGACGAAGAAGACGTCACCGACGAAGAGAAGCGCGTTGAGCACCGCGCCCAGGGACACCGAGGCCAGGGCCACCGGCAGGCCCAACGCCAGCGTCACGGCCTGTGCGGACGGCTGCTTCTCCCGGATGGCGAAGGTGGCGACCATCGCCGCCATGGCCCCCGCCACCAGGAGGTGCACATCGGCACCCAGCAGGGAGTGCACGGCCAGGGTGAGGGTGATCGCGCCGACCGTCCGCAACCCGGCCGTCAGGCGCAGCAGTCCGGGGTCGGACGCGGCGGTCCGGTCCCGCACTCGTGCCCGCACCGCGCGTCCCGCTGCCCTCACGCCGCCGCACTCTCTCCCGACTCACACCAAGATCCGTACCTCAGCATGGCATGCCACGGGCGGACGCTCCCGTCCGGCCCGGTCCTACTCCGGCCGGCCGGCCCCCTCGACCTGCGCCCGCACCTGCTCCGGCGTCAGATAGGCGTCCGTGTACTCGAAGTCCTTCAGCCGTGCGGCCTTGCGGGTCTGGAACCCCGTCCGTACGAAATCGTCACCGGCGACCGCGTTGAGCAGCCAGTTCGTCATCACGCGCGTCTTGGCGACGTTGGTGCGCAGCGCCGACCAGTGGTAGCCGCGGGCCACTGCCTGGGCGGGCAGCCCCCGCAGTTCGATGCCCAGCGGCTTGGAGACCGCGTCGGTGCCCCCCAGGTCGACGACGAGCCCGAGGTCCTTGTGGACGTACGGCTTCATCACCTGGCCCCGCAGTGACGCGATGACGTTGTCGGCGACGTGCTTGCCCTGCCGCAGGGCGTGCTGCGCGGTGGGCGGGCACATGGCCCCCTCTCCCTTGGCCAGGTCGGGCACGGCGGCCGAGTCGCCGAGCGCGAACACCCCGTCGTCGCCCGGCAGGTTCATCTCGGGGGCGACCGCGAGCCGTCCCTTGACCGTCTCCGCGCCGAGCGTGGCGATGAGCGGGCTGGCGACGACCCCGGCGGTCCAGATGAGCGTGCGGGTCGGGATCGCCCGCCCGTCGGTGAAGGTGACCTCCTCGGGGCCGGCCTTGGCGATGGAGGTGCCCAGGGAGATCTCGATGCCCCGCCGGCGCAGGATGTCCCGCGCGCTGCTGCCGAGCTTGTCGCCCAGCTCCGGCATCAGCTTCGGCGCGATGTCGATCAGGTGCCACTTGATCAGGCCCGGGTCCAGGCGCGGGTAGCGCTTGACCGCCGCGTGCGTCAGCCGCTGCAGGCACGCCGCGGTCTCGGTGCCGGCGTAACCGCCGCCGACCACCACGAACTGCAGCCGCGAGGCCCGCTCCACGGGGTCCTGGCTCGCGTCGGCCAGGTCCAGCTGCGAGATGACGTGGTCACGGATGTACGCCGCCTCGGCGAGCGTCTTCATCCCGAACGCGTGATCCGTCAGCCCCGGGATGTCGAAGGTCCGGGTGATGCTGCCGGGCGCCAGCACGATGTAGTCGTACGGCTCGTTGACGATCTCGTCGGTGATGGTGCGGATGACGCAGACCTTGGACTTCAGGTCCACGCCGATGGCGCCGCCCGGAATGATCCTTGTGCGGTACTTCTTGCTGCGGCGCAGCGAGACGGCGATCGACTGCGGCGTCAGCACACCGGAGGCGACCTGGGGGAGCAGCGGCAGGTAGAGCTGGTAGGCGAACGGCGTCACCAGCGTGACGTCGGCCTCGTCCGGGGAGAGTTTCCGTTCCAGACGGCGGACGCACTCCACGCCGGCGAAGCCTGCGCCAACCACCAGGATCCTGGGTCGTGTCACGGTGTTCATCCCTTTCTGCGGCTCCAGGCGGTCTGCCTCGAACGCCTTCCGACTGCCCATGGATCGCTGGTTCGCACCCTTTCGATCCCACCGTGTGTCCCCCGGTTGCGCCAGTCGGACACGGCAGGCAGACGAACGCGTCGATCACCACCATGCCCGCACCGTGGCCGAAAAGCACCAGGCAGGAGTGAAGAACGCGTGCACACCCGGCCGACCGGTCGGCCGTCAGGAGCCGACGCCACCCTGGACGTGACACAGCAGCAGGCACACGTCGTCGTCCCGCTCGGAATCGCTCAGCAGCGGGGGCAGAAGCCGGTCCGCCGAGCCCTCCAGGTCCGTGTCCAGCTCCGCCGAACGGAACCTCCCGAGCGCCGTGGCAAGCCGCTCGATACCCGGGTCTATGCCCTGCGCACGCCGCTCCACCAGACCGTCCGTGTACAGGGCGAGCGTGGAGCCGGGTTCCAGTTGTTCCGTGTGGTCGGCGATCTCCTGGGTGAGCGGGATGCCGAGCATCGCGCCGGGCTTGGCGTCGAGGGTGCGCACGGTGCCGTCGGGCCGGCGCAGCACCGGCGGCGGATGCCCGGCGGCGGCCCAGGTCAGCGTGGGCTCGTCCGGGTGGAACCGGGCGATGACGGCGGTGGCGTACAGGTCCGGCTGGAGATGGTGCAGGAACCGGTGCAGCCGGGTCAGCAGGCGGCCGGGGCTGTCGCCGTCGACGGCGTACGCCCGCAGCGCGGTGCGCAGCTGGCTCATCATGACCGCCGCGTGCAGACCGTGCCCGGTCACGTCGCCGATGACGGTGATGAGCCCGCCGTCCCGCTGGGGGAACGCGTCGTACCAGTCGCCGCCGATGTTCAGCCCGTGCGTGGCCGGAAGGTACCGCGCGGCGAGGCTGAGGCCCGGCGTGGCGGGCAGATCCGTCAGCAGGGCGCGCTGCAGCGTCTCGGCGATGTCTCGGTTGTGCTCGAAGCGCCGGGCGTTGTCGATGGCGATGCTGGCCCGCCGGGTGAGCTCGATCAGCATCACGGCGTCGTCCGGGTCCCAGCGCGCGCCGGGCGGCGACAGGGTCAGGACCCCCAGCGGCGCCCGCCGCGTCGGCAGCGGCACACACAGCAGCGGCCGCCCCGGATCCAGCGCCGACGGCGGCTGGTCCTCGACGCCGGGCAGATTGCCGGGGTGGTCGGCGGCGTACTGCGGCCGCCCGGTGCGGGCCGCGACAACGGCGGCGGCCGGATGCGGCGCCGACCGGTGCTTGTCCTCCTCGTGGTCGAAGAGCCAGACGTCGACGCTGCTCGCGTACTCCGGCACCAGCAGGTCCGGCAGCCGGCGCACGATCTCCTCGTGGTTCAGCGACGCCGTCAGCACGGCGCTCGCGTCCGCGAGGAACGTCAGCCTGCGCCGGGCGCTCTCCGCCTCGTTGCGGGCCCTGCGCTCGGCGGCGAAGGCCTCGCGCTGGGCCCGCCCGGCCGCGTCGAGCTCGGCGTGCAGGGCCAGCACACCCTGGTTGGTCTGGTGCAGCTCATCGCGGTGGAAGGAGACCAGATCCTCCTGCTCGGTGAGCTTGTCCAGCACGACGGCCGTGTCCTCGTCGGCACCGAGCAGCGCCTCCGACAGTGCGGCGGGGTCGTCGGCGACGGTGCCGTCCTCGGCGGCCTCGGCCGTCTCGGGACAGGGGACCGTGACCTCCCAGAGCGGCTCCCCGGCGGCGCAGGCCTCAGGCGACGGGGTCACCACGACGTGCAGCAGCCCCTCCTCGGCGGGGGAGCCCGCAAGGTCCATGGTGAGCCGCCACGTGCCCCCCTTGGTGAGGCACTGCCGCAGGTGGGCGCTGAGGGCGGCGGCCAGCCGCGTCCGTTCGACGGTGGGCATGCCGTACGCGGCGGACAAGCGCGCGAGCGAGATGCGGGCGCGGGCCGCGTCGATGACGGTGGTGATCTGCCAAGTGCGCATCATGGGTGTTCCGGCGGGGTCGAGGTCAGCACGGCCACGGCGGTGTCGTCCCGCACCGGCAGGGCGGGACTGCTGGCGTCACGTATCGTCACGGCGGCCGTCACGGCCGGGTCGGCCGGCGCCGACCCGGGACCGGACGGCGGCGTCCAGCGGCTGGGCAGACCGTCGGTGTGCAGGATCAGCAGGGGATCGCCCGTCCAGTCGGCCTCCTCCTCACGGAGGGTGGCGGGCCGGTGGACCCCGACGATGCCGGGCCGCGACAGCAGGGCGCGCCAGGCGCCGCCGGTGCGCAGCCGCGCACCCACGTTGCCGATGCCGGCGAACCGCAGCCGCCCGGCCGGCAGATCGAGCTGGGCCAGGGCGACGGCCGCGCCCCGGGTGCCCCTCAGCGCCTCGTGCAGCCGCCGCAGCGACTCGGCGGGGGAGAGGTGGGCCCACCGGTGCAGCGCCGTGACCGCGGCGGACGAGGCCCGCGCGGCCTCCGGCCCGTGCCCCAGCCCGTCCGCCAGCAGCAACGTCACCCGGTCCCCGGCCCGGACCCACCCCCAGGCGTCCCCCGAGTACTCGTCCCCGCCGTAGGGGATGTTCACCCCACCTGCCCGCACACCGGCGACCGGCGCGGAATGGATCTCCGAGGCGGCCCCGGGAGCCGGGAGGCCAGGGGCTCGTGCCGCGTGGTCGTCCGGCTCGCCCCTCTGCGTCCTCCTGCCCGTTGACCCGCCGCCCGCCGCGTCGTGGGCCGGCGGAGCCTGGTCACCGGTCTGGTGGCCGGACGTCCCGGCGCCGCCCGTCAGATCGCGCGCCGGTGCTGCGGTGGACGGGCCGGCCTGGTCGCCGGATGGGGTGGCGCCTGTCGTGGCGTGGGCCGCCGGCCCTGGGGGCGGCGTGTCGGTGTCCGGAGCGCCGGTGTCCGCGGGGCCGTGGGCCGGTGCGGTGGACGGGCCGGCCTGTTCGCCGGGTGCGGTGGTGCCTGGCGTGGCTCGGGCGGCTGAGCGTGGGGGCGTGTGGGTGCCCGGAGTGGCGGTGTCCGGAACGCCGGTGTCCGCGGGGCCGTGGGTCGTGGCGGCCACGGGGGCGGGCAGGCCTTCCGGCGTGCCGACGTCCGGGAGGTCGTGGCCCGGTGCAGCACGGAGCCCCGGCTCGGTCCCCCGCGCCCGGCCGGCCGTCACCCGGCCCCCCGGCCCGTCCGGCAAAGCGCCGGGCACCACCGCATGGCCCGTCAGACCACCGCAGGCCACCGCGCCGAACGGCGGCTCGCCACCCGGCCACCGTCCCCCGGCGGACACCCCTCCTGCGGGCCGCACCGACGCCTCACCGGCCCGGGGAGTCGCACTCACGCGGGCCACCGCGACCGTGCCGCGGCCGGGAACGCTGTGCAGGGCGAAGTCGTCGGAGAGACGCAGACACGTACCGAGGCCCGCGCCGAGCGAGCGGGTCGTGGAGAAACCGTCGCGCAGGGCCGCGGGGACGTCGTAGATGCCCGGGCCGTGGTCGATCGCGGCGATCTGGACCACCCTGGACTCCTCCCGGCCCTCCCGCAGCACGGGCGGGGCGACGACGTCGATGAGCACCTGACCGCCCTGGGCGTGCTTCAGCAGATTCGTGGCGAGCTCGGTCGCGACCAGCGCGGCCGCCGCGGTCCGCCGCTCGTCCAGCCCGGCCAGCGCGGCAGCGCCCTCCGCCGCGACCCGGGCGTCGCGCACCCGGGTCGCGTCGCGCACCGGCACGTCCCACAGCCGCGGCATCAGGCCTCCTCGCGCGGACGCGGCGGCCGGCCCACCCAGCAGGTCACCCGCACCGTGGTGCCCGAGCCCGGCGTGGTGTCGATGTCGAAGTCGTGCACCAGGCGCCGCGCGCCGCTCAGCCCCATCCCCAGACCGCCGCCGGAGGTGTAACCGTCGCTCAGTGCCAGGTCCAGGTCGGCGATGCCCGGCCCCTCGTCGGTGAAGGCCAGCCGCAACCCCTGCGCACCCGCACCGCCGACCTGCGTCGCCTCCATCTGTCCGCCCCCGCCGTGCACCAGGGTGTTGCGGGCCAGTTCACTGGCCGCGGTGATCAGCTTGGTCTGGTCCACCAGGCCGAAGCCGAGCCGGGCAGCGGCCTGCCGTACGTGCTGTCGCACCCACACCAGGTCCATGTCCGACCGGATGGGCAAGCAGGCCTCCACGCCCGCGGCGGTGTGCATCACGGACGCTCCTGACGCGGGCCGCCGGGTCGGGTCACCGGGGCCTGCCGCGCGAGGAGCTCCATGCCCGCCTCGGTACTGAGCGCGGTGCTCAGACCCGGCAGCGTCAGCCCGAGCTCGACCAGGGTGATGGCGACGGCCGGGCGCATACCGGCCACCACGGTGCGCGCGGCCAGCAGCTTGGCCTGCGCGGCGATCTCGGCCAGCACCCGGCCGAGGAAGGAGTCGACGATCTCCACACCGGAGATGTCGATGAGGACCCCGCGCACCCCGGTACGGGAAATGGTCTCGGCGAGGTCCTGCTGGAGCTGCTGCGCCGTGCTGTCGTGCAGGTCCCCCTGGAGTGTGACGAGCAGGACGTCGCCGAGCCGGAGGACCGGTACGTGGCCGGTCACGGGACGGGAGGAGGCGTCGTTCACCGCTGACCCGCACCCGGGTTCACGATGTCCGCACCGAGCTGGTGCAGCGCGTACCCCAGCGCGTCGGAGAGGCTCGCACGGGTGATCACGTCCAGGTCCAGCCCCAGATGCACGATCGTCTGCGCGATGGCGGGGCGGATGCCCGAGACGATGCACTCGGCGCCCATGAGCCGCGCCGCGGCGACCGTCTTCATCAGGTGCTGCGCCACCAGCGAGTCGACCGTCGGCACCCCGGTGATGTCGAGGATCGCGAACCGCGCGTGCTGCTCCACGACCGCGTTCAGCAGGGTCTCCATCACGATCTGGCTGCGGGCACTGTCGAGCGTCCCGATGAGCGGCACGGCCACGATGCCGTCCCACAGCCGGATGACGGGCGTGGCGACCTCCATCAGCTGCAGCCGCTGCCGGTCGCTGAGCGCCTGCCACTCGCTCAGCGCCGACTGCATCGCCACCAGCCGCAGGGTGCCCATCAGCACCGTCAGCGCGGTCGAACAGGCCCGCAGGTGCTCGGGTGACGCCTGCTCCAGATCGGCGGCCAGCAGGTTCTCCACAGGCGGGCGCAGGGCGGCCAGCTCGCTGGAGACCTGGGTGTTCGACAGCCCGGCCCGGGACCGGGCCGCGCCCATCCGGGCCAGCTGCTCGCGCACCTCGCTGAAACCTGCGGCGTCCGGGTCCTCCACCTGATCCGAGTCGGCCACCTGGGCCAGCGCGTCCACGATGACCTTGCCCGCTTCCACCGCCTCGTCGCGCGAGACGGTGAACACGGTGCGGAACAGAGGCTCGTCCGCCCACCGCTGGGCGATCTGCTCGCGCCGGCTGTGCAGGAAGTCCCTGACCTCGTGGGTGGGTGTGGCGAGCTGTCCGTCCGCTTCGTGCTCCGGCACCTGGTTCTCTCCTCATCCGCGTTGCGTCGACCGAGCCCGCTTCTGGCAACGAGACGGCGATGTGACACTTGCCGGGCGACAACTCTAACCATGCGTCGAACTCGTACAACACCTGCTCCGGCGCAAGCGATCCGGTTCCGCGCAACGGCGGTCGGAGCCGCCGCCGGCGGCGTGCGAAGGGTGAGCCGTCGTCGTCCGGGCAGGGCGGAACGAGGGCACCGGGCCACCGGCTCTCGCCGGCGCCCTGCCCTGTGGGGCACCCGGACCGTCAGACGCCCGGCCCCTCCGGCTCGCCGGGCAGGTGCGGCCCTTCGTCGACGCGGGTCAGAGCCTCGTCGAGACTCTCCGATATCGGCACGGTGATGCTGACGCCGGTCAGGTCGAGGATGCGCCGCACGGCCGGTGCCGGGCTGATGACGTGCACGCTGCCCTCGGTCTTACGGGTCTCCTGGTACACCCGCAGGATGATGTTCATCCCGGACGAGTCCATGAAGGGGACGGACGACAGGTCGAGCAGGAAGTGCCGTCGGCCGTGGTGGAGTTGGTTGGCCAGATGGGCCTGGAACTCGGTCGCGGTGTCGACGTCCAGGTAGCCGTCGACCGTGATCAGGGCCACGTCCTCCCGGGGCAGCTCGACTTCCACGGACAGCGGGTTCTGGGCGAGGGGCACGGATACCTCCAACAAGTGCTACGGCCTGGGCTGGTCACCTCTGGGGATGACCGCGGTGCGAGGGGATCCCGGTCGTTCTCCGGACTCGAATTCCGTTCCTCATGCGCCTCCCTTCACCGACGGGTTACGGATGTCACCGCGCCCCCGCGATTACCCCGGAAACCGCCCTCCATGCCCCCTCGGCCGGACATCGCGGGGACCGGCCCCCGGAAGTGGTGTGCGGTCGCAGGCGTGTGCGCCGAATGCGCTTGCGGCAGGAGGGTAATTGCTGCTGTGGGACGGGGCGGGCGCGAGGCGCCCGCCGCAGCAGATGCGATCCGCGGATCGCCAGGGAGGATGGGGCAGCGTGGCCATCGACAGAATCTGGTCGTACGCGCCGGACAGCGGTCACACGGAGGGGCAGGACCTGACCGGTTTCGCCGTCGCCGCGACCGACGGCACGATCGGGCACGTGGACCGGGAGGCCGCCCCGCACGACATGCGGCACCTGGTCGTCGACACCGGGGTCTGGGTGTTCGGCCGCAGCGTCCTGGTACCGGCCGGGGTCGTCACCGGCATCGACATACCGGGGAGGAAGGTCACACTGGCGTGCAGCAGGGCGGACGCCAAGGCGGCGCCGCGCTTCCAGACCGACAGCGAGACGAGGGACCGGGAGTATCTGCGGGCCGTGGGCGACTACTACGACCGGCTGCCGCCACGCGAGAGGGCCGCGGTCTGAGCCGGGTCTGAGCCGGGTCTGGGTCGGTCACGGGCACGCCGAGCCCCTGACCGGCTCACCAGGGCATGAACACGTGCACGTCCTTGCCCCGGCCGTCGGCCACCACGCTGACCTGGTCGCACAGTGTGTGAATCAGATGCCAGCCGATCCCCCCGCCGCCGCTGCGCGGATCGAAGGGGCGAGGGGCGGGCTCCGTGGTGCTGGTGTCGTGCATGACCACATGCACCCCGTCGAACGTCCGGCGCATGCGCAGCGCGAACGGGCCGGGGGCGTACTGGACCGCGTTGGCGGCCAGTTCCGTCACCACCAGCAGGATGTCGTCCCAGTACTCGGGAGCAGAAGGCGGGGAGGAGCGTGCCAGATCACGCAGGAACCCCTCCGCGGCCAGCCGCGCTCCTGTCACGTCATGCGGCTCGCCCACGAAGCTGTTCGTGCGGCTCGGGATCTCCTCGGAGGTCAGGGCGTCGTCCCCACGCGGCTCGGTTGACATATCGCCTTTCCGGCCCGGGCGTCAGCTAGGGCTGTCGTCAGGGCTGTCGTCCTTTCTCATGCGTCGCCACTGTTGCGTGTTCCCGAGGGGACGGGGCCTACGCGTCCGGCCGCACGCTCAGCGGAACACGTTGTCGGAATCGTCCCAGTTCGACGGTTCGTCCGGCGTGCTCGGCCGCCCAGGACGCCTGCGTGACTGGTACATGGCTTCGATCTCGGAGGCGTAGTGGCGCACGATCTCGTCCCGGCGCAGCTTCATCGACGGCGTCAGCAGCCCGTTGGCCACGTCGAACGGCTCCGGCAGAACCCGGAACACCCGGATCGACTCCGACCGTGACACGGCGCTGTTGGCCGCCGCCACGGCCCGCGCGATCTCCTCCCGCAGCGCGTTCTCCTCCCGTGCCTCCCGCATCTCGCCCTGCAACGCGAGCGCCGCCCGCCAGTGCGCCAGGAACTCCGGGTCCAACGTGATCAGGGCGCCGACACAGGGCCGGTTGTCCCCCACCACCACCGCCTGGTGGATGAGCGGGTGCATCCGCAGCCGCTGCTCCAGGGCCAGCGGGGCGACGCTCTTGCCGCTGCTGGTGATGATGATGTCCTTCTTGCGGCCGGTGATCGTCAGATAGCCCTCCGCGTCCAGCTGCCCGAGGTCGCCGGTGGCGAGCCACCCGCCGCGCAGCGCGGCCCGGGTGGCGGCCTGGTCGCCCACGTATCCCTGGAACACCGAGGGGCCCCGCACCAGGATCTCCCCGTCCTCGGCCACCCGGATCTCCATGCCGGGCAGGGCCTGCCCGACCGTCCCGGACTTCTCCCGGCCGAGCGGCTGCATCGTCACCCCGCCCGCGGTCTCCGTCAGCCCGTACCCGTCGTGCACGTAGATGCCGATGCCCTCGTAGAAGAGGGACAGCTCGCGGCTGAGGGGGGAGCCGCCGGAGGTCGCCCGCCGTACCCGTCCGCCCAGCGCGGCCCGCAGCCTGCGGTACACCGTGCGCTCGTACAGGGCGTGCTGGAGCCGCAGGTCGAAGCCGGGCCCGCGGCCGCGGCCCAGCCGCTGGCGCTCCAGGGCCGCGGCGAAGTCCCGGGCGGTCTCCGCGGCCCGCTCGAACAGGGCTCCGTGGCCCCCCTGCTGAGCGGTGCGCAGGAAGTTCTTGTAGATCTTCTCCAGGACCGACGGAACCGCGTACAGGTACGTGGGCCGGAACGACTGAAGCGCCGAGGACAGGGCCTCGCCGCTCAGATCGGCCTGGTGTCCCATCAGCAGCCCGCCACGCACGCACAGCCCCTGGATCATCAGTCCGTACACGTGGGAGAAGGGCAGGAACGCGAGCACGGAGCCCTGCTCCCCACGCGGCGCCGCCGTGTGCCCCCAGCCCGCCAGCAGCGTGTCACAGGGGCCGGCGAGGTTGCGGTGGCTGAGCGCGCAGCCCATGGCACGGCCGGAGGTCCCGGAGGTGTAGGCGATGACGGCCGTGGAGTCCGGCAGCACGATGCGTCGCATCGAGTCGACCGTGGCCAGCGGGATGAACTCGCCGCGCGCCGTCAGCTCCGCCAGGGCACCCGCGTTCAGCTGCCAGACGTGGCGCAGCAGCGGCAGCGACGCGCACACCGAGCCGACGGTCATGACGCCCTGCTCGTCCTCGACGACCACGGCCACGCAGCCCGCGTCCCGCAGGATCCACTCCACCTGGTCGCGTGACGCCGTCGGGTAGACCGGGACGACCTCGGCGCCCACGGCCCACAGCGCGTAGCACAGGATCGTCCACTCGGACCGGGTGCGCGCCATGATCGCCACGCGGTGACCCGGCGCGATCCCCGAGGCGATCAGCCCCTTGGCGGCGTCCACCACCTCGTCGCGCAGCTCGATCGCCGTCACCTCGTCCCAGGTCGCGGAGGCGGGGTCGGCCCGGCGGGCGAGCAGCGGCCGGGCCGGCTCGCGGTCCGCCGCCTCGAAGACGCTGTCGGCGAGCCCGCCGGTCAGGGGCGCCACGGCCGGGGGAGCGAGGGCGAGGTCGCGCATGCACTGCTCCTGACGTGTACGGGGTGTGACATTGCCGACGGGTACCGTCATCGGCGGTGCTCGAATGTAGTCGAGTCGAGACCCTTCGGGGTCGGAAAATACGGAACTGGACCCGCTGATGATCTCGCCGTGATCGGGGGACCCGGGGGACATGACTCACATCAGCCCCGATCCCGAACCCGAACGCACCCCAGGTCTGGAACCCGGCGGCGGTGTACCGCCGGGCGAGACCCCGCCCGCGGAGAGCAGCATGCCGGAGACGCTGCCCCGTGAGACGCACAACCCCACCAAGGGCTGGGCCAAGGCGCCGATGGCCGTGATCATCATCGTCACCGTGCTGATCGCGGCGTTCTTCCTGGCCTACGCCCTCGTCCTGATCCTCTGAGCCCCCGGTCCGGGCATGCCGGGACGCCTCACGCCTGCGTACGGCGGACGCACTCGGTGACGACGTCCCGCAGGCTTCCTGTGCGCTCCATCAGCGCGCGCTGCACCTGAGCCCCGTTGCCCTCCCGCAGCAGCTCGTCGCAGGCGGCCTCGGCCCGCGCCAGGTCGCCCGTGCCGTCGAGGGCCTCCTCGACGTGGTCCAGCAGGGCGCGGACGACGGCTTCGGCGGGCATGCGCCGCATGGTCGCGGGGTGCAGCAGCTCGCCCGCCAGCCCGGACCGGGCCGCCTGCCAGTCGGCCAGCCGCAGCAGACTGACACTGTGGTCGAGCGGCTCACGGCCGGCTCGCCACTCCCGTGCGGCGGTCTCGACCAGCCCCCGGACGAGTGTGGCGATCAGCACGGCGGTGTCCGAACGCAGACAGACGTCCGAGACGCGGAGCTCCACGGTCGGGTACCGCTGGGACAGCCGCGCGTCGAAGTAGATCATCCCGTCGTCGAGGAGCGCCCCGGTGGCCACCATGTCCGCGATCAGACGGTGGTACCGCTCGGCCGAGCCGAAGATCTCGGTCGGGCCGGCCGACGGCCAGCGCAGCCACACCCGGCTGCGGTAGCTGTTGTACCCCGTGTCCTTGCCCTGCCAGAACGGCGAGTTCGCGCTGATCGCCCGCAGCACCGGGAGCCACGGCCGCAGCCGGTCGACGACCGCGACGCCCTCCTCGTCGGACTCGACCGACACGTGCACATGGCAGCCCATGACGAGCTGCTCCCGGGTGGCGATGCCGTACTGGTCCGCCATCCACCGGTAGCGCCGGCTGACGCCGACGGCCGGGCTGACCGGCAGCGGTGAGGTGGCGAGCGCCGCGACGGTGCAGCCGATCTCCTCCGCGTGCCGGGCCGCCTCCGTGCGGCAGCGGACGATCTCCGCGCGCAGGCTCTCCATGGAGGACTGTGGATGGGTGGCGAACTCCAGCATCTGCTCGTGGAGTTCCTTCTCGAACACGTCCTGATCCGCGCCGTTCTTCTCCGCCCGGGCGAGCACCGCTGCGGACAGCGCCCGCGGTTCTCCGGTCTCCGGATCGACCAGGAGGAGTTCCTCCTCCACTCCCACGGTGCGCACCTGATGCCCGCCCTTCTGTGCCCTGCCGCGTCGTACCACCGGGTGCTCCCGGTGGTACGACCCCCAGTGCCCCTCTCAGCGGGTAGGACACCTGGTGAGGCGGCGGGACTTCACACGGCGAACGGCGTCAGCCACACCGTGGCCAGCGGAGGAAGCGAGATCCGGACGAGGCCGTCCTCCGGTTTGACCGGATCCGGGTTGGTGACGCCACTGCCGCCGTAGCGTGTGTCGTCGGTGTTGAGGCGCTCCTCCCAGGCGACCACGTCACCCGGCACCCACAGGCCGTAGTCCTGCCGGACGACGGGGGAGAAGTTCGACACCGCCAGCAGCGGCCTGCCCTCGGCGTCGTGGCGCAGGAACGCGAAGACGTTGTCGTCGGCCGAGTCCACCGCCACCCAGCGGAAACCCTCCGGGCGGGTGTCGCACTGCCACAGTGCCGGAGTGGCCCGGTACGCCGAGTTCAGGTCGCGCACCAGATCGCGCACGCCCCGGTGGTCGCCCGCCGAGTGGTAGCCGTCGTCGAGCAGCCACCACTCCGGTCCGTGCTCTACCGACCACTCGGCGCCCTGCGCGAACTCCTGCCCCATGAACAGCAGTTGCTTGCCGGGGTGGCCCCACATGAAGCCGAGGTAGGCCCGGTGGGTGGCGCGTCGCTGCCACCAGTCGCCGGGCACCTTCGACACCAGCGCCTGCTTGCCGTGCACGACCTCGTCGTGGGAGATCGGCAGGACGTAGTTCTCGCTGTAGGCGTACACCATCGAGAACGTCATCTCGTGGTGGTGGTACTTGCGGTGCACCGGCTCGTGCGCGATGTACTCCAGCGAATCGTGCATCCAGCCCATGTTCCACTTCAGCCCGAAGCCGAGTCCGCCGGTCTCGGTCGGCCGGGTCACCCCGCCCCAGGCCGTGGACTCCTCCGCGATCGTGACCACGCCCGGGGCCCGCCGGTACACCGTCGCGTTCATCTCCTGCAGGAATCCCATGGCGGCCAGATCCTCCCGGCCGCCGTAGGCGTTGGGTTCCCACTGGCCGTCCTCGCGCGAGTAGTCCAGGTAGAGCATCGAGGCGACCGCGTCCACGCGCAGCCCGTCGATGTGGAACTCCTCGCACCAGTACACGGCGTTCGCGACCAGGAAGTTGCGCACCTCCGTGCGGCCGAAGTCGAACTCGTACGTGCCCCAGTCCGGGTGCTCAGCACGCCGGTCGTCGCCCGGCTCGTAGAGCGGCTCCCCGTCGAACCGGGCCAGCGCCCAGTCGTCCTTCGGGAAGTGCGCCGGCACCCAGTCCATGATCACGCCGATGCCGGCCCGGTGGCAGGCGTCGACGAAGAACCGGAAGTCGTCCGGTGTGCCGAGCCGGGACGTCGGTGCGTAGAACCCGGTGACCTGGTAGCCCCAGGAGCCGTGGAAGGGGTGCTCGGCGACCGGCATCAGCTCGACGTGGGTGAAGCCCAGCTCCTTCACGTACCGGGGAAGTTCCTCCGCGAGCTGCCGGTAGGTCAGGCCCGGCCGCCAGGACGCCAGATGGACCTCGTACACCGAGAACGGCGCCTCGTGCACGGGCGTGTCGGCGCGGTGCGCCATCCACTCGGTGTCGCCCCACTCGTAGTGCGAGGCCGTCACGATCGACGCCGTGTCGGGCGGCTCCTCGCAGCGGCGCGCCATCGGGTCGGCCTTGAGGAAGCGGTGGCCGTACCGGGAGTGGATCTCGAACTTGTACGCGGTGCCCTCGCCGACACCCGGCAGGAACAGCTCCCACACACCGGAGGCGCCCAGGGACCGCATCGGGAACTGCGTCCCGTCCCAGTGGGTGAAGTCCGTGGCGACCCGCACGCCCTGCGCGTTCGGCGCCCAGACGGTGAACCGGGTGCCCTCGACGCCCTCGTGCGTCATGGGCTGCGCGCCGAGCGCCTGCCACAGCTGCTCGTGCCGCCCCTCACGGATCAGGTGCAGGTCGAGCTCGCCCAGCGCGGGCAGGAAGCGGTACGGATCGGGCGTCTCCTGCTCGCCCTCCTCGTACGCCACGTGCAGCGTGTACGCGGGGACCGCGTCCAGGGGCAGCACGCCCGAGAAGAGGCCGTCGCCCTCGGAGACGAGGGCGGTGCGCCTGCCGTCGACCACGACGCTCACGGAGCGGGCGAAGGGGCGCAGCGCACGGAACACGATCCCGCCCGGGACCGGGTGGGCACCCAGCAGGGCGTGCGGATCGTGGTGGGCACCGGCCAGCAGGCGCCCGCGGTCCTCGGGGCTCAGGGCGGGCGCGGTCGTGCCCGGGACCGGGCCGGACGGCTCCGGGATTGAGGTGTCGCGCAGTGCCACGGCTCAGTCTCCTCTCACGGCGAGGCGTTCGATGGCCGCCATCGGTACAGGCAGCCAGTCGGGGCGGTGCCGTGCCTCGTACAGCACCTCGTACACGGCCCGGTCCGTCTCATAGGCGCGGAGCAGTCCGTGTTTCTTGCGGGGGTCCCAGCCGGCGCGGGCGGCGTAGCCCGCGCAGTAGGCCTCGCGGCAGCGGCGGGCCCACTCCGGGCGCCAGGGGCGGCGCTGCCGGGCGGCGTAGTCGAAGGAGCGCAGCATCCCGGCGATGTCCCGCACGGGGGAGTGGGCGCTGCGCCGTTCGGAGAGCGGCCGGGACGGCTCGCCCTCGAAGTCGATGACGAACCACTCGCGCCCGGCCCGGAGTACCTGCCCCAGGTGCAGGTCGCCGTGGATGCGCTGGGCGGGCGGCCCCGGATCGCAGGTGGTGAGCGCGGCGAACGCGGTCCGCAGGCCCGGCACGAACGGCTGCAGCGCGGGCACGCAGTGCGCGGCGGCGTCCAGCCGCTCGGTCATCGCCGCCGCCGTCTGCCCGTTCTCCCCGGGCCCGCCGACGGGGAACGCCGACGCCAGCGCGAGGTGCACCTCCGCGGTGGCCGCGCCCAGCGCCCGGGCCTGGACGGTGAAATCGTCCCCGGCGGCCAGCGCGTGCAGACCCAGCGTCCAGCCGTCGGAGGCGTCCCGCAGGTACGGCTGGAGCACGCCGAGGGTGGCCTTGAACGGCTGGTCCGTCTGGAACCAGGCCACGGGCGCCGGTACGCGGTGACAGCCGTGACGGGCCAGCGCGCCCGGCACCTCCAGGTCCGGGTTGACGCCCGGCTGGATGCGCCGGAAGACCTTCAGGATGTACTCGTCGCCGTACACCAGCGAGGAGTTGGACTGCTCGGCGTCCAGCAGCCGCGGCACCAGCCCGGCGGGCACCTGCTGGTCGGGGTCGCAGTCGAAGCGCAGGGGGCCCGCGGAGCCCGGCTGCCGCAGCCGGTCCAGCAGGAGCTGGGCCGAGCGGGGGTCGTGCAGCGCGTCGTAGACCGTCAGCCCGGCCAGCGGCCCGTCCTGCACCCGCCCGATGAGCGCCCGCCCGAGCCGGGGCGCGGGCCGTTCCCGTACGCCGAGCAGCAACTGGTAGCAGTCGCCCGCCGGGGGCGCCCCACCGGGCGAGGGCACGCCCGTGTGACCGGCGTGACCGGCGTGGACCAGCAGATGCAGACAGCCCGGGAAGAGCTCGGTCATCGACAGCAGGCCGAGCTCGGTGACGGGCCGGTCCTTGCCCGCGAACCAGCGCTGCCGGGGCAGCCAGTCGCGCAGCAGGGCGCCGAGCGATTCCATGGGCTTCGCCAGGCGCGTCAGGTCCGGGCGCAGGGATGCGGTCTTCGGCATGGTCACGCCTCCTTGTCGCGGCGCAGGGTCACAGTCGCCGTCCGATGCGGGATGCGACTCGAGTGAGCCGGAACCAGTAGAAGCCGTGGCCCCCGAGGGTCAGCAGATAGGGCAGCTCGCCGATGGCGGGGAAGCGGACCCCGCCGAACAGCTCCACCGGGTGCCGCCCCGCGAACTCGCTCAGGTCGAGCTCGGTGGGCTGCGCGAACCGCGCGAAGTTGTTGACGCACAGGACCAGGTCGTCCTCGTACTCCCGCAGGAAGGCCAGCACCGCGGGGTTGGAGGAGGGCAGCTCGGTGTACGAGCCGAGGCCGAAGGCCGGGTTCTGCTTGCGGATCTCGATCATGCGCCGGGTCCAGTGCAGCAGCGACGACGGCGACGACATCGACGCCTCGACGTTGGTCACCTGGTGGCCGTAGACCGGGTCCATGATCGCCGGAAGGCAGAGGCGGCCCGGGTCGCAGGTGGAGAAGCCGGCGTTGCGGTCCGGGGTCCACTGCATCGGCGTGCGCACCGCGTCCCGGTCGCCGAGCCAGATGTTGTCGCCCATGCCGATCTCGTCGCCGTAGTACAGGATCGGCGAGCCGGGGAGCGCCAGCAGCAGGGCCGTGAACAGTTCGATGGTGTGCCGGTCGTTGTCCAGCAGGGGAGCGAGGCGCCTGCGGATGCCGATGTTGGCGCGCATGCGGGGGTCCTTGGCGTACTCGGCCCACATGTAGTCGCGCTCTTCGTCGGTGACCATCTCGAGCGTCAGCTCGTCGTGGTTGCGCAGGAACATGCCCCACTGGCAGCCCGAGGGGATGGCGGGGGTCTTGGCCAGGATCTCGGAGACCGGGTAGCGGGATTCCCGGCGGACGGCCATGAAGATGCGCGGCATGACGGGGAAGTGGAACGCCATGTGGCACTCGTCGCCGCCGCTGGGGTAGTCGCCGAAGTAGTCGACGACGTCCTCGGGCCACTGGTTGGCCTCCGCCAGCAGCACCGTGTCCGGGTACAGGGCGTCGATCTCGCGGCGCACGCGCTTGAGGAACGCGTGCGAGGCGGGCAGGTTCTCGCAGTTGGTGCCCTCGGCCGCGTAGAGGTAGGGCACCGCGTCCAGCCGGAACCCGTCGATGCCAAGGTCCAGCCAGAACTTCAGCGCTGCCAGGATCTCCTCCTGGACCCGCGGGTTCTCGTAGTTGAGATCCGGCTGGTGGGAGAAGAAACGGTGGAAGAAGTACTGGCCCCGCACCGGGTCGAAGGTCCAGTTCGAGGTCTCCGTGTCGACGAAGATGATCCGCGCGTCCGGGTATCCCTTGTCGTCGTCGGCCCACACGTAGTAGTCGCCGTAGGGCCCGTCGGGGTCCTTGCGTGACTCCTGGAACCACGGGTGCTGGTCGCTGGTGTGGTTCATGACGAAGTCGATGATCACGCGCATGCCGCGCTGGTGGGCGGCGTCGACGAACTCCACGAAGTCCGCGAGGTCGCCGAACTCCGGCAGCACGGCCGTGTAGTCGGAGACGTCGTAGCCGCCGTCGCGCAGCGGGGACTTGAAGAACGGCGGCAGCCACAGGCAGTCGACGCCGAGCCACTGGAGGTAGTCGAGCTTGGACGTGAGGCCCCTGAGGTCGCCGACGCCGTCGCCGTCGCTGTCCTGGAACGAGCGGACGAGCACCTCGTAGAAGACGGCGCGTTTGAACCAGTCGGGATCCCTGTCCCGTGCGGGAGTGTCCTCGAAGGTGTCCGGTACGGGCTCGTTCACGGTCATGACGTTCCTGCCCCTCCGTTCGCGTGCGCGGCGGGCGGGGACTGGACGTGGAAGACGTGCGCGGGAGCCCGCCCCGGCTCCAACCGCACGTAGTTGTTGCGTCCCCAGTGATAGGTCTCGCCGGTGAGCTCGTCGCGCACCGGCACCGACTCGTGCCAGTCCAGGCCGAGTTGCGGCATGTCCAGCGAGACCGTGGCCTCCTGGGCGTGGTGCGGGTCGAGGTTGGCGACCACCAGGACGGCATCGGATCCGCTGCGCTTGCTGTACGCGACGAGAGCGTCGTTGTCGGTGTGGTGGAAGCGGAGGTTCCTGAGTCGGTGCAGCGCGGGGTGTTCCCTGCGGATGGTGTTGAGCCGGGTGAGCAGCGGGGTGATGGTGCGGCCCTCGCGTTCGGCGGTGGCCCAGTCGCGGTGCCTGAGCTGGTACTTCTCCGAGTCCAGGTACTCCTCGCCGTCCTCCTTCAGCGGGATGTTCTCACACAGCTCGTAGCCGGAGTAGATGCCCCAGGTGGGAGAGAGGGTCGCCGCGAGCACGGCCCGGACCTCGAAGGCGGGCCGGCCGCCG
>NZ_JBIBEP010000024.1:0-123200 GCF_042955185.1 Streptomyces sp. NPDC012474
AGCGGCGTCGCGAACATCAGCAGCATGATCGTGCCGTGCATCGTGAACGCCTGGTTGAACTGCTCGTTCGACATGATCTGCAGACCGGGCCGGGCGAGCTCGGCGCGCATGAGCAGCGCCATCACGCCACCGATGACGAAGAACGCGAACGACGTGGCCAGGTACAGCGTGCCGATCGTCTTGTGATCAGTGGTCGTCAGCCACTTGAGGTGCCTCATGCCCCGCCTGTGTCCGCGCCCCGCCCGCGCGTCACACTTCACTGACGCGACGAGCATCACGAAATCGGGTGTGACGATCGAGAAGGTGCCGGACAAGAACGGGACATGAGCAACGACGAGATCTTCGCCGCTGCCTACCGCGAGCACTACTGGGCGGTCAGCCGCTATGTCGCACGGCGACTGGACGCACGGGCCGGTGACGTGGAGGAAGTGGTGGCGGAGGTGTTCACGGTCGCCTGGCGGCGCCGGGCCGACCTCCCCGCCGCCGCGCTGCCCTGGCTGTACGGCGTGGCACGCAACTGCCTGGCCAACGCGGTACGCGGACACGGCCGCCGCCGCCGGCTCGTCGACCGGCTCGGCAACGACGACACCGCACACGGGCGTCACATCGCGGCGGGCCCCGAGGCCGACACACCGGGCGGCTGGGTGCACGAGGCACTCGCCCGGCTCTCCGCCGCCGATCAGGAGGTGCTGCGCCTGACGGCCTGGGAGGAACTCGGCATCGACGAGGTCGCCGTCGCCCTCGGCTGCGGCAGCCGGGCCGCGTCCATGCGGCTGCACCGGGCCAGGCGCCGCCTCAGAGCCGAGATCGACCGCATGCGTCCCGAACCCCCGCCCGCCGAGCACTCCTGCATGACCGCCCCGAAGGAACACGGCCATGGCTGACGAACTCGAACTGCTGCGCTGCGCCGACCCGGTGCCGCCCGACGGCCCTCACTACGGCGACGGTCCCCTGGACCACAACGCCGAGCGCCGGCTCGAACAACTGCTCCGGGACGGACGGGGCCGGCCCTTCGGCCGGCTGCGGCAGCGGCTGCTGCCGGGCCCCGGATGGCCCCGGCTGGCCTGGGGGCTGCTCGCCACGGCCGTCGTCGCCGCTCTCACCCTCACCTTCGTACTGAGCGGCCCGAGCGCCACGCCCGCGGTCGCCGCGCCCCGCCCGCTGGTGATCGAATCGGGCTTCACAGCCGTGCCCCTGGACCGGCTGGCCGACCGCGCCGCGGCAGCCGCCGGGGCCGACGACGCGCCCCGCCTGCGCAAGGGGACGCACGTGCAGTCCTGGAGCCTCGGCATGTCGGACGACAAGCCCCCCATCACCCTGCCCGAGGAGCGCATCGTGCGCTGGCACGCCGACGACAGCCACACCGAACTCGTCGTGGCCACGGACCCCAGGCATCCGGGCCGCCCGGTCCTCTCGGACGAGGGCGGCGAGCCGCACCCCGTCGACGACGGTCACGTCCTCCTCGACCGGACCTACCCGCCCAGCTGGAGCGACGCCCCGCCCCAGTCACCCCCGCCCCGTGATCCCGCCCGGCTGCGCGCCTACCTGACACAGGCTCAGTTCTCCGGCACTCCGCTGACCACGCCCGAGCTGCTGGACGCTACGGCGACACTGCTGGACCACTGGACCCTCGGCGCACAGGAGAGTGCGGCGCTGGCCCGGCTGCTGGCCCGCGCCGAGGGGCTGCGGCCGGCCGGCCAGGTGACCGACCGGCTGGGCCGCCGCGGCCAGGCCTACGTGAACGACTCCCGCGGCCTCCGCCGCATGCTGATCATGGACCCGGCCACCGGTGCCGTCCTCGGGCTGGAGAGCACCCTCACCGAGCCGGAGCCCGCGTACGGCGTCGAGGAGGGTGACGTCATGTCGTACAGCGCATGGATGCGCTGATCACCCCCCGATGACGGCGAGTTGCCGGGCGGCTGTCTCGACGGTCTGCTCCAGCAGCGTGGCGATGGTCATCGGACCGACCCCACCCGGCACCGGTGTGATCAGCGAGGCCCGCTCCACGGCGGAGTCGAAGTCGACGTCCCCGACGTTCCCGGCGTTGTACCCCGGCGTCGATCACCTCGGCGCCGGGCTTGCCACGATGCGCCGGGAGAGTGCGGTGCCGTTCATGCGACGCGCCTGCGACATGATCCACCCATGGGCCGATGTGCTGCTTCGCCCAGGCGCACGGCATCGGCTCCGCGGGGCCGCTCCCCGGTGGTGCTCCACCTCAGCGGCGGTCACGGTCCGGCCCCACCCTGACGGAGCCCGGTGGGCCCCTGCTACTCGTCCCAGGCCTGGACCAGGGTCTGCTCGGTGATCTTGCCTTCGCGCAGCCCGATCATGGACTCGGACAGGACACGCACCCCGTCCGCGTACTCGCAGCTCTCGCTGTAGGCGGCCTCGTCACCCTGGATGACGCACCGCTCCAGCTTGTGCGACATGTCCCGGCTGTAGACGTCCTCCAGCATCCGGCCGATCTCGTCCCGGCCGTGCAGGACCTTGGGGTGGCTGGGCTGCGTCGTGCGGTCCACGATGCGCAGCTCCGCATCGTCGGCGTACAGCGAGAGCAGCATGTCCGGGTTCTGCCCTTCCAGGCCCCGGCGCAGCGTCTCTCGGTCGAAGGCGGGTTCTGCCGCTGTTCCCATGACGACTCCCTTCGAAGGGCCGCGACCCGGCGGGAGCGGGCCGCGAAAGGCCTCTCCTCCCGAGGCTCCTCCGGCCCGCCCGCCTCGGCAAGCGCTGGGCCTGATGGGTGAGGCGGACCGCCCGCCCGTGTCCGCCGGGGACCCGCCCGCGTTGCGAAAGGCATGATCTCAACACGACGTATGGTCGCCGCCGTTGCTCTCGCCGCTGGGGTCACCGGCCTCGCCGCGCCGATGGCGAACGCGGCCGACGCGGAAGCGAAGAGCCCGCTCAGCCCGATGACCACGCTCGACTCGCTGACCGTGAGCGACATCCCCGCCGCGCACAAGGACGAGATCCCGCGGCCCTCCTCGCAGCTCGCCGGGCTCAACCGCCTCAACGACCTCGACCAGCTGAACCAGGTCGTCGGTCTGGTCTCCCCGGTCTTCGGCTTCCTGCCGAACGTGCACTGACCGCAGCGTGTGCGTGAGGGCCGCACGCCCGGGCGGCCCTCACGCACGCCCGGGCTCAGTCCGCCGTGGCCAGGAACTGCGTCGCCGCCAGCTCCGCGTAGAGCGGATCGGCCGTCACGAGCTCACGGTGCGTGCCGACGGCCCGGACCCGGCCCGCGTCCATCACCACGATCCGGTCGGCCATCGTCACCGTCGACAGCCGGTGCGCCACCACGAGGACCGTGGTCGTACGGGCCACATCCGCGACGGTGTCGCGCAGCGCCGCCTCGTTCACCGCGTCCAGCTGCGAGGTCGCCTCGTCGAGCAGCAGCAGCCGGGGCCGGCGCAGCAGCGCGCGGGCGATGGCGACGCGCTGGCGCTCACCGCCCGACAGCTTGGTGCCGCGGTGCCCCACGAGTGTGTCGAGGCCGGCGGGCAGCCGGGAGATCAGCCCGTCGAGCCGGGTCGTCTTGAGCACCCGCGCGAGGGCGTCCTCGTCCGCCTCCGGATTGCCCAGCAGCAGGTTGTCCCGCAGGGAGCCCGACAGGACGGGCGCGTCCTGCTCCACGTAGCCGATCGCGGCGCGCAGCCGGGACAGCTCCCAGTCGTCCAGCTCCCGCCCGTCCAGCGTGATCACATCCGACTCGGGCTCGTAGAACCGTTCGATCAGGGAGAAGACGGTGGTCTTGCCCGCGCCGGATGGGCCGACGAACGCCGTCATGCCCTGCGCGGGCACGGTGAACGTCACCCCGTGGTGCACGTAGGGCAGGTCGTCGGCATAGCGGAAGCGGACGTCGTCGAAGGCGAGGGCGGCGGGCTGCGCGCCGGTCGAGGGCAGCGGCGCGGCATCGGCGGCCGGCTCGGCGGGCAGGTTCAGCGCCTCCTCGATGCGGGTGAGGGCCGCGGCGCCCGTCTGGTACTGCGTGATGGCGCCGACGACCTGCTGTATCGGGGACATCAGATAGAAGACGTACAGCAGGAACGCGACCAGTGTGCCCACGTCGACCGCGCCGGTCGCGACCCGCGCGCCGCCCACGGCGAGCACCGTGATGAAGGCGACCTGCATGGACAGCCCCGCGGTGTTGCCCGCGGCCGCCGACCACTTGGCGGCCCGCACGCTCTGCCGCCACGACTCCTGGGCCGCCTCGTGCAGCGTCCGCTCCTCGCGGTGCTCCGCGCCGGACGCCTTCACGGTGCGCAGGGCGCCGAGGATCCGTTCCAGCGAGGCACCCATGACACCCACCGCGTCCTGCGCCTGCCGGCTCGCCTTGTTGATGCGCGGCACGATCACCCCGAGAATCACACCCGCGCCCAGGATGACCGCCAGGGTGACGCCCAGCAGCACGGCGTCCACCAGGCCCATCATCACCACCGTGGCGACGAGCGTCAGCCCGCCCGTGCCCAGGCCGACCAGTGAGTCGGTGGTGACCGCGCGCAGCAGGGTGGTGTCGGAGGTGATGCGGGCCATCAGGTCCCCGGGTTCGCTGCGGTCCACGGCCGTGATCCGCAGGCGCAGCAGATACGACGACAGGGCACGCCGCGCGCCGAGCACCACCGACTCGGCGGTGCGGGTCAGCACGTACGAACCCAGCGCGCCCACCGCCGCGTTGGTCACGACCAGGGCCGACATCGCCAGCAGGGCGCCGGTGATGGCCCGCTCGTGCGAGAGGTCGTCGATCAGCTCCCGCGCCACCAGCGGCAGCAGCAGTCCGGTCGCCCCGGTGACCAGCGAGAGCAGCGCCCCCGCGAACAGGGACCAGCGGTGCGGGCGTACGTATGCGAGGAGCTGCCGCCACGCGGGTGTGGCCACCTCGGTCCCAGTGATGCTCACGGCGCTCCCTCGGCGTCGGCGGAGCGTTCAGGCTACGACGCCGCCGACCCGCCCGGCCTGCCCTTTCCGCCCTTTCCCGGCCGAGGAGGGTGGCCGATCCGCGCCCCTTACCGATCAGTCGCGCGTAGGGTCGGAGAGGAACGGACCCGGCCGACGAAGGAGTCAGCACCATGGCCCAGGAAGTACGCGGCGTGATCGCCCCCGGCAAGGACGAGCCGGTGCGGATCGAGACGGTCCTGGTGCCCGATCCCGGCCCGGGCGAGGCGTTGGTGCGGGTGCAGGCCTGCGGGGTGTGCCACACCGACCTGCACTACAAGCAGGGCGGCATCAACGACGAGTTCCCGTTCCTGCTGGGCCACGAGGCCGCCGGCGTGGTCGAGGCGGTCGGCGCCGGCGTCACCGACGTCGAGCCCGGTGACTTCGTGATCCTCAACTGGCGCGCGGTGTGCGGGAAGTGCCGGGCCTGTCGGCGCGGGCGGCCCTGGTACTGCTTCGACACCCACAACGCGCAGCAGAAGATGACCCTCGCCTCGACCGGCCAGGAGCTGTCCCCGGCCCTGGGCATCGGTGCCTTCGCGGAGAAGACGCTGGTCGCGGCCGGGCAGTGCACCAAGGTCGACCCGCGCGTCGCCCCGCAGGTGGCCGGGCTGCTGGGCTGCGGTGTGATGGCCGGCATCGGCGCCGCGATCAACACCGGGAACGTCGGCCGGGGCGACTCGGTCGCCGTGATCGGCTGCGGCGGTGTCGGTGACGCGGCCATCGCCGGATCGCAGCTGGCCGGAGCAGCGACGATCATCGCCGTCGACATCGACGACCGCAAGCTGGAGACCGCCCGCTCCATGGGCGCCACCCACACCGTCAACTCGCGCGAGAACGACCCGGTCGAGGCGATCCGCGAGCTCACCGGAGGCTTCGGCGCCGACGTCGTCATCGAGGCCGTCGGCCGCCCGGAGACGTACAAGCAGGCCTTCTACGCCCGTGACCTCGCCGGCACGGTCGTCCTCGTCGGCGTCCCCACCCCCGAGATGAAGCTCGACCTGCCGCTGCTCGACGTCTTCGGCCGCGGCGGCGCCCTGAAGTCGAGCTGGTACGGCGACTGCCTGCCCTCCCGCGACTTCCCCATGCTGATCGACCTGCATCTGCGGGGGCGTCTGGACCTCGGCGCGTTCGTCACGGAGACCATCCGGCTCGACGAGGTGGAGAAGGCGTTCGGGCGGATGCACCACGGCGACGTGCTGCGCTCGGTGGTGGTGCTGTGATGACGACCCGCATCGAACACCTCGTCACCTCCGGGCAGTTCAGCCTCGACGGCGGCACCTGGGACGTCGACAACAACGTGTGGATCGTCGGCGACGACCACGAGGCGATCGTCATCGACGCCGCCCACGACGCCGACGCCATCGCCGAGGCCGTCGGGGACCGCCGGCTCACGGCCATCGTGTGCACGCACGCCCACAACGACCACATCGACGCCGCCCCCGCCCTCGCCGAGCGCACCGGCGCCACCATCTGGCTGCACCACGACGACCTGCCGCTGTGGAAGCAGACCCACCCGGACCGGGAGCCGGACGCCTGGCTCGTCGACGGCCAGGTCATCGAGGCCGGCGGCGCCGACCTGCGGGTCCTGCACACCCCGGGGCACGCGCCCGGTGCCGTCTGCCTCTACGAACCGGGGCTCGGCACCGTCTTCACCGGCGACACCCTCTTCCAGGGCGGCCCTGGCGCCACCGGCCGCTCCTTCTCGCACTTCCCGACGATCATCGACTCGATCCGCGACCGGTTGTTCACCCTGCCGCCCGAAACGACGGTCCGCACCGGCCACGGCGACTCCTCGACCATCGGCGCGGAGGTCCCGCACCTGGAGGAATGGATCACCCGAGGCCACTGATCACGTGTCGCCCGTAAAAGGCGACAGAAGATGTCCGGCTTACCCGTCACCCTGAAGGCGACAAGCAGTCACGTCACAGGAGGTCGGACATGTCAGCTCCGTTGCAGGGCAAGGTCGCACTGGTCGCCGGTGCGACCCGGGGCGCCGGGCGGGGGATCGCCGTCGAGCTCGGCGCGGCCGGCGCCACGGTCTACGTCACCGGCCGCACCACCCGCGCCCGCCGCTCGGAGTACGACCGGCCGGAGACCATCGAGGACACCGCCGACCTGGTCACCGCCGCCGGCGGCCGGGGCGTCGCCGTCCCCACCGACCACCTGGAGCGGGCGCAGGTCCGGGCGCTCGTGGACAGGATCGCGGACGAGCAGGGCCGCCTCGACGTCCTCGTCAACGACATCTGGGGCGGCGAGAAACTCTTCGAGTGGGACACCCCGCTCTGGGAGCACGACCTCGACAACGGCCTGCGCCTGCTCCGGCTCGCGATCGAGACGCACGCCGTCACCAGCCACCACGCCCTGCCCCTGCTGCTGCGCAACCCGGGCGGCCTGGTCGTCGAGGTCACCGACGGCACCGCCGACTACAACGCCGAGAACTACCGCGTGAACTTCTTCTACGACCTCGCCAAGGCGTCCGTCCTGCGCATGGCCTTCGCCCTCGGCCACGAAATCGGCCCGCGCGGCGCCACCGCCGTCGCCCTCACGCCCGGCTGGCTGCGCTCGGAGCTGATGCTGGACGGCTTCGGGGTGTGCGAGGAGAACTGGCGCGACGCCCTGGAGAGCGTCCCCCACTTCGCCATCTCGGAGACCCCGCACTACGTGGGCCGGGCGGTGGCCGCGCTGGCCGCGGACGCTGACGTGGCGCGCTGGAACGGCCGGTCCCTGTCCAGCGGCGGACTCGCCCAGGAGTACGGCTTCACCGACCTCGACGGCAGCCGCCCGGACGCCTGGCGCTACCTCGTCGAGGTCCAGGACGCGGGCAAGCCCGCGGACGTCACCGGATACCGGTGACGCGGACGCGTTCGGCACCTGATCGGGCGTGATCATCCCCCTATGTGTAGGTATGTCCACGGTGTGCCGGTGGGGTATGTCACTGTTCCGTCGCAGCCCCGCCGACGGCACAACCGGAACCGTTCCCCGGCCGTCTAGCTGGCAGACACCGCAGAACCGCTTTCGTGAAAGGGCATGACCAGCCATGGGGGACGTACGCAGACGGAGCGCCGTCGCACTGGGTATCACCGGTCTGGTGGCACCGCTCACGCTCGCACTCGGCGCCACGCCGGCGCAGGCCGCGAGCTGCACCACGCAGGCCGGCCCGTACCAGAAGAAGGTCGAGAAGTTCCTCGGCCGTCCGGTCGACGGCAAGCAGTCCGCCGCCGACTGCAAGGCCATCCGCGCCTTCCAGACCAAGCACGGCATCTCCCCGAACGCCGGCTACGCCGGGCCCGTCACCTGGGGCGTGATGGACCTGATGCAGAAGCAGAAGGCCGTCGGGAAGAACCCCAACAAGGACGGCAAATGCCCGGTGAACAAGGGCCGGATCGCCTGCGTGAACCTGACGCTCCAGCTGAGCTGGATCCAGGACGGCAAGAAGCTCGTCTACGGCCCCGTCCCGGTCCGCACCGGCCGCAACGGGTACGAGACCCGCACCGGCCTGAAGAAGATCTACTGGCGCAACATCGACCACGTCTCGTCCATCTACGACGTGCCGATGCCCTACGCCCAGTTCTTCGACGGCGGCCAGGCCTTCCACTCGGTCGGCGTCAGCATGTGGAACCCGCCCGGCTCGCACGGCTGCGTCAACATGACCAAGACCGACGCCAAGAAGTACTGGTCGCTGCTGAAGAAGAACGACGACGTCTTCGTGTACGGCCGCAAGCCGGGCACCTGATACCGGGCACCCGGCTCGCGCCGGGCGTTCCCTACCGGGGAGCGTCCCCGAAGTCCGGGATCTCCAGTCTGACCCCGCCCTGCCGCGCCGACTCGTGAGCGACGATGCCCGGCAGGGTGTAGCGGGCGGCCACCCACGCGTTCACCGACGGCAGGGCGCGCGTGTTGACGGCGGTCACGAAGTCGTCCACCAGGAAGTGGTGACTGCCCTCGTGGCCGTTGTGGAGGTTGTCGAACTCCCGCGGCAGCCGCGCCCGGTCGTGCACGGGCGCCGACCCGGAGGTGAAGGCGGCCCGCAGTTCCGGCGCGATGTGCTGGAGCGACGGATCGTCGGGAGCCATGGTGGGCTTGGGCTCCAGCAGCTCGCTGATGTCCTTCACCCCCTGCTTGTCCTGCCACAGGGCGAACGTCGCGAGCTGCTCCATGCTCGCCTCGGTACCGAAGAAGCGGAAGCGCGACTCCCGTATGTGCGAGGGGTAGCCGACCCGCCGGAACTCGTTCGTGCGGAACGAGCCGCCGCCCGCCACCTCGAAGAGCGCGGTGGCGTTGGAGAAGTCGTTGCCGAACTGGCTGATGTCCTTGTCGAAGACGCCGTCGCCCCGGTCGTCGACGACACCGATCGCCGACACGCTCACCGCGTGCGTCTGCCAGGCGCCCAGCACCCCGCCGACCGCGTGCGTCGGGTACAGCAGCGGGGGATAGCTGGCGGTCGCCTTCCAGTTCTCGCCGCCGCTGTACTGGTAGGCCTCGTAGAACCCGAGGTCCATGTCGTGGACGTAGTCGCCCTCGGCGTAGAAGAGCCGCCCGAAGGCGCCCTCGGCGATCTGGTTGCGGGCGTGGACCGTGGCCGGGTTGTACTCGCTGGTCTCGCCCATCATGTAGGTCAGCCCGGTGGCCTTGACCGCGTCGATGATCGCCGCGATCTCCTCCGTGCTGATGGCCATGGGGACGGCGGAGTACACGTGCTTGCCGGCGTTCAGGCCCTGGACCACCAGCGGCCCGTGCGTCCAGCGCTGGGTGAAGATCGCGACGGCGTCGACGTCCTCCGACTCCAGCATGGCCTGGTAGGACGGGAAGGTGCCCGCCAGCCCCTGGGCGGAGGCGAGTTGGGCGGCCCTCTCGGGCAGCAGGTCGGTGACGTAGACGTCGCTGACGCCGGGGTGGGCCTGGAACAGGGTGGCGAACTGGCCCGAGAACTGTCCGGCGCCGACGATGCCGATGGAGAACGTCATGGAGCGCGTGCCCTTCACTGGGAGAGGATGAGGTTGATCTGGTCGTTGGTCTGATCGAGGCTGCTCACGGGCTTTCCGTTGCCGTAGATGTCTTCCATCGCGGGTGCCATCAGCGCCGTCATGTCCGCGGAGTAGCTGGCGATCGGGTACGAGAAGGTCCGGGAGTGCTTCTTGTCGGCCACCGGTTCGGTGAACGCCGAGACGTCGATGCCCTTCTTCCGGTACGCGGCGACGGCGGCCTCGGTCCCGGCCGGGGTGGCGGGGAAGACGACGCCGTACCTGCCGACGACGCTCTGGCAGTCGTCCGAGGCCAGGTAGGCCACCCACTTCTTGGCCCCCGCCTTGTTCTTGGAGGCCTTGGTGACGGAGTCGGCGAGGCCGTTCATCATCGTGGCACGCTTGCCGGTCGGGCCGACCGGAGTCAGGGCGGTCTTGATGTCCCTGCCCTTGAAGCCCGCGTACGTGGAGATCATCCAGGCCCCGTCGAACGCGGTGGCCGCCTTCCCCGCCGCGACCTGTGTGTTCTGCTGGTTGGACTGGACGTTGTAGTCGGACAGCGGCGGCATGTAGCCCTTCTCGGCCAGACCGAAGTACCACTTGATGACCGACTGGAAGGTCTTGCTGTCGTACTGGTACTCCGTGCCCCAGCGCGGCTTGTCGAGGTAGTTCCATCCTGCGGAGGCGGCGAAGTTGCTCCACTGGGTCTGGCCGTCGCCGAACCCGCCGCCGCCCGAGGCCAGGCCGTACACCTTCACGTTGTTCTTGTCGAAGCCCGGCTCGTCGCCCCGCTTGCCGTTCCTGTCGATCGTGAGGTGGGCGACGGTCTTCTCGAAGGTGCCGCCGTCCTCGGGATTCCAGGACAGGTCGTTCAGCTGCTCGGCGGTGAGACCGGCGTCCTTCGTCAACTTCGAGTTGTAGAACAGGGCGACCGTGTCCCAGTCCTTGGGGGCGCCGTAGCGGTGTCCGTCCTTCCCGATCCAGTTGGCGGCGAGGCCCGGCTGGTAGTCGGAGTTGTCGATGCCGAGGTCGTCGAGCGGTTCGAGGACCTTGAGGTCGGCGAACTGGCCGAAGTTCTGGATGTGGTCGGTGAACACGTCCGGCTGGGTGCCCGCGATGAACCCGGCGGTGAGCTTGGTCCAGTAGTCGCTCCAGCCCAGCTGCGTGATCTTCACCTTGAGTCCGGGGTTCTCCTTCTCGAACCCCTTGGCGCAGGCCTGGTAGGCGGGCAGCTGGTTGGCGTCCCACAGCCAGTACGTGACGGTGTTCGCGGAGGATCCGGCGGCGCCTTCCTGCGCGCATCCGCTGACCAGGGACAGCGCCAGCGCTCCGGTCGCCGCGACGAGCGGACGAAGTCGAATTCGCATCACAGTCCCCTTACTTGATCCCGGTGAAGCCGATGGAGCTGACGATGCGGCGGGCGAAGCAGGCGAACAGCACCAGCATCGGCAGCGCGGCGATCAGCGTCGCCGCCATGAGCCCGGACCAGTCGACGCCGGTCTGCGGGGTCTGCGCCCGGAAGACCGCCAACGCCACGGTCAGCACGCGCGAGCTGTCGCTGTAGGACACCATCAGCGGCCAGAAGTAGTCGTTCCAGGAGGTGATGTACGTCAGCACGGCCAGCGTGATGACCGGCGTGGACGCCATCGGCAGGACCACCCGGAAGAAGATCTTGATCTTCCCCGCGCCGTCCAGCAGAGCCGCCTCCTCGACCTCCTTGGGGATGTTCATGAAGAACTGTCGCAGGAAGAACACCGCGAACGGGGTCATGAAGAGGCTGGGCAGCGCGATGCCGAGGAGCGTGTCCACCAGGTGCAGTTGCTTGATGAGCACGAAGTTCGGCAGCAGCGTGAAGATGGTCGGCACCATCATCCCGGCCAGGAACAGCCCGAACACCTTGTCCCGGCCCCGCCAGCGCAGCCGCGAGAAGGCATACGCGGCCATCGCGGAGAAGAAGATCTGACAGCCGGTGATCAGGGTCGAGACCAGCACCGAGTTGAGCAGGTAGCGCCAGAAGTCCAGCCCGCCGCCCGCACCGCCCTGCGCGATCGCCTCCTCGGACGACTGGAGGCCCAGGGCCCGTTCGAAGCCGCTGGTGGTGAGGCCCACCGGCAGGGGGTTGGTGGGGTCGGCGCTCAGGCCCGCGTTGGTGGAGAGCGCGGTGCGCAGGATCCAGTAGAACGGCAGCATGGTGATGAGGACGATCAGTCCCATCACGGTCCACGCGGCGGCCCGCCCGAAGGGGAACCCGCGCCGCACCGGTCGTAGGGTCGTCGTGGTCGTCACGGCAGCCATGGCGGTGTCTCCCTTCCGTCAGCCGAGGTCGGTCCGGCCGGCCCGGGTGAGCCGGTACTGCAGGACGGTGATCGCGCTCAGTACGACCAGCAGGGCGACGGACATGGCCGAGGCGTAGCCGAACTGGAAGCGGCCGAAGGCCGAGCCGTAGATGTAGTACTGCAGGACGTTGGTGGCGTTCGCCGGACCGCCCGCGGTGGTCACGGCGACGGTGTCGAACACCTGGAACGACCCGATCACCGTCATGATCAGGACGACCGCGAGCACCGGACGCAGCAGCGGCATGGTGATCCGCCAGAACATCCGCCACTCGCTCGCGCCGTCCACCCGGGCCGCCTCGTACATGTCGCCCGGAATGGCCTGGAGGCCGGCGAACAGCAGCAGGGCGGTGTAGCCAACGTGCCGCCACACGTTGATGACCGCGATCGTCGGGATCGCCCAGGTCTCGTCGGCGAGGAACGGGATGCGGTCGGCACCGAGGCCGCTGATGATCTCGTTGCCGATGCCCAGCTGGGTGTCGAGGATCCACAGCCAGACGAGACCGGCGACGACGTTCGACATCAGATACGGCGTCAGCACGATCCCGCGCAGCATCGCCGACTGGGTGAGCCGCTGCAGCAGGACGGCCATGGCGAGTGCCGCGACCGTCTGCACGCCGATGTTGATGACGACGTACTCGACGGTGACCCACAGGGAGTCCCAGAAGATGGGGTCGTTGACCATGCGGACGTAGTTGTCCAGGCCCACCCACTCCGCCGGCGTCAGCAGGTTGAAGCTGGTGAAGCTCAGGTAGACGCCCCGCAGGGTCGGCCAGAGCAGGAAGACCAGGAAGCCGAGCAGGGCCGGCGCGATGAAGAGCGCGGCCAGCCGCCCGTCTCCCCGGTCCTCACCGGCCACCCCCCGTCGCGTCCGGGTCCGGGTCCTGCTGGGGGCCTCCGCCGCGCCGCCCGTGGGCAGACGTGAGGGAGGACTGCTGGAGGCGATGGTCATCGGGAGACTCCCTCGCTGCGGCGGCTCGTCCTCTGGCGGGACTTACTTTTGGCGCGAAACAATTGCCGCGTCAAGAGGCCTGCAAACATCTTTTCCCGGGGACCGGCATGGGCCTAGAGTGGTCATATTGGTTTCGGTGTGAAAAAAATGGATGAGGGGAGTCGGACCTCCATGACGGAAGGCACCGCCGGCTGGCTGCCGCTGAGCCCGGGGGAACGCTCCGTGGCGATCGAAGTGCTCGTCCACGGCCCGCTCTCGCGCACGGAACTCGCCCGCAGGCTGGGTCTGTCGGCCGGCAGTCTCACCCGGCTGACCAAGCCGCTGATCGAGTCGGGGCTGCTGGTCGAGGTGCCCGAAGCCGATGCGCCCGCGGAGTCGCGCCAGGGCCGCCCCTCCCAGCCTCTGGACGTGGTCGCCGACTCGGGCTTCTTCCTCGGCTTCAAGATCACCGAGGACATGGTCTACGGCGTCGTCACGACCCTGCGCAGCCACATCGTCGCCCGGCACGACCGCCCGCTCACCACCCACGACCCCGCCGAAGTCGCCGACGTGCTGGCCGAGATGACCGCCGAACTGGCCGAAGACCACCCCCGTCCTGCCGGGATCGGCATCGGGGTGGGCGGCTTCGTCCAGGACCGTGCCGTGGTCGGCGAGTCCCCCTTCCTGCTGTGGCGGGACGTCCCCCTGGCCGACCTGGTCGAGGAGCGCACCGGGCTGCCGGTGGTCGTCGAGAACGACGTCGCCGCCCTGGTCGAGGCCGAGACGTGGTTCGGCGCCGGGCGCGGCCTGGAGCGCTTCGTCGTCCTCACCATCGGCGCCGGCCTCGGCTACGGACTCGTCCTGGGGGGCAGGCGGGTGCCCTTCGCGGAGGAGGACCGCGGCTTCGGCAGGCACTGGATCGTCGACTCCAGCGGTCCGCTCACCCCGGACGGCAGGCGCGGCAGCGCCGTCTCGCTGCTGACCATCCCCAGCATCCGCTACCAGATCCGGGCCGCCACCGGCAGCGACCACACCTACGAGGAGATCCTGGCCCTGGCCGCCGCGGGGGACCCGATGCCCGCGCGGGTCGTCGACGAGGCCGCGCGAGCCCTGGGCACACTCGTCGCGCAGATCTCCAACTTCGTGATGCCGCAGAAGATCCTGCTCGCGGGGGAGGGGGTCGGGCTGATGGACGTGGCCGGGAAGACGGTCGAGGAGACGGTCCGTGACCTCCGGCACCCGCTGGCCGCCCCGGTCGCCCTGGAGACGAAGGTGTCCGACTTCCACGACTGGGCCCGCGGCGCCGCCGTGTTGGCCATCAAGGTGCTGGTGCTGGGATCGGCCGAAGCGTGAAGGACGGCGAACGTCCGGGCGGCGAAAGGTACTCACAGGTGGCTGATGTGAACAGCCTCACGTTTACCAGGAGATGGACGTGATCAGTAACACTGTCCGAAATGCCGGTTTAACTCCTGATTACTCACGTCGCCTTCACGTCCGGCGACGTATGCTTCACAGCATGTCCACCACCGTTGAAACATCATCCGAGCGATCGGCTGACGAGGTCAACGAGGAGATCCGAGCGCTGTGGCGCCGGTCGGGCGGGACACTGAGCGTCGAGCAGCGCGAGGAGTACCAGCGGCTCGTCCTGGAGTGGGCCTCCGCGGCCCCGCAGTAGGCGCCGGCGGTCTGACCTCCGGCCCGGCCCGCCGCGCATCGGACTCTCCTCGAAGGGCACCCCTGATCCAATGGGTGCCCTTCTCGCACTTTCCTCGGCCGTCGTCTACGGCATCGTCGACTTCGCGGGCGGCCTGCTGTCCCGACGGGTCCATCACACCGCCGTCACCTTCCTCGGCCAGCTGGGCGGACTGCTGCTCGCCTGCGCTGCCGCGCTCCTCCTGCCCGCCGACGCCGTCCACCCTGCCGACCTGCTGTGGGGCGCGCTGTCCGGCGTGGGCAGCGGCACGGCCATGTGGTTCCTCAACCGCGGGCTGAGCAGAGGGGACATGAGCGTCGTGGTGCCGGTGAGCGCCGTCACGGGGGTCGCGCTGTCGGTGCTGTGCGGGGTCCTCGTCCTGGGCGACCGCCCGGGCGCCGTCGCCTGGCTGGGCATCGCCGTCACGGTGCCGGCGCTGTGGTTCGTCGCCGGTGGCAAGGGCGGCGCGGGGAAGGGGACGGCGGACGGACTCGTCGCCAGCCTGGGCGTCGCCGTGCAGTACCTGGCCCTCGGTCAGGCCGGTCCCGGGAGCGGGCTGTGGCCCGTCGCCGCGGGCCGGGTCGCCGCGATCCTCGTCCTTCTGCCGGACGCCGCGCGTCACGCCCGACGGCTGAGGCTGCCACCGGTCCGCTGCGCCCAGGCCGTCCTCATCGGGGCCGGGGCGGCCCTTGGCCTCGTGCTGTATCTGCTCGCCGTCCAGCGGCAGTTGCTGGCCGTCGCCGTGGTCCTGGCCTCCCTCTACCCGGCCCTCCCCGTGGTGCTCGGCCTCGCCGTGCTGCACGAGCGGATCAGCCGCCGTCAGGCGGTGGGGCTGCTGGGGGCGGGAATCGCGACCGTACTGCTCACCCTGGGCTGACGGGCCCGGCCCGCGACGGCCGGCCACCCGCGTCATCCCCAAGTGGCCGAGTAGTACTGCCGGTACGCCTTGCGGTCCTGCTCCGCACGGATCCACCGGGTCGCCACCAGGGCCACGAGGCTGCCCGCGATGACGAGCATGCCGGGGCCGACATTGCGCGGATCGGTGAGGCGGGTCAGCAGCGTCGACACGTCCGTGCCCGTGATCGGCGCCGACGAACCGGGCGAGGCCGCACCCGGCTGGGCCGACGGCGCGGGTGCTGCGCCCGTGCCACCCGACGACTTGGCCACGATCAGCTTGACGCCCAGCTCGGTCAGCGCCTTCGTCACCGGCTGGAAGAACGTCGTACCGCCCGCCTTGCAGTCCCCGCTGCCGCCCGAGGTCAGGCCGATCGCGACGCCGTCGGCGAACATCGGGCCTCCGCTGTCACCGGGTTCGGCGCACACGTTCGTCTCGATGAGGCCGGTGACCGTGCCCTCCGGGTAGTTCACGGTCGCGTTGAGCGCCGTCACCTCTCCCTCGCGCAGTCCGCTGGTGCTGCCGCTGCGGAAGATCTTCTGCCCGACCTCCGCGTCTGCGACGCCCGTGATCCGCACACCCTTGCCGTCACCGACAGCCACCACGTCCGCGCCCTTGCCCGCACGGCCGCCGTCGTACTTCACCAGGGAGTAGTCGTCGCCGGGAAAGCTCCCCCTGAGGGACGTGCCGACCTGCTGCCGGCCCCGGTCGTCGGCGAACCAGACGGAACCGTCGGGCCCGCAGTGCCCCGCAGTCAGGATGAAGTCGCTCTTGCCGTCGGTCACGTTGAACCCCGCAGAACAACGCCCGGCGGTCGACAGGATGGGCTGCGCGCCGTTGACGCGTGTCGTGAACGTGCCCTCGGTGCGCTCCATCCGTACGAAGGAGCCGATGCGCTCGGCGACCTCGGTCATCCGGGACCAGTCGGAGGCGGAGACGGTGCTGTCACCGCGCACCACCACCTGGTTGCTCTTGTAGTCCAGGGCCCATGAGGTTCCGGCCACCCTGGGGGCCGAACGCAGCGTCGCCGCAGCGGACTTGAGGTCGCTCATGCTGTGACCGACCATCTTGGCCCGCGCACCGGCGCGCTGCACCTCGGAGGCCGCCTTCTCGTCGGTCACCGCGACGACCGGTCGCCCGGACGAGTCGATCCAGCTGCCCGCCGTGCGCGCGTTCCCGAGCCGGGACACGAGGTCGGTGCCCTCGCCCGTCGCCGGCGGCGCGGTGAACGGGACGCCGATGACCGGGGCCGACGGCTCGCTCGCCACGGCGTTGGTGACCATCCCTCCTCCGAGGAGGAGTCCGCCGACGGCCGCCAGCCGTGTCACTCGCCGGACGACCCGTCGTCGTGCGTGCCTCATGCATGGCTCCCGAACCAGAACATCACGGTGCGAACACCGCAGGGACTCCCTTGAGTTGAGTGCCCTTCATCCATACGGGGCGCAGCCGTGCCGCGTTCAGCGCACCGGCGATCTCTTCGGGGTCACCCGGCGACCGGGGCCGCGAGCAGGGCCCCGCTGCGCGCGTCGTCCCACACCGATCCGGGATCGACAAAGGGCCGCAGCAGGGCGGTGAGCGCCGGATCCCCGCGGCCGTTCAGTTCGTCGGAGGCGATCTTGCGGGCGATGCCGGCGAGGAAGTCCGCCACCTGCACCCGCGCGTCGTCACGCGCGACGACGAGCCGCAGCCCGGTCAGGCCGATCCCGGCCCGCCGGGCCGTCGTCTCGATCCATGCGATGCGCTCCGGCGTCAGCATGTTCTGCCGGTCGTGCACGAGGTGGACCGGCCGCCCGCTCCCGCTCCAGAGCTCCGCCGTCCGCACGATCGCCGGGAGCAGCGGGTTGAGCAGCGGGATCAGGGGCGGCCCGGCCAGGAAGCCGTCCCGGTACGCCACCGCACGGGGCCGGGTCGCGGCGAGCCGCTCCAGGATCCGTGCCGCGTCCGTCCGCGGATGTGCCCTGCGCAGGGTGTCGACGGTGCCGTAGAAGGCGTCCACCGGGTCCCCGTCGTGGCGGACCCGCAGCAACTGGTTGGCCGCCTCCAGGAAGGCCCTCCAGCCCTCCTGCCCGAAGACCGGGCGCCCGGCGCGGAACAGGACGGCCGCCTCGGCCGCGTCGTCCAGCAGCAGGCCCAGGGTCCGGTCCACCACGAAGTACGCCTTCTCCATGAGGTGCACCCGCGCCCGCCCGTCGACCGGGCCTTCCGGCGCGAGCAGCCACTCCAGCACCGCGCGGTGCTTCTCCCGCAGCAGGTGGGTCGCCTTGTACTCCTCGGCCGGTGAGCGGATCCGGCTCCGGATCTCCGCCACCGTCGCCGCGGCCGACGCCAAGGACAGCGAGACGCCGGCGTGCGCGAACACGTCCGTGTTCCCGCCGGTGAGGTTCTCACCGTCCGACCCCGACTCGTCGCAGGCGATCTCCAGAAACACGCCCGCCACCCCGCCCCGTTCGACGTCCGCAACATTCCAGCTCACCGCACGGCCCCCTATCGTGTGCCCATGACCAGGATCCCGCACGAGACGTCCGGTGAACCGAATCCCCTGCAAGCCCTCACCCTCGACCGCCTCCGGCAGCGCACCAGCATGAAGTGGCGCACCTATCCGGAAGACGTACTGCCGCTGTGGGTGGCCGAGATGGACGTGCCGCTCGCCGAGCCCGTGGTGCGCGCCGTCACCGACGCGCTCCACCTCGGCGACACCGGTTACGCGGCCGGCACCGCCTACGCGGAGGCCCTGGCCGCCTTCGCCGGGAAGCGGTGGGGCTGGGAGGGGCTCGCGGTCGAGCGCACCGCGATCGTGCCCGACGTCATGCTGGGCGTCGTCGAGATGCTCAAACTGGTCACCGGCCCCGGTGACATCGTGGTGGTGAATCCGCCCGTGTACCCGCCGTTCTACCTGTTCGTGGAGCACATGGACCGGCGGGTGGCCGAGGCCCCGCTCGGGGCGGACGGGCGCATCGACCTGGAAGCCCTGGAGTCGTCGTTCCGGCAGGCCGTGGCGGACGGGCGGCGAGCCGCCTATCTGCTGTGCAACCCCCACAACCCGACCGGCACCGTGCACACGGAAGCGGAACTGTCCGCCGTCGCCGGCCTCGCCGAGCGGTACGGCGTGCGCGTCGTCGCCGACGAGATCCACGCCCCGCTCGTGCTCGGCGGCGCCGGCTTCGTGCCGTATCTGAGTGTGCCGGGCGCCGAGCGCGGCCTGTCCCTGATGTCGGCCTCCAAGGGCTGGAACCTGCCCGGGCTCAAGGCCGCCCTCGCGGTCGCCGGGCCCGGTGCCGCCGCCGACCTGGAGCGCATGCCGGAGGAGGTGGGGCACGGCCCCAGCCACGTCGCCGTCATCGCCCACACGGCCGCCCTGCGCGACGGCGTCACCTGGCTGGACGCCCTGCTGTCCGGCCTCGACGGCAACCGGCGGCTGCTCGCCGGCCTGCTCGCCGAGCACCTGCCCGCGATCCGCTACCGGCCCGGCGACGCCACCTACCTGGCCTGGCTCGACTGCCGCGCCCTCGGACTCGGCGACGACCCGGCCGACGTCTTCCTGCACCGCGGACGCGTCGCCCTCAGCTCGGGCCTTCCCTTCGGCACCGGCGGCACGGGCCATGCCCGCCTCAACCTGGCGGCCTCACAGGAGGTGCTCGTGGAGGCCGTGCGGAGAATGGCGGCGGCGCTGCGGTGAACCCGGGGACGCGCTCGTACACTTCCCGGCATGGACGACAGGACAGCGGCTGAACTGGGCGCGGGCAAGTACCTGCTGGTCACCAGCTACCGCAGGAACGGCACGCCGGTCGCCACCCCGGTCTGGGTGGTGCGCGACGCCGAGGCGCTCGGTGTGTGGACCCCGGCCGACTCCTGGAAGGTGAAGCGCATCCGCAACCGCGCCGACGTGCTGGTGGGCCCCTGCGACCTGCGCGGCAACCCCACCGGCGACCAGGTGCCCGCGACGGCGGAGATCTGCGACGCGGCCACCACCGCCCGCTACCGGAAGCTGATCGCCCGCAAGTACGGCCTGACGGGCCGGCTGACCCTGTTCGGCAGTCGGCTGCGCCGGGGTGTGGACGGCACGGTGGGCATCCGCATCACCCTCTGACGAGCGCGCCGGGGGACGTCAGCTCCAGGCCCGGTACGGCTCGTCCAGCAGCTGGAAGACCGGCTCGCCGCGTACCGGGTCCTTGGCCGTGGACAGCCGCACCCGGTCCCCGCTGTGGATGCCGATCGGCGGGCCCATCACCCGGCCGCGCACGACGAACCCCTCGGACATCTCTATCTGCGACACGTTGCGCGCCGCGGGGGTGTTGCGGTGCACCACCGTGGAGTGGCGGACGGTGCCCGTGCCCTCGGCGCGCTCGGTGCGCAGCTCGCTGCCCCGGCAGACCGGACACAGCAGCCGGTGGTACATGGCGGTGCCGCACCAGGTGCAGCGCTGGAAGAGGATGGCCTCCGGGCTGTGGCCCCTCGGGTCGAGCAGACCCGTCGCGGAGCCGGCTGCCTGCTGAGCGACGCTTCCTGACTGGTACACGCTGGTCAACTCCCTGCACTCGGCCGGAATCCGCGCACGCGATCACCCGCGCACACGTGTGCGCGGTTCGCCGTGCCACCGTGCACGCACCACACAGTATGGCACTCAGTGCCACTCGTAAAGGCACTCCGTACCCTCAGTGTGAGGGTGCTCAGTCCCTGCCCAGCGTCGCCTCGATCTCCCGCACCACCCGCCACAGAGGCGCCCCGCGCCGTGCCACGACCACGACCACGTCCTCCGGCTGCTCCGCCGCCGGCGTCACCGGTGCGTCCCCGAACGCCGACTGCACGTAGGCCAGCGCGTGGTCGACCGCGGTGCTCGCCTCGCCCTGCCCGTCCGAACGCAGCCAGGAGCGCAGGGCGTTGTTGTGCGCCGCGACCACCGCCGCCGCGATCACATCGGCCTGCAGGGTGCCCTCCCGGCGGGCGGCGAAGCGCCGGCGCAGGTACTCGGCGAGGGCCCGCTCGTAGCGCCACACGACCGACAGCTCGTAGGCGCGCAGCCCCGGCACCCGCTTGGTGAGGCGGTAGCGCTGTACCGAGAAGGTCGGGTTCTCGGCGTACATGCGCAGCACGAGGCGCGCCGCGTCGCAGACCCGCCCGACGGGTTCGTCGTCGTCCGAGCCGCCCGCCAGGAAGTCCGTCATGTCGGCCAGGCACCGCTCGTGGTCCGGGAAGACCACGTCCTCCTTGGAAGGGAAGTACCGGAAGAACGAGCGCCGTCCGACACCGGCGAGCGCCACGATGTCGTCGACGGTGGTCTGCTCGTACCCCCGCTCCAGGAACAGCCGGAACGCCGCCGTCACCAGGGCGTCCCGCATGGGTGGCTTTCCGGTGCCGGCCTCGTCCTTCGCGGAGCTCATGGGCGCGAACGTAGCACCCGGCGGACCACTCGTGGCACTCAGTGCACTCCGAGGACGGTACTGAGTGCTCTCCCTGCCAGGCCTGACCGGTCACTGAACCCCGGACGCGCAGGCCGCGTATCTAGTGCAGGACGATCCCCGAAGACGGGCGCCCCCGGCCCGGACGAAGGAGTACAGCGTGTCGACACCGTCCGAGCCCCGGCCGCCGCACGACGGCCCGGCCCTCGAACCCATCCGCGTCCTGCGGCCCCGGCGCACCGACGCCCTCGCGGAACTGATGCGGGAGTTCCGGCAGGACACCGGCCGGGAGCCCGCCGGCTACGAGTCCGTCGCGCTGCCGGGCCGGCCGCCGGCCGGTTCCGAGGCTCTGACGCAGGAAATCCCGCCCGTCGCCCGCGAGAGCCGCCGGCGCGCGGACGCCGTACCCGAGGGAACCGGACTGCGTCGCGCCGCCGTCGCGGTGGCCGTCCTCGCGGCCGCCGTGATCGGCTTCGGCGGCGCGCTCCTGCTCCGCGGTGGGCAAGGGGACGATACCGCGGCTCCCGCCCCCGGTCCGCCCCGGTCCGCCGCCTCCACCCCGGATCCCGCACCCGCCCCGCCCACTCCGCAGGCCACGGCACCCGTGGACCCCGACGGCGCCGGGACGCTGCGCGAGGGAGCCGCCGGCCCCGAGGTGACCGAACTCCAGCAACGCCTCCTGCGCATCCCGGACGTCTACCGGGACGGCTCCACCAGCGGCCGCTACGACCCCACCCTCACCGCGGCGGTCGCCCGCTTCCAGCTCTGGTACGGCATCCGCGGCGACGAGACCGGCGTGTACGGCGACGACACCCGGGCCGCACTGGAGTCCCGCACTCCGGCGGGGGCGGGCTGATGTGTGACCATGGCGGGCATGGACGAGTTCGTCGACCGGCTGAACCCCGAGATGTACGTGGTCACAGCCGCCGCGGGCGGTGAACGGGCTGGATGCCTGGTCGGGTTCGCCTCGCAGTGCTCGCTGCGGCCCGTGCGGTTCGTGGTCTGGCTGTCCGAGCTCAACCACACCTTCCGGGTGGCCCGGAACGCGGACGTCCTCGCCGTGCACCTGCTCGGCCGCGAACAGTACGGTCTCGCCGAGCTGTTCGGCGGGGACACCGGTGACCGGACGGACAAGTTCCAGGACGTCGGGCTGCGGGTGGCATACGGCGGGGCCCTGGTCCTGGAGGACGCGCCGGCCTGGTTCGTCGGCCGGATCCTGACCCGTGCGGGCGGCGGCGACCACATCGGCTTCGTCCTCGACCCGGTCGAGTGGGGCGGAAACGAGGCGCACGACGGGACGTTGCTGCGGCTTTCCGACGCCGTCACCATCGACCCGGGCCACCCGGTCGACTGACGTCGCTCCCCTCATGTCGAACGCCGGGCAAGGGCTCGGAAAAGCGGCGGAACGACGGGGCCACCCGGCGTCATCCTGGGCCGGGGCGACGCACGAGGCGCCCGAACCGCCGCGAACCGAAGGCCACGCCATGAACGGCTCCCGCATCCCCGGCCTGGTACTGCCCACCCTGTTCCTGCTGGCCCTGCTCGTGGGTCTGTGGTGGTACTGGCGTCACCGCGGTGACTCGTGACGCGGTGACTCGTGAAATGCGGTGCCCCCTACCCGTCCTGCACCCCGGGAACCCGGACGTCCACCACACACACGTCGTCCCGCCGCTCGTCCGGCAGCATCCGCGCGAGCAACGGCCCCAGCGGCACCGGCCCGTCACCGTGCGGAGCCGCCACCGCCTCGGCGAGCTCTTCCAGACCCAGGTCGATGCTGTCCGGGGGGTGCTCGACCAGGCCGTCGGTGTACAGGATGAGCCGGTCGCCCGGGTCGAGACGGCACTCCGCCTCCTGGTAGACCGGCGTGGTGGCCGCCCCCAGCAGCATTCCCCTGGGGCGGTGCAGATACCGCGCCTCGCCGTCCCGCAGCAGCAGCGGCGGGGGATGCCCCGCCTGGGCCCAGACCAGACGCCGGCGGCGCGGCTCGTAGCGGGCCAGCACCATCGTGGCGGTCGCGTGGGAGTCGCGTGAGTGCAGCAGCAGGGTGTTCAGCCGGGCGAGCGCGCCGGTCAGCGAGGAGCCCGTGATGACCATGCCCTTCGCGGTGAAGCGGAGCTGGGCCATCGTGGCCACGGCGTCGACCCCGTGCCCGGCGACATCGCCGACCACCAGCAGCGCGTCCCCGTCGGGCAGTTCGATGGCGCTGAACCAGTCACCGCCGACGTGCACACCCGACTGGGCCGGAAGGTAGGCGACCTCGACGCGCAGTCCGGCCAGGTGCACGGGCCGGTTGGACATGGGCAGCAGCGCGTGCTGGAGCCGGGAGGCCAGGGTCCGCTCGGCCTGGATCACGTCGTGCTGGTTCAGGATCGCCCGCTCGCTCTCGACCAGGGCCAACTCCGCCCGCCGCCGGGCGGTCATGTCCTGCACGAAGCCGTGCACCTCGACGGGCGTCCCGTGCCGGTCGGCCACCGCCTCGGCCACCAGTCGCAGATGCCGGATGCCGCCGCTCGTCCGGATCCGGAACGGAACGTCGAACGCCCGCCCGTCCTGGACCAGTTCACCGACGGCGCGCGTCAGGGCGGGCGTGTCCTCGGGCAGCGCGAGCTCCGGCACTTCCAGCAGGCTCACCGGGCCGTGCGCCGGGTCCCGGCCGACGAGAGTGAACACCTGGGTCGACCAGGAGGCCTCCTGGGTGTCCAGGTTCCAGTTCGCCCAGCCGAGATTGCCCAGCCGCTGCAGGTCCGCCAGCCGCTGCTCCTGCCGGTCGGAGGAGCCGTGCCTGACCCACGAGACGACCAGGGCGTCGTCCATCGGGGCCACCCGCGTGGTGTACACGAACAGCTCGGCGACACCCGCCACGACCTCCTCGTGCGCGAACGGCCGGCCCTCGTACGCCTTCCCGGTGGCCACCACCTGCAGACAGCCCCGCCACAGCGGCTCGGCCGCCAGGGCCGGCCGCAGCTCCAGCAGCCGCCGCCCGGCCGGTTCCTCACCGGTCCGGCCCAGCAGGTCGCCCACCTGCGCGGTTGCGGCCTCCACCCGGAAGTCCTCGATCTCGCCCGTCGCGGTTCGCAGCGGCGTGAGCAGCATCGCCGCGACCGGCAGCGCCTCGAACAACGCCTGCGCCGCGTCCGTGGCGGCGTCGGCGCCGCGCTCGGGCGGGGTGTCGAAGGCACGCAGCCGGCCGGCGCACAGCCCGGTGACACCCCGCAGGTGGGCGCGGTCGCGCGGGGTGAACACCCCGCCCCGGCCGCGCAGCACGCCGAGGCAGACCTCCGCCGAGCCCGCGGCGAGCACGGGCAGCCAGGCACGCGAGCGCCACCGGTCGGGAGGGTCGCCGATGAGCAGGTACCGCCGCTCGTCCGCGGCGAAGTCCTCCAGCCAGCGCGGCTCACCGGCCTGCAGCGCGTCCAGCGCCGCCATGCCGCTCAGCGGCGGCACTTGGCGCCACTGGGCCGCCAGCTTGTCTTCGATGCCGGCGTGCCCGATCAGCCCGAGCCCGCCGTCGGGCCTGCGGGCGTAGATCAGGACCGCCTCCGCCCCCATGTCGGGGCCGAGATGCCCCAGCAGGCACCGGGCGAGGTCCTGCGGCGTCATCACCCGAACGAGGGCCTGGCCGAGGCGGGCCAGCGCGGCGGTGACGTCGTCCGGCGCGTCCGACTGCTCCAGGGCCCCTGCCCCGGAGCCGGGAGCCTCGACACCGGGGGACCCGCTCGTCCCGGCCCCCGCGGGTGGAGTGGGCGCGAGGGTGCCCAGGGTGATCCAGCACTCTTCCAGCAGGGTGTGACGGGCGGCCTTGGCCCGCTGGAGCAGCACTTCGCCCGCCGCGTCGGCGGGGCACCCGGTCAGCGCCATCACCGCGCCCTTGGCCCGTTCCACGACAGCAGCCGTGGCCGCCCGGTCGCGCAGCCGGTCCAGTTCGGCGCGCTGCCGGGCGACGATCTTGGCCAGTTCGACCAGGTCCGGTGCGGCACCGGGCTGCGCCGGCGTCACGGGCTCGCTCGTCACGCGTCGAGCATTGCACACCTTGCCCGATTCGAAGACCGGCTTGTGTGCACGGAATGATCGCCCGCCCCTGGCGCCCCATCCGTCACGTCGGTCTCGCCGGACGTCGGTTCAGCGGCCGTCGCGCGGATACAGCCACAGGCGCAGGAGCCGGCTGAGTCGTGGCATCACCAGATACGTCAGCACGGGCAGCATGACCAAGGGGAAGACGGCGGCTCGCAGGGCCAGCGGCCAGCCGGTGGTGTGGGGCGTCACCAGCCACTGGACGAGCAGGGTGAAGGGGTAGGCGCCGAGGAAGGTCGTGAGGACCATCTTCCATCGGGGCGGGGCCTGCACCGTGGTGCCCGGGAGGCTGAACCAGGTCTCCATCCCGGTCGTCGACTGGCGCTCGCTGCTGACCTCGGTGGCGATGTGCTCGATCTGCCGGTGCCAGTGCGCGCGTTCCTCGGACTCCAGCCAGGCGGCGAGCCGGTGTTGATCGGACCAGCGCAGTACCGCGTGGTAGCGGTGGCCGTCCTCCGGCGTCAGCCAGGAGACGCCCTCGTTGCCGGGGAACTGTCTGGCGCAGCGGGTGATGCCGTGCGTCCACTCCTCGAACCGCTGCTCCCGGCCGGGGCGCACCTGCCAGGTCAGGACCGTGGTCACCGGCTCGCGCCGGGCTGTGGTGGTGCTCATCGCGTCACGGGTGCCACGCGCGGCGCCGGTCATGCCCGGCGCCGGTCGTGCCGGCGGCTCACGGCTGGCGGTTGGCCTCCACCAGGGCCTGGGTCACCGCCCGCACGCTGCGCGCGATGTGCTGGAGCTGCATGACCTCGGCCGCGTACAGCTTGATCGTGTGCTCGATGACCCCCTCGTGCAGGCCGAGTCCCGGCAGGTCGGCGCGGGCGGTCTGCAGAGCGGTGCGGGCGACCCGGATCTCGTTCTGGACCTGGATCTGGGCATGCCGGGCCAGGAGGACGGGGTGGCGGATGAACACGGGGTATCCGGCGTAGCGCGTGGGCACCAGCTCGCGCAGCCACTTGGCCGCCGAGCGCTCCCAGTCGTAGCTCCCGGGGGTCTTGACCTGGCAGGGCCAGTCGGGACTGATGCGCGTGGTGGTCAGGTGCATGATCATCGCTTCCGGGTGTGCGGCGCCGTGAGGGTGGACGACGGGTCGGGGCGGCCCCGGCCTAGGGGATGGCCGGGGCCGCCGCGAACACCCGGGACGCCGGAGTGGGTAGGACCCGGCTCACGGGTGCGGAACGGATCCGGAACTGCCGGGTCGCGATCCGTGAGCAGTATTTATATATGCCATCCGGTTTGCAAGGAGCATGAAAACATTCATGCGCGCTTTGTTGGGGATGGTCCCGAGTGTGGTCCGCCGCGTGCCGCTCAGTCCCTGAGGAAGAACTGGTGCTGGTCGGCGAGCTGCTCGTACTCCTCCAGCCGCCCCTGCGTCCGCTCAGGATCCGCGTCCGTCATCGCCTGCAACAGCGCTGAGCACATCACGCCCGGGGCCGCGTAGGAATCGAAGACCAGGCGCGACCCGGTCCCGAGGGCGAAGACGACGTCCGCCTCGTCCGCGAGCGGCCCGAGCGCCAGATCGGTGATCAGCGCGACCTTGAGCCCGGCGCCCCGGGCGACCCGCACGGCCGTCAGGGTCTCCTGCGCGTGCCGGGGCAAGGAGAACGCCAGTACCCACGTACCACCCGCCTCACGCGACTGCAGCAGCGCGTCGTAGGCGACGCTGCCGCCTCGCGTCACGAGCCGTACGTCCGGATGGATCCGGCGGGCGGCGTAGGCGAAGTACTCGGCGAGGGAGACGGAGATCCGCAGCCCGAGGACCGTCAGGGGAGCGGACGAGGAGAGCTTGCGGCCGACGTCGATGACCGCGTCCGGGTCGGCCAGGTCGCGCCGCAGGTTCTCCAGGTTCTCGATCTCGGCGTCGACCGCCGCCTGCAGTTCGTTGCCGCGCAACTCCTCGGCCGGGCCGACGGCGAGGGTGCCCAGCGCGATCGACTGGAGCTTCTCCCGCAGCGCCGGGTAACCACTGAAGCCGACCGCCGAGGCGAAGCGCGTCACCGACGGCTGGCTGACACCGGCCCGGTCCGCGAGATCCGTGATCGACAGGAACGCCGCCTCGGTGATGTGCTCGATCAGGTACTGCGCGATGCGCCGCTGCCCCGGGGACAGCCGGGGGCGGTCGAAGAGGGCCCTGAGCTGGGCGGACGGGGAGACCTCCGCTTCGGGGGCGGCCTTCCCCGAGGTGATCGCGGATGCCTGTGCGCGTGCCTGCTGCGGCGATGGCACCGGTGCGCCTCCTTCGTCTCCCACGGACGTTCAACATAGCTCACGCACTTGGTGACCAGGGCTTCTTCGAACTGCATGAGCTGCCCGGCCGGGGGTTACCCGTACGCCGGGCGGGAACCCGCCGCCGCACACGACCCCAGAGAGGAGCCGCCGTCATGACCGTCCCTGAGGAGAACCGTCCCAAGACGGGGACCACGGACGAACTGCTGGAACACCAGGACGACCACCGCTCCGGGCAGCCGGGCGCGACCGGCCGCACGATGCGCGAGGCGCTTGAAGAGGCCGAGGTGCGTCCCGACGACTACGACGACCGCTAGGGGGTGCCCTGCGGGACACCCCCGGCACCCACGATCGAATTCGACGACGCTTCCGGCAGGTGAGACGGCATGGGCGCGCTGAGTGCGCTGGAACAGACCCTGGAGAACCGTTGGGACGCGCTGTGGGCGCGGCTCCTCGACAAGGAACCCGTCGAGGTCCTCGACGCCCTGCGGCGTGCGTGCGACGACAACGCCGTCGTGTGCCGTGAGGGTCGCGTCATGGTCCCCAACGCCTACGACGTGGAGCTGCCCGACGACGTTCACGACCACCTGACCCGCACCGGCACCGATGTGGGCCAGGCACTCACCGACAGCCTGTGCCGCCACGCGGAGCGCCGCGGTTACGAATTCGCCGGCCCGCTGGCCGTGCACGTGGCGAGGTGCCCCGACGTGCCCAACGGCCGTTACCGGGTGGCCGGCCGGGTCATGGAGCACGTGAGCGCGGACGGGTTCTTCTACGCGACCCACTGATGTCGCGCGCCACCGCGCTCAGCGGCGGTACAGCGTGATCGAGTGCCCGACGTCATCCACGGGGCGGCTGTCGCCGATCAGTTCGGCCAGCCGCCCCGTGGCCTTCGCGGCCGCCGAGTCCGACACGGCCAGCAGTCCGCGCACCTCACCGATCGGCACCCGCCGCGGATCGGAGGACTCGATGCCGTAGAAGGACGGCACACCACTGCCCTTGTACACGAGCCACACCCGCTCGCCCGGATACCGCTGACGGAGCCGGTCCGCGAGCCGTCCGAGGTCCTGCCCCCAGTCGACGTTCGAGTCGTGCAGCCACTCCCGGGTCCTGCCCGGCCCCCCGAACGCCTCGTTGGAGTACGGCAGATAGTAGGGATACGCCCGCACCGAACTGACGGCGGCGAACGCCACCAGCACGGCCACCCCCGCGGAGACCCACCGCCGCCGCGCCGCGAGCACACACCCAGCCGCCACCGCGAGGAACAACGGCAGGAACACGGCGTACCGCGTCCCGAAATCTCGTGCCCCCTGCATGGCAGCCGCCAGCAGCACCAGGGGAACGGCCAGCACACCGGGCGCGGCAGGCCGCAGCCGCCTGATCGCGACAAGGGCCGCGGCACCCGCGGCCCACAGCACGAGCGTCCCCAACGGCGTCTTCACCAGCAGCGCGACCGGCAGGTAGTACCAGAGCGAGCCGTCGTACAGCCGCCCGAACAGAAACCCCTGCCACGGCCGGTTCTCCAGCCCGAACTGCACCCGCATCCCGTCCCGGTAGGCCTCCGGGAACGGCATCGACCCCACCAGCAGCCCCCGCAGCCCGCGCACCACCGGCACATGCTGTTCCGGAGCCCAGCGCAGCCGCGGATCGACCATCAGATACGTGACCCACACGACGGCGACCGCGACCAGGACCACACCACCGGCCGCCGTCACGGCCCGGCGCCGGCCTCCTCCGGACGACCGCCACACGGACACCGCGGCCAGCGCCGTCAGCACCGGGACAGCGGGCAGAGTGCTCATCTTCGTGGCCAGCGCGGCGCCCAGCGCCACTCCCGCGAGCGGCACGTACAGCCGCGGTCTCCGGCCCGCCCGCCATGCCAGCCACGCCGATGTCAGCACGAACCCGGCGGCCGGTACGTCGAGCGTGGCGAGGGAGCCGTGGGCGATGACGTCGGGGGAGAAGCAGTACAGCGCGAGCGCGGTCGACCCCGCTGCGAGCCCTGCCAGTTCACGGGCGAAGGCGAACACCACCAGCCCGAACGACAGGGTCAGCGCGATCACCGGAAGGCGGGCCCAGAGCATCAGCCGCCATGGGTCGTTGCCCGATTCGTACAGCAGGTGCCGGCCCGACCGCCCCTGGTCGCCGGCGAAGGCCGGGTCGATGTGCGGATCCGCGAGAGCGACCCCCGCGCCGATGACCAGTTTACCGAGCGGCGGATGCTCGGGGTTGTGCCGCAGCCGGTGCTCGCGCACGTACTGGGCGGCCGCGCCCACGTACACCGGTTCGTCGATCGTCGGGGTCTGCCGCACGGCGGTCGTGACCATCGCGAAGGCCATCGGGGCGAGCAGCACACCTACGAGGAGCGGCACCGGCCACCGTCTGCCGGGCCGGTGCGCGCCGGCCACCGGTGCCGGGGGCGGGAGCGACACCGGCCGGGGAACGGCGGGAGCGATCCGGAGGTCCCTCATGGGCCCACTCTGCATCAGCCCCCGCCGTAGAAAGCGTTACCGCCGCACGAGTCGCACCGACAGACCGTCAGCCGTGTGGACGGGCACGGCCCGCAGCGTCTCCGAGTCCAGCTCGACCCGGTCGAACCGGCCGCGCAGCCGCGCGGCGGACAGGACGGGAACGGTCGTCCCCGCGACCGGCGGACGCTCGGTGTCGAGCCGCAGCGACAGCACGCTGCCCCGGCCCAGCAGGATCCGCCGGCTCACCGTGAGGGCGGGGCCGTGGTTCCTGCGGAGCAGCAGCTCCAGCGTCGACTCCCCGTCCTGGACGTACGAGCCGCGCACCCGCAGCACCCTGTCCGCGCGCAGCGTGCCGCCGGTGACGTGGACGTCGCCCTCGCCCAGGGCGTTCGGCGCCCCGGCGACCAGCACGCCGTCCTCGACGACGGTCCCGCCGTGATAGCGGTTGTGGCCCGTCAGGGTGAGCGTGCCCGAGCCGCGCTTGGTCAGACCGCCGTCGCCCTCGATGTCGTTGCGCCAGGTGTCGTCCGCGTGGAAGCCACCGGCCGCCGCGTCCAGCGTCACGGCGACGTCCCGGTCGAACGCGCCGTAGCCGTCCGCCGCGGCGAAGAGGTTCAGCCGGCCCCACTGCTCGAAACCGTCCAGCAGGACGTACCCGGAGGGCAGCGCGGTCGTCCGCAGCACCTCGCGCCGCTGGGCCGCGGTCAGATACGGAAGCCGCGTCTCCAGCAGGACCTCCGCGCCCTTCGGCACGGTGAGCGGGTCCTTGCGGCCCCGGCGTGGCAGGACGTACGTCAACCGGTGTCCGACCGTGCGCGCGTTGGCCTCGCGGTCGGCGTAGGCGTCCCCGGCGCCCGGGTGGGCGTAGTCGTACAGGGTGTCCGCCGTCGTGCCGGTCTTCTCGGTGAAGTAGGCGAGGGCCTGGGCGCGGGCCGCCGCCTTGAGCTCCGCGTTCGCCGGGTCGGCCAGCGCCGCGGCGGTCAGGGCGGTGGCCATGACCCGGCCGCCGATGACGTCCACGGTGGAGTGCATGCCCGACATGATCCGGGTGTGGCTGAGCTCGAACGCCCGCGTCACCAGCTCCTGGAAACGCTCGGGCACCGCGTAGGCATAGGCCAGAGCCGCCAGATGGAAGGCGTTGGTGTGGCCGCTCGGGAAACCGCCGTCCTCCTCCGGGTCCTCGGAGCGCTGGCGCAGCAGCTGCGGGGCCACGACCACGTCCGAGTCGTACACCGGGTAGCCGAGGGCGTCCTTCTTCCCGGTGTCGACGACCTCGCTGTCCTCGTTCATCCGCCACGGACGCGGGTACTGGAAGGAGAACTTGGCCGGGTTGCCCGAGGCGAACGGCCCGCGCACGGTGTCGACCAGCTTGGCCACCTTGCCGAGCTCCGAGTCGTAGGAGCCCGCGCCGAGCGCGGATCCGGCCGGGGCGTCGGCGGGCAGGGTGTCGCTGATCTTCCCGGGGGGCGTGCCGTCCGGGGCGGTGGTGATCGACGTGACCGCCTTGGCGCCGGACGTGTACAGGCCGGCGAGCGGGCCCAGGCCGTCGATCATGGCGTAGCTCTGGTGCCGGCGGTCGTAGAGGAAGGCCTCCTTCGCCTGCGCCTCGGTGCGGGACGTCGTGATCCGGGCGCAGTAGCGCATGTTGGCCCGCAGCACCTCGCGGTCCAGGACGCGGCCGGTGTCCCAGGCGCCGCCGGTCTTCCACACCTGTGCCATGCCGCCCAGGATCCGGACGACGGCGTTGGTCTCCGGGGTCTGGTTCGCGACGACGTTCGACCGGTAGTCGTCGACGAACGCGGCGGGAGCGGTGGCGGCCTTGGCGTCCGCGGCGGCCAGCCACCCGACGAGAGTCGGCGCGGCGACCAGCGCGGCCGAGCCGCCCAGGGAGGTTCGGAGGAAACCTCTCCGGTTCAGGGTGGGGGAGTGGTGCGCGGCGGATGACGGCATGGGTGTGCCTCTCTTCAGTTCTGCGGCCGTTCGGCCGGGTGAAGTCGTGCGATCCTGCCTGATACGAAGGCCGAGCGGTGTCCCGTCGACGAGGGGGCGACGGCCCGGACGTGTCCGGTGGGTGAACGCGTGACCCCGGCTCACAGGAGCGACCGTGCCAGTGCCACCGCACCCTCGACCGGTGGCACCCGCAGGGGCCTGGCGCGGGCCGTGGGCAGCGTCTCGGCCAGGGCGAGGGAGAGCGCGTCGAACAGCTCGGGCTGGGACAGCACCGTGCCGCCCGCGACGACCACGTCGTCGACCGCCACCCCGCGCGCGGCGAGCCCGGTGACCAGCGCGGCCAGCGCCCAACCCGCCTCGTCGATCACGGTCCGGGCGAGCGCGGAGCCGTCGGCCGACGCCGCGAAGACGACGGGAGCGTGCCGGCCCCACTCGGCGGAGACGTCCGTGGCCCTCTCCAGAGCCGCGCCGAGCGCGGGGACTTCGGGCACGTCGAACGCGGCGATGAGCCCGAGCGCGAGCGCGTCGGGCTGTTCCCCGCGGTCGTGGGCCGCCCACACGGCCCGTGCCGCCTCCCGGACGAGACCGGCGCCGCCGCCCTCGTCGCCGAGGACCGCGCCCCAGCCGCCCACCTGGACGGCGGTGCCGTCGGGCAGCCGCCCCACCGCCACCGAGCCGGTGCCGGCGACCAGACCGACACCCTTGTCCAGTCCGGCCGCGGGAACCAGCAGCTGCGCGTCGCCCACCACCAGCGCGGGCGCGTCGAAGTGCAGCTGGAGAGCGGCGCGGATCTGCGCGCACTGGCGTGGGGTTTCGCAGGCATGACCGCCGACGGCCACGACGGACGGGCGGGCGCCTGCCGGAAGCGCGTCGGTGGCCAGCGCGGCCAGCCACGCGGCGGCTGCCACCGGGTCGTGCGGCCGCCAGCCGCTGCTCGCACGGACGTGGTCGGCCACGAGGGCGTCGCCCGCGAGCGCGCGAAGGTGCGTCTTGGTGCCGCCCACGTCGATACCGACCACGAGGGGCGCGAAGTCCTGCACGGGATCTCTTTCGTCGTTGCGCTGTGCTGCGACGGCGGGCGAACCGTGCCTGACGGAAGGGCAGTTGAATGACTAGGGAAGCCCCGGGACGGGCTTCTGGCGGAGCACGGCAGGCGAGTACCGTGTACTTCGTTAGGAAGTTAACTAACGAAGTACAGTGCGTCAAGAGGAATGTCTTCGCCGCGTCCCGTGGAGACGACCCGAGACGATCCGAGACGATCGACCCGGGAGCGCGGCCCGTTACCCGTGTGGGGGATCTGTTGGAACCTGACGTGGCAAGAGCCCCCCGCCTGACCGAGAGCGCGGGCGCGGTGTTCGCCGTGCTGGCCGGGGCCGGCCGGGCGACCCGGCCGCAGCTCGCGAGTCTCGCGGGCCTGTCGAAGCCGACCGTGTCCGCCGCCGTCGCCGAACTGGAGGGCGTCCGGCTCGCCGCCCACTCCGGCACGGCCTCCAGCGGCACGGGACGCAACGCCGCCGTCTACCGTCTCGGGCCGGCCGCAGGGGCCGTGCTCGCCGTCGACCTCGGCCCCGCCCTCACCCGGGTCCGCGGCTGCGCCCTGGACGGCTCGCTGCTCGCCGAGGCCACCGGCTCCCGGGCGGGCGCCGCCGACGTCGTGCGCGAGGCGCTCGACGCACTGCCCGCCGACGCCCCGCTGCGGACCATCGTCGTCGCCGTCGGTGACGTCACCGCGCCGCGCAAGGAGGGCGCCGGAATGCGTCCGGCGACCGCCAAGGCAGGTCCCGTCTACGACGCCGTGGCCGTCGCGCTGCCGCCGGACGTCCCCGTCCACCTCGAGAACAACGTCAACTGCGCCGCCCTCGCCGAGCTGCACGAAGGTGCCGCACGGGGCCGGAACACCTTCGGCTACCTGCGCATCGGCGTCGGTATCGGTCTCGGCATCGTCGTCGGCGGCCAGGTGCTGAGCGGAGCGAACGGCGCGGCCGGTGAGCTGGCCCGGCTGCCCTACCCGTGGGACGACGGCCGCGAGCCCCGCCACGAGGCCCTGGAGGAGTACATCGGGGCACGCTCCCTGCTGCGGCGGGCGGCCGAGGCCTGGCCGGACACCGACGGACCGTGCCCCGGCACCGCCGAGCAGCTCTTCGCCCTCGCCGGACAGGGCCGCGCGGCCGCCCGCGCCGTCGTCGACCGCCATGCCGTGGACGTGGGCCGGCTGGCCGCCGCCGTGACCGCGGTGCTGGACCCGGGGCTGGTCGTGCTGGGGGGCAGTACCGGCGCGTACCCGCAGCTCCTGCACGGTGTCCGGGCCGAGCTCGCCCGGCTGAGCTGGCCCACCGAAGTCGTCAGCAGCACGGTCGGCGATCTCGGCACCGTCGTGGGCGCCGCCCGGCTGGCGGTCTCCCGAGGAGTCCAAACCGTGACCGAGTCCGCGGGGGTGAAGGATTGACGGCCTCCGACTCGATCTGCCAATGTCCGGACAAGCGCTTTCTAGTCGGCCGGGACGCCGACTCCGGGTGAGCCTCCCGCCCGTACGCGAAGTACGGCAGCCGCACGAGGGCGAGCTTGTGCGACGCCGGCCGTCATGGCCGGGGACACCACCCGTCAAGGCGACGCGGCCGGGCGAGGCCGTGCCCCCGGAAAGCCGAATCTCCTTCACAATGCACCCGTGCCGCCTCGGCTGGCGCCGTGCTTCCTCCGCTACGACGAAAAGGGATCGAAGATGATCAGTGTGGGTGTGCGGCGCTCCCGCCGGCTCGGCCGCGGCGGCATACGCCGCGTTGTTCCCCTCGCTGCCGTGGCCACGGCAGGTGCCCTTCTGCTCTCCGCCTGCGGATCGGGCGGCGACTCGGGCGGGACGTCCAAGTCGCTGACGTTCTGGATCTCCACGGTTCCAGGGCAGGACGCGGGCTGGAAGAAGATGGTGGCGCAGTACAAGAAGGAAACCGGCGTCACCGTCAAGCTCGTCAACATTCCCTACGACGGCTACGACGCGAAGCTGCGCAACGCGGCGCAGGCGAACTCCCTGCCCGACGTGGCGGCGGTGCCGAAGCTGGACCCGATCTGGGCGAACAAGCTGATCGACCTCAGCTCCATCGCCAACAAGAAGAGCAACAAGATCAACAAGAACTTCATCGCCAAGGACTCGTCCGGGAAGGTCCTGTCCATCCCCTCGGACGTCACCGCCTCCGGCCTGTTCATCAACGAGACGCTGTTCAAGAAGGCCGGCGTCTCCGTCCCGACCTCGCCCCAGAAGACCTGGACCTGGACCGAATTCGTCAAGGCGGCGGACGAGGTCCGGGAGAAGACCGACGCCAAGTACTCCCTCACGTTCGACCAGTCGCCCTCCCGGCTCCGCGCCATGGTGTACGAGCTCGGCGGGAAGTACGTCCACGCGGACTCCTCCGGCAAGTTCTCGGTGGACGGCGCGACCAAGAAGGCCGTGAAGCGCTTCGTCGAGATGAACGACGACAAGACCATGCCGAAGTCGGTGTGGACCAGCGGCGCCGACCCGTCGGCCATGTTCCAGAGCGGTGACGTGGTCGCCTACTGGTCCGGCGTGTGGCAGGTGCCCGCCTTCGCGGAGAGCATCAAGAAGTTCGACTGGGCGAGCGTCCCCACTCCCGCCGAGCCGGTGCAGGCCAGCGACGTCAACAGCGGCGGCATGACCGTGGGCTTCAACAACAACGGCGACGCGTCCGCCGCCGCGACGAAGTTCCTGTCCTGGCTGTACGAGCCGGCCCACTACCAGGCGCTGTGCGAGGCGTCCGGGTTCCTGCCCGTCGAGAGCGGTCTGAACCCGAAGTACCCCTTCAAGTCCGAGGCGGCGCAGGCGGCGTTCAAGCTGTACAACGAGTCGATCCCGCTGTACGCCCCGATCTCCGGCTACTTCAACACCGCGCAGACGAACTGGGTGCTGAAGGGCAAGAGCCTCACCGAGGACCCGACCAAGACGGAGCTCGGCAAGGCGATCAACGGCCAGCAGTCGGTCGACAAGGCGCTGGACAACATCGTGGCCGGCTACAACCAGCAGGTCGGCGGCTGAGCGCAGGCCGACAGGTCCGGGCGGCGGGGGTCGAGACACCGCCGCCCGGGCCTCGAGAACCCCCATGCGATGCCGGGCTCATGGCCTGAGCCTCCAGGAACCCATTCCACCAGCACGGAGTCAGGAAGATGACCAAACGCGCCCCGGACGTGTCCGCGAGCCCGCCCAGGAGCCGCAGCAAGTACACCCTTGCGCCGCTCGTCCTCATCGCGGCCAACGTCGTGCTCTTCGCGCTGTTCTTCGTCTGGCCGGCGGTGATCGGGCTGGTCTACTCCTTCACGAACTACACGGGCATAGGGGCGTTCCAGTTCGTCGGCCTGGACAATTACCAGAACCTGTTCGGGGACTCCACCTTCTTCGACGCGCTGACCCGGACGCTGCTGTACACCGTGCTCTTCGTCCCGCTGAACTTCGTGTTCTCCCTGCTCATCGCCAACGTGCTGGTCAGCAAGCACGCCAAGGGCGTGTCGGTCGCCCGGGTCTTCTTCTTCATCCCGTGGCTGCTGTCGCCCATCGTCGTGGGTGTCCTGTGGCGGTGGCTGTTCGGTGAGAACTTCGGACTGGTCAACTACCTCATCGAGAAGGTCGGCGGTAGTGCCGTTCCGTGGCAGTCGAACGCGGACCTGTCGCTGATGGTCGTGGTGGTGGCGGCATCCTGGGCCTGGACGGGCTTCTCGATGCTGCTGTTCATCGCGGCGATCAAGAACGTACCGACGTCGTACTACGAGGCGGCCGCGCTCGACGGCGCCGGTCCGTGGCGCCAGTTCTTCAGCATCACCCTGCCGAGCATCGCGCCCACGTCCTTCATCGTCATCCTGCTCAACACGATCCACGGGATGAAGGAATACCCGCTGTTCGCCTCCCTCAACAACGGCGGCCCCGGAACGTCGAACAACCTGCTTGTCCAGTACATCTACCAGACCGGCTTCAAAGCGGGCCAGATCGGCTACGCGAGCGCCGCGTCGTTCGTGCTCATGCTCATCCTGATGGCCGTCGCGATCATCCAGCTGATGGTCAACCGACGGGTGGAGAACCGATGACAACCACAGACATGCCGCGCAAGGCCGACGCCGATTCCGCACGGGCCGTCTCCAGGAAGCGGCCCCGCGCGGTCGGCGGCGGGCTTCGGCGCGCGGTGCCCGCGACGACACTGCTGTGGGTCCTGGCGGCCATCTACGGGCTGCCGGTGCTGTGGTTCGTCCTCAGCTCCTTCAAGCCGGCGGGAGACCTGTTCTCCCTCCCGCTGACGATCCTTCCGCACGACCCCACCGTGTCGGGCTACAAGGCGGCGTGGGACAGCGCCAACTTCTCCCAGTACTTCATCAACACGACCATCGTGTGCGTGATCGCGACGATCCTCACGGTGGGAGTCAGCTGCTGCACCGGGTACGCGCTGGCCAAGTACGACAACAAGTGGCTCAAGGTCTTCTTCGTCGGCATCCTGGCCACCACGATGCTGCCGTCCGAGGTCATGCTCGCCCCGCAGTTCCTGGTGGTCCGCGACCTCGGCCTCTACAACTCGCTCGCCGGCATCATCGTCCCCGCCGTGCTCACCGCGACCGGGTGCTTCATGTTCCGCCAGTTCTTCCTGACGGTCCCCGACGAGCTCATCGAGGCCGCCCGCATCGACGGCGCCCGCGAACTCTCGATCTTCCTGCGGATCATGGTGCCGATCTCCCGGCCCATCATGCTGACGCTCGCCATCCTGTCGTTCCAGTGGCGGTGGAACGACTACATCTGGCCGCTGCTGATGCTCAACGACCCCGAGAAGTTCACCGTGCAGATCGGCATCCAGAGCCTCGTCGGGGCGCAGAACATCAACTGGTCGGTGGTGCTCGGCGGATCGGTCATCTCCATGGTCCCCCTGATCGTCGTCTTCCTGGTGTTCCAGCGCTACGTCATGAACGCCGACATCAACGCCGGACTGAAGGACTGACCTTGCCCACCCCGCTCGACCACGAGTTCGTCCGCGCGGTGGCCCGCGCCGCCGACCGGCCGGCCGTCCCGCTGGCGGCCCGCCCCGACGACGAACCCACCGGTGTTCCCCACCGCGCCCTGGCACGCCGGGTGAAGACCCTGATCGCCGCGTACCGGTCCCCGGACTCGGCACTGCACGGCAGCAGCCGGGCCGTCGCCGCCGCGACGACCCACCTGCGCGCCCTGCGTGCCGCGCAGACGACCACCGGCCTCTTCGCCGGCGGCGACAACGTGCAGTCACCGCCGGACTCCGGATTCACCGTCAACGACGTGTGCGACGCGCACGTCCTCGCCGCCGGCGCGGGGCCGGAACTGCGCGACGTCACGGCCACGCTCGCCGAGATCGCCCGCGCCGCCTCCGGCAGTCTCCTGACCGGTGGGGTGCACACCCCGAACCACCGCTGGGAGCTGTGCGCCGCGCTGGCCCGGCTGCACCGGTCGTTCCCCGACGACCGGCTGCTCGACCGCGTCGAGGAGTGGCTGGCCGAGGGCGTCGACATCGACGCGGAGGGCCTGTACTCGGAACGGAGCGCCAACTACGCGGTCCACGTGTCCAACCCCTCGCTGCTGCTGCTGGCCGGTGTGCTCGGCCGCGCCGACCTGCTGGACGCCGTCGAACGCAATCTCGCCGCCACCCTGGACCTCATCAGGCCGGACGGCACGGTGGAGACCGTCCACTCGCGCCGGCAGGACCAGAATCACCCGTTCCCGCTGGCGCCCTACCTGCCGCACTACCGGCTGCTCGCGATCCGCACCGGCCGGGGCGACTTCAGCCGGGCGGCGGGGCTGGCGGCCGCCGGCGGCATCGACGACCCCGACCTGCTCGCCGAGACCCTCCTCACCCCGGACCTGACCCGCGTCCTGCCGGCACCGTCCGCGGAGCCACTGCCGCGCGACCGGTACCTCACCACCGCGCGCCTCGCCGCACGCGCCTCCGCCACCGCCCACACGGTGGTGTACGGCGGCTCCGACGTGCCCGAGCACCGGCGCATCCGCTCGGGCCTCGCCTGCAACCCCACCTTCCTGCGGCTGTTCGCCGGCGACGCGGTCCTCGACGCGGTGCGCCTCGCACGGGGATTCTTCGACCTGGGCCCCTTCCGTGCCGCCGCGATGCGACAGTCCGCCGACAACCGGTATCAGCTCACCGAAACCCTGACGGCCGCCTACTACCAACCGCTGTCGCCGGCCCGGCGACGGGACGACGGCGCCTACCGGATGGCGGACGAAGGACGCTTCTCGGCCGCGATGGCCTTCCCGGACCGGCCGCGCAACGAGGTCTCCCACACGTCCGGCATCGAGGTGGACCTGAGGGAGGACGGTGCCGACCTGCGGATCGACCTCAGCGGCCCACGAGTGCCCTGGGCCCTCGAACTGACCTTCCGGCCGGGTGGCGGGCTCGAGGGCGCCGTACCGATCGGCGACGGACGCTGGTGTCTGGCGTCCGGGCCGGCGACGTACCGGGTCGGTGACGACGAGATCCGGATCGAGGCCGGCGTCGAGGCGGGCGAACCGCTGGCCGGGCCGGAACGGAGCGACGTGCTGCGGTACGACCCGGGCCAGGACTACACCGTGGTGGGCGGTACCGACGCGACGTCCGGGACCCGCCTCTACATCGGTGGGCAGGGCCCCCACACCCTCACCGTCGCGCTGCGCGCCCGCCGGTCCTCAGGGGCGCGGACCTGACCCCGCGCTGATCACGCCCCGACCGGCACCACCAGGTCCGCCCGCCCCCGCGTCGCCGTGACCAGCTCGGCGTTGTGCTCGTCCGAGCGGGCGACCCAGGCCACCGCCTCCTCGTGCGTCTTGCCGAACTGCTCGTGGCGGGTGACCAGTCGGCGGACGCGCTCCGGCTCGGGCAGTTCGCAGAACCACGCCTCGTCGAGGAGGGGGCGGACACGGGGCCAGTGCCCGGTGGTCAGGAGCAGGTAGTTGCCCTCCGTGACGACCAGACGGGCCGTCGGGGGCACCGGAATCGCGCCCGCGACCGGCTGCTCCAGGACGCGCTCGAAGCCGGGGGCGTACACGACGTCGCCGGGTTCCTCGCGCAGCCGCCGCAGCAGGGCCGCGTACCCGGCCGCGTCGAACGTGTCGGGCGCGCCCTTGCGGTCCCGCAGCCCGAGGCGCTCCAGTTCGGCGTCGGCGAGGTGGAAGCCGTCCATGGGGACGTGCGCGACCCAGGGGTCACCGGCGCCGTTCAACTCCCGCACCAGGCGCCCGGCGAGCGTCGACTTGCCCGCGCCGGGGCTGCCCGCGATACCGAGGATCGCACGCCGGCCGCCCTGGGGCAGGGCCCGGGCGCGGTGGAGGAGGTCGTCGAAGGCGAGTGGCACAAAGAGAGTCTGCCACCCGGGTCAGGACTGGCGCGCCGCAAGGCCCCCGCCCCTCGCGCCCCCTGCATGTGGCGTGCGCCACTCACTGGAACATCGCCCTGCGGGGAAACCGGTCCTGTATGACGCAGCTCGGTCTTCCCGCAGACATCCACGCCTGTCTCTTCGACCTCGACGGCGTCGTCACCAAGACGGCCGTCGTGCACGCGGCCGCCTGGAAGGAGGTGTTCGACGCCTACCTGCGCGAGCGCGACGGCGCGGACTTCCGGCCGTTCGAGGCGGCGGACTACGACGAGTACGTCGACGGGCTACCACGCGCCGACGGGGTGCGCACCTTCCTCGCCTCCCGCGGCGTCGAGCTGCCAGACGGCGCCCCCGAGGACCCGCCGGGCGCCGGGACCGTGCACGGACTGGGCAACCGCAAGAACGAACTGGTCCTGGAGAAGATCCGCACCGACGGCGTCGAGGCCTACGACGGAACCCTGCGCTATCTGGAGGCCGTCCGGGCCCACGGGCTCAGCACCGCGATCGTCTCCTCCAGCGCGAACTGCCGTGACGTGCTCCGCTCGATCGGCGCCGAGCACTTCTTCGACGTACGCGTCGACGGTGTGGTCGCCGCCGAGCGCAAACTGCCCGGCAAACCGCACCCCGACACGTTCCTCGCCGCCGCCGCGGACCTCGGCGTCGAGCCGTCCGAAGCGGCCGTCTTCGAGGACGCCCTGGCCGGTATGGACGCGGGCCGCGCGGGCCGTTTCGGCTACGTCGTGGGGGTCGACCGGGTCGGGCAGACCGACGCGCTGTACCGGCACGGCGCCGACATCGTGGTGCAGGACCTCGCCGAACTGGGGGACACGGAGTGATCACACAGCGGGCGTACGGCGTCGAGCCCTGGACCGTACGCGAGACGGCTGTCAACCTCGACCTCCTGGCGCAGAGCGAGTCCGTGTTCGCCCTGTCCAACGGCCACATCGGCTGGCGCGGCAACCTCGACGAGGGCGAACCGCACGGCCTGCCCGGCTCCTACCTCAACGGCGTCCACGAAGTGCACCCCTTGCCGTACGCCGAGGCCGGATACGGCTACCCGGAGTCCGGCCAGACCTCCATCAACGTCACCAACGGCAAGGTGCTGCGGCTGCTGGTCGACGACGAGCCCTTCGACCTGCGCTACGGGCGTCTCGTCACGCATGAGCGGACCCTCGACCTGCGGCGGGGAGTCCTGGAACGGGTCTGCGAATGGACCTCACCGGCCGGCTCCACCGTCCGGGTGCGCTCCACGCGGCTGGTGTCCCTCACCCAGCGGGCGATAGCCGCCGTGGCGTACGAGGTGGAGCCCGTCGACAGCCGGACCCGTGTGGTCGTCCAGTCGGAACTCGTCGCCAACGAGAGCCTGCCCGAGCCGGACGGCGACCCGCGCGCCGCCAAGGCGCTGAAGTCGCCGCTGGAGCCGGAGGAGGACTACGCCTCGGGCAGCCGGCTGCGCCTGGTCCACCGCACCCGCCGCAGCGGCCTGAGGGTCGCCGTGGCCGCCGACCACACTGTCACCGGGCCGGAACGGACCACCACGAGCAGCGAGAGCAACGTGGACGTGTCCCGGCTGACCATCACCTCAGTGCTGGAACCGGGGGAGCGGCTGCGCGTGGAGAAGCTGGTCGCGCACGGCTGGTCCGGGGTCCGTTCCCGGCCCGCCATGAGCGACCAGGTCGAGGCGGCCCTGGCCGCGGCCGGGCACAGCGGCTGGCAGGGGCTCCTGGAGGACCAGCGGGCCTACCTCGACGACTTCTGGGCGCGGGCCGACGTCGAGATCGACGGCGACGAGGAGATCCAGCAGGCCGTCCGCTTCGCCCTCTTCCACGTCCTCCAGGCCGGTGCCCGCGCCGAACAGCGCGCCATCCCCGCCAAGGGCCTCACCGGCTCCGGCTACGACGGCCACGCCTTCTGGGACACCGAGGCGTTCGTGCTGCCGCTGCTGACCTACACCGCGCCGAAGTCCGCCGCGGAGGCCCTGCGCTGGCGCCTGGACACGCTGCCCGCCGCCCGCGAGCGCGCCGCCCAACTCGGCCTGCGGGGCGCCGCGTTCCCCTGGCGCACCATCGAGGGCTCGGAGGGCTCGGCCTACTGGCCGGCGGGCACGGCGGCCTTCCACGTGGGCGCCGACATCGCCGACGCCGTCGTGCGGTACGTGGCCGTCACCGGCGACGAGGCCTTCGAACGCGAGGTCGGCGTGGAACTGCTGGTGGAGACGGCCCGCCTGTGGCGCTCCCTCGGCCACCACGACGACCGCGGCACCTTCCACATCGACGGCGTCACCGGACCGGACGAGTACAGCGCCATCGCCGACGACAACACGTACACCAACCTGATGGCCCGGGCGAACCTGCTGGCCGCCGCCGACGCCTGCAAACGCCATCCCGACGAGGCCGCGCGGCTCGGGGCCGAGGAGGAGGAGATGGCCGCCTGGCGGGACGCCGCCGAGGCCATGAACGTGCCCTGCAACGAGGAACTCGGCGTGCACGAGCAGCACGCCGGCTTCACCCGCCACCAGCGCTGGGACTTCGCGAACACCGGCGCGGACCAGTACCCCCTGATGCTCCACTTCCCCTACTTCGACCTGTACCGCAAGCAGGTCGTCAAGCAGGCGGACCTGGTGCTGGCCATGTACGCCTGCGGCAGCTTCTTCGAGGAGTACTTCGACGAGGAGCAGATCGCCCGCAACTTCGCCTACTACGAGCCGCTGACGGTCCGCGACTCCTCCCTGTCCGCCTGCGTCCAGGCCGTCATGGCCGCGCGGTCCGGTCATCTCGACCTGGCCGCCGACTACACCGCCGAGGCCGCGCTGATGGACCTCGGAGACCTGGAGCACAACACCCGCGACGGACTGCACATCGCCTCGCTGGCCGGCACCTGGATGGCGCTGGTCGCCGGATTCGGCGGCATGCGGTGCAACGACGGCGCCCTGCGGTTCGCGCCCCGCCTTCCCGAACGGTACAGCCGGCTCGCCTTCCGGGTGAGCTTCCTCGGCCGGTGCCTGCGCGTGGAACTGACCGCCGACCGGGCCACGTACACCCTGAACTCCGGCATGCCCCTGACGATCCGGCACCACGGGAGCGAGCTGACGGTGGGCGAGGACGCCCCGGCCTCCCGGCCCATCCCCGAGCTGACTCGCCGCCCGGCCCCGAGCGGGCCCCCGCACCGCGCACCGAACGCCCGCTGAGCAGCACCCCCACTTGGCTGAGTTCCGCCCTGCACACCGCCGACCCGCGGGTTAGCTTGATCATGTTTTCCGATCATCAGGGTTAGGGGCGGAACATGCCTGATGGCGCCAACGCCATCCTCACCGGGAGGCGAAGACGCGAGCAGCCCGCCGGGCCGCGCACCGCTTCGGGGGCGCGCGGCAACCGGCCGCTCGCCGCCCTGGCCGTCGTCTTCACCCTCGCGCAGCTCGTCCTCGTGCGGCCCGTCCTGGGCCTCGGCTGGGACGAGATCGTCTACGTCAGCCAGGTCACCTCGCACCACCCCGCGGCCTTCTTCAGCGCACCCCGCTCCCGCGGCGTCACGCTTCTGGTCGCGCCCGTCGCGTCCTGGTCGTCGTCCGTCCCGCTGCTGCGCGTCTACCTCGCCCTGCTGTCCGGCATCGCCCTCTACCTGGCCCTGCGCTGCTGGCGGGGCCTGTTCCCGACCCGCGTCCTGGTCGTCGGCGGCGCCCTCTTCGCGTCCCTGTGGGTGACGCTCTTCTACGGTCCGCAGGCCATGCCCAACTACTGGGTCGCGATCGGCGCCCTGATCAGCGTCGGCTGCTTCCTGCGAGCCCGGGCGCAGGGGCACTCCCCGGCGGTCCTGTGGGGTCTCGCGGCGGGCGCCGCGCTCATGGCGTGGATGCGTCCCACCGACGCGGCCTACGTGGCGGTGCCGCTGCTCGTCCTCGCCCTCGTGCACCGCCACCGGCGACTCCTGCTCGTGCTCGCGGCAGGGCTCGCGGCCGGTGCCGTGCCCTGGGTGATCGAGGCCTACGCCGGCTTCGGCGGGCTGGGCGAGCGGCTGGCGGAGGCCTCCCGGATCCAGGGCGGTCTTGGCTGGCAGATCGCCGTCGACGACCAGTTGCGCAGCCTGGGCGGACGCGCCCTGTGCCGGCCGTGCACCGGGCCGATGCCCACCCCCCTGGTCACCCTCTGGTGGTTCGCCCTGCCCGTCCTGGCCGGCCTCGGGCTGGTCGTGGCGGCACGGGCCGGGCGCCTGGGGCGGACCCTGGTCCCGCTGGCCTGCGCCGCCACGGTCGCGCTGCCGTACCTCTTCATGATCGGCTACGCGGCCCCGCGCTTCCTCCAGCCGGCCTACGCGCTGCTCGCGATCCCGGTCGCCGACGCCCTGTGGCACCTGGTCAGAACCCCGGGCGGGACCTGGCGCCCGGTGGCCGCAGTGCTCGTCCCGCTGTGCCTTGCCGGGCACCTCGCGGCGCAACTCGCCGTGCTGCACGGCGCGGTGTCCCGCAACACCGAGAGCCGTCGCGACTGGGACCGCACCGCCGACGCCCTGCACCGGCTCGGTGTCCGCCCGCCCTGTCTGCTCACCGGTCACGAGGCCATCCCCGTCGGCTACTACACCGGTTGCTCCTCCGGGGCGACGTCCGGGAACAACGAGAACATCACCGTGACCGGCATCCTGCGCACCGCGGACCGTCTCCCGGTCGCCCACCTCGCACCGGCCGGCGGCACCCCGCCCGGCTACGCCAGCTCCTGGCCCGTCCACCGGATCTCGGATCTGGACGTCCGTGTCGCACCGGGCTCCTGATGCCGCAGGCAACGTTTCCCGTCCGTCCGGCTCAGGTAGGAGTCGGTTGACGGTCACGATCGAGGGGGGAACGGCATGGCCGCGAGCGACCAAGGGGGCAGGTTGGGGGGAGGAGTTCTTCACTCCGGGCTCCTCGTCCTTCACGGACTTCCTGGCGGCCCACCGCCCCGAACTGCTGAGCACCCGGCGCGTCCTTCCGGACGGCGTCCGGGCCGAGGGCGCTCCGCACGGCACGACCGTGCTGGCCCTCACCTACCGGGACGGCGTGCTGATCGCGGGCGACCGGCGGGCGACGATGGGCAACCTGATCGCCCAGCGCGACCTGGAGAAGGTGCATCCCGCCGACGACCACTGCGCGGTCGCCTTCGCGGGCACGGTCGGGCTCGCGGTGGACATGGTGAAGTTGTACCAGGTCGAGCTGGCGCACTTCGAGAAGATCGAGGGCATCCCCATGACCCTCGCCGCGAAGGCCACCCGGCTTGCCACCATGATCCGGAACAACCTGGGCCAGGCCATGCAGGGCCTCGCCGTCGTCCCGCTGCTGGCCGGCTACGACCCTGCGGGTCCCGAGGGCGCACGGGGCCGCATCTTCTCCTTCGACGTCGCCGGCGGCCGCTACGAGAAGTTCGGCTTCCACGCCGAGGGCTCCGGGTCGCCGTACGCCCGGGGCGCGTTGAAGAAGCTGTACCGACCGGGCATGTCCCGCCGCGAGGCGGCCCTGGCCGCCCTGCAGGCGCTGTACGACGCGGCGGACGACGACTCCGCGACGGGCGGCCCCGACCTCACCCGCCGCATCTACCCGATCGTCTCCGTCATCAGCGAGGACGGCTTCGAGCGGCTGGCCGAGGGGGAGACGGAGGAGCTCAGCCGCGAAATGGTCGAGCAGCGGCACACCCGGCCGGACGGACCGAACGCGGGGGTGTGACCCCTGGCCGGGAGGGCCGGACGCGGGGGTGTGACCCCCGGCCGGAAGGCCCGGACGAGGGCGGGTATCCGGCCGGACGGACCGGTCGCGGGGGTGTGACCCCTGGCTGGGAGGGCCGGACGCGGGGGTGTGACCCCCGGCCGGAAGGCCCGGACGAGGGCGGGTATCCGGCCGGACGGACCGGTCGCGGGGGTGTGACCCCCGGCCGGAAGACCCGTATGTGAGGGAGTGACACCCCGGCCGGACGGCCCGGCGGCGGAGTTTCCGGTTCCATGGACAAGATCTGTCACCGGCTTTACTGCACATGACTTGCAGGTGCTGGAGTATGGCGCAAGGCTGTCTGCCACAGCCGTTCATCCGACAGAAAGACCTTCCCCCGATGACGGCCGCCCCTGAGTCCACTCCGCGCCTCCCCGCCCCGGCCCAGCGCACGGCCTGGCACCGCGTCCGCACCTCGATGACGCGGCGGGAGTGGACCAGGGTCGGGGGGATGGCGGCCTTCATCCTGGCCCTGCACGTGACCGGCTGGTTCACCCTCGTCGCCGTCGTCGCTCCGGAGCACCACGCCATCGGCACGCAGACCTTCGGCGTCGGCATCGGAGTCACCGCCTACACACTCGGCATGCGGCACGCCTTCGACGCCGACCACATCGCCGCCATCGACAACACCACGCGCAAGCTGATGGGGCAGGGGCGGCGGCCGCTGTCGGTCGGCTTCTGGTTCTCCCTGGGCCACTCCAGCGTCGTCTTCGCCCTGGCCTTCCTGCTCACGCTCGGGGTGAAGAGCCTGGCCGGGCCGGTCCGCGACGACGGCTCCGCGCTGCACGACGTCACCGGCCTGATCGGCACGGCCGTCTCCGGGGCCTTCCTCTACCTCATCGCGGGCGTCAACCTCGTCATCCTGGCCGGCATCTGGAAGGTGTTCCGCGCCATGCGCTCGGGCCGCTACGACGAGGCAGCCCTGGAGGAGCGGCTGGACAGCCGCGGCTTGATGAACCGCCTGCTCGGACGGGTGACGAAGTCGGTCTCCAAGCCCTGGCAGATGTATCCGCTGGGCCTGCTGTTCGGCCTCGGCTTCGACACCGCCACCGAGATCGCCCTGCTGGTCCTGGCCGGCTCAGGCGCCGCCTCCGGACTGCCCTGGTACGCGATCCTGTGCCTGCCCGTCCTGTTCGCCGCGGGGATGTGCCTCCTCGACACCATCGACGGCTCGTTCATGAACTTCGCCTACGGCTGGGCCTTCTCCAAGCCGGTCCGCAAGGTCTACTACAACCTCACCATCACCGGCCTGTCCGTCGCCGTGGCCCTCCTGATCGGTTCGGTCGAACTCCTCGGCCTCCTCGCCGGACAGCTCGCACTGCACGGCCCCTTCTGGGACTGGGTCTCCGGCCTCGACCTCAACATCCTCGGTTACGTCGTCGTCGCCCTGTTCTTCGCCACGTGGGTGGTGGCGCTCGTCGTGTGGCGGGCCGGGCGCATCGAGGAGAAGTGGTCGGGGGACCTGGCCCCTCCTCAACGCTCGTAGCAGCCGCTCACGCCCCCAGCCGCAGTTCCTTGCGCCACTTGACGATCTGCTTCTCCGCATCCCCCGTGTACGACCACGGGGTGCGGGTCGCGCGGGGCCCCAGCATGCCCAGCAGGACGCCCGCGAGGTCCTTGGCACCGGCGGAACAGGCCGCGTGGGCCAGGTAGCTGAAGTCGCGGAGTTCGGCGGGCGCGATCCCGAGCTCCGTCCGGCTCATGACCCAGCGCTGCCAGGTACGCCGCAGGTCACTCACCGCACCGTCGTGGTTCCAGTGCTGTGAGAGGCCTACAGCGGAGTGCCTGCCCTGTGCCGCGTCCAGGGCGAAGCGGTACTCCTCGACCCGGGCGTACTGCACCAGCACGGGCAGCGGACAGCCGGGCGGCGCCACCCCGGCCGCGTCCCGGGCGAAGTCGTACATCAGGCCGTGCGTGCCGTGCCAGCGTGCCGAGTAGTAGTGCAGGACCTGCAGGTGTCCCTCGACGCTGTACGGATCGCGCCCGTGCAACTCGTCCCACCAGCGCCCCAGTTCCTGGCGGCGCACCCCCGACGGGTACAGGCGCGCCACCGAGATCAGCGACACCCACGGCGTCGGATCCTCCGGGTACGCCTCCGCCGCCGTCAGGCAGGCCAGCACCGTGGCGTCCACCCGGTGCTGGTCGATCGGCACGCCCCGCCCCGCCGCGATGGCCACGTTGAAGGTGCGGGCCGTCTCCGTCGCCGCCCGCAGCACCAGCGCGTCGGCGCTGTGGGCGTCCGCCGAGAGCCAGGACTCCACCGTCGAACTGCCCGCGCACACCTGCGCGAGCTGCCGGATCCGGTGCCCACGGGCCGCCCAGTCGCGGCCGGTGGCGCCCAGCAGGTCACGCAGCCCCTGCCAGCGGCCGATCACGACGTCCTGGCGGGCGGAGGTGAGGCCGGCGTCCCCGCAGTCGGGGTCGAAGTCGGGAGTGAAACCACGTCTGATACTGCCTCGCGCCATCGGGGTCCTCCTCAGAAGTCGGTGGAGAGACCCTCGTGGACGCGGGCGTGCGCGTCCTGTTCGTCGGGGACGTAGTCGGCCTCGACCGCGCGCGAGGCATCCAGCTTCGCGGGCCGGTAGTAGTCGCTGCCCTGCCTCCAGTACCAGAGCATCGGGACCAGCCCGACCGCGAGGCCGCCGATGCCGATCGTGATCGCGGCGCTGCTCAGCTCGCCCAGCGACTCCACGAACACCCAGAACATGAACAGGGCCCCGCACAGCGGCCACAGACCGCCGAAGAGGAAGTTGGCCGGGGACTTCAGCAGCATCTTCCGGTACGCCACGACCACCGCGAGGCCCGCGAGCCCGTAGTAGACGGCGATCTGCAGGCCGATCGCCGAGATGGCGTCGGCGAGGATGTCGCCCACCGAGCCCAGGGCGTTGGAGGCGATGAACATCGCCAGCGCCACCGCCCCGACCACGACGATCGCCACCCAGGGGGTGTTCCACCGGCGGTGCACCCGGCCCAGCGCCGCCGGCATCGTACGGTCCCGGCCCATCGCGAACAGCGAGCGCGTGACCTGGATCAGCGTCGTCTCCAGCGTGGCGATGGTGGACAGCATCACGGCCACGATCAGCAGCTTGCCGCCCCAGCCCGGCCAGATCTCCTCGCCGAGCACCGCCAGCACGTTCGCGTCGTTCTCCTCGATCTGCTTCGAGGACAGGATCACGTTCACCGCGATGGTGAACACCTCGAACAGCAGGAAGACGATGCCCAGCCCGATCAGGCCCGCGAGCCCCGCCGTACGGCGGCTGTTGCGGGTCTCCTCGCTGAGGTTGCTGGTGACGTCCCAGCCCCAGTAGTAGAACGCGGCGATGAGCGCGCCCGACGCGAAGCCGGCCATGCCGTCGAAGTGGGAGAAGCCGAGCCAGGACCAGTCGAAGGCGCGGGCGTTGCCGGTGTGGAAGAAGGCGAGCACCGCGAACAGGGCCAGGATGGCGAGTTCGACGCCCGACATGACCAGCTGCGCCCGGACCGTGAGACGGGCGCCGCCGAGCACCACGCACAGCATGATCAGGAACCAGGCCGCGCCGATCACCGTGGACAGCGCGGTGTTCTCGGCCAGCTGCTCGTCGAAGAGCGCGAGCGTCATCGACCCGGCGGGCAGTGACCCGGCCACCATGAAGATCGTCGCCGAGATCACCAGTGCCCAGCCGCTGATGAAGCCCAGGAAGGGGTGGAGGGTGCGCCCCACCCACGAGTAGCTGGCACCCGCGTTGACGTCGATCCGGCCGAGGTAGCTGAACGCCAGAGCGATGCCCAGCATGGGTATCGCGCAATACAGCAGGGCGGCCGGACTGGCCAGACCCACCGCGCCGACCAGGACGGCGGTGGTCGCGGCCAGCGAATACGCCGGGGCGCTGCCGGCCACCGCCATCACCACGGTGTCGAACGTGCTGAGGACATTGGCCTGCAGCCCTCTGCCCCTGCTGTAGCTCATGGATGTGCTGCTTTCACTTGTGCACGACCGGAGGCGGGCAGGCCGCCCCGGGGCGTTGGGGGGGGAGCTCGCCGCCGGACGGAGGAGGGTGGCCTCGGGCCCGGAGCGATGGCAAAGGGGGTCGTGGATACCGTGCTGCCGCCGCGTCGGCAGCCGGTCACAGCGTGTGTGCGAGTGATGATAGTCCCACTCCTTGAGCTTTCAAGATTAACCGGTGGGTAATGTCCGGGGCAGCCCAGGGTTTTAACTCCTGTTGGTACGCGGGGCCTTCGGTCTCCCGGCCCGGTCGTGGGGCCTCCGCCGAGGTTGAAGCCCGCGTAACGGGAAACGCGGAACGGACAGCACAGACGAACGAGTCGAGCAGCGCGACAGGAAGGCAGGAGTGATGGGCACGGAACCGATGAGCTCCGAACCGATGGCGGACGACGCGTACCAGCCCACCGGGACCAACGAGGAGCAGGAGGACGCCGCGCCGCTGGACCTGCAGGACGCCGTCGACGAGCGGACGTACGACGACACCCTCGACGAGGGCTACTCCCCGCCGGAGAAGCCCCTCGGCGTCACCAAGCGCGGCACCACCGCCGCCGAGCAGCACGAGGGCGAGACCCTCGACGAACGGCTGGCCCAGGAAGTCCCCGATGTGTCCGACGAGCCCGCCGGGGACGGTGTGGGCGACGCCCCGGACGGCGACGGCGAACCGGTGGACCCCGAGGCGGGCACCGCCCGTGCGGGCCGGCTGGTCGCCCCGGACGAGGGCACCCACGCCGACACCACGAAGGAGACCGTCGCGACGGACGTCGGCATCGACGGCGGAGCGGCCGGCGCGGAAGAGGCCGCCGTGCACGTCGTGGAGGACGACAGCGCCCTCCCCGAGGACGACGGCAGGCTGTGAACCGCCCGCCGGCGTGAGCCCGCGCCCGCCGGACCGCGCGAGGCCACCGGACCCGAACGCATCCGCGCCGGGCCGGTGGCCTTCCGCATGCCGAGGAACGCGACTAGGGCAGGATCTTCTCCAGGGCGGCGGGGCCCTCGGCCGCCAGCTTGCGCTTGGCCCACTCGATGTTGCGCGGGGTGATGTCCTTGCCCGAGGCGAGGACGAGGTCCTCCGGTGACACGTCGGTGCCGGTGCGGGCGTGGAGCAGGCGGTCCGGGGTGGCGCGGTCCTCGGACGGCCGGGATGCGGCGGGCTCTGACGTCGACATGTTCTCTGCTCCTAGGGTCCGGATCGCTGGGGCGGCCCCGGTGCTGAAAAACGGGTCCGATATCACCATTCCCCCCGGGAGCGCGGCCTGCATCCGGAGAGCGCGGTCGTGGCCCCGCACCCCGTTCGGACGCCCATGGATGTCGCACGGCCCTACTCCGGGTGACGGTGGAGTCACGTGTCCCTGCGAATGACAGGAGCTTTTCCATGCGTACACGTATGACCGCCGCGGCCGGCCTGGCCTGCGCCGCCCTGCTGGCCTTCGCCGGTACGGCGAGCGCGGACGACGGCACTGTCGGTATCGCCACCGACAGCCCCGGCTTCCTCTCCGGTAACGTCATCCAGATCCCGATCGACGTCAACGCCAACGTCTGCGGCAACTCGATCAACGTGATCGGGCTGCTCAACCCCGCGTTCGGCAACGAGTGCGAGATCAAGGACTGACGTACCGGTCCGGTCGTACGGCCCGGCCGGCGGCGGCCCGCGAAGCATCGCGGGCCGCCGCAGGCCGCTGTCGTCAGATCCCGCCCCGCGGACGCGGCGCGAGCACCAGCATCGTGACGTCGTCCTGCACGTCCGGGCAGTGCCGCACGAGGTCGGCCCAGACCCGCTCGGCCAGCGCGACCGGGTCCTCGGCGGCCAGGCCCGGCAGCCGTTCCACCAGCGGGTAGAAGGCCCCGTCCGCGTCCCTGGCCTCGGTCACCCCGTCGGAGGCGAGGAAGAGCCGGTCCCCGGCCCGCAGCGGCACCGAGACGACCCGGGGCGCGGCGGCCTCGGCGAGCCCGAGACCGAGCGGGGTACACGGTTCGACGTCCAGCTCGACGGCCCGTCCGTCCCGCAGCAGCAGCGGTCCGGCCTGCCCGCACGCCACGATCCGCACGATGCGGGCATCGGCGGAGAAGTCGAGCAGCACCGCCGTCGCGAACAGCTCCGCGTGCGGGTCGCCCGCCGAGTCCACCGCCAGCCTCCGGTCCAGCCGGGCCGCCACCGCCTCCGGGTCCGGCTGGTCCAGCACCGCCTCCCGGAACGCCCCCAGCAGCGCCGCGACCGTGGCCACGGCCGACAGCCCGTGCCCCTGCACATCACCCATCACCGCCCGCACGCCGTAGGGGCCCGCCCGTACGTCGAAGAAATCGCCGCCGACCAGCGTCCCGCGCTGCGCGGCCCGGTACAGCCCCGCGCACCGCACCGGCCCGACCCGCGCCGGCAGCGGCGGCACGACGGCCCGCTGCGCGGCCTCGGCAACGGTCCGCTCGGTGACCAACTGCGCGTCCCGCCTGGTGCGGATGTAGGACAGCAGCACGCTCAGCACCGACACGAAGCACACGGTCAGAAGATCCGTACTGCCGGGATCATCGAGGCTGAAGACGGGCACGGTCAGCACGACCACCACCAGCGCGCCGAGCACCGCCGTCGCCACCGGGCCGTGCGCCAGCACGGCCAGCGGCGGGATGGCGCCCAGCAGAAAGCCGATGTCGAGCGGCTCCGGGCTGATCAGCTCCGCCGCGCACACCCCCACCAGCAGTGCCGACGGCAGCACCCGGGCCCAGCCGGGCGGCGGTGCGCCGCCCAGCCAGCCCCGCCGGTCCGGGTCCCGCCGCGCCAGCCGGCCGCGCACACTGCTCACACCACCACGCTGCTACGCCCGACCGGCCGCCGCACGCCGGGCCCGCACCGCCACCGGCGGCCATGAGCCCGGCCGGAAGGGCGCCCGCCTCGGCCGGAACCCCGAACACGCCTCTGGCCAAGGGCCGTTGAGCCGCCGCGGAAAACCGATGGACGGCCCGTCGGAGATCACGTAGCGTGTGGCGCGCCACGCCAAGAGACCAGCGGAAGGAGGACGAGCCGTGCAGTTCCCACCGTTTCCGCGCTCCCTCCCCGCCCAGCCGGCGTGCCTCGACTGACCGACCGGGAGCGCTCTCAGCAGCATGCGTCCCGGAGGACTCCCCATGACCGATGTGGTCATCCGCGCGCTCGACACGAGCGACGCCGAAATCTTCGACACCCTGCCCGACCCGCTGGGCGCCCGTGAGGGCCACCGGCTGACCCGGCACCGCCCCGACTGGAAATGGGTGGCCCTGCGCGACGGCCGTGTCGTCGCCCGCGGCGCCTGGTGGGGCGGCCCCGACGACTCCGAGCCCCTCAACCTCAACTGGTTCGACGTGGCCGAAGGCGAGGAGGAAGCGGGCGCCGCACTCCTGCGCTCCGCCCCCTGGCAGGTCGGACTGGAAGTGAACCTGCCCGCCGGCTGGCGCGACGACCCGGCCCTGCGCGCCGCCGCCGAGACCCGCATCACCGCCGCCCGGAAGGCCGGCTACGAACTCCTCGTCGAACGCCTCCTGTACCGCTGGACCCCCGGCTGCGGCCTGCCCGAGCGGCCCGGGCGCCTGGAGTTCCGCGCCGAACCGGACGACGCCGTGTTCTTCGACGCGCTGCGCCGCATCCACTCCGTCACCCTGGACGCCCACGCGCTCAAGGCCGTCGAGCAGGGCGGACTCGACCGGGCGGCCCAGGAGGAACTCGACTTCTTCCACTGGTGCCCGTCGCCGCGCGAGTGGTGGCAGGTGGCGTACACAGCGCAGGGCGACATGGCCGGCATCCACATCCCGGCCCACAATCCGTCGGGCCCCTGCATCGGCTCCATCGGCGTCCTGCCGGACCGGCGCGGTCACGGCTACGCCTACGACCTCCTGGCCGAGTGCACGCACTTCCTGGCCGAGCAGGGGGCTGAGTTCGTCGCCGCGGCCACGGACCGCGGCAACTTCCCGATGGCGGCGAACTTCGCCAAGGCCGGCTTCCCGGTGGTGAGGGAGCGCCTCAACTTCGACCCGGCGTAGGAACCGGGCCGCCCGCCCCCGGCCGCGCGGCCCAGGACCTGTCGTTCAGCAGGTCCTGGGCCGCCGTGAGGATCTCCGTCACCCTCAGGCCGAACGCCGCGTCACAGGCGTGCGGGCGGCCGGTCCGGGCGGCGTCGAGCAACGCGTCCGCGGCCCGCATCAACGAGGGCACCGCCCCGTCGGAGCTGTCCGGCAGCGCCGCGACCCCGGCCTCCCCCCGAAGCTCCACGCCGGCACCCTCTGCGGCGGGCGGCGCCGTGAGGCTCAGGGTGAGGGTGCTCGACGCCCCACCCGCGTGGTCGAGGACGACATGGGCCGTGTCGCCGGGCCCGTACACCGCCGCCGTCACGCCCCGTACCTCGCCGAGGACCGGCAGCAGCACGGACAGGGCGTGCGGGCCGACGTCCCACAGGGCGCCCTTCTCCCGCCGCCACGGCGTCGCGAAGGGGCTCTCCGTCGTGAACACCGCCCCGAGCCACTCGGCGCGACCCGTGAACCAGCCCGGCACCGCTGCCTGCTCGGCGATCCACGCCGCCGGCCCGGGCTGGAAGCGGGGCGTGAAGAACACCACCGAGGCGACACCGGCCTCCTCGGCAGCCTCGACCACGGCCCGCGCCTGCTCCACCGTCGGTGCGAGCGGCTTGTCGAGCAGCAGATGGCACCCGGCCCGCGCCGCCCGGGCGGCGAGTGAGGCCTGCACCTCGGGCGGCAGTGCCACGGCGACGGCGTCCACGTCCGCGAACAGCTCGTCGACGTCGTCGTAGGCGCGGACGCCGTGCCGCTCCGCCAGTTCCTTCGCGGCCTCCGGGCGCCGGCCCCACACCCCCGCGAAGTCCAGCTTCCCGTGCCCGCTCAACGCGGGTGCGTGGGCCATCTGTGCCCAGGGTCCGGTGCCAAGCAGTCCTATGCGCATGCCGCCGCCTCTCCACGCTGCCAGGACGAAGAGCGTGCCACACGGAAACAGCCGGCGGGCAACAGAAAAGGCAAGGAGCGCTCTCCTTGCCTGTCTCAAGTTATAGCCCACGGGGGGCCTTGCGGCAAGGCCCCCCGTCTGCCGCAGACTATCCGGCCTAGGCCCAGGACCTGCGGAAACGGGAGCATGACGTGACCCCTGCGACCACGAGCGCGTTCGATCTTCCCGACCGCCTCGCGCGCAAGGCCGCCCCGGCGTCGATCGCCGGGGACGAACGGCACTTCGCAGCCATGGCCGACTGCCTCGCGCAGTCCATCGCCGAACTGTCCGACCGCCTGGAGGCCGAGCGCAGGGCACCCGGCGGCAAGGGCAGGCAGGCCATGGACCGGGACGCCGAGATCCACCGGCTCACCGCACGGCTGCGCGCACTGCGCCGCTTCGGACTGGACCTGTGCCTCGGGCGGATGGTCCCCGCGGACGGCTCCGAGCCCGTCTACGTCGGACGGCTCGGCCTGACGGACAGCGAGGGGCGCCGGCTGCTGGTCGACTGGCGTTCCCCCGCCGCCGAACCGTTCTTCGGAGCCACCCACGCCAACCCGATGGGCCTGGGGAGCCGCCGCAGGTACCGCTGGACCGACGGCCGGATCGGCGACTACTGGGACGAGGTGTTCACCGCCGACGGATTCGACGGACACGCCGCGCTCGACGACCAGTCCGCCTTCATCGCCGGCCTCGGCGCCAACCGCTCGTCCCGCATGCGGGACGTGCTCGGCACCATCCAGGCCGACCAGGACGCCGTCATCCGCAAGGGCTCCCGCGGCGCCCTCGTCGTCGACGGCGGCCCGGGCACCGGCAAGACCGTCGTCGCCCTGCACCGCTCCGCCTACCTTCTCCACTCCGACCCGCGCCTCGGACAGCACCGCCGCGGCGGCGTGCTCTTCGTCGGCCCGCACCGGCCCTACCTGTCCTACGTCTCCGACGTCCTGCCCAGCCTCGGCGAGGAGGGCGTGCAGACCTGCATCCTGCGGGACCTCGTCGACGAGGGGGCGACGGCGGGGGAGGAGAAGGACCCGGAGGCGGCCCGCCTGAAGTCGTCGGCGGACATGGTGGGGGCGATCGAGAAGGCCGTCCGCTTCTACGAGGAGCCGCCCACCGAGGCGATGACGGTCACGACCCACTGGTCCGACATCCGTCTGAGCTCCGGAGACTGGGCCGTGGCGTTCGAGGCGGCGGAACCCGGCACGCCGCACAACGAGGCACGCGACCAGGTCTGGGAGGAACTCCTCACGATCCTCGTGGACAAGCACGACGGCGACGTACCGCACGAGTTGCTCCGCAAGGCGCTGTCACGGGACCGGGAGCTGCTCACGGCCTTCAACCGCGCCTGGCCGCTGCTGGAGGCGACCGACCTGGTCGGGGACCTCTGGTCCGTTCCCGCCTATCTGAGGATGTGCGCGCCCTGGCTCAGCCGCGCCGAGGTGCGCACCCTGCAACGCGAGGAGGCCCAGGCCTGGACCGTGTCGGACCTGCCGCTGCTCGACGCGGCACGCCAGCGGCTCGGCGACCCGGAGGCATCCCGGCGCAAGCGCCGGCAGGAGGCCGCCATGGCCGCGCAGCGGGAGCGTATGGCCGACGTCATCGACGATCTGCTGGAGGCCCACACCTACGACGACGGCGAAGGCGTGCTGGTCATGCTGCACGGGCAGGACATGCGCAACTCCCTGGCCGACGAGAGCGCCCTGCCGACCGCCGACCCGGACCGGCTCGCCGGACCGTTCGTGCACATCGTCGTGGACGAGGCGCAGGAACTGACCGACGCGGAATGGCAGATGCTGCTGCTGCGCTGCCCGTCGCGCAGCTTCACCATCGTCGGGGACCGCGCCCAGGCCCGGCACGGGTTCACGGAGTCGTGGCGGGAACGGCTGGAGCGGGTCGGTCTCGACCGGGTCGAGGTGGCATCGCTGAGCATCAACTACCGCACGCCCGCGGAGATCATGGCGGAGGCCGAGCCGGTCATCCGGGCCGCGCTGCCGGACGCCAACGTGCCCAGGTCCGTGCGCAGCGGCGGCGTCCCCGTCCGGCACGGATCCACCACGGAGCTGCACACCGTCCTCGCCACATGGCTGGCCGGACACGCCGAGGGGATCGCCTGTGTGATCGGCGACCCCACGTTCCGGCCGGCCTCGCCCCGCGTCCGGTCGCTGACTCCGGAGCTGTCGAAGGGACTGGAGTTCGACCTGGTCGTCCTCGTCGAACCGGAGAACTTCGGCGACGGCGTCGAGGGCGCCGTCGACCACTATGTGGCGATGACCCGGGCGACGCAGGAGCTCGTGATCCTCACGAGCTCCTGACGCTCCCGCCCGGGCGGCACTCCTGTGCGGCCAGCTCCTTGTGGATGCGGTCCAGCATGAACGCCGAGGACTCCCGGGCCCGCTCCTCCCAGGCGAACACACAGGCCGTGGCGACCCCGTCGAAGCCCAGCTCGCGCAGGGTGCCGAAGAAGACGTCCCAGTCGACCTCGCCCTGGCCGATGTCGAGGTGCTGGTGGATCCGGGCCGGGGTGCCCGGCGGGTTCAGGATGTAGCGCAGGCCGCTGGAACCCTTGTGGTTGAAGGAGTCCGCGATGTGCACGTGCCGCAGCCTGTCACCGGCGTAGCGCATCATCGCGGCGATGTCCGCCGACGGGTCGGCGCCCGAGAGGTGGAAGGTGTGCGGCGCGCAGTACAGGTAGTTCACCCACGGCTTGTCGATCGCGCGGACGAGATCGACGGCCGGGGTGTTCTCCTCACAGAAGTCGTCCGGGTGGGCCTCCAGGTTCAGCGCGATGCCTTCGCGCTCGAACACCGGCAGCAACTCCTCCAGCGAGCGCCAGAACGCGGCCTCGCTCTCGGCGGCGCGCTCCGGGCGGCCGTTGAACTCCGAGTTCATCAGCGGGCATTCGAGGTCCGCGGTGATCTCGATCATCCGCTTCCAGTAGCGGACGGCCGCCTGCCGCTCGGTCTCGTCCGGCGAGGACCACTTGTACAGCGGCAGCACCGAGGACAAGCGCACGCCGTGCGTGCGCAGCGACTGCTTGAGCTCCCGCACCCGCGCGTCGTCCGCACGCGGGTGCACGAAGAACGGCATGAAGTCCGCGCGTGGCGACAACTCGATGTACTCGTAGCCGAGTTCGGCGACCGTGCGCACCATCTCGTCGATCGGCAGGGAGCGGAACATGTACGGGTCGAGGGCGATCTTCACGCGGTGTCTCCGTAGAACGCGGGCCGGGGCTTCATGTCGGTGGTGACGGCTCCGCCGCCGGCCTCCAGCGACCGGACGGCTGCGTCGGTGATGACGGTGGCGGCGTAACCGTCCCAGGAGGACGGGCCGGTGGGCTCGGTGCCGGCCGCCACGGAGGTGACCCACTCGCGGAACTCGGTGTCGAAGGCCTCCGCGAACCGGTCCTTCCAGTCCTGCAGCACGCCCGTGCCGTGCCGGGCGGCCGTGCGGATCCCGACCTCGGCCGGGTCGGGCAGCCGGACCAGGCCGTCCTCGCCGACGACCTCGCACTGGATGTCGTAGCCGTACTGGCAGTTGACGAAGACCTCCAGGTCGATCCGGACGCCTGACGCCGTCTCGAAGATCATGATCTGCGGGTCCTTCAGATGCGCGAACCGCTTGCTCGTGGCGCGCGGGGTGACCACCTGGGCGGAGACGATCTCGTCGTCGAGCAGCCAGCGCAGCACGTCGATCTCGTGCACGGCCGTGTCCTGGGCGGCCATGGCGGAGTGGTACGACTCCGGCACGGCCGGGTTGCGGTGGGCGCAGTGCACCATCAGCGGAGCCCCGAGCGAACCGGTCGACAGCACCTCCTTCATCCGGCGGTAGCCCGCGTCGAAGCGGCGCATGAAGCCGACCTGCACCAGCCGGCGGCCGTGCGCCCGCTCGGCCTCAACGATCCGCAGACAGTCCTCGGCGGTCGTGGCCAGCGGCTTCTCGCAGAACACCGGCTTGCCGGCGGCGATCGCGTTCAGGACGTGCTCGGCATGAGTGGGCCCCCAGGACGTGACGAGGACGGCGTCCACGTCGGCGGAGGCGACCAGGTCCGCGCCGGTGGGCAGCGCGACGGCACCGGCCCGGGCGGCCACCTCGGCGGCGCGCCCGGCGTCCACGTCCGCCACCGCCGTGACGGCGGCACCGGTGACGACCTCGGTGAGCCGCCGGATGTGGTCCTGGCCGATCATTCCGGCGCCGATGACGCCTACACGTACGGTCATGCTCAACTCCTCGGGGGATGGTCAGGAAAGGCGCGCACGGAGCTCCGCCTCGAGCGTTTCGAGCGTGCGCCCCTTGGTCTCGGGGACGTACCGCTTCACGAAGGTGAGGGACAGCACGCCCGCCACCACGAACAGGAAGAAGGTGCTGGAGATCCCGATGCCGGAGACCAGGGACGGGAAGACCAGTCCGATGACGAAGTTGGTCAGCCACAGCACCACCGCCGCCACGCCCATGCCGAAGCCGCGCATCCGCATCGGGAAGATCTCCGAGAGCATCAGCCACGTCACCGGTGAGATCGCGCCCTGCTGGAAGGCGAGGAACGTGACCGTCATCGCGAGCACCGCGAACGCCCGCGGGTCCCCGGCCGGCAGCACCAGCGAGAAGACACCGATCAGCAACAGGGCCGCGGTCGTTCCGACCTGACCCGTCATCAGCATGGGGCGGCGCGGGACCCGGCCCAGCAGCCAGATGCCGACGAAGGTGGCCAGCACCGAGATCACACCGTTGGCGATGTTCGCCGTGAGCGCGCTGTCGGCGGCGAAACCGGCGTCGGTCAGGATCTGCGTGCCGTAGTACATGATCGTGTTCACTCCGGTGATCTGCTGCACGATCGCGATGCCGAACCCGACGAACATCAGCTTGCGCAACCAGGGCGTGCTCCTGAGGTCCTGCCAGCCGCCCAGCTTCGCCCGCTCGTCCTTGACGGCGAGCGCGGTGACCTCCCTCAGCTCGTCCTCGGCCCGGGCCCGCGACCGCACCTGCTTCAGGACGCCGAGAGCCTCGCCGAAGCGGCTCTTCGAGGCCAGCCAGCGCGGGCTCTCCGGCATCACCAGCATGCCGAACCACAACACCACGGCCGGCAGCGTCGCGATGACCAGCATCCACCGCCACACACCGCCGGACTCACCGCCGACCTGCGCGATGACCGCGTTGGACGAGAAGGCCAGCAGCTGACCGGTGACGATCATCAGTTCGTTGCGGGTGACCAGGGCGCCTCGCCGCTCGGCGGGCGACACCTCCGCGAGATACACCGGCACGGTCACCGAGGCTCCGCCGACCGCCAGACCGAGCACGAAACGCGCCACGATCATCACGGCGGTCGTCGGGGCGAGCGTGCAGCCCAGAGCGCCGATGAAGAACAGCACGGCCAGCAGCAGGATGGCGCGCCGCCTGCCACGCGCGTCCGACAGCCGGCCGCCGGTCACCGCACCGAGCGCGGCACCCAGCAGCAGCGAGCTGGTGACCATGCCCTCGGTGACCGGGGTCAGGCCGAGGTCCTCGGTCATGTAGGGCAGGGCGCCGTTGATGACGCCCGTGTCGTAGCCGAAGAGCAGACCACCGAAGGTGGCGATGATCGTGATGACCCGCAGCCGCCGGGTGACCGCCCGGGGCGCGTCGTCCTCCGCAACGGCGGTCGGGCCGGGTGCAGATGCCGTGTCGTCCCTGACGTCCATGGCCGCTCCTTACCTGTCGAAGTTCGGGCGCCGGGTACCCGGAAGACCGCAGTCGGCCAGGTGCTCACGCGTAGAGCACAGGTCGGTGCGGACGCCCCGGGGGCCGGGAGCGGACCCGTGGCGCAGGTTGCCGACGGTGGTACGGGGAGTGGGAGGCGCCATTGCCATGGTGGTGTCCTTCGCGCTGCGTTTCCGCTCGCTGCCGCGCGCTACTAGCGCGCTCTAGTTCGAGTACGATGACCCGTGTTCAAATGTCATGTCAATAGCTTGTCGCCGGGAGATCGCAGGATCCCGTACGGGGTTGCGCGCGGGGCACCCCGTAAGGTGTGCGGCGTCGGAGGGTGGGTTCACAGGTGGATGCATCGGGCAGGCGGCGGCCCACGATGGCGGACGTCGCCGAGAAGGCGGGCGTCTCCCGAGCGCTCGTCTCCATCGTCTTCCGCAACCAGGCCGGAGCCGGTCAGGAGACCCGCGAACGGGTCCTGCGCGTGGCCGACGAGATCGGCTACCGGCCCGACAACGCCGCCCGGCTGCTGGCCCGTGGTCGCAGCCGCACGCTCGGCGTCATGTTCACCGTGCAGCAGACCTTCCACACGGACCTCATCACGGGCATCTACCCCGAGGCCGAACGCCTCGGCTACGACGTGCTCCTCTCCGGGGCGACCCACGGCCGCAGCGAGGCCAAGGCGGTCGAGGCGCTGCTCAGCCACCGCTGTGAGGCGGTGATCCTGCTCGGCCCGGACGCCGAGCCCGCCTTCCTCGACGAACTCGGGCAGCGCACGGTCGCCGTGTCGGTCAGTCGCCGGGTGCCCCGGGCCCGGGTCGACTTCGTGCACTCGGCCGAGGGCAAGGGCGTCCGGCAGGCCATGGACCACCTGGTGGAGCTCGGGCACCGACGGATCGTGCACATCGACGGCGGGCGCGGCCCCGGCTCGGCGGAGCGCCGGCGTGCCTACCGGGCCGCGATGCGCCGCCACGGGCTGCAGGCCGAGGCGCGGGTGATTCCCGGTCACCACACCGAGGAGTCCGGTATCGAGACCGGCCGCCTGCTCCTCGCCGAGCGGGACGGCGGACGGCCGCTGCCGACGGCCGTCCTCGCCGGCAACGACCGCTGCGCGATGGGTCTGCTGATGGCGGTGACTCGGGCGGGTGTGGAGGTCCCGCGCGATCTGTCCGTCGTGGGCTACGACGACAGCCACCTCTCCCACCTGATGCCGATCGGCCTGACGACCGTCCGCCAGGACGCCCTGCTGATGGCCGAGCACGCCGTCCGTTTCGCCGTCGAGCGGCTGGAGGAGCGGGAACGGGAGCCGCGGGAGGCGGTGCTCGATCCCAAGCTGGTGGTGCGGGGGACGAGCGGCCCGGTCCCGGCAGGGCCGGGTCCCGCCTGACACGGGTGGCCCCGGCGCCCGGTACCGTCAGCGCGTGCCCTCTTCGGCGAACTCCGCGACGCTGTCGACGTTGTCCTTCGTGACGAAGGCCGGTCCGGTGAGGACGGGAGCGGTGCCGCCGCCGCTGACGTTGCCGTTGGTCTTGTACAGCCACAGTGCGTCCACCGCCAGGTAGCCCTGGAGGTAGGGCTGCTGGTCGACGGCGAACTCGATGCCGCCACCCTGGATGGCCCGGACGAGGTCCTTGCTGAGGTCGAACGTGGCGACCTGCGCCTTGCTGCCCGCGTCCTTCACCGACTGTACGGCGGTGAGGGCGATCGGGGCGCCGAGCGTGACGACCTGGTCGATGGAGGAGTCCTTCTGGAGCTTGGCGGTCAGCGTCGACTTCACCGAGGGCATGTCCGTGCCGTTGACGTACAAGTTCTCCGTCGTGCCCTCGAAGCCCTTCTTCAGTCCGGCGCAGCGGGCCTCCAGCGCGACCTGGCCCTGCTCCTGTATGACGCAGACGGCGTGCTTGGCGCCCAGTTGGCCGAGGCGCTCGCCGAACGCCTGTCCCGCGATGTTCTCGTCCTGGCCGAAGTACTCGAGCATGCCGAGTTCCTTCCAGTCGTCCAGGCCGGAGTTGAAGCCGACGACGGGGATGCCGGCCGCCTTGGCCTTCGCCACCACGCCCTTCATCGCGTCGGGCTTGGCGGCGGTGAGGGCGATGCCGTCGACCTTCTGGTCGATGGCGTTCTGCACGAGGTTGGCCTGGTTCCCGGCGACGGGGTCGCTGGAGTAGACGAGCTTGATGTTGTCCTTCGCTGCGGCGGCCTGGGCGCCCTTGCGGATCAGGTCCCAGAACGTGTCACTCGGCGCGGCATGGGTGATCAGGGCGACGGTCATCCGCGGGGTGGTGGCCTTGCCCGCGGCGGCGCCGGTGCCGCCGGGCTCGGACTTCTTCCCGCCGGAGCCGCTGGAGCAGCCCGCGGCGAGCAGGGCGCCGACGACGGCGGCGGTGGTCAGGGCGGCGGCTCTGTGGTGTCTGCGCATGTCGGGTGCACCTCACTGTGCTGGGACGAGGGGGCCGCGCCCATCCGGGAGGCGGGCGGTGGGTGGGCGCCCGGGGCGGCGGCGGTCATGGGTGGTGCGGTGGTCCTGGATGCGGACCCCTGCGTACGGTGACTGGAGCGCGTCACTAGCGCGCTCTAGTGGCAGGTACTATGCGGGCCTCTCCAGGGGTTGTCAACAGCTTTGTCAGGACGTACCAACAAAAGAAGACCGCCCGTACGCACCGGTGCCGAACGGTGCGTACGGGCGGCCTCGGGCGGGGCGGTCCCGGACCGTCCCGCCCGGTTGCTCACTCCTCCGTGCTGATGTTGACCATCCAGGGGACGCCGAAGCGGTCCGTGCACATGCCGAACACGTCGCCCCACATCTGCTTCTCCAGCGGCACCGACACCGAACCGCCCTCGGACAGCTTCTCCCAGTAGCCGCGCAGCTCGCCGTCGTCGTCGCCGCTGAGGCTCACGGAGTAGGAACTGCCCTGTTCCGACTCCATGCCCGGCGGGTTGTCGGCGCCCATCAGGGTGAAGCCGCTGGTGGTTTCCAGCATGCCGTGCATGATCTTGTCGGCGTTCGGGGCGTCCGCCTGCCCGAACTCTCCGTAGCTGTTGAGGTTGAGGGTGCCGCCGAAGACCTCCTTGTAGAACTCCATCGCCTGCCGGGCGTCGCCGTTGAAGCTGAGGTACGGGTTGAGGCGCGATGCCATGAGAAACCTCTCAGAAGGGGGCAAAAGTCATTTTCGCGCAGCGTATCCCCAGGCACCCGCAACGGCTCGTCGAACGGCCCTCGCCCCCGGCGGGACGAGGTGCCGCCGCCACCGGCGCCATCGCCAACTGCACTGTTACCGTTGCCTCGTGAGCAGAGGGGGAGGCGGCGGCTCATGTCATCGACGTTCCGCATCGGCGGAGATCTGGACGTACGCCGGCTCGGTTTCGGAGCCATGCATCTGCCCACCGGGCCCGGCCCTGACCGGGAGAACGCCCTCGCGGTGGCCCGGCGGGCCGTGGAGCTGGGCGTCACGCTGATCGACACGGCGCACCTGTACGGCGGCGGAGCCAACGAGGAACTCCTCGCCGAGGCTCTGCACCCCTACCCGGAGGGCCTGCTGATCACCACCAAGGTCGGTGTCGCGCGCACCGGCCCCGGCGGCGACTGGAAGCTCGACGGACGTCCGGAGATCCTGCGCGACCAGGTCCGGCAGGCCCTGCGCCGGCTGCGGACCGAGCGGATCGAACTGCTCCAGCTGCACCGCATCGACCCCGAGACGCCGCTCGCCGACCAGCTCGGCACCCTGCGGGAGCTGCAGGCCGAAGGCCTGGTCGGCAGGGTCGGGCTGTCGGAGGTCAGCGTCGAGGAGCTGGAGCGGGCCAGGGAACTCGTCGACGTCGTGAGCGTGCAGAACCGCTACAACCTGCTCGACCGGGAGCACGAGCCGGTGCTCGACGCCTGTGCGGCGGCCGGTATCGCCTTCCTGCCGTGGCGGCCCGTGGCCTGGGGGAAGACGGGGGCCGAGGGCGAGATCGCCGCCGTGGCGGCCGAGCTCGGTGCCACGCCCACGCAGGTCTCGCTCGCCTGGCTCCTCCACCGTGCGCCGGTCGTCCTGCCGATTCCGGGCACGGCCCGGATCGAGCACCTGGAGGAGAACATCGCAGCGACCGGCCTGAGACTGACCACCGTCCATCGCGCCCGCCTGGACCGGCTCGCCGAGGGCGCACAGGCCGACCCGGGCTGAGGGCAGGGCCCGGGCGGTTCCCCTGCCCGGAGAGGGCCTGGGGGTGGGTGGTTTCCTTGCCCGGGGAGGGGCTGGGTTCGGGTGGTTTCCTTGCCCGGGGAGGGCCTGGGTTCGGGTGGTCCCCCTCCCGGGAGAGGGCCTGGGGGTGGGTGGTTTCCTTGCCCCGGGAGGGCCTGGGGGTGGGCGGTTCCCTTGCCCGGAGGGGGCCTGGGTTCGGGTGGCTCCCCTGCCCGGAGAGGGTCCGGGACGTCTCCGGGCGGTTCCCCTGCGCCGGGGTAGGGCCGGCGGCGCCGGGAGCGTCGGATCCCCGGGGCGGGTCGCCGGTTCTCCGAGCCGTACGGCGTGCCGGAGGGCCGCGCTTGGTGCCGACGGGATTCTCCGGCCACGCGTCGGCCCGCCCGGAGTGTGAGGGCTCGGGCCTCGTGGAGCGTGCCGGTGTTCATTTCGCTCGTGGCCCGGCCACGAGGCACGGTGCGCGCTCGGCCCGAGCACCGGTCTGGCCGGGGCATGCCCGGATGGGAACTCGGCAGCGGGCGCGAGGGCTCACGCCTCGTCGGGCGCGCCGCTGTTCCAGTCGTACGGGCCGCCGCCCTGCCACTCGATCAGCTCGGTGTCGTCGACGGCCGTGTCCGCCGTGGGCAGGCCCTCGCGGTGCAACAGGTCCAGTACGTCGAAGAGGCTGTAGGCGACGCCCATGCGTTCGCCGTGGATGGTCACCAGCCGTCCGCCGTCCGTCGCGGGCGGCTGCACGACCACAGGGGGTTGACCGTCCATAGCCCCACCATGCTCCCGAAACGGCCGGTTCGCAGCTCGGTGGCGTCCAGAAGCGGTACGGACCCGTTCTCCGGGCCGCGCCGGGGCGCGCTGTGCGCCGGTGACAAGGCGCGATCCGGAAGCTGAGTTCTCATCAGCACTGCCTGAGAGCGAGCGGGCCACCGCCCTAGCGTCCGTGGCATGGACATGAACCGTATGTACAGAGGGAAGTGGCGCGGTGCCGTGCTGGCGGTGCTGGTGAGCGCCGGAACACTCACGGCCGCCGCCCCGGGCGCCCACGCCGAAGGGGCGCGCACCGAGACGCCCGTGACGTCGACGTCGCCGGTGACCGGAGTGACGGAGTCGATGGTGCGGGTGAAGGTGCCGCTGCCGGCGTCGGCGGGACCTCGCCCGGCCGCCTGCGACTGGCTGTCGTACCTGCGCTACCGCTCCGCCGCCGGGCCGGCCGCGTCGGCCGACGCCGACCGGATCCTCATCGCCCAGCCCGGCATCCTGGAAGGGGCCGGGGCCTTCGACAGCGTCGCCCGCAACACCGTCGAGCGCGCCGCCGAGCAGGGGCGGCACATCGAGTTCTGGGCACTGGACCGGCGCTCCAACTGCCTGGAGGACCGCACCGGCATCGCCTCCGGCGACCAGCACACCGCGGTCGACTACTACTACCGCGGCAAGCAGGTCGGCGGCCGGACCTTCGCCGGCTTCGCCGGCAACGCGCAGCTGGGCTGGATGGCGAAGCTCGGGATCGAGCAGACCGTACGCGACCAGTACGACCTGCTGACCGCCGAGTTGCCCTCGCAGGCGCAGCGCAAGCAGAAGGTGCTGTGCGGCGGGCACTCGCTGGGCGGCGTGATCACCGGGTACTTCGCCGCAGCCGACTTCGACGGCAACCGCGCCACCACGGCGGACGCCGGGTACAACCAGTGCGCCGGGTACTTCGCCCTCGACACGACCGTATCCACCTCACTGGCCGACCTCAGCGGCAGCATCCCGGACGACACCAACCTGCCCGACATCGGCCTGGGCCACGGCGTCGTGCAGGCCGGGCTGGACAGCGGGTTGCTGCCGCGCACCCTGTCCGCGCCGGTGCTGCTCAACCCCGAGACCATGACCCTGCTCGGCATCGCCGGTCTCGGTGCCCTCAACGACCCGGAGGGCGAGGCCGACCTGCCCCGCTACCTGCCCTCCGGCCTCAACGTCGAGGCCACCAACCGTTTCCTGTTCGCCAAGGACACCGCCGCCTTCCTCAGCGGCAGGCCCGGGGTGAAGGACTTCCGGCTCACCAACGGGGCCGTGCTCGGGGCCCTGCTGGACGACAACTCGGTGCCGCTGGCGTTCCTGCAGACCAGCGTGGGCTTCTTCGACGGCGGACCCGTCGCCGACAAGAGCTTCCCCGTCGCCAACGGCGGTGACCAGCAGGCCGGGCCGTTCGGCACCGCGTACAAGGCCATCCCGGACCGGCCGCGGGGCCCGCTCTACACCTGGCGCAACTACGACCGTGTCGGCGACCCGGACGACCCGGGCCACCGCTCGGCCGACGGCACCCCGTTCACCGGCGCCGGCGAGGAGGTCACCGACATACGGCAACTGGCCCGCAGCCTGGCCGAGCAGCCGCTCGACTTCACCGAGCAGTACTTCCCGACCAAACTGGTCACGGACATCCAGCTGGCCACGTCCCCGCAGGTGAAGAAGCTCGTCGTCCACCCCGAGGGGCTCAAGGCCAACCCCGTGCTCACCGTGCTCGCCGGCGAGGGTCTGCTGGCCGGCCGGGCCCCGGCCGAACTGCACCCCGTGATCGCCGACGGCTACCAGCACCTCGACGTCCTGACCGCTGCGCCGACGCAGAACGACGGCCGGCCGGAGCCCGTCTCCACCAGCCTCGCCGAGTTCGCGCAGGCACCGCGCCAGCCCTAGGAGGTGTCCGTACGCACGCCCGGGGCCCGGGAGGATTTCCTCCCGGGCCCCTTCGTGTGACGACGGCTCAGAGCCTGCCCGCGGCGAACGTGGCCGCCTCCTCGGCGTCGTCCCGGTAGCTCAGGTGCGCCCCGACGTCGTTCCCGCCGTTCTCGCAGACGGGGTCGCCCTGGGCGCAGAGGTCGAGCGTGCGGCTCTGGTAGGTGCCGGTGACGCTCTTGCCGAGCGCCCGGATCGGGTTGCCGAACAGCAGCACCGCGGCGACCTTCGGCTCCACCGCCGCCGGCAGCGTGGCGACGATGGGGCTGCCGACCACCGCACCGGCGCTGCTGATACCGATCGAGTTGTCGACGACGTTCGCGCCCTGCGAATAGCCGACGAGAACGAACTTCTGACTCGGGCAGGCGGCGGCCTGGCTCTTCACATGGTTCACCAGGTCCAGATTGCCCTGCGCCGCCGATGTGGGGGAGAGGTCGGCGGGATAGTTCACCTTGTAGCTGGACAGCTTCTTGCCCGCTGCTTTCTTCTGCAGCGCGGAATACACCGGGTCGCCGACGATGAAGCCGAGCGTGCCCGGCTCGAAGGTGCCGCGGGCTGCGACGACCTCGACGTCCGAGCAGGCCGCGGCCATGGCCGGGGGAGCCGCGAGGGTGGTGAGTCCGGCCCCGCCGGCCAGTGAGAGCGCAGCGAGACACATACGGATACGCATGGGGGATCCTCCGCGTGGGAGGCGCGTGAAGCGCCTGCGAAAAAGGACGTCCCGAACGTATGGGCTTTTCCCCGCCTGTTGTTATGGACGGGATTATGGAAACCCCGCCGATTTTTGTCGCCGATTGAGTACGCCGCCGAAACCGGGCAGTCAGTTCTGCCGTGTATGCAGTGATTCCGCGCGCAACGCGAGAATGAGGTCGAGGCGGGTCTCCGGGTCGTGCAGAGCGTCACCGAAGAGTTTCTCCAGCTGGCGCAGGCGGTAGCGGACCGTCTGCGGGTGGATGTGCAGCCGTACGGCGACGTCCGGCACGTTGCTGCCGCTGAGCAGCCAGGCCAGCAGCGTCTCGGCGAGCCGGTCGCGCTGCCCCGCCGAGACCGTGTCGAGGGGCGCGAGGACTCGCGCCTGCAGGCGCTCCAGCAGCGGCTCGTCGCCGTACAGCAGCAGCGTCGACAGATGCTCCGAGCAGCGCACCACGCCCTGGCGGGGGAGCACCCCGCGACCCATCAGCCCGAGCGCCCGGGTGGCCAGACGCAGCGACTGCGCGGCCTCGGTCACCGCGACCGCCGGGCCGATCGCGGCGGGCCGGCCGCGCAGCGCCAGCGTGAACGCCCGGCCACCGATGCCGCCCGCGCCCTCCGGGTCGGGCAACAGCATGCGCGGCGGGCGTGACCCCATGTCCACCAGCGCGCCTGCCGCCGCCAGCGGCCGGTCCTCCTCCCGCCGGTCCGGCGCCGCCGCGAGCGCCACGACGGCTACCGTCCGCGGCACCGGCCAGCGCGCACCGTGCGCCAGGTCCTGCACGGCCTCCGGCGCCACCGGCCCGTCCTCCAGCAGCAGGTCGAGAAGCCGCTTGCGGCGCCGCTCCAGCTCGTCGGAGCTGCGCAGCTGGGCCTCCGCATACCCGGACGCGGCCGCCTGGGCGACCTCGTGCACGGTCCGGAACGCCAGCTCTCCCAGCCCGGCCACGACCGCGGAGTCCAGCCCGAGTTCCTCCGCCGTACGGCCCATCTGCCGCCAGGCGCGCATACCGCCGATCCGCAGCGCGGACTGCAAGGCGTCCAGGCTGCGGCCCTCCAGGGCCTCGCCGCGGCCGAGCTCGTAGTACGTCGCCGCGATCGCGCCCCCGTCGTCGCGCGGGTCGGCGATGTGGTCGACGAACAGGGTGAGCGCCTGCACCACCCCGGACCGCAGGGCCTTTCGGTAGGTCCCGTCGGCGGGCCGGGCGTACTCGGGGACCTGGCGGCGGACCTCCTCCTCCACCTCGTCGGCGACGGCGGCCAGATTGGCGCGCAGCAGCTCCGCCAGCTCGGGCGGGACCTGCGGCAGCGGGGCGGGGTGGTCCGGCACGCCGTGTGGGGTGGGCACAGCCATCACGGACCCTCCTTTCGACCGGAAGCGGCTCACCCGCGGGCTGATGCCTGTGGGACGAGTGGGCAGTCCTGTGTAGGACGGACGACCCCTCCGCTCCGTTCCGTGCCCCGACGGCACCTCCGTCACTCGGGCACACCCAGTGCACGGGCGAGGATAGGCCACGAGGCCGTGAACTCCGGCTTCCAGTGCGCCCAGTCGTGCCCGCCGCCCCTGTACAGGTGCGTGGTGGCCGGGATCCCCATGAGGGCCAGCGTGCGGGCGAAGCCCTGGGCCGAGGGCCACAGGGCGCTTTCCAGTATCCCGGGCAGCGGATCGCCGCCGCCCCCCACTCCACTGCCCTGCGACACGTAGAGGGCGGTGCCGCGCAACCCGGTGACGCGGGCGCGGGGGTTGAAGTCCCGCCAGGTCAGGAGGTTGAACACCGGATTGCCCCACAGGGACGCGGCCGGCAGGTTCTCGCGGGCCACGATCGCGTCCATGATGGTGGGAACACCGGGGGCCGTGGTGTCGAGGATGCCGCTGTAGGAGGCCGCCGCGGTGAACGCCCCGGGGTGGCGGGCCGCGTGCGCCATCGCCCCGTAGCCGCCGGTGGAGACGCCGGCGACCGCCCGTACGCCGGAGGCCCGGTAGTCGCGGGCGAGCAGCGCCGGCACCTCCTTCACCTGGAACGTCTCGTAGTCGGGGCCGCCGCGCCAGACGCTCGGAATGCCGGTGGGGCCCGCGTCCGGCATGGCGACGATCAGATCGCGGCCGGCGGTGAACGCCTCGATGTCCGTCTCGCGGGTCCAGGACGTGTAGTCGTCGTGGGCGCCGTGCAGCAGGTACAGCACGGGGTACTTCTTCTCCGGGCGCGTCTCGAAGTCCGACGGCAGGATCAGCCGGACCGGCGCGCTGCGGCCGAGAGCGGCGGAAGGCACGGTCACGTCCCGGGTGCGGGGTCCGAGACGGGTGGCCGCCCGGGCAGGCGCCGTTGCCGCGGCCCCGAACAGGGCGGCGACACCGGCGGCGGCAGCCGCTCTGGCGACGGTACGCCGGGACACGCCGGCGGCGGGCTTCTGCGGCAGGTCGGGCATGACGGCTCCTCTGGTTCCATGTCAGGGGGAAGGATCGGCGAGCATCCGGGTCAGGGGGACGGCTCGGCGAGCATCCGGCTCAGGTGGGTGGCGATCTCGTCGACGTGCGGCGGATCGAGCAGCGACAGATGGTGACCGGGCACCGGCACCACCTGCAGACGTGGGCACACCTCGTCCCAGCCCAGCGCCGGGTCCTCCCGCTCGTACGCCGGGTCGCGCACGGTGTGCGGGGCGGCTTCGGTGGCCCGGTAGAGGACCACGGGCCCCGCGTAGCCGCCGGGGCGGTGCGACTCGCCGACGCCCATGTCGAGGTAGGAGGCGCGCTGGTGCTCCAGGGCCGCGGGCGGCACGTCGGCGGCCTCGCGCAGGGCCCGCAGCACGGTGTCGATCCGCGCCGCGTCGTCCTCCGTGGCCACGAGTTCGTCGTACGGCAGCTCCAGACGCACCCCGTAGGCGTCGGTGACGTGGCGGGCGAAGCCCTCGAAGTGCGCCCGGATCCGGTCCGCGCGCGTCAGCCCCGGGCGGGGGAGGGGCCGTACGGAGTCGATGAGCACGACCAGCCGCACCTCCCGCCCGGCCGTGGTCAGTTGCCGCGCGGTCTCCTGGGCGACGAAGCCGCCGAAGGACCAACCGCCCAGCAGGCAGGGGCCGTCGGGGTGGACGGCATTGACCGCCTCGGCGTAGCGCCGCGCCTTCTCGGGCACGGTCCCGGCCTCCTCGATCCGCTCCAGTCCGTACACCGGCTGGTCTTCGCCGAGGCGGTCGGTGAGCGTCCGGTACACGCTGACCGGGCCGCCGGCGGCGTGGACGAGGAACAGCGGGGGCCGCGAGCCGGTGGCGCGCAGAGGCCGCACGGGGGTGTCGTCGCGGGGGAGGGCGCGCTCGACGCGGAGGGCGGCGTCCTCGACGGTGACGGCGGCGAACAGCTCGCGCAGGGGCAGTTCGACGCCGAACTCCCGTTCCACCGCCGTGCGGACACGGACGGCCATCAGCGAGTCAAGACCGAGGTCGGCCCACGCGGTGCCCGGGGTGATGCGGGCGGGGGAGTGACCGGTGACGGCGGCGATGTGGTGGGTCAACCGGGCCAGGACCGAGGAGGGCTCGGTCACCGCGGCGGGAGGTTCCTCCGGCAGCGGCTCGGTGCGAGCGGCCCGGCCGTCCGTCCACCAGTGCCGTACGTGACGCCACCGGGGCAGCGGCAGGTCGATGACCCGCCCCGGAGGCACGGGAAGCCGCTGCCCCGCCGCGTACAGGGCGCCCAGCTGCCCGGCGAACGCCGCCGAGCCGTCGGCGTCCCGGCGCAGCGTGGCCAGGGCGAGGGCGCCGGGCACGGTGTCGGCGACGGCCCCGGTCAGCACCGGGTGGGGGGAGATCTCCACGAAGGCCGTGTGGCCGTCGGCCGCGGCCGACGCGAGCGCCCGGTCCAGCCGGACCGGCCGCCGCAGGTTGGCCGCCCAGTGCGCGGCGTCGAAGAGGCAGTCCCCGCGGGGGTCGTCGAGGACCGTGGAGTGGACCGGAACCCGGGGCCGGCGTGTCCGGATGCCGGACAGCGCGTCCACCAGCTCCGGCAGCAGCCCGTCCACCTGCGGCGAGTGCCCGGCCCCCACCACCCGCATGGCCCGCGCCGCCCGGCCCCGCCCCTCCAGCCGGCGCACGAGCCCGGCCACCGCCGCCTCCTCACCGGTGACGACCTTCTGCCGGGGAGAGGAGTGCACGGCGACATGCACCTCCGGGAAGTCCTCCGCCAGCATGTCCAGTTCGGTGTCGTCCAGGTCCACCACGGCCATCGCACCGCCGCGCAGGCCGCTCAGCAGCCGGGCCCGTACGGCGATGACACGCGCCCCGTCCGTCACGTCCAGGGCGCCCGCGCACACCGCCGCCGCCACCTCGCCCATCGAGTGGCCGATCACGGCCGCGGGCTCGACACCGTAGGAGCGCCACAGCTCGGCGAGCGCCAACTGGAGTCCGAAGAGGACCGGTTGGGCGACCTCCAGACGGTCGAGACCGTCGCCCGAGGACAGGTGGTCGTACAGGGACAGGCCGCACTCCGGGGCGAGCTGCGGGTCGAGCTTCTCGACGGCGGCGGCGAACGCGGGTTCCTCGGCCAGCAGCCGCCGCCCCATGCCGGACCACTGGCTGCCGTAGCCGGAGAACACCCACACCGGGCCGCGCCCCACCCGGTCGCGGTCACCCGTCGTCACCCGCGCGTCCGGTCGCCCGGCCGCCAACTCGCCCAGGGCGTCGACCAGGTCTGCCCGGTCTCGGGCGACCACAGCGGCCCGCGCGGGTCCTCGGCCGGTGCGCCCGGCCAGGGTCCGGGCCACGTCGGCGGGGTGCGCGGGACGGTCGCGCAGCCGGTCGGCGAGCCTGCCCGCCGTGTCGCGGAGGCGCTCGGCGTCGAGGTCGGAGAACAGGTGCACGCGGGTAGCCGGTTCCTCCGCCGGTCGCACCGGGAGCAGACCGGGCGGTCCCTCCTCCAGCACCACATGGGCGTTGGTGCCGCCGAAGCCGAACCCGGAGACGCCCGCGACGGCCGTGCCCCCGTAGCGGGGCCAGGGTTCCGGCTCGGTCACCACCCGCAGCCGGGGATCGGTGAGAGAGCTGCCCCGCTCGCAGTGCAGGGACGGCGGGATGGTGTCGTGGTGCAGGGCCAGCACGGTCTTCACCAGGCCCGCGATGCCCGCCGCCGACTCCAGATGACCGAGGTTGCCCTTGGCGGACCCCAGGAGCAGCGGCTGGTCGGGATCCCGGCCCGCGCCCAGCACCGCGCCGAGGGCGCCCGCCTCGATCGGGTCGCCCAGCGGTGTGCCGGTGCCGTGCGCCTCCACGTAGTCGACGTGCTCCGCGGCGAACCCGGCCTGCGCGTACGCCCTCTCCAGCAACGCCTGCTGGGCGGCCGGGTTGGGTGCCATGAGGCCGTTCGAGCGGCCGTCGGAGTTCACCGCGGTGGCGCGGACGACGGCCAGCACCCGGTCGCCGTCCCGTTCGGCGTCCGACAGCCGCTTCAGGATCACGGCCGCGCAGCCCTCGCCGCGGCCGATCCCGTCGGCCGCCGCCGAGAACGGCTTGCACCTGCCGTCCGGTGCGAGGGCGCCCGCCCGCCGGAACGCGACCGTGACGGCCGGCGACAGCAGCAGGTTGACCCCGGCCGCGACGGCCGTGTCGCACTCGCCCGTGCGCAGGCTGACGCAGGCGTGGTGCACGGCGACCAGCGAGGAGGAGCAGGCCGTGTCGACGGCCAGGCTCGGTCCCCGCGTGTCCAGGACGTAGGAGAGCCGTCCGGCCGCGACGCTCAGTGCGCCCCCGGCCGGCGCCCAGGGGTCGACGGCGGCCGGGTCGGCGCCCGTGAGCTGCCCGTACTCCGGCGCCGAGATGCCGACGAACACGCCCGTGGCCGTACCCGCCAGGGCCCCGGCCGGCACGGCGGCATGGTCGAGCGCCTCGCGGACGACCTCCAGCAGGATCCGCTGCTGGGGATCCATCACCGCGGCCTCGCGCGGGGTGATGCGGAAGAAGTCCGCGTCGAATCCGGCGATGTCGTCGAGATAGCCGCCGTACGGATGCGCGTCGGGGGGCGGGAACGCGGTGAAGTCGCGCCAGCGGTCCTCCGGGACGCGCCGGATCGCGTCGGCCCCCTCGCTGAGCAGCCGCCAGTAGCCGTCCGGGCCGTGCGCCCCGCCGGGCAGACGGCAGCCGACCCCGACGACCGCGACCGGCTCGGCCGGCCCTCCCGGCCCTCCGGCAGGCGGCACCGGTGCCACCACGGCCCCCGGGGCCCCTGCGCCGCACAGCCGCGCCACCAGGGCCTCCCCGGTGGGCGCCTCCCACAGCAGCGTCGTCGGCAGCTCCCGGCCCGTGGCGCGGGACAGCTCACCGGCCAGGGCGACGGCATCCCGTGAGGCCATGCCGAGGTCCGCCAGGGGCCGGTCCATCGGGACGTCCTGCGGGGTGGTGCCGTTCCAGGCGGCCACCCGCTCGGCGATCAGCCGGCGCAGCACGGCCTCGTCGACGGGCCTCATCCCGCGGCACCCGTCCGCGGCTGCCCGCCGTAGGCGCCCTCCAGATACCGGGTGCGGGTCAACGCCCGTGACACCTTGCCGCTGGAGGTACGCGGCACCGTGCCCGGCGGCACCAGGACGACGTCGGCCAGCCGCAGACCGTGCCGGGCGGAGACGGCACCGCGCACGGCACGCACCACGGCCGCCACGTCCAGCTCGGCGAGGCTCGTGGTGCGCGCGTGCTCCGCAACGACGACCGCACACTCGCCACCGGCGCCACCCGGCGCGGCGAAGGCGGCGAGCCGGTCCCGGCGGACCGCGTCGTGCGCCTCCTGAGCCGTCGCCTCGACGTCCTGCGGGTAGTGGTTGCGCCCGTCCACGATGATCAGGTCCTTCAGGCGACCGGTGACGACCAGCTGCCCCTCCAGCACCGTCCCCAGATCACCCGTGCGCAGCCAGCGGCCCGGACCGGCCGCGGCGTCCGCGAACTCCGCGCCGAAGACGTCCTCCGCGTCCCGGTTCCAGTAGCCGCGGCCGACGTTCGGCCCCTGCACCCAGATCTCCCCGACCTCGCCCTCCGACAGCAGGGCCCGTGACACCGGGTCGGCGATCCGGACCCGCTGGCCCGCCGGAGTGCCGCACCCCGCCAGCAGCACCGCCCGGGGATCGTCGGGCCGGGCGGGCAGGGCCTTGCCGGCGGCCAGGGCGTCACGGTCGAGCGCGAACCGGCCGAGCGGCTCGCCCGGCCGGGCCGCGCACACGAACACCGTGGCCTCGGCCAGCCCGTACGAGGGACAGTGCGCCCCGGGCGCCAGGCCCTGGTCCGCGAACGCCGCGTGGAATCGGTCGGCCGTGCCCGGGCGGACCGGCTCACTGCCGTTGATCAGCGCGGTCACGCGGTCCAGCCGCAGCCCTTCCTTCTGGCCGGCGGTGACCGTCGCGACGCAGTAGTCGTAGGCGAAGTTGGGCGCGGCGCTCACGGCGTCGGGATGCGCGGCGAGCAGCCGCAGCCAGCGCACCGGCTCGTGCAGGAAGGCCGCCGGGTCCATCAGCACCGACAGCGCCCCGCGTGCCACCGGGGCCGCGACACTGAGCACCAGCCCCATGTCGTGGTACAGCGGCAGCCAGCCCACACTGGTCATCGGGCGGGTGTCGAGGCCGTAGGCGGCCAGTGCCTGGCGGGCGTTGGCGACGACGTTGCCGTGGCTGATCTCCACCCCGGCCGGGGCGCGCGTCGAACCGGAGGTGTACTGGAGATAGGCGGTGGCCCCGGCGTCCGGGTCGACCGGCTGCCAGTTGCGGCCCTCGTCGTCGGGCACCTCGTCCGCGACGACGATCCGCGGCCCGCCGGCGCCGAGGAAGTCCCGCACCTCGTCCCGCGCCCGGCTCGTGGTCACCACCACCGAGGGGCCCGCGTCGGCGAGGACGCCCGCGAGCCGGTCGGCGTGCCCCGGCAGCCCCGGGGTGTACAGGGGCACGGTGACCAGCCCGGCGGCCAGGGCCGCGAGGAAGGCGGTGACGTACTCCGTGCCCTGCGGGCACAGCAGCGCGACCCGGTCGCCGGGGTCCGTCTCGTCCGCGAGGCGTGCGGCGAGTGCCCGCACCCGCACGTCCAGGCGGCGCCAGGTAAGGGTGCGGTGGACGCCTCGCGAGTGCTGTGACGGGTGCTCGACGAAGGTGAACGCCCGGCGGTCGGGGGTGGTCTGGGCCCAGTGCCGTACGTACTCCGGCAGTGTGGGGCACGCGGGCGCGAGCGGGGGGCGGCGGCTGTCCATCGGGCGGGGCTCCTCACGGCGCGGATCGGCCTACAGGTCACAAAGAAGGGGCAGGGGCGGTCAGAGGGGGATGTTGCCGTGCCGGCGTTCCGGCATGGGGGCGCGTTTGCCGCGCAGCGCGCGCAGGGCGCGGCAGACCTGCTCCCGCGTCTCGCGCGGCGCGATGACGGCGTCGACGTAGCCGCGCTCGGCGGCGAGGTACGGGGTGCCGTGGGTGCGTTCGTACGCGGCGAGGAGGCGGGCGCGCAGCGCCTCCGGATCGTCGGAAGCGGCGAGTTCGCGCCGGTGCAGGACGCCCACGGCCCCCTCGGCGCCCATCACGGCGATCCGGGCGGTGGGCCAGGCCAGGTTGACGTCGGCACCGAGGTGCTTGGAGCCCATCACCGCGTATCCGCCGCCGTAGGCCTTGCGCACCACGACCGTGACCTTGGGGACGGTGGCCTCGGCATAGGCGTACAGCAGTTTCGCGCCCCGCCGGATGATCCCGGCCTGCTCCTGCCGCACCCCGGACAGATATCCGGGCACGTCGGCGAAGGTCAGCAACGGGATGCCGAACGCGTCGCAGAACCGCACGAACCGGGCCGCCTTCTCGGACGCGTCGATGTCGAGGACCCCGGCGGCGTGCAGCGGCTGATTGGCGACGACACCAACCGAGCGGCCCTCGATCCGGGCCAGGGCGCAGATGATGTTCGGCGCGAACAGTTCCTGCACCTGGAGCAGTTCACCGTCGTCGACGACCGCGTGCAGGATCGCCCGCATGTCGTACGCCTCGCCCAGCCGGTCCGGGACCACCTCGTCGAGGTCGGTGCCGGGCGGCGGAAGCCCGGGGGCGTACGCCGGGGGCCGTTCCAGGTTGTTGGCCGGCAGGTACGACAGCAGGTCCCGCACGGTGTCGAGGGCGTCCTCCTCGTCGGCGGCCAGGAAATGGGCGTTGCCGTTGACCGTGTTGCTGGTACGGGCACCGCCCAGCTCCTCGGCGGTGGTGCGCTCGCCCGTGACCGTCTCGATGACGTCGGGACCGGTGACGAACATGTGCGACGCGCCGTCCACCATCACCGTGAAGTCGGTGATCGCCGGCGAGTACGCGGCGCCGCCCGCGCACGGCCCCAGGACGACCGAGATCTGCGGGATCACCCCGGACGCCTTGACGTTGCGCCGGACCAGTTCGGCGTAGAGGGCGAGCGAGGCGACACCCTCCTGGATGCGGGCCCCTCCGGAGTCGTTCAGGCCGATCACCGGGCAGCCGGTCTTCAGGGCCAGGTCCATCAATGCCACGGTCTTCTCGCCGAAGGCCTCGCCCATGCTGCCGCCGAACACCGAGGAGTCCTGGGCGAACACGCACACCGGGCGGCCGTCGACCGTGCCGTACCCGGTGACCACGCCGTCGCCGTAGGGCCTCCGGGCGTCTTCCCCGGTGGGCCGGGCCCGGACGAACTGGCCGGTCTCCGTGAAGGAGTCCTTGTCCACGAGCCGTTCGATCCGCTCCCGGGCGGAGAACTCCCCGCGTCTGCGCGGCCCGCCCGGGGCCACCGCCAGATCCCGGCGCTGCTCCAGGCCGGCGACCCGCTCCGCGGTGCCCCCGGGCGGGTGCGTCGCCGTCTCCCCCGGACCGGATGCCGTCACCTCTGTGCTCACAACCACCTCCGAAGTGGCTCTCGAATATGGCAGCGAGGCGGAGGAATGCCCTACGGATCCCCGGTCTGTGTGGGGGAGTTGAGTCCTCGGGCGCCGGCTTTCATCCGGGTGTGACAAGGGGGCTTCGAGGGCCGGGCGCGATGCAGCGGTCCGATTGCCGAATGTGTTCTCCTCCTTCTATGGGACCCCGGCCGCGGGGCGTCCAGGCTGGGGTGCACCATCGCCCGACAGCCGGAAGAGGTCACGAACCCATGCAGCCGGTGAACTCGGCCCGGGCGACGCCTCCTTCGCGCACCGGGGCCAGGTCACCTAATACCGGTCGCATCCGATCAGTTCTCGTCAAATCCGCTACAGGTGAGAAAACCGTGTGAATGTTTCCGCGTGATTCGGGCAGGCGCAGCGAAAACACAGAGAGGGGCGCTACGTGCTTGTACCGGACCGGAAGATCGTCAGGGAGTTGCTGACGCGGTACGCGTCGCTGAGGATCGCTCAGTCGGAGAGGCACGTGCCGACGGCGGCACGCGAGCTGGAGGACGTCAGCTACACGCTGTGCGTGATGATGGGGACGTCCGACATCAGTGACGCCATCGCCAAGGCGGATGTCCTGCTGCTCACCGAAGGGCGGCCGGACGCCGCCGACGCGGACGGGGAGAACGGCCTGACGCTGGTCGGCTGACGGCCGACGAAGGGCCCGGCGGGAAGTACTGGGCGTGCCGCTCCCGCGCCCGCAGCAGCCACTGCAGCGGGCGCGGGAGCGGCACGCCCGCTGCAGTGGCTGCTGCGGTGTTTTGCCGGTCTGCTATCGGAAGCGGCGGCGCCGTCCTGATGATCGTCCGGCCGGGTTGCACCACGGGAGCCTGGGAAAGCCCGGCCATCGCCTGTCACGGATGTCCGGTCTGCGTCAAGTCATCCCAAGGAATTCACACTCCGGGACACCGTGCCGCCTACACTCGCAGTCTCGTCCCCGCACGGGGCCGACGAGCAGAAAGGCACGTTGACGGGTGTTCCAGGATTCCCCCATCTACGACCGACTCATCGCGGAGCGCGGCGACGTACCCGCACAGGTGCGCCGCGAGGCCGAACGTGTGAGCAGGGAACTGGAGCTGGTCATGCGGCCCTCACAGTCCCTCGGCTACGACCGTCCGCACTCCCCGGGAGCAGGGTGGCAGCGCACGGGCATGCTCCCCGGCCCCCGGCCCCAGTGAACCGGGCGGTGGGCCCGGGCCCGGTCTGCTCCGGGCCCGGTGCTCAAGGGAGCGTCGTGCGCGAGCCGTTGACGTGCAGCGGCCGGACCGGGACGGGCCGGGCCAGCCACTCGGCGATGGTCCGGGCGATCGGCTGAGCCGTCTCCACCTCGACGAACCCGAACTGCCCCGACTGGTTGCACTCCAGGAACCACCAGGTCCCGTCGGAGTCCTCCACGAAGTCGAAGGCCCCGTAAGCCAGTTCCGCCTCACGCAGATAGGACAGGACCCCCGGCGCGATGCAGGACGGCACATCGACGGGACTCCATGGCGAACCGGGCGCGGCGAACCGCACGTCGACCTCGTCCGGGTCCGCGCCCTCGGCGGTCGCCTTGCGGGCGGCCAGCATCCGCTCACCCACGACGGTGAGCCGGATGTCGGCCCGCTTGGTGATCCGCCGTTGCAGCAGCGTCGGCCCGAACGCGACGGCGGAGAAGTCCGTCTCCGGCGCGACCCGGCTGGTCGGCACGGCCCGGGGCGGGTCCTGCGGATGCGCGCCCGAGACCGGCTTGACCACCAGCTCGGGGTAGCGCTCCGCGAACTCGCGGGCGGCGCGCGGGAAGGTCGTGATCAGCGTCGCGGGTACGGGCAGGCCGCATCTCTGGGCCAGGCGCAGCTGCCACGGCTTGTGCCGGGCCCGGCGTGCCGCGTCGGGATGATTCATCCAGCGCGCGTCCGAGCCCCGCAGCATGCCGTAGAGGGCCTGGGCGGCCTCCTCGGTCAGCCATGCGGACGGCTGCGCCGCCCGCGCTGCCGGGACGCCGGGCCGGCGCACCCACACCGAACGAAGCCCCCCGATGCTCACCAGCCGCCCCCCGGCGGACAGGTGGCCGCGGAACCGGCCGTGCACGAACTCCCCCGACAGCGCGACACCACCGGTCAGGTCCGCGGGATCGACCCGGACCACCGGAACCCCCGTCGCGTTGAGATGCACGACGACCATGTCCGCGGTGACGTCCTCCTCACAGGTGAGGATCAGTACGGTCATCTTCGGCGGCCCGTGGTCAGTCGTCGAAATGCGTCTTGGAGCCGGCGGTGGACGTCGTGGTGCCGAACTCTCTCAACAGCGCGAAGTCACAGGCCGCGACCCGTCCGTCGCGGAGCACGTTCAACTGCAGTCCGGCGTCGTACACGTACGGAACGGCAGCTTCCAACTCCACTGCCGGGCGCGCGTAGTTGAGCGCGAACGGTTGCATCGTCTCTCCCTCGTCGGTACTGCGCCGATCAGGCGGTGGCCCGGGGGCGTGACCGCTCGGTCCACCGGCCTGTTTCGGCTTCCAGAGACTTATACGAGTCGAACGGGTGGTTGGTTTCCTTACTTTCCGTAGTTATTGGCCGGTTGCCGGTCCGGCCGGTGTGCCGTACTGCGCTCCCGTTCGCCGAGGGAGCCGCGGACAGTGCGCAGAGCGAGCAGCAGGACGCCGATGTCGTCCAGGTACACGGGATCGGGCACCAGGTCGGTGGGCAGCACCAGATAGAGCACCGCGCCCCAGAAGACCCAGCGCGGGCCCGCAGGGAGCCCCGCGCGCTGCAACTCGCGCCGGGTGCGTACCAGCCGTACGAGGACGACGACGGCGAAGACCAGGACGACGGCCGCGAGAACCGCGGCCAGAACAATCAGCTTCGTGGTCGTATCCACGGGTTGCCCTCCTCCTGGCATGCCGCGACACGGGACCTCCCGAACACCCCGCTATCTGGATTCCCGTTTCCGGCGGCTGTATTGCGGCCGGGGCCCGACATATCGGCGCGTCGGCGGATTTTCCCCTGCAGTGGTCATCCCGGTGGCTCATCCGAGTGGCACGGGGTGACGGGGGCGCCTAGTAATGGTCAGCGTAACGTCGCTCGTCCCACGACGGGGGGCGCAGGAGCGGACGCACTCTTCCCACGGAGGCGAGTATGACCACCTGCTCTTCATCACCCCGCCCGAACGAACCCGCCATACCCAACGAGCCGAACGGGTCCGCCCAGCCGTCCGCCGAGACAACCGTCGCCACCGGCACGCACCAGGTGGAGCAGACGAGCGCGCAGCCCGCCGTCGGCCCGTACGAGCCGCACCCGACGGGGCACCCGCAGTCCGCCGCATCCCATCAGGCCGGCCCGGCGGCCGCCGCGCCGGTCGCCCTCGGCACCCACCCGGCGGCCGGGGCGGGAACGCAGCCGCCGGCCCACGGGCCGGACCCGACCGCTGCCCGGCCCGTTGCCCCTGCCCCGGACGAGGCGGACCCGTCCGCCGCCCACCCCCCGGAACGGGCCGCGACGCAGCCCGCTCCACCCGCCGAGGACTGGCTGGATCCCGCCGAGGCGCGGCCCGCCACTCCCGTCCCGGACGGGACGGAACAGGCGGAGGAGCACTCCCGGCCCGCCCACACGGACACCGCCGGCCCGGACGAGACCGATCCGCCCCCGGGGCCCGGTACGGGCGACACCGACCAGCCGGCGCGGCCGTTCGTCATCCGGTCGCTCGACGACAACCCGGTGGAGCTCCGGCCCGGCTCCGGCCCGGCCTCCGGCGCGCCGTACGGTGACGCCGTCAGCGACCTGGTGCACGCGGCCGTGGCCGACCGGCCGCTGGAGGAGGTCGTCGACCTCATCGTCTCGCTGGAGGAGTCGCCCGACCACACGCAGGCGAGGGTCGACGCGCTCCGCACCGCCGGGGTGAGCCGGTCCGTGGAGGACGTGTCCCGGCTGATCGCCCTGCTGACGAAGCCCCCGCGGGAAGCCGAGTGCGCCGACGAGGCGATCAGGGCCGCGGCCGCCCACCGGCCGGTGGAGGAGGTCACCCGGCTGGTGACCCTGCTGCACAAGGAGCCGCAGGAGCCCCACGTCCGCGAGGAGGCACTCCGTGCGGCCGCCACCGGGCGGTCCGTCGGGGAGCTGGTCGAGCTGATCGACCGCCTCGGCCTGGAACGACTGGACCGCAACGGCCGTCACCCGAACGGAACCTCGCGCACCGAGGGCGAGACCGGTCAACCCGCGACGCCCGGCCGCCCGGGCAAGCGCCGTACGGCAAGCCCGGACACGGACCGCGAAACCCACCGCACTCTCGACCACTCACCGCCGGACCGGGAGCGTGCCACGGACCGGTTCGCCCGGTCCGTGTCCTGGTCGGGCTGGCTCGCAGCCCTGGCCCTCGCCGTGTGCGCGGTGGTCCACTTCCCGTTGCAGCGCGGCGACGCGTCCCTGCGGCTGCACGCGTTCGCCCTCGGCCTGTCGGTGCTGTGCACGGTGCTGGCACTGCTGCTGGCGCTGCGCCCGGTCGCGCTGGTGCTGGCCGGGGCGGTGCTGGTGCCCACAGTGCTGGCCGGGGCCCAGGCGTACGGGAGTTCCTTCCCGTCGGCGTCCCTGTCCCGGGCCGTCGACCTGGCGCTCGCCCCGCCGTGGCTGGCCGCCTCGGTCGCCGGGTGCGCGGCGCTGCTGTCCCTCGTCGCGCTGGTCTTCCGGGTGCTGGCGCCCATCGCCGCCCGGCAGTGGGCGGCGGCGCCCCCGTCCGAGGCGGGCATGACGGAGTGAGCCCGTCCGAGGCGGGCATGACTCAGTGACGCCTCGGCCGGGCTCCGGCCGCCCTTCTCAGGCCCGGCGGTCGAGCAGCCCGGTCAGCACCCGGTCCGGGGTGAGCGGGAGTTCACGCAGGCGGACGCCCGTGGCGTGGTGCACCGCGTTGCCGATCGCCGCGGCCGTCCCGACGATGCCGATCTCTCCGATCCCCTTGCTGCCCATGGGGTTGAGACGGGAGTCCTCCTCGTCGAGCCAGTGCGCCTCGATCCCGGCGACATCGGCGTGCACCGGCACGTGGTATGACGCGAGATCCGACTCGGTGAAGTCGCCGAACGCGGCATCCATGGTGCTGCCCTCGGTCAGCGCCATGCCCAGGCCCATCGTCATGCCGCCGACGAACTGCGAGCGCGCCGTACGGGCGTTGAGGATGCGGCCCGCCGCGTACACCCCGAGGAGCCGGCCGACGCGGACCTCGCCGGTGACCGTGTCCACGGCGACCTCGGCGAAGTGCGCCCCGAAGGCGTGCCGCGCGAACTCGCTCTCGGAGTCCGCCGCGCCCGTCGTGTCGGCGCGGACCTCGAGGCCCTGCGCGGGCAGCGGCCCCGCATGCCCGGCCGGCCGCCCGGCCAGTCCGGCACAGGCCTCGTGCACCGCCCAGCCCCAGGAGGCGGTGCCGGACGAGCCGCCGGCCAGTGGCGCCGACGGGAGTTCCGTGCTGCCGACCTCGATCAGAACCCGCTCCAGCGGCACTCCGAGGGCGTCGGCCCCCACCTGCGCGAGCACCGTACGGGCGCCCGTCCCTATGTCGGTGGCGTTGATCCGCACCAGGAACGAACCGTCGGGCAGTGCGCGTGCCGTCGCCGTCGACGGCCCCACCATGACGGGATACGTCGCCGCCGCCACACCCGTCCCCAGCAGCAGGGGGCCTTCCCGGCGGACGCCCGGGCGGGGATCTCGCCCGGCCCAGCCGAAGCGCCGGGCGCCCTCGCGCAGACACTCGACCAGGTGCCTGCTGCTGAACGGCCTGCCGCTGTCGGGCTCGACGCCGGGTTCGTTGCGGATGCGCAACTCGACCGGGTCCATGCCGAGTTCGGTGGCGAGTTCGTCCATGGCGGACTCCAGTGCGTACATGCCCGGCGCCTCGCCCGGCGCCCTCATCCACGACGGGGACGGCACGTCCAGTGCCGCGACCCGGTGCACCGTACGGCTGTTGGGCGCGGCGTACATCACCCGTGCGGGCACTGCCGCCTGCTCCACGAACTCCTTGATGCGGGAGGTGTGCGTGGTGACTTCGTGCACGAGGGACGCGAGACGGCCGTCCGTATCGGCCCCGAGCCGCAGCCGGTGCAGGGTGGGCGCCCGGTGTCCGACGACGGCGGGCAGGCAGCGGCGCGGCAGGGCCACCGTCACCGGCCGCCCCGTCTCGCGTGCCGCCATGGCGGCGAGCACCACGTCCGGCCGCGGCGTGCCCTTGGACCCGAAGCCGCCGCCGACATGCTCGGCGGTGACGACGATCCGCTCCTCGGGCAGGCCGAACAGCCCGGCGAGCGCCGCCCGCACGGCACCGGTGCCCTGGCTGGAGGTGTGCACGATGAGCCGGCCGTCCTCCCACCGGGCGGTGCTGGTGTGCGGCTCCATGGGGTGGTTGTGCAGCGGCGGCACCCGGTACGCGACGTCCACCCGGGCGGCCGACGAGCCGAACACCCCGTCGGGGTCGCCCTGTTCACGGAGAGCCGGATGACCGCCGTTGGCGTCCTCGGGCACGTACGCACCCGGGTGCGAGTCCGTGAGGGTCACGTCGTGCTCTTCGGCGTCGTAGGCGACGTGGACGGCGGCGGCACCGGCGCGGGCCGCCTCCAGAGTCTCGGCCACCACCAGGGCCACGAACCAGCCCCGGTGCGGAACCCGCGCGTCCTGCAGCAACACGAGCGTGGGATCGTCCGGTTCCGCGAGCCGCGGCGCGTTCTCGTGGGTGAGGACGGCGAGGACTCCGGGCACCTCCAGGGCGGCCGCCGTGTCGACGCCGGTCACCCGGCCCCGGGCCACACTCGACGGCACGGGCCAGGCCTGGGCCCGGCCGGGGGAGTGGAACTCGGCGGCGTAGCGCGCGGTGCCGCCGACCTTCTCCCGTCCCTCCCGGCGCTCGGCGGGAGCGCCCACACTGCCGGTCATGAGGCCCTCCCGGTGAGCGCGGTGTCCGTGAGCCGGGACAGCACGTCCACGGCGAGATTGCGGGCGAGCGGCACCTTGTAGGCGTTGTCCCGCAGCGGCTGCGCGGCGGCCAGTTCGAGATCGACGGCGTGCTCGAACGCGGCCCGGGTCGGAGCCGCGCCCAGCAGTGCCTCCTCCGCCCGCCGAGCGCGCCAGGGCCGGTGCGCCAGCGCCCCGAAGGCGAGCCCCGCGTGCCCGATCACCCCGTCCTCCAGGCGCAGGACGACGGCGACGGACGCGAGGGCGAAGGCGTACGAGGCCCGGTCGCGCGCCTTGCGGTACGCCGACGGCAGCCCGGCCGTGGCAGCCGGGAGGACCACGCCGGTGACCAGTTCGCCGGGACGGATCTCGGTGTCCTGCTCGGGCCGGTCACCGGGCAGCCGGTGGAAGTCCGCCGCCGCGACATTCCGGGCCCCCTCGGGCCCGACGAGTTCGACACGCCCGTCGAGAGCGGTGAGGGCCACGGCCATGTCCGAGGGATGGGTGGCGATGCAGTGCGCGGAGTGCCCGAGCACCGCGTGATCGCGGTGGACTCCGTCCCGTGCTCCGCAGCCGCTGCCCGGCTCGCGTTTGTTGCACGGCTTCGACAGGTCCTGGAAATACGGGCACCGGGTGCGCTGCAGCAGGTTCCCGCCGGTCGTCGCCGCGTTGCGCAACTGCCCGGAGGCACCGGCGAGTACGGCCTGCGACAGCGCCGGGTACCGGTCGCGGACGAGAGGATGGGCGGCGAGGTCGCTGTTGCGGACCATGGCCCCGATGCGCAGCGCACCCCCGGGCAGCTCCTCGACCGAGTCCAGGGGCAGCCGGGTGACGTCGATCAGCGCGGCGGGGGCCTCGACGCCGAGCTTCATCAGGTCGACGAGGTTCGTGCCGCCACCGAGGTAACGCGCTCCGGTACGGGAGGCGTACGCGGAGGTCGCCTCCTCGACGCTGTCGGCGCGGACGTAGGCGAACTCCTTCACGGGATCACGTCCTCCACGGCCTCGGCGATCCGCGGGTACGCGCCGCACCGGCACAGGTTGCCGCTCAGCCGTTCCCGGATCTCATCGCGGTCCAGCGGCACCGGCTCGCCGGAGGGCGCCGCCGGGTCGGTGACGTGCGATGGGTGACCGGCCGCCGCCTCGGCGAGCACGCCGGCGGCGGAACAGATCTGGCCCGGGGTGCAGTAGCCGCACTGGAAGGCGTCCCGCTCCAGGAAGGCCCGTTGCAGGGGATGCGGTTCCTCCCCGTCGCCGGAGAGACCCTCGACGGTGGTGACCTCGCAGCCGTCGAGGGCGACCGCGAACAGCAGACAGCTGTTGACGCGCCGCCCGTCGACCAGGACCGTGCAGGCTCCGCACTGGCCGTGGTCACAGCCCTTCTTGGCGCCCGTGAGGTCGAGATCCTCCCGCAGGAGGTCCAGCAGGACCCGGCGGTGATCGACGGTGAGTGTGTGGGGTTTGCCGTTGACGCGGAGAGTGGTCAGCGAGTGGTGCTGGAGGTTGCCCATGTCGTGGAGGACCTTCCCGGGCGGGCCGTGATGCCGTACGGACCGCGTATCCAGAAGGCCAGGACTGACACCTGCGCCCCACGAGGGTGATGATGCTCCTGCCCCTGAGCCCTACTGCTCCGACGGCACGCGTCGGTCGGAGGTCCCTTCGTCGGCGGGCGCGGTCGCCGGACGCTTGACCTTGAAGCGCTCGAACGTCCGTGTGAGCTGCTGGAGCGGGGAGGCGGCCGGCGGATCGGTCGGCCGGGGTCTGGCGGGAGCGGTCTCGGCGGACTCCTGGTAGGCAGCCAGAGCCTCATGGGCGCTCTCGGCCGCCTCCCGGTACAGATCACGGGACTTCGTCATGGCCTCCAGCGCCTCGGCGTACATGGCCACCAGACCGCGCTGGCGATCCAGCTCCTCCTGGAGCGTCAGCAGGTGCCAGTCCTCGCGCAGCGCGGTGAGGGCGTCCTCGGCGCCGTCGGGCAGGGGCCTGGGGAGCGCGGCGAACCGCGTCACCGCGTCGACGAGGTCGGCCGGCTTCGAACCGTCGAGGAACACCGCGCGCACGGAGAAGTCCTCGGGGTCGTAACCGTCCGGCGCGGGGACGCCCGGCAGCACCACCGCTCCGCCGCGCGGCACCTCGACACCGGAGTCCCGCAGGGCCCAGTTCAGGCCGCGCAACTGCTGCGGGGCGGCGTGATGCTCCACCACCCGGTGCCGCAGGCCCGGCGGCAGCCACTGCGCCAGCGGCCTGCGCCCCCGGTCATCGGTGCTCATCGCCTCGTGGACGACCACGTGGATGTGCCATCCGCCGCGCACCGCGTTCCTCAGCAGGCGGCGGATCTCCTTGTCGTCCTTCGGCAGCGGGTTGATCTCACCCGGGATCAGGCGCGTGGCGGTGTCCTGGTCCCAGGCGGTGTCCGGCTCCTGCGGCCAGAACAGGCCGGTGGGGGAGGGCCACGCGTGGTCCCACGGCTGCTCGGCCTCGGCGACCAGCAGCCACTCCTGACCGGCCCCTTCGCCCTCGGCGGGCTTCAGGCTCAGCCGGGCGCGCACGGTCACGTCGTCGCCGACCCGCCAGCGGGCCTCGAAGACCCGCTCAGCCGGGGCGGTCTCGTCGGGGGGCAACTCCTGGAAGTCGTCGATGGCCTGACTGTCCTTGCGCTGCTGCAACGAGCGCCGGAGAACGTCTTCCGCGTCACCCGGGGCGTGGCGGCCGCGCGCCGGCCACACCGTGGCGGGAGTCATGGGGCGGGCGGTGAGGGAGGTCTGCATGGGTCCATCTATGAGCGGGGGTACGTGCGTCTGCCAGTATCGTCGCCGCAGGCCGTCGGGTGCTACCCGGGGTCGCACCTGACGGCGCGCGCCGGTGAGGTACGAGTCGATGGGCATCACCTCCCGGGTCGGCCGCGGCGTGCGCCGTCGGTCCTGCGCACTCCTACCCGTGTCGGCGTGTGCCATGTGACGCAAGGTCGGCGGCGTGTGGCGACCGTCCGGCGCGACGGGGCACCGGACAGCGCGGTCGCACACCCCGCGGCGCTCGGAAGTGGTGCCCGTCGCACGGGATGTGCGCCATGCGCGCGGGGTGTGCGCGTCGCGCGCGCATCCGGAGAGCTCACGCGTGGCCCGCCCGCCGCGCGGTCCCGACAATGGTGCGCACGAGCAGGGCCCGCCCACCATCCGCATCGGGGCGGGTCCTGCTCACCGCGCCGGGAGCGGGGCGCCGTTGAGCGCTCCGGTTCCTGCCCGAGCCCCGGCGCCGGGTCTCCTCAGGCCTGACCGGACGGTGGCCGGGTACACGGTCCGTGCACAAGCCGATGGGTGGACGCAGGAGAGGGGACCGGGGGCAGTGGCGGTGAAGGCGATGGGCTGGGCGCATTCGTTCCGGATGTCCGAAGGCGTACGCGCGGGGCGGGAGTGGACTCGCGGGCGTCTTGGGTCCCTGCCCTGGGCCGATACCGAGCCGGACACGGTGGACGCCATCGTGCTCGCGGTGTCGGAGCTGATCACCAATGCGCACCTGCACGCGCACAGCGACGCGCACCTGGTCCTCACGTGGGACGGTGACTGCCTTCATGTCAGCGTCCACGACGAGGACCCGACCCTGCCGCGCCAGCGCGACCCGGAGCCGGGCGAGGCCTCCGGCCGTGGAGTGGCGATCGTGCGCACACTCGCCGACGAGTGGGGGGCGAGGTGCCAGCGGCACGGCAAGACGGTCACGGCATGCTTCCGTCCCGCCGACCCCGATCCCGATCCCGATCCCGGTGTCGGTACGGCCCGCTCCTGAAGGAGAAGCGTCGTGCACCTGGCACGAGGGTCGAGTGACGACCCCTACCTCTGGCTCTGGGTCCTGGGCGCGGTCGCGCTGTACGCACTGATCAGCTACGGGCTGGCGTACCGCGCCCGGGCCCGGCGGGGCTCCGCACATCCGGCTCACGCCGCCCTGCACGACCTCAAGGACCGGGAGGATCCGCAGCCGCCCGAGAACCGCTTCGTCAGCCGCCTGATCATGCTGTCCGGAGCGGGGCTCACCGGTCTCGTCGCCTACCTGACGGGTGGCGCGGTGCGGGTCCTGACGGTCGCGCTCACCGTCGTGGCCGCGGTGAGCGTCTGGGCGTATTACGACCACCGCACGGAAACGCGCGCGGCGGCCCGGCGGTGACACGGGCCCGGGGCCCCCTCCCTCGCACCGGGCAGGAGGAGGCCCGGGGACGTCAGTCGGTCCCGGGGTGCGTGCCGGGGCCGTGTGCGCCGGGGGACAACGGGGTGGGTGACAGTGCGGAATCCTCCTCGCCCGGTTCCAGCAGGGTGTCGGCCGCACCGACGATGAGGGGATCGGGCGTGCCGACCGCTTGCCGGTCCTTGCTGGCGTAGTCCACGCGCGACAGCAGACTGCGCATGGTCTCCAGACGGGCGCGCCGCTTGTCGTTGCTCTTGACGACGGTCCAGGGGGCGTGGGCGGTGTCGGTGGCCCGGAACATCTCCACCTTCGCCTCGGTGTACTCGTCCCAGAGGTCAAGGGAGGCCACGTCGGTGGGGGAGAGCTTCCACTGGCGGACCGGGTCGACCTGCCGGATCGCGAAGCGCGTGCGCTGCTCGGAGCGCGAGACGGAGAACCAGAACTTCACCAGCAGGATGCCTTCGTCCACCAGCATCCGTTCGAAGGCCGGGCACTGGTCGAGGAACAGCTCGTACTCTTCCTTGGAGCAGTAGCCCATCACACGTTCCACGCCGGCCCGGTTGTACCAGGAGCGGTCGAAGAAGACGATCTCCCCGGCCGTCGGCAGATGCGCGATGTACCGCTGGAAGTACCACTGGCCCACCTCGCGCTCGGTGGGCTTGTCCAGGGCGACGACGCGAGCGCCGCGCGGGTTGAGCCGCTCGATGAGCCGCTGGATCGTCCCGCCCTTGCCCGCAGCGTCACGCCCCTCGCACACGACGATCACGCGTGCGCCGGTGTCCTTGACCCACCGCTGCAGCTTGAGCAGCTCTATCTGCAGGATGCGCTTGGTCCGCTCGTACTCCTTGCGGCTCACCTTGCGGTCATAGGGGTAGTTCTCCCGCCATGTCCGGATGGGGCGCCCGTCGCCGTCCAGCACGATCGGCTGCTCTCTTCTGCTGGTGTCCACGGTCAGCCCGTCCAGCAGCTCGTCCCGGTCTCCGGCGCTCATCACTCGACTCCCCGTTCGGCTCGCACCCGCAGGTCAACGCACACACGGGTGCCCCGCCCGGCCCCTCCCATGTCGCCCTGGCCCGGCCGGCGTGAACTCCTCCCGGCCGGACGCCGGTGCCGTGCTGTCGTGGACGGCGTAGCCTCCAACCGGTTGCCGTCCCGCTCGTACCGCGTGACGAGCCGACTGCGCTGACGCACGGCCTTTGGTGAAGACCAGTTCTCAGCGAAAGGACCCGATGAGGGTGTCGAGCATGCCCCGCAACAGTTCCCCCGTCACCAACCCCGTGATACCCGGCTTCCACCCGGATCCGAGCATCTGCCGGGCCGGCGAGGACTACTACCTCGCGTGCTCCAGCTTCGAGTACTTCCCGGGCGTACCGGTATTCCACAGCCGGGACCTGGTGCACTGGACCCAGATCGGCAACGCTCTCGACCGGCCGGGACAGCTGCGCCTGCCGCCCGGCACGCGTTCCTCCGGCGGCATCTACGCCCCGACCCTGCGCCACCACGACGGGCGCTTCTGGCTGATCGTCACGAACGTGAGCGGCGACGGGAACCTGCTGTTCACGACCACCGACCCGGCCGGACCGTGGTCCGACCCGGTCCCGCTGCCCGGCGTGCACGGCATCGACCCCGACCTCGCCTGGGACGACGACGGCACCTGCTGGTGCACCACCGCCGGAGTCGGGCAGATCCGCATCGACCCCCTTACGGGGAAGACGTTCGGTGAACGGCGGCCTCTCTGGTCCGGCGCACCCGGCGCCAAGGCACCCGAAGCGCCGCACCTGTACCACATCGGCGACTACTGGTACCTGCTCATCGCCGAGGGCGGTACCGAGCGGTGCCACGGCGTCTCGATCGCCCGCGGCCGTTCACCGCAGGGCCCCTTCGAGCCCTGCCCGGACAACCCGGTCCTGACGCACCGGGGCACCGACCACCCCATCCAGAACACCGGCCACGCCGACCTGGTGGAGGGACCGGACGGCTCATGGTGGATGGTCCTGCTCGGCGTCCGGCCGCACGGCGGCACGCCCGGCTGGCACGTACTGGGCCGCGAGACCTTCCTGGTGCCGGTGACCTGGTCCGACGGCTGGCCGGTCGTCGGCGAGCTCTCCCCCGTCCTGGCCCGGCCCCCGTGGCCGCTGCGGGAGCCCGCGGTCCCGCCGGTCCGGGACGACTTCGACTCCGGTGAACTCGCCCCCGCCTGGATCTCGCCGCGCTCCCGGCCCCCGGAGAACTGCACCACGAAGGAACGGGCCGGCTGGCTGAGCCTCCGCGCGGCGGGGGAGTCGCTCGACGACCCCGAGGTCACCTTCGTGGGCCGCCGCCAGCAGCATGTGTCGTGCCGCGCGCGGGTGCTGGTGGATCCGGCGCAGGGGCGCGGAGGCCTGGCCGTCCGTCTCGACGAAGAGCACCACTACGAGATCGAGGTGACGCCGGGCGAGGTGCGGGTCCTGGCGCGCGTCGGCCCGTTCCGCTCGGAGGTGGCGTCCCGTGCCACGGCCGCAGGCCCGGTGGTGCTGAGGGTCGAGACGGCGGTCACCGAACAGGTCGGTGACGCCCGCCAGGGGCCGGACACCGTCTCCCTCGGCATCGAGGGCCCGCAGGGCGCCTGCACCGAACTCGCCGCGCTCGACGGCCGGTACCTGTCCACCGAGGTCGCCGGGGGGTTCACCGGCCGCGTCATCGGCATGTACGCCGCTGCCGGGACCGTCCACTTCGACTGGTTCGACTACGAGCCGGCCGGCCCCGACGGGCCGGACCGGACCGGCTCCGCGGACTGACGACGAGCCCTCGAGCGCGGTGCCCGTCTCCTCAGCCAGGGCCCGCACGAGGCGGCCCGGTGGCCGGGTACCCGACGTGGCCGTCGACCGCCCGCTTCGGGCAGCCGACGCGGCAGGGCGCGTCGCGCCCTGCCTGTACGACCGTTACGGGCGGGGGCGGTCCTGGATCTGCATGCCGGGGCGGCGGCGGTGGACCGTCACGTACGTCAGGCCGCCCTCGCCCGCGGTCACGTTGCGGACGCTGCCGTGAGGCAGCCAGACGAGGCTGCCTGGCACCACCGGGTGCGGCCCGTCCGCGGCACCGAGGGTGCCGTCACCGGCGACCACGAGCAGGAGGACGTCGAGGTCGGGTTCGGCGTGGGTGTCGATGGCTCCCCGGGGCGGGACGCGGATGAGGTTGGCGTCCAGTTGCCGGCCGGGCTCGGCCAGTCGCCACAGGGCGCCGGCCGATCCCGGGTCGGTCGCGGCGAGCGACTCGGTGTTGCCCAGGATCCGCGGCACGGGAGCGTCGGCCGCGCCGGGGAACCCCTCCGGGTCAGTCATGGATCGTCCCACCGTCCGATACGGGCCTGCCCTGGGCCGGTTCACCTGTTCGACAGGCGATCCGCACCGCTCACGGGCGGATGCCCAGAGGAATCTAGCACCGGCCGCAGCCCCGGCCGTGGCCGGTGCTGCGGTCACTCGTCGTCGGACGTCGTGGGCCGCGTACGCCCGACTTCCGGTTCCTCGCCCTGCTGCGCGCGGGCGTGGAGCACGTCCCCGATGAACAGGTCGTACACCAGCACGCCGATCACGCCGCCCACGAGGGGCCCGACGATCGGGATCCACCAGTAGCCGCTGAACGCCCCGGCCAGGCTGCCCGGAAACGCGAGATCCTCCCATCCCGCCATCCAGGTGAACAGACGGGGGCCGAAGTCGCGGGCCGGATTGATGGCGTATCCGGCGTTCGCCCCGAAGGACATGCCGATGGCCGCCACGACGAAGCCGATCACCAGCGGGCCGAGGTTGGCCTTCACCGCCGTGTTGCGCAGGTCGATGAGCGCCACCACCAGCATGACCAGGAAGGCGGTGCCGACGATCTGGTCGATCAGCGGGCCCCAGACGCCGCCGTTGAAGTACGGCGCCGGGAACGTGGCGAAGATCGAGAACGAGGCGAGGGTCTTCCCGTTCGTCTTGGGCCCCTCCATGGCGGCGTCGAAGGCGTTGATGGCGTCGTGGTACACGGCGTAGACGAGTGCCGCCCCGGCCAGGGCGCCGAGCACCTGGGACGCCCAGTAGGGCAGGACCTTGGCCCAGGGGAATTTGCGGCGGACGGCGAAGGCCAGGGTGACCGCCGGGTTGATGTGCGCTCCGCTGACCCCGCCGGCCACGTAGATGCCGAAAACCACGGCCATGGCCCAGCCCCAGGTGATCAGCAGCCAGTCCCCGGCGCCGAGGAAGAAGACGGTGGGCCCCTCCGTACGCCCCGAGCCGGGCAGCGCCGCCACCGCCATCGCCACCACGCCGCATCCGAAGGCGATGAGGACGAACGTCCCCAAGAACTCCGCCAGGCACTCGCCCGCGAGGCCTGCGCGGCGCCTGAGCCGCGAGGGTTTCACCAGAGGCCTGATCTCCACTGCCATGTGACTTCTCCCAGGGTTCGCCGCGATCCCGGCTGACGCGCGGTAGTCACGTCGTAACCCGCCGCGTGCGCCGCGGCAACCGCAGGGGCCCCTCCGGGCTCACTCGGCAGTCCTGCCGGGCGAACCGGGAGCGGTTCACGCGACGGCGGTCCTCATCGGCCCCGTGGCGTCTCTTCCGGGGAGATCTCGCACTCGCCCGTGCCCAGCCGGACGCAGCATTCCCCCGGCTCCGGCGCCAGGACCGCGCGGACGCCGTTGACCTGGAGGCCGTCGAGGTAGCCGCGGAGGAAGGCGTGGTTCATGCCGCACACCAGGTCCGGGGCCTTCGCGGCCAGCGGATGGAAGGGGCAGTTGCGCAGCCGGAGCCGGGTGGGGGTCTCCCGGGTGGGCTCGTAGCCGTACTGGTCCAGCAGGCGCTCGCAGGCTGTCAGCCCCCGCTCGGGGCCCAGCCGGCCCGGGCGGGTCTCGTGCCGTGCGGCCTCGCCCACCTGCCGGCCGCGATCCTCCGCGGCGCGCATCGCCGCCTGCGTGGCGTTCTCGTCCGCCCGCTCGGTGAGAACCGCGTCCAGGAGCAGGTCTGCCAGGAGCTCGTGACGCCGGTCGGGGATGTTCACGGTGATCTGGGCGTCGGTGGGCTCGTACAGCTTCGGCTGCCTGCCGACCTTGCGGGTGCCGCCCGGCGCTTCGTAGCGGGTGCGCAGCAGGCCCGCGTCGACCAGCTTGTCGAGGTGGAAGGCGGCGAGTTTGCGGGAGATACCGACGCTGGCGGCGGCCTCGTCGCGGGTGACGGCGCGCCGGGCGCGCCGGACGAAGGCGAACATGCGCCGGCGCGAGTCCTCGCTCAGGACGCTGACGGAGTCGATGGCGCTGTCGGCCGGGTGGGCCTGTGCGGGCGGATCGGGAGCCACAGGACAACCGTAACTCCCACACCCGTGGGAGCGAGAGCTCTTTCAGCGCTCTGTTCTGCATCACTTGACGTCCGCGCCGAATAAAGGAAACACTTGTTGGTGAAACTCCTGGAGGTCCTCATGGTCGCAGAGCCGCACCTGCGCGCGAAGCGCCCCGCCGGCGCCCCACTGGCCGGGCCGTACGGCCAGCCGTTCCACCCGATCCTGGTGACCGTGTCGACCGGGGCCTCGGGCCTCGTGTCCGACATCGCCTCCCAGGCCGTGAGCAACGGTTCGAGCCGTTCCCGCTCCTCCGCGTGATCGCCGGACGCACCCGCCGCGAAGGCCGGTGCGCTTCGGCCGCCCCCGACACCGCCCCCGACGCCTGGAGATGGCCGACATGACCGAGTTTCCCGCCCAGACCTCCCTCCGGAGCGACCTGCTCGACCAGGACGTGACGGCACCCGCGCGGCCCGCCCTGCGGGTGGTCCACGAAACCGACGGGATCGACCTGGTAGCCGCGGAGGCTGCGGCGGGCCGGTTCCTCGCCGCCCTCGGCATCTCCACGGAGTCGGAGAGCCTGCGCGGCACACCCGGCCGGATGGCCCGCGCGTACGCCGAACTCTTCAGCCCGCGCCCCTTCGACCTGACCACCTTCCCCAACGACGAGGGCTATGACGAACTCGTCCTCGCCCGGCGCATCCCGGTCCGGACCGTCTGCGAGCACCATCTGCTGCCCGTGGTCGGCGTCGCGCACGTCGGCTACCTGCCCGGGGCCCGCATCCTGGGCCTGTCCAAGCTGGCGCGCGTGGTCGAGCACTTCGCCTGCCGCCCCCAGGTGCAGGAACGCCTGACCAAGCAGGTCGCCGACTGGTTGCAGACGCACCTGGAGCCCAAGGGCGTCGGCGTGGTCATCGAGGCGGAGCACTCCTGCATGACGCTGCGCGGCGTGCGGGCCACCGGCTCCGACACCCTGACCTCCACCCTGCTCGGCCTCCTGCGCTCCGACGCCCGCTCCCGCGGCGAGTTCCTCGCCCTGACGCGTGTGACCTCCTGACGCCGGCGCGGCGCCCGGGCCCGCCGGGGCGGGCGGTCATGACCGGGCGAGACGGGTGACCTGGTCGTGCAGGCGCTGAACGTGGTCCTCGGACTCCGGCTTCATCAGGACGCTGCGCAGGATGCGGGCACCGTCGGCGTCGGCGGTGACCTTCGGGTGGCGTGCGGTGAAGGCGTCGCGGTCGGCCTTGAGGGTGCTCAGAAACACGGGATCGGTTCCCGCCATGCCGTCGGCCAGGACGCGTGCCGACGCCGCGTCGACCCCGCTGAGGGTGGCGGGCTCCACCGAAGGGAAGTAGCCGACGATGTCCAGCTCGGGCTGCTGGTACAGCTCCAGGGCGTCCGAGGCGGAGATCAGGTCGGCCCAGCGCAGGGCGGCCCGGCGGCCGGCGCCGAGGACGCGGCCGAGTCCGTCGGGGGTGGGCGGGAGGACCTGGAAGGTGAGCCACAGGGCGGCGGCCGAGGCGCCGGCGCGGGAGCATTCCAGGCTGATCTCGCCGAGGTGGAGATCGCTGGAGGTGAAGTAGGTGTAGGGAGAGTCGTGGAGGTAGAAGCGGCCCACCTCGGGGTCGCGGAAGAGGACGGCACCGCAGCCGTAGGGCTGGAGTCCGTGCTTGTGCGGATCGACGACGATCGAGTCGCACCGGGCGATCGCCTGCCAGGGCTGGGCGGGGAGTCCTTCCGGGCCGTCGGCCCCGGCGAGCAGGGTGAAGAACCCGCCGTAGGCCGCGTCGACATGGAGCCGGACCCCGTAGCGGTCCCGGAGGGCGAGGGCGGAGTGGACCGGGTCGACGGCCCCGAGGCCTGTGGTGCCCGCGGTGAGCACGACCGTTCCCACTTCTCCCGTCCGCAGGATGTCCTCGAGCGCGTCGATACTGATACGGCCGCGGTCGTCGACCGGGATCGGGTACCCCTTCATGCCCAGGACGTGGCACATGCGGCCGTGGGTGTAGTGCGCGTCGGCGCTGTAGGCGATGCCGCGGCCGGGGTGGAGCTCACGGGCGACGAAGAGGGCTTCGAGGTTGGCGATCGTGCCGCTGGTGGTGAGGTGGCCGAGGTGGGTGTCGTAGCCGAACATCGCGGCCAGCTGGGCGACCGCCTCGCGCTCCATGCGGGCGGTGGCCGGGCCGCCGTCCAGCGCGTGGTTGTTGGGGTTGATCAGCATCGTGGTGAGGTGGCCGACGACCGCCGCCGGGTGCGGGGGCTTGAGCATCTGCCCCGCGTAGCGCGGGTGGAAGAAGGGGTAGTTCTCCTTCAGTCTCCCGGTGAGCTCCTCGAAGGCGGCGGCGAAGCGGTCCTCGTCGACGACGAGGGACGGGTGCTGCTCGTAGGGGCCGAAGGTGTCGGCCCACTGCTGTATCGCGTCGTTGGCCCGGCCGAGCCAGTGCTGCAGGTCCACTGATCTCCCTCTCTGTCGACGTGGTGGGTGCTGGGTGGCCCACCATAAGGGGATCGTTGACTGCTCAGCAATTGACTGCTCAGTGGTTGAGACGTCAGTAAGTGAGGGAGCAGTAGGTGAAGAGGCAGTAAAGTCGGGCGGGTGAACCCCGCTGAGCGTGAGAACGACGATGCAGCCCGCGCCGCCGACAGCAGGCTCGTGCAGGACTTCGGACTGCTGATCAAGGCCGCGACCCGGCTGGAACAGCGGATCGACATGGCCCTGCGCAAGGAGTGCGAGGTCAGCCACACGATGTTCGAGGTCCTCATCCGGCTGTGCCGCCGCCCGGACGAGGAGATCTCGCAGCGCCTGCTCGCCGACGACCTCACCCTCACCAGCAGCGGCATCACCCGCCTGATCGACCGCATGGAGGGAGCCGGCCTGGTGCGGCGGGTGCCGGCTCCCGGAGACCGCCGAAGCGTCCTGGTCGAGGCGACCGATCACGGTCGTGCGGTGTTCCTGCGGGCTGCCACCGTCCACGCGCGGGTCGTCGAGCGGTACTTCGTGGCGCCGGTGGCCCGCGCCGACTACGCACGGCTGACCCACGCGCTGAACGAGATCGACAAGGCGCTGCGCGACACCTGACAGCGCGGGGCAGCCCTGGGGTCAGGGTGTGTAGACCGTCGGGCGAGGTGCCGTCGGCATGCCGTTGCCGATGAAGAAGCTCGGGTGCGGGGGCTGGTTGTAAGCGGTGTTCTGCCAGGCGAGCGCCGTGCGGTACTGGGTGTCGTGGAGCAGGGTGGTGATCTTCGTGCTGGTCTGGTTCGGGGTGGAGTAGATCCGCAGCGCCTTGTTGTCACCCGTGCGCCAGACGACCTCTTCGCGCCAGTCGCCCAGGAGGTCGCCGGACAGGACCGGTGTGGACTTGGTGCCGTTGTTGGAGGCGACGCCGGAGCCGGTCAGCAGCCGGGTGTCGCCGGACGTGCCGTACTTGTCGATGCGGGTGCCGTCGAGGAGCTCGCGGACGGGATCACCGTCCCACCAGGACAGGAAGTTGACGCTGGAGGGCTCCCGGCCCAGGGAGGCGCCGGTGGCCGAGCGCAGGGTCCTGTCGGAGGCGGACCATGCCTCCGCGCCCGCGCTGCCGGCGTAGACGTCGGCGGCGACGCCACGGCCGTTGTCGGAGCCCGACGCCGTCTGCCACAGCCTCGCGCCCGTGCGGGCGTCCGCCATCCAGGAGCCGGGCTTGCTGGAGTCCTCCGAGACCTTGAAGTACTCCAGGCCCGGACGGGAGGGGTTGAGGTCGCCGACGTGGCCGGCGTCGCCGTGACCGAGCCGGGTGGTCCACAGGCCGCTGCCGTTGTCGTCCACCGTCATCGCGCCGTAGACGATCTCGTCCTTGCCGTCGGCGTCGACGTCGGCGACGGACAGACTGTGGTTGCCCTGGCCGTCGTAGCCCTTGCCGCTGTTGGTGGAGGAAGTGGTGTCGAAGGTCCAGCGGCGGGTGAAGGCGCCGTTCCGCCAGTCCCAGGCCGCTATCACCGTGCGGGTGTAGTAACCGCGCGCCATGATCAGGGAGGGGCGGGCGCCGTCGAGGTAGGCGGTGCCGGCCAGGAAGCGGTCGACGCGGTTGCCGTAGTTGTCGCCCCAGGAGGAGACGTTGCCGCGGCCCGGGACGTAGTCGACGCTCTGCATCGCCTTGCCCGTCCGGCCGTTGAACATCGTCAGGTATTCGGGGCCGGACAGGACGTAGCCGCTGGAGTTGCGGTGGTCGGCGGAGGAGCTGCCGACGACCGCGCCGGTGCCGTCCCGGGTGCCGTCGGCGGTCTTCATGGCGACTTCGGCCTTGCCGTCACCGTCGTAGTCGTAGACCTGGAACTGCGTGTAGTGGGCGCCGGAGCGGATGTTGCGGCCCAGGTCGATGCGCCACAGCCGGGTGCCGTCGAGCTTGATGCCGTCGACGATGGTGTTGCCGGTGTAGCCGGACTGGGAGTTGTCCTTGGCGTTGGTGGGCTGCCACTTCAGCACGAGGTCCAGGGCGCCATCGCCGTCGAGGTCGCCGACGGAGGCGTCGTTGGCCTCGTAGGTGTAGGCCGAGTTGCCCGGAGCGGTACCGCCGGCGGGCGGGGAGACCGGCACGTCCTTGTAGCCCGTGCGGAACTGGACCGCGGGCGCGGAGGCGGCCTGCTCGGCGCCGTTGACCACGGCGCGCACCGTGTAGTCGGCCGAGGCCGCGCCGCCCGCGTCGAAGTAGTTCGTCGAGGCGGTGACGGGTGAGGAGTTGACTCTGGTACCGCCGCGGTAGACGTTGAACGACACGTCGTTCGGGTCGGTCGCCAGCCAACGCCATGACACCAGGTTTCCGCTGTTGGTGTGCACACTGGTCAGTCCGCGGTCGAGCTTCTCGACCTGCCGTGCGGTCGCCGCGTGCGCACCGTGTGGCAGCGCGACGAGCACGGAGACCGCCAGTGCGGCAGCGGAGACGCAGCCGATGAACCGGCCTCCTGGCCGATGGGGCGATCGCCACGGTCGTGGCGCGGTGCGGGGACGCCGGTGCGAGTCGGTCATGGTGACCTCCGGGGCGTGGGGGGTATGGGAACGCTCCCATGGTGAGGGAGCGTAAGAACGGGCTGATGCCTCGTCAAGGATTCTGTCCAGTCTGCTGTTCGGCCCTGTTCGGATCCGTGAGTTTCTCGGTGCCGATGGATTGACAGTCGGGTGGTGGGCCTTGAACATTGCGATGCCGCCTCGCGGGCACCTGTGGTCGAAGGCAGTCGAACGGGTAGCGCGCCCGGTCAACTCACGTGTTGCACAAGGCAGTTCGTGGATCTCTGCACCTGTGATCCGCCCCTTCGAGGATGGAGCGTCTCGTGTCGACCTGAACCGGTTGTGAACGCTCCCAGTGCATGCAGGCGGATCATCCCAGTCCCGGTGACTCCACCCCCCACCATTCGCTGTCCGCCGGCAGCGCTGTCCCATGCGCGGCCGGCGGACAGGGAGGAGCGACCATGTCCCCGACCCCTGCTTTCCCTCCCACCAGGCTCACCCGCCGGATGCTGCTCAAGGCCACCACGGCGACCGCCGGTGCGATCGCCGGAGCCGCCTCGCCGGGTGTCCGGCTGGGAGTGGCGGGCCTGCTGACCGTGGCGGCTCTGGCCGGCACCGGCGCGGCCCCCGGCGCCGCCGCAGCCGCACCGCAGGCTCTGCCGGCCGGCTGCTCCGGCACCTCTCCGATCACCTGTCGTTACGCCGTCGCGCCGGGCAACTACGACGTGACGGTCTCCATCGGTGGCTCCTCCGCCGGGCAGACCGAGATGTGGGCGGAGGCCCGGCGTCTGATGCTCCCGGCGACGAGAACGGCGGCCGGAGCCGTCGCCACATACTCGTTCACCGTCAACGTGCGTCAACCGGAGGGGCAGCCGACCGGTCAGGGCGGCACCGGGAACCCCGGCCTGGACCTCCGTTTCGCGGGTGCCGCCCCCCAGGTCTCCGCCGTCTCGGTGAAGCCGGCGGCGCAGCCGCTGGTCGCCTACCTGGCCGGCGACTCGACCGTGTGCGACCAGCCGGCCGCCCCGTACACCGGGTGGGGGCAGATGATCACGACCGCGGTGCGTGCCGGGGTGTCAGTCGCCAACTACGGCGATTCCGGGGAGAGTTCCGGAAGCTTCCTGAGCAACTCGGCGCTCCTTCCCGCACTGGTGTCGAAGATCAGGGCGAACGACCCCGTCTTCATCCAGTTCGGCCACAACGACAAGCAGACCAGCGCGTCCGCCTACCGGAACAACCTCACCACCATGATCTCCCGGGTCCGTGCCAAGGGCGGTGTCCCGGTCCTGGTCACACCACCGGTCCGCAGGCTGTTCGACGGCAACCGGCTCACGTCCACGGCACTGCACGTCAACGGCGTCGGTGTGAACCTGCCTGCGGAGATGCGCGCGGTCGGTGCGGCCCAGCGGGTGCCGGTGATCGACCTGACCGCCCGGAGCAAGGCACTGGTCGAGTCCATGGGACCATCCGCCTCCGCGCAGCTCTTCCTCCGCTCCTCCGTCGACGGCGTCACGGACAACACCCACTTCTCGCAGTACGGCGCGTCCCAAATGGGCGGCCTGCTGCTCCAGAGCATCCGGGAGCAGAACCTGCCCCTGGCCGCCCACCTGCGCTGACCGACCCATGGAGGACACACGATGAAGAACCTCCGGACACTCGTGACGACCGCGCTGGTGATCGCCTTGTCGAGCCTCGGTGCCGGCACCGCCTCAGCGGCTGACAGCGGCGCCCCAGCGGCGCGCGGACCGGAACTGCGCGCTGTCGTCGACCCGTTCGCCGGCCCTGCGGCGAACTGCGCCGGCGCCTCCAGCGCCAAGGCCCCGGCCGGACGAGCGGCGGCCGCACCGGTCACGGTGTGGCTGGCCGGTGACTCCACCATGGCCAACCCGGGCTCCGCCCGCTGCCCGGTCGGCTGGGGCAGCCGGTTCGACGCCTTGTTCAACGCCGACGTGACCGTCAGAAACCAGGCCGTGGGAGGCCGCAGCATCCAGACCTGGATGTACGAAGGAAACGTCAGCGGCACCAAGGGCTCGGACGGCGAGTGCCGCCTCACCTCAGGCACGTACTCCTCACGCTGGCAGTCGATGCTGAACGCGAGCACCGGGATGAAGGCCGGCGACTACCTGTTCATCCAGTTCGGCATCAACGACTCCTCCTCGACCTGCCCCCGGCACGTCGGCCCCGCCCGCTACCGCCAGTTGATGACCACGATGGTGCAGGCCGCCCTGGCCCGGGGAGCACACCCGGTGCTGCTCACCCCGGTGGCCGCCATCACCTGTTCCGGGAGCACTGCGACGAAGAACCGCGGCTTCGTGAACGAGACCTTCGCCGTCGGAGCCGCCACCAGGGCACCGGTCGTCGACCTGCAGTCGCTGAGTGTGTCGCTCTACAACAACCTGCGCTTCTGCCCGCACAACGGCGACTTCGGATCGGGCCCCGTGGGCGCCTTCTTCTGCAACGACCGCACCCACTTCGAGACGTACGGCGCGCAGCGGATCGCCGGACTCGTCGCCGGGGACGTGCGCAAGCAGAACCTCGCGCTCGCCGCCTATCTCAGGTAGCGCCCGCATCCCGTTCCGAGCGTCTGACTAGCATGGCCGTCTGATCCGAAGACGACCCAGGGCAGGAAGGCGCAGCATGACCACGGGGCTCCGCGACGCCGACGTACTCGACGACCCGGTGGGCGAGTCGCTCCGCGGGCACCACGCGCGTCTCGCCCGCCGGCTCGGTGACGCCGTCACCTACGTGCCCGGAGTCGCGACCTTCTCCGCGGTGCCCGCCGAGCCGGACGCGCAGGCATGGGCCGACCTGGCCAAGCTGCTGGGGCCGGGCGGGTTCGCCGACATGTTCAGCTGCCCGGACATGCCGCCGCCGGACTGGGAGCCGGTCTTCGTCCTGGAAGGCCGGCAGATGATCTGGGCCGGGCACAGCGGCCCGGATCCGTCCGGTGCCGAGTCCGACTCCGGCGTGGTCGAACTCGGCACCGAGAGCGTGCCCGAGATGCTCGATCTCATCGGGCGGACCCGTCCGGGGCCGTTCTGGCCCCGGACGCACGAACTCGGTACGTATCTCGGCATCCGGGACGGCGGCATGCTGGTGGCGATGGTGGGGGAGCGGCTGAGGCCTCCCGGATGGACCGAGATCAGCGCCGTCTGCACCGCCCCCGAGGCGCGCGGCCGAGGTCACGCCGTCCGCTTGCTGCGCGCGCTCATCGCGCGCATCGTCGTTCGCGGCGAACGTCCCTTCCTGCACGTGGCCGAGGAGAACAGCGGCGCTCTCGCGCTCTACGAACGGCTCGGCTTCGAGACACGCAAGCACGTGACGTTCCGCGGTTTCCGCACGCCGTGAGGCATCGGATCCGCAGTCCCCGACCTCACTGTGCGGTAGTGCCGACCGCGGCGTGTCAGAAACTCGGCGACGTTCCTGACAACTCGCCCGTCGAGGTCAGGGGGCGGTGCGTGCAGGATTTCTCCTCGACACCCGCACAGCCCGATGCACCTGGGAGCCACTCATGGCCACGTTCGTCCACGTCCCCGCGCCGATGATCACCGGAGATCTCGAAGCGATCGGCCGGCGTCCGGGCGCGGATGCCGGCGACCCGCAACTCGGCCTTCTCCGGTTCGACACCGACGACACGGTCCGGGCCGGTGTCTGGGAGTCCCGGCCCGGCGGGTGGCCTGTCGAGGAGCGCGAGGATACCGAGACCTGCTACATCCTGAGCGGCCGCGCGGTCGTCACCGACGCCGCCACGGGAGAGACCTTCGAGATCTCCGCCGGTGACGTCATCGTCCAGCCCAAGGGCTGGTCCGGCCGCTGGGACGTCAAGGAGACGATCCGCAAGGTGTACAGCATCGGTGTGTGACGAGGTGCCTCACCAGGCCGCGTCCTCCCACTGGTCCAGGAGAGCGTCGGCCGGCACCTCCTCGGGCTCGGCGGCCGGACTCCGGATGGACTGTTCGGTCCAGATCACCTTGCCACGGGCCATGTAGCGCGTTCCCCACCGCCGGGCGAACCGGGCGACGAGGAACAGTCCCCGCCCGCCCTCGTCGGTGATCGCGGCCCTGCGCAGGTGGGGTGAGGTGCTGCTGCCGTCGGCGACTTCGCAGATCAGGCTGTCGCCGTCGCGCAGCACCCGCAGCCGGACCGGTTCGATGCCGTAGCGGATGGCGTTGGTGACCAGCTCGCTGACGATCAGCTCGGTCGTGAAGACCAGCTCCTCCAGCCCCCAGGTCCGCAGCCGCCCGGTGACGTCCGCCCTGATGCCCGCGACGGCCGCCGGATCGCCGGGCACGTCCCACTCGGCCACCTGGGAGGGATCCAGCAGCCGGGTGCGGGCGACGAGCAGGGCGATGTCGTCGCTCGACCGGGCGGGAAGCAGCGCGCCGAGGACGTCCCGGCAGGTCTCCTCCGGGGTGCGGCGAGCGCCGGCCAGAGCGCGGCGCAACGCCTCAAGGCCGGTGTCGATGCCCCGCTCCCGGTCCTCGACCAGCCCGTCCGTGTAGAAGACCAGCCGCGAGCCCTCGGGCAGGGCGACCTCGGTGGTCTCGAAGGGTTCGGCGCCGCCCAGACCGAGCGGCGGCGCCCCGGGCACCCGCAAGAACTCCACGGTGCCGTCGGGATGCACCAGGGCCGGCTCCGGATGCCCGGACCGGGACAGGCAGCACATACCGGAGGCCGGATCGTAGACGGCGTAGAGGCAGGTGGCGCCCGCGACGCTCTCGTGGTCCCGCTCCTCGCTCTCGTCGCTGTCGATCCGCGCGACCAACTCGTCCAGGTGCCCGAGGAGCTCGTCCGGAGGCAGGTCGAGGGCGGAGAAGTTGTGCACCGCGGTACGCAGCCGGCCCATCGTGGCCGCGGCGTGCAGGCCGTGCCCCACGACGTCGCCGACCACCAGGGCGACCCGGGCACCGGGCAGCGGGATCACGTCGAACCAGTCGCCGCCCACACCCTCCAGGGCGGGCAGGTAGCGGTGGGCGACCTCCACGGCCGAGTGGTCGGGCAGGGAGCCCGGCAACAGGCTGCGCTGCAGTGACTCGGCCAGGGTGCGCTCACGGGTGTAGCGGCGGGCGTTGTCGACCGCGACCGCGGCCCGAGCGGCCAGTTCCTCGGCGAAGGCCAGATCCTCCCTGACGAAGGGAGCGCCGTCGGAGCGCCAGAAGCTCGCCATGCCCAGCACCACACCGCGGGCCTGGAGCGGCACCGTGATCAGGGAGTGGAAACCGAGGTCCAGCACGCGCTTCGCGCGATCGGGGTCCTGGGCGCTCAACCAGCCGTCCGGAGCGGTCAGGTCGACGTCCAGGACCCCACGGCCGCGCTCGGCACCGACGGCGGCCGGCGCTGTGGGGACGAAGCGGATCAGCTCACCCACCGGATAGAGGGACCGGGCACCGTCGACGCCGTGTACCGCGACCCGGCGCATCTCCGGACCGGGCCCGGCCGACACCGCACCGCGCAGGATCGGATCCAGCAGGTCGACCGTGGCGGCGTCGGCGAACCGGGGGACCGCCACCTCGGCCAGTTCCCGCGCGGTACGCACCACGTCCAGCGTGGTCCCGATCCGCACCCCCGCCTCGTACAGCAGCCCCAGCCGCTCCCGGGCCACCTCCGCCCTGCCCGCCAGCGCCCGCAGCTCCGTCGTGTCACGCAGGGTCGCCACGCTGCCCGCGGGACGGTCGTCCGGGTCGACCGGGCGCACGTTGACCGCCAGCAGCCGGTCGCCCGCCAAGTGCACCACGTCGGTGGCCGGCCGGCCCGAACCCAGCAGCTCGGCGGTGCCCGCCTCCAGACCGAGATCCGAGACCCGGCGCTCCTCGGCGTCCGCGGGCAGGTCCAGCAACCGCCGCGCCTCGTCGTTCGCGAGCAGCAGCCGGCCGTCGCTCCCGATGATCAGCACACCCTCGCGCACCGCGTGCAGCACCGCGTCGTGATGCTCGTACATGCGCGTCATCTCGGACGGATCCAGGCCGCGGGTCTGCCGCCGCAACCGCCACGAGACCAGCGCCGTGCCGCCCGCGGCCACCGCGAGCGCGCCGCCCGCGAACCCCAGCAGCTGCGGCAGCTGATCCTGCACCACGTCGTCCACGCTGGCCACGGTGACCCCGACCGACACGAAGCCGACGACCGTGAGCCCGTTGGTGTCGTACACCGGGACCGTCGTGTCCACGGCGAGACCCAGACTGCCCTCGAACGTCTTGGTGAACGGCCGGTCGGCGGCGCCGCCCTCGCGCACGGCGTAGATGTGCTCGCCGATCAGCTCCGGGTCGGGGTGGGTCCAGCGGAAGCCCTGAGGATCGAACGTCACCACGTAGTCGACGCCGGTGTTCTTCCGGGTGTCCTCCGCCCGCGGCTGCAGCAGCTCGGTGGGGTCGCGGGACTTCATGGCGTCCAGCGTTCCCGGGGCCCGCGCGAAGGACTGGGCGACGCCCTCCGAGAGCTGCCGCGCCTCCTGGGTGCTCGAATCCCGCGCCTGCACGACGAGGGCTCCTCCCGCGGCGGCGGCGAACAGCACCATGATCACCGACTGCAGCAGGAACACCTGGCCGGCGACGCTGCGCACCCTCGGCAGGACCTGCCGCCGCGCTCCCGGGGACCGGGCGCCGGGCTCCTGCCGCGCGTCGTCCTCCTCCTCACCCCGTCGCGAGGCCGACCGAGTACGCCCGTCACTGTGCGCGGGGGAGCGGAGGGCCGAGAATCGACCGAGGTGCCGGGCCATACCGACTCTCTACCATGTGCCTTCATATTCAGCCATATGGCTGAATGTGCTCAGTCACGCGTGCGCGCCCACTGCTGCCAGCGCCTGGCCACGGAGTCCCGGTTCTGGAGCCACCACTCGATGTCCAGGTCGAAGCCCGACAGCAGGTGGCCGGGAGTGCTCGCCAGATTCACGGCGGTTGCCTCGGTGAGGTGCCCGTAGGCGGCGGGCACCACGGGCCCGTCGGGGTAGAGGCGCGCCATGTGGGCCTGGACCTCGGGCCGCAGTGCGAAGTCGATGAGCCGGTAGGCGCCGTCCGGGTTCGCGGAGCCCTTGGGAATTCCGAAACCGTTGCTCTGCCTGCGGGCACCGTTCCACTCGTACGCGAGCGGAGACCCGCCCTCGATCACGGTCTGGAGCCGGCCGGCCCAGATGCTGGAGGCCACGACGCTGCCGCGGGACAGCAGCTCACCCGGCTCCGCGCCGTACTCCCAGAGCGCGCCCACGGAGTTCCTGATCTCGTCGAGGACCTTGAAGGCACGGTCCACGTCGAGCGGGTAGAGCCCGTCGAGCGGCACACCGTCGGCCAGCAGGGCGAACTCCAGCTCGGGAAAGTCCACCTCCCCCTGGAGCGCGCGGGTGCCCGGGAAGCCTCCGAGGCTCCAGAAGTCCGCCCAGGACTCCGGCTTCCTGCCGCCGAACGCGTCGGTGCGGTAGGCGAGCACGCTGGCCCAGTAACTCTTGCCCACGCCGTTGGGCGTGAGCAGGGACCGGGCGATTCCCGCGTTCCTGACGTTCTTCAACCGGCCGTAGTCCAGTGGCTCGGAGACGCCCTCGTGCTCGAAGAGCAGCAGATTGGACATGTCGATGTCCATGACGTCGAACTGCGGACGGCCTTCCTTGATCTGGGCGAGCATCTGCACGTGCTCGAAGTTCACCGTCCTGATCCGAATGCCGGTCTCTCTGGTGAACGGGTCGTACACGGCTTTGCGGTTCGCCTCGCCGTAGGAGCCGCCGAAGTTCCGGACGATCAGCACCTTGCTGCCCTGGCCGGCGGGAGGCCCGGTGCGGGTCTCGCATGCCGTGAGCGACGCGGCAGCCGTGCCGGCGGCGATCCCTCCGGCACCGGTCAGGAAGGCCCTGCGGTTGAATGCGACGTCTCCCACCGGCTGCCTCCACAGTGCCTTCTGGATGATCCGTGACGGAGGGTGGGTCCCGGCCGGCCTTCTTCCTCGTGCAGCTTTGGTCAGTGTTTACCAGGAAAAGTACCTCCTTCACAGAGCTTGTGGGCGGGAGCCCGGGAGATCATTCGTGACCCAGTTCCACCGACAGGTGCGAGGACAGCGCGCGCAGGAAGCCGGCCGCATCGAAGATCTCGCCGGCGGAGACGACACCCACCGTCCGGGTCTGCCCGGTGAGGATGCGGTGCACCGCCTCCACCGCGAGCGGCGCCGTGACCGCGTAGATGTCCCGCCCCCTCGCCACGGCCCGCCGTTCGGCGCCGCCGGAGCGTACGACGACGTCGACGAGGAAGGTCTGAGCGGACCGCCCGTGCTCGTCGACCGCGGCCGGCGTCGGTGAGCCGGGGGCCGACACGTCCCGGGCCGCCTCGGCCGTCATATAGGTGCGGACGTCGGGGACGGGCAGGTGGCTGGGGATGGTGACGACATCGGCCATCGTGAACTCCCCGATCACCGTCCGGGTGCCCAGCGGCTCGGGGAAGGTCCATTGGAGGGTCGTCGCCTCGTCCCGGCGGTAGTCCAGCCGCCCGTTGCGGTACACCACGCGCGCACCGCCGCGCCGCTGCCGGGAGACCGCGCCGGCGGCCCGTGTCCCGTCCGTGGGCTGCCAATCGCTCAGCGCGTACGCGACGTGCGCCTCGTCGGCCCCGGTCCAGTCGCCCATCGCCGCGGTGGCCAGCAGGTCACCGAGACCGCCGAAGAAGGCCATCGCCGGGACGATCACCGCTCCCGCGGCGCGGGCGCGGTCCGCGAAGTGGGCGAACGTGTCCGCGTTCGCCTCGATCTCGGCCGCCACATCGACATACGGGACGCCGGCGCGCAGGGCCGCCTCGATCACCGGAGCGGCCGTCGTGGCGAACGGCCCGGCACAGTTGACCACCGCCGCCGCCCCGGCCAGCGCGCGGTCGAGCGCGTCCGGATCGTCGACCGACGCCGGCCGGGCCTCCAGCCCTGGGTACGACGCCGCCAGCGCCTTCAGCTTCACCTCGTCGCGCCCCGAGAGGACCGGGACGAACCCGCGATCCAGCAGCTCCGCCACCATGAACCGCCCGGTGTGCCCGTACGCGCCGAACACCGTCACCGTCTGACCCGGTCCCATGAGCTCTCCCCTGTGCTCGAACGATCAACTACCGCCATCCTGACGGCGATGAGCATCCGAGTGTGAGTGTCTGGAACGACATGCCTCATACAATTACGGACATGACCACTGTCGCGCTGGCCGCAACCGACGGAATGCTCCACTTCGAACTGTCCCTGGCCCACGAGGTGTTCGCCGCCGCCCCGGCCGGGGTGACGGGACCCTGGTACGACCTCACCGTCTGCGGCCCGGCCGCCGTGCGCATCGGCCGCTTCCGGCTGGAACCCGACGCCGGGCTCGACCGGCTCCGGCACGCCGGCACCGTGATCGTCCCCGGCTGGGCCGACGTCGACGTGGTCCCGCCCGCAGGCCTGGTGGACGCGGTGCGCGAGGCCCACGAGGCGGGCGCGCGCGTGGTCTCCCTGTGCACGGGCGCGTTCGTACTGGCCGCCGCGGGGCTTCTCGACGGGCTGCGCGCCACCACGCACTGGGCGCACACCGGGGAACTGGCCGCCCGCCACCCCCTGGTGGAGGTCGACCCGGACGTGCTGTACGTGGACAACGGCAGGGTGCTCACCTCCGCCGGCAAGGCCGCCGCCCTGGACCTGTGCCTGCACCTGGTCCGTCTCGACCTGGGCTCGTCGGTCGCCAACGCCGTCGCCCGCCGCCTGGTCGTACCGCCACACCGGGCAGGCGGACAGGCCCAGTTCGTCACCGCCCCGGTGCCCGACCGGGACGACCACCCGCTCGCCGCCCTGTTCCCCTGGATCATCGAGCGGCTCGACCAGCCGCTGACCGTGGCGGACCTGGCCCGCCGGGCCGGAATGAGCTCCCGTCACCTGGGCCGGCACTTCAGAGCGGTGACCGGCACGACCCCGCTGCAGTGGCTGCTGACCCAGCGCATCCGGCACGCCCAGGAACTGCTGGAGCAGACCGACGACAGCGTCGACACCATCGCGGCGGCCACCGGCATGGGGACCGCCACGACGCTGCGCCGCCACTTCAACCGCACGGTCGGCGTGCCCCCGGACGCGTACCGCAGGACGTTCCGCTCGCGGACGCGCTGATCCCGGAGTCGCTACGCCCGGCTGCCCCCGTGCAGCACGGCGAACGCCCCGTGCGCGCGGCTGCCGTCCGGCGCCTCCCAGGAACCGGCGACGTGGCCGATCGCCCCCCGCGGAGCGGCGAACAGGCCGCCCGCAGCGGGCTGCAGGGCCCGGTGCAAGCGCAGGACCGGGCCCTGGGGGGTGGTCAGCGCGGTGCCTTCCCGGTCGTCGGTGACGGTGAAGTCCGTGGAGAGGGAGCCCTCACCGGTGTGGGAGACGACGACCCGCTGAGCGGGGGTGTCGCTGACGTTCTGGTCCTGGGCCTGCGCCCGCCCCTCGATCAGGGCCGCCAACCGGGCGACGAGCACGGGATCACGGCAGCCGTCGTAGGCCCAGCGCTGCCCCAGCACACCGTGCTCCATCGTGCCGACGAGGGCGTGCTCCGCCCCTTCGAGCGGGGCACCGCGATACGCCAGAGGCACCAGGTACGCGACCGGCTGAGCGCCGGAGGCGTCGGTGACCACCATGAACTCGATCCCCACCGCGCCCTTCGGATCGTCGAGCCGGAAGCCTCCCGCCTTCGTCAACTCCGGTTCGGCCGCGCCGCGGTACCACGGACGGGAGGGCAGCCAGGCCGCGAGCAGTTCCAGCTTGGTCGGTTTCAGGGTGGTGTGGTGGATGACGGCCATGCCTTGAGTTCCCTTCCGATGCGTCGTACGGACGATCACACTTTCGCATCCGCGCGGCGCGGGCAGGATTCCCGAGGACAGGGGTCCGCGCGCGTAGGTTCGGGTACCGGAACGACACGAGGAGGGCAGGACCATGACCACAGGCACGGGCAGTGTGGTGTGTGACATCACGATCTCGGCCGACGGGTACTCGGCCGGGCTCGGCCAGACGCAGGAGCGGCCGTTCGGGGACGACGGTGGTGACGGCTCGGGTGAAGCGCTGCACGCCTGGATGTTCGACACACCTGACGAGAACCGGGCCGAGATCGACCGGCTGAACACGGCCGGGGCGTTCATCATGGGACGCAACATGTTCGGCCCGGTGCGGGGCGCGTGGGACCGCCCGTGGAACGGCTGGTGGGGTGCCGATCCGCCGTTCCACGCACCCGTGTTCGTGCTCACCCACCACACGCGCGAGCCGCAGCCGATGGAGGGCGGCACCACGTACCACTTCGTCACCGACGGCATCGCGTCGGCCCTGGACCGGGCACGTGCGGCGGCCGGTGGCGGCGACGTCACCGTCCTCGGCGGCGCGACCACCATCAACCAGTACCTCGCCGCCGGCCTGATCGAGGAGCTGCGCCTGCACATCGCGCCCCTCACGCTCGGCGCCGGCACGCGGCTGTTCGAGGGCGTCCCGCCGCTGAGGCTGGAGCAGGTGACCTCGCGGGCGGCGAGCCGGGTCACGCACGTGACCTACCGCGTGCTGACCTGAGCGCTCGGGAGGCCGGAGAAGATCACTCCCGGATGTGACGGCGCTTCGTTCAGCACCCACAGACCGATCAGCGTGGCCAGCGCGAACACGACGGTGATGAGCACCGCGAGGACGAGCCTGCGACGGCGTTCGCGGCGCAGCCACTCGCCGCGTGCCGTGCGGTAGGCGTCCGGCGCGGCCCGCACCCCGCCGGCGAGGGCGGCCAGGGCCTCGGTCAGCTCCCGCTCCGTGCGGTCCGGATCGGTGTGGTTCATCGCCGGGCCTCCATCGCCTGGGTCAGCGCGGCGAGGCCGCGCGCGGTGTGCGTCTTCACCGAACCGGAGGAGATGCCCATCGCGGCCGCGATCTCGCCCTCCTTCAGTCCGAGCCAGTGCCGCAGCACGAGTGCCTCGCGCTGCCGGGCCGGCAGTTGCTGCAGCGCGTCGATCAGGACGCGCTGGTCGTCGCGGAGCAGCGCCGCGCTCTCGGCGGAGACCACGGTCTCCTCGGGCGGACTCTCCACGTGCTTGCGGGCGACCTGGAGGTGCCGGATCCGCATACGGGTCAGATTGCACACCGTGGAGCGCAGATACGCCTCCGCCGCCTCGATGTCCCTCAAGCGCCGCCACTTGCGGTAGATCTGGTAGTACGCCTCGGCCACCACGTTCTCCGGGTCGTCCGCGCCCAGCAGCACCGCCAGGCGCAGCATCGAGGCGTAGTGCAGCTCGAAGAGCCCGGCCAGTCCGGCCTCGCGTTCCCGTTCCGCCGGGTCGGCCGGCGCGGGTGCCAGTGCCTCGACGTCGGGCTCCGGCACCGGTATCGGGTGTCTGTGTCTCACTGCTGGGTCGCTCCCGTCTCCGGACGCCGCCTGACGGTCAGGCGGGACGGCAGGTCGGTCAGGTCGGCGCCGCGCGGGACGCCGAGACGTTCGAGTACGGCGGTGCCGGTCACCGCGACGATCAGGTTGAGCAGCAGGGCGGCGAGCCCGGCGTAGATCTCCAGCGGCCCGGAGCCGAAGCCCACGATGGACGAGAAGCCCTCGCGGACGACGAGGTACGTCCCGGCCGCCATGCCCGCCGCCCACCCGGCGAGCAGCGCCCGTGGGTGCAGCCGTCCGGTGAACAGGCCGACCACGACGGCGGGGAAGATCTGCAGGATCCAGGCTCCGCCGAGCAGTTGGAGGTTGATCGCGTCCTGGTCGCGCAGCCCGAAGACGAACGCGACCGCCCCGGCCTTGGCGATGAGCGAGACGGCCTTGGCGATGCGGACCTGCCGTTTGGGTGTGGCCGTGGGATGCACGTACTCGACGTACACGTTGCGGACGAAGCTGGTGGCGGCCGCGATCGACATCACCGCCGCGGGGACCAGCGCCCCGACGGTGATCGCGCCGAACACCAGCCCGGCCAGCGGCCCCGGCATCAGCCGGTCGACCAGCATCGGCACGGCCGTCTCGGCCCCGCCTGCCGGCGCCCGCACCCCGGCCGCGAGTGCCGCGAAGCCGAGGACGCCGAAGAGCGCGAGCAGTCCCGTCCAGGCGGGCAGCGCCGCCGACACCTTGCGCAGGGTGCGCGGTCCGTCGGCGGCGAACCCCGCCGTCAGCACGTGCGGGTACATCAGCAGGGCGAGTGCCGAGCCGAGCGCGAGGGTGGCGTAGGCGGGCTGCTGGGCCGGGGTCAGCACCAGCGCGGGGTCGCCGAGCCGCCGGGCCGCTCCGTCGAAGACGGCACCCGGTCCGCCGAGCCGCTCCAGGACCAGCCAGGTGACCGCGGTGAGCGACACGAAGACGGCCACCGCCTTCAGCGCCGAGATGACGGTGGGCGCCCGCAGCCCGTGCCGGTACGTGGCCACGGCGAGCCCCGCGAACAGCGCCACCATCACCAGGTCCCCGGCGGCACCGCGCGGATACACGCCGCCGGCCGTCAGCACGGCCCGTATGCCGAGCAGCTGGAGCGCCAGGTAGGGCATGGTCGCGAGGATCCCGGTCAGTGCGACGACCAGCGCGAGCGGCGGTGATCCGTACCGCCCGCGGACGAAGTCGGCGACGGTGATGTAGCCGTGCGCGCGGGCCACGGTCCACAGGCGGCTGAGCAGGACGAAGGCGAGCGGGCAGAGGATCACCGTGTACGGCAGGGCGAAGAAGGCCGCGGCGCCGTTGCCGTACGCCAGGCCCGGCACGGCGGTGAAGGTGTAGGCGGTGAAGATCGTGCCGCCCAGCAGGAACCAGGTCCACATCGGGCCCAGGCTGCGGTCGGCCAGTGCCCAGCCCTCCAGGGACGGCAGCCGGCCGCTGGGCCGCAGGCGCCGCGCGGTGACGGCGAGCAGCGACGCTCCGCCGGTCACGGCGAGGAACGTCGCGGTCATGGTGCCGTCGGCCATGGGTCACCGTCCTTGGTGTGCCTGATCCCTCGCGCAAGAGTTGCGCGGCGGCCCCGATCGGAGGACAAGGAACCGGCGGAAAATCCTCTGGAAATTCGCTGTCAACCGGTTCCGGTGGGTGGGCAACTCTTGCACAGACCCACAGCGAGCGGGAGAGCCGCCGTTTCGCTGATCCCCGGGAGCCTCGGGTCACGAGGTGTCCCGCACCACCCTGGTGAGGAGCCGCCATGCCTGCGTCCACCCTGCCCGAATCCGGACCGCCAGCGCCCGAAAAGCCGCGTATATCCCTTCGGTCCACCCTGTTGTGGACCGGTGTGGCCCTGCTCGGCGCCGTCGCCTGGGGCGTCCTCGCGCTGGCCCGGGGCGAGAAGATCTCCGCGGTCTGGCTGGTGGTCGCCGCGCTCGGCTCGTACGCCATCGCCTACCGCTTCTACGCCCGGTTCATCGCCCGCCGGGTACTCCGGCCGGACGACCGCCGGGCCACGCCCGCCGAGCGCCTGGAGGACGGCGTCGACTTCCAGCCGACCGACCGCCGGGTGCTGCTCGGCCACCACTTCGCCGCGATCGCCGGCGCCGGGCCGCTGGTGGGACCGGTCCTCGCGGCCCAGATGGGCTATCTCCCGGGCACCCTGTGGATCGTCGCCGGGGTGATCTTCGCCGGGGCGGTGCAGGACATGGTGGTGCTGTTCCTGTCGATGCGCCGGGACGGCAAGTCCCTGGGCCAGATGGCCCGCGACGAGATCGGCCGGGCGGGCGGGGCGGCCGCCCTGGTCGCGGTGTTCGCCATCATGATCATCCTGCTCGGTGTGCTCGCCCTGGTGGTCGTGAACGCTCTGGCCCATTCCCCATGGGGCACGTTCTCCGTCGCGATGACCGTCCCCATCGCCCTCTTCATGGGCTTCTGGATGCACCGCGTCCGTCCGGGCAGGGTCGTCGAGACCAGCCTCATCGGTGTGGCACTGCTGCTCCTGGCGATCGTCGGCGGCGGCTGGGTGCAGAACTCCGCCCTGGCCGATACGTTCACCCTCAGCCCCACCACCCTCGTCTTCTGTCTGATCGGCTACGGCTTCGTCGCCTCCGTACTGCCGGTCTGGATGCTGCTGGCGCCGCGCGACTACCTCTCCACCTTCATGAAGATCGGCACGATCGCCCTGCTCGCGGTGGGAGTGATCGTGGCCGCGCCCGTGCTCAGGGCCGACGCGGTGAGCGACTTCGCGACGTCGGGAGCGGGCCCGGTCTTCGCGGGGGCGCTGTTCCCCTTCCTCTTCATCACGATCGCCTGCGGCGCCCTGTCCGGCTTCCACGCCCTGGTCTCCTCCGGAACGACTCCGAAGCTGATCCAGAAGGAGTCCCAGGTCCGTCTGATCGGCTACGGCGCGATGCTGATGGAGTCATTCGTCGCGATCATGGCGCTGATCGCCGCCGCGACGCTGGAGCCGGGCCTGTACTACGCGATGAACGCACCGGCCGGTCTCCTGGGCGCGACCGCCGAGTCCGCGTCCCACGCGGTGGCGGGCCTCGGCTTCACCATCACCCCCGACCAGCTCACCCAGGCCGCGAAGGCGGTCGAGGAACAGACCCTGATCGCCCGCTCCGGAGGTGCCCCGACCCTCGCGGTCGGCATGTCGGAGATCTTCTCCGGAGTCTTCGGCGGGGCCGCCATGAAGGCCTTCTGGTACCACTTCGCGATCATGTTCGAGGCGCTGTTCATCCTGACCACGGTGGACGCCGGCACCCGCGTAGGCCGCTTCATGCTCCAGGACATGCTCGGCAACGTCTACAAGCCGCTCGGCCGGGTCAACTGGAAGCCCGGCATCTGGCTGTGCAGCGGTCTGGTCGTCGCCGCCTGGGGCTACTTCCTCTACACCGGCGCGACCGACCCGCTCGGCGGAATCAACCAGCTCTTCCCGCTCTTCGGCATCGCCAACCAACTGCTCGCCGCCATCGCCCTCGCCGTCTGCACCACCGTCCTCGTCAAGTCCGGGCGGATGCGCTTTGCCTGGGTCACCGGCATTCCCCTCGCCTGGGTCATCGCGATCACCTTCACCGCCGGCTGGCAGAAGGTCTTCTCCGCCGACCCGAAGATCGGCTTCTTCGCCCAACGGGCCCACTACGCCGACGCCCTGGACGCCGGGCAGATCCTCGCCCCCGCCAAGACGACCGCCGACATGCACACCGTGGTCACCAACTCCACCGTCGACGGCGTCCTCATCGCCCTCTTCCTGCTCCTGGTCGCCGTGGTGATCGGCAACGCGGCGGTGGTCTGCGTGCGCGCGATACGGTCCACCACGCCGCTGCCGACCACCGAGGCCCCGTACGTCGAGTCCCGCATCGACGTACCCGGTGACACCCGCCTCGACGCACCCGGCGACTCCGCCGAGCCCTTGGCCGGAGCCCGCTCGTGAGGATTCGGCACTGGATGCGGGCGGTGCGCTGGTATCTGCGCGAGCTGACCGGAGAGGCCGAGTACGACCGCCACTGCGAGCGGCACCGACGCCACCACCCGCTCGACCCGGTGCCCACCCGCCGCGAGTACCAGGTGCTGCGCACCCGGCACCAGGAGGCCCGTACCCACAGCCGCTGCTGCTGAGCGGCTCCCGCGGCGCCGCGCGAGCGGCGAGCGTCGCGACAGGTCCCCGGGGTGCCTCGTGCCGTGTACGCGCGGTGCCGGGGGAACGGACGCCGGGGGAGGGCCGTACGGACGCCGGGGGAGGGCCGTACGGCTCAGCCGCCCACCCTGCTGCGGAAGTCGCGGACGGCGAGGGAGAGGAGCGGCCGATGCCGGGCGAGGACGGACAGCGGAGCGTCGGCCCCGGTCGTGACGCGGCTGCGGCCGAGGGCCGGCCGTCCGCTGATCCGCATCGGCACGCGGCACTGCGTACCGTCGGCCCGTTGCTGGACCAGGTGGGCGCGGGCCGTCAGCCGGAGGGGCAGCCGCAGCACGTCCCGGTACGCGACGCGCACCGACGGCAGGCCGGCGGCGGTCAGTTCGCCCCGGACGCTTCGGCCGTCCGCGTCGAGCGTGATCGCGCCCTGCTCCTTGGGGATGCCCCACAGGGCGCGTCCCGCGGCCAGGGACTGTTCGTCGTCGACCCAGGCGGCCACGGTGCTGCCGGTGACGCGGAGGCCCTGGCGAACGGCCAGGGCGATGAGGAACTCGCGGTAGGCGAGGACGCCGCCGGGCCGGTAGTCCACCCAGAAGGTGAGCAGGGTGGCACGGCGCCGCACGACCCAGGGGCAGACCCCGCGCGGCAGGGGCCAGGGGGGCAGATCGTCCGCAGGGACGCGCCACAGCGAGACGACCATGTCGCCGGTGAGGTGCCACGGCGAAGGAGGAAAGGGCACTGCTGCTCGTTCCACGGCGTGATGACCGACTTCCTCGGCTCGGAATCGTACGGCCGATTGTCCCACCGGAGACGGTCCGGGCCCGCGATGGCGATTTCCGGGCGACGGGTGCGGCTCATGCCGGCGGAAGCGCGCGGCGGACTGCGTCTCCGGGAAGCCCCGTGAAGGAGAGGGACGGGCCGGTTCCTGGCGGTCACACGTCGAGCAGGTCCCGGGTACGCACCGGGCTCCCCAGCTCGAAGGACCGGTTCGCCGCGAGGCCCGTGACCAGTGAGCGGGCCCCGTCGACGGCGTCCGCCGCCCGCCCCAGCGGGTCGGCCACGGGTTCGCCGAAGAGATCCGCGAGCATGCGAACGTCCCCGCCGCCGTGACCGCCCTCGCCGGTCCGAACCTTCAGCTCGCGCGGCGGCTCCCAGAACCGGCGCAGCATCAGCTCCGTGCGCCCCGCCGGGTCGCCCACCGACTCTCCGTGCGGCACGGTGCTCTCGCCCTGGGCCGGTGACCGGGGCGGGGTCCAGGTGGACTCCTCGACCAGCAGCTCAAGACGTCCTTCGCTGCCGTTGAAGGAGATCCGGTAGCCCTCCCACGGGGCGTAGGCGGTGAGGTGGTAGGTCAGGGTGGAGCCGGACGCGTAGCGGACCAGCACCGCCATGTCGTCCTCGATCGTCACCCCCGGCCCGAAGACGTTCTGGTCCCGGTGGTAGCCGTCCGCCGCCTCCGCGTCCAGGTACAGCGCGCTGAGCAGCGGCGAGTCGGCCATCCGTACGGCGAACGGATCGTTGGCCGCCGCCGGCGAGCCGTGCGCCCTCGTGTAGTCACGGGCCAGGCCGCGCCGTGTGCCCGCCTCGTCACCGTAGAAGAACAGCCTGCCCCGCCCGTACACCGTCTCGGGTTCGGTGCCCAGCCACCAGTTGACCAGGTCGAAGTGATGGGTGGCCTTGTGGACCATCAGGCCACCGGAGTTGGCCTTCTCGCGGTGCCAGCGCCGGAAGTAGTCGGCGCCGTGCCGCAGGTCGAGCAGCCATTCGAAGTGCACGGAACCGACCTCGCCGATCTCCCCGGCCGCGATGGTCTCCCGGACGGCGGCGTGCACCGGGTTGTAGCGATAGTTGAAGGCGACCCGCACTTTGCGGCCGGTGCGCCGCTGAGCGTCGAGGATGCGGCGGGCGCGGTCGGCGTCGATCGTCATCGGCTTCTCGGTGACCACGTCGCAGCCGGCCTCCAGGGCTTCGACGATGTAGTGGTCGTGAGTCCGGTCCACGCTGCAGACGACGACGAGGTCGACGCGCTCGCGGCGCAGCATCACAGTGAAATCCTCGGCGGTGTACGCGGGTACGGAGGCCCCGATCCACTCGTTGTGCACGGCCATGCGGCGCGGGTTGACATCGCAGAAACCCACCAGGTCGATCCGGTCCGCGTGGGGACCGGCGAGCGCTGCGGTGAACAGCCGGGCACGGGCACCCAGGCCCACCACGGCGCAGCGGCGGCGTGCGGTGTCGGAAGGCATGCGGTCTCCGTTTCGGTTCGGTCGGAGGACGACTCGGCGGGCAGCGGAGCGAGTTCCGGGTGCCCTGACGATGACACGTCAGTGACGGTTCCGGCGCGGACGCAGATCTCCGGGTGTCGCTGCGCCGTGGTGCGGCTGACGTCGTCCCGTCCCCGGCGGGCTCGACCGCGTGTCTGTCTTCAGCGCCACCACCCGGGCCGAGCCCGGCAACCTCTTCTTCGAGTGGTCCGTCGACACCGCCGACTGGGGCGTCTTCGTCCTCCTGGAGGCGTTCGCCTCCCAGGGCGCGGGCTTCGCAGGGCTGCCCGTCGCTGATGGCATGGCGCAGTGCGTCGGCCAGTCCGGCCCTGGCCATGGCGAAGTAGGCGAGGCGGCTCACCCACTCGCGCAGGGCCTCGTCGGGTTTCCCGCTCCTCAGCAACCGGGGCGCGTTTTCGGCGAGATGCCGCACCTCGCGGTGGTGGACTTCGAGGACGAGCGCCTCGCGGTTGGGGAAGTTGCGGTACATCGTCCCTTGCCCGACCCCCGCCTTCTCGGCGATCAGGCTGAGTGGAGCGTCCGCGTACATCGACAGCTCGGTCAGGGCAACCTCCAGGATGCGCTCGCATTCCGTTGCGCATCCGAACGCTGAGGTATCTCGTTCTTCGGTTCCACTCGCCCTCCTCCCGGGCATGCCCCGCCGTCCCTTGGTTGACGGGCTCTTGAGTGAGCACTTGTACTCTCCGCAGGCAGCACACGGTCCGGACGGACGGGCGGATGGCGTCGAAGCAGGTCGGGCGTGCCGGACCGCATGGCGAGTACCGCCGCCGCGCCCACGCTTTCGATCTCGCCGCTTCCTTGATCCTGGCGGGGCCGCCGGGCCCGGGCCCGTCCACCAGTGCGCCTCGATGGCTCGACCGAATGGCGGTCGCGTGCCACCGGCCGCTCACCTTGACTGCGGCTGGCACTATGGTGGACCTAAGCGGACCGCTGTCCGCTACCTGCAACGTACCGGACAGCTATCCGGTTGGCGAGGCGAGGTGAGGGTGTGAGCCCGGGAGGAGGGGGAGTGGAGTCCAGCAACAGCGGGCCTCAGCGCTCGGACGCACAGCGCAATCGGGAGCGGATTCTGGAGGTGGCACTGGCCGAGCTGTCGCGTGCTGTGGATGTCCCGCTGAGTCTGATCGCCAAGAAGGCGGGAGTGGGGCAGGGCACGTTCTATCGCAACTTTCCCAACCGTGACGCGCTCGTCCTGGAGGTCTACGGCCACGAGGTGCGACTGCTCACGGACGCTGCGACGGACCTGCTCAAAACCCGGACGCCCGACCAGGCCCTGCGTGCATGGCTGGACCAGCTCGCCCGCTTCGCCGTCGCCAAGGCCGGCTTGTCGCACGCGATGCGCCAGATCGTCGGTACGACGGACGGCCCTGCGCAGCCGGGATACGCGCCGGTGATCGCGGCGATCGAAGCCTTGGTCGCGGCCAATCACGAGGCCGGCACCATCCGCCCGGAACTGACCGTCGACGACTTCGTCCTGGCCATCGCCGGCATCTGGCAGATCGACGCCCGAGGGGACTGGCAAGCCCAGAGTGCTCGGCTCCTTGACCTTGTCATGGACGGGCTGCGCGCGGGAGCGCCAGGGCGAGGGTGACGACCAGGAGGCCCAGATCCGCCTGATCGGAGCCGGTCTCCGTCGCGCATGGCGGATTCCCTGCCATGGAGATGCTCGTCCTCGGCGCGACCGCCCCACCGGGCCCCACGCCGCGCGGACCTCGCGGTGGTCACCGCGCCCAGGGGCCCCGGGGTACGCGAGAAGCCCACGATCGAGTCGGCGTCGAGCTATGCCCAGGGGGGCGTGGAAACCTTCCTCAGGCAGGGCGGGTCCTCGTCGTCGACGGTGATGAGATCGTCGACCACCGCCCTGATCGGCGATCTCACCACCGACCGCTGTCACGGCGTCGAGGGCAGATCGGGCTCCGAAGGCGCGGTCGGGGCGGACGCCGTTCGTGACCCGCAGGAACCGCAGCTTCTCCGCATCGGCGGAACCCGCGGCCACCGTGTAGACGACGAGGCGGATATCGCAGCCCGGGACGGTGAGCACGTCGCAGTCGCACGTCAACTCGCCGACCTGGGGGTGCAGGATGGTCTTGCGGGCCGAGACGTGCGGACCGACCGCACCCTCGTCCCACAGCCGGGTGAATTCCCCACTGGTGGAGCGCAGTTCCGCGACAAGGTTGATCAGTCCGCGGTCGTGGGGATGCTCGACGAGAGCTGTGCGCAGATCGGCGACGAGGGCGGGGTTCAGGGCGTTGCCCTCCGGGAGCACGGGCCAGGCCGCGAGCCCTCGGGACCCCGCGGTGAAGACCGCTCGTACCAGATTGCGCTCGGTGGGTGTCTGTGCACTGGGGTCGCCCAGCAGTGCGGCCCAGGCGGGGGTCCAGGACAGCAGGGTCCAGTCGGCGCTGAAGACGCCCACGGGGAACTCGCCGAGGCGGGCCAGCACGCGTCGGACCCCGGCGGGCACATGCGTGGAGCCGTCCCCTCCGGTGGCGGGAGGAGGCCGGCCAGCCGGTAGGCGTGATCGCGCTCCATGGGTTGCAGTTGCAGTTGCAGTGCCCTGGCCAGGCTTGCGACGACCCTGTGGCGGAGGGCTGGTGGCGCGTCCCTGTTCCAGACGTACCACGTAGTCGACCGACAGGCCCGCGAGGTCGACCGGTTCCTCGCGTCGCCATCCCGCCGCACGGCGTCCGGGCCGGGCGGGCCGGCCGACGTCCAGGGGGAGAGCCGGTCGAGCCAGCGGCGCAATGCGGTGCCAAGGGTCTCGTCCACGCGGCCATCGTGTCCGCTGGACAGCCGTTGTGCCTGGTACCGGCGGTCCTACCGTCACGAAGGGCACTGGTTGTCCTCTCGCCACGGGGCGAGGGTGAAGGCATGACGACAACATTCATCACCGGAGCGAACAAGTCCCTGGGGTATGAGACCGCTCGCCGATTGATCGAGGCCGGCCACACCGTCGTCGTCGGCGCTCGCGATCCAGAGCGTGGCCGGGCGGCCGCCGACGCACTCGGTGCCCGTTTGCGCACGTAACCTCAGGTCTGGCCGCTTGGCGTATGCGCAGCCTCGAGCGCCGCGACACTTCCTGCTCGCTTCCGTTCGACCCTGATCGCCTCCCGCCCGCTTCCGGCACATTCCTTTGGAAAATCTGATGCTTGGTCATCTCTGCAGGTCAGAGGCATGATGATCAGGTCCAGGTCAGCAAATGGTCAGCAAGAGGCATGACTGAGTACTGCACCGCTGCCCCTCGGTCCGTCGCTGACGCCTCAAGGGGCGGACCTGCTCTTGTTCGGAAGGTTTCATTCGTGGCACGCCAGCTCGCCCGCGGCATGGGTTCGTTTTTCAAGGACTGCTCCTGCGTCAAGCCCACTCGTTGCCCCCACCGGTACACCATTCGTTTCCGGGATGCGCTGGGGAAGCAGCGTGAGGAGAGGGGCTTCACTTCCCAGGATGATGCGATCGAGCGACTTTCGCAGTTGTATGCCGAGAAGAAGGCGACGGCACCCGTGCTGGCGGAGGCCCGTCGAGAATTGGGCCAACAGACCATCAGGGAGTACTCGGAAACGTGGCTGCCCCGCCAACGCAGAATGACGGAATACTCTACGAAGGAGAACGTGCTCAGCTCTCTTAACGTGCACATCAACCCGGCGCTGGGGTCGAGGAAATTGAACTCGGTGACACCGACCGTGGTTGAGCAGTTTCTCGATGACCTGGAGGCGAACGGTGTCGGTCGGGGTAACCAGGTGAGTATCTTCCGGGTCCTCAAGTCGATCCTCTTGGATGCCCACGAGAAGGGAGCCATTCCGAGTAACCCTGTGAAGGGCGTGCAAGGGCCTGAGTACGTGCGCGACAGGGTGAGTATCCCCACATTGGGTTACATAGAAAAGGCGCTGTCAATAGCTCATGAGGACCTTGCCCTGGAAATCACTATGATGGTCGGCTGCGGTCTGCGAAACGGCGAAGCTCGGGCTGTCAACCTGAACAACATCGTTGCAGACGATGTCTACCGTGTACACGAGCAGATACATGCCAGGTTGAATAGGCCGGCGAAGTTGAAGCACCGAAAAGTGGGTGAGTTTCGGGAGGTTCCCCTACCTCGTACGGTGCGTGAGGAAATGGAGAAGTTCGCAAAGAGGCGTGCGGTGACTTCGGAGGGGTACCTTCTTCGTGGCCCGAGCGGATATTACACACAAGGAATGGAACACTACCGCGTACAGAAACTGTTCAAGCAGTTGCCGCCAGAAGAGGGGGTTGGTATGTACAGCTTCCGTCACTTCTTTGCGTCGAACGCCCTCAGTAACGGTATACCGATCACCGACGTAGCCGAGTGGATGGACCACAAGTCGATCGAGGAGACGTATCGGACCTACCGCCACCTGATGCCGGGAAGCATCACGAAGGCTGCGCGCATTCTGGATGCGGGTCTTTGGGCTGCTGCCTGACTGTGGTAATGAGCCAACCAGCAGGTTCTTCGTCTGCTGGTGGTACACGACTGACCTCGCTCCTGACCTGTGACAAAGAGTGGAAACGTCGAGTGCCAGGCTGATTCGGTCCGCACCTGGTCCGGATCTTGATGAGTGGTACGTGGTGCTAGCGAGTGGGCCGCGGTACCACATGGCACAGGTTGTAAAGACGGTCCAGGGGGGTCTACGCCAGTCCAGCGCGCGCGTGAAATCGCAGGTCAGGGCCTCCTGATCCGGGAGGGTCCGCCCAGTTCGTGATCGCTGTGTGATAGCTGGTGATACGGCGAAGCCCCACCGGAGCGTTCCGGTGGGGCTTCGCCGTGGCGTCGGTTGCGCTGGCGTGCACGATGCGGTCGGCGCCTCAAGCGGTCCGTGTTCCTGCGATGCTGTCGGGGGCGCTCTAGATTTGCGATCGCACCCATCCATATCGCACCCATCCATAAGGGATCCCTGAGACGACGCGGCCCCGCCAGGCAGCCGACACTGCTGGCGAATTCAGTTTCACGGGATTGCGTTCGCTGGGAGCCGGATAGCCTGCCTCCATTTGAACACCTCCCAGCGGGGCCAGATCAAGCCGCCCTCCGGGACCACCTCACGACGCCTGATCTTCACGCATTGTCTGCGAACCGGGGCCAGTTCGAGTCGCCTCGGTGGG
>NZ_JBIBEP010000025.1:0-91883 GCF_042955185.1 Streptomyces sp. NPDC012474
AAGGACACCGACAGGGCCTCGACCGCACCGGCGGCCGGAGCGGCCTCGACGGCGGCGCTGTTGGGCTTGACCGTGATGACCGGGGTGCCCTTGGAGACACGGGACTTGGTGGTGAACGAGGCGGCGAACACCGACTGCGTGGCCACCGGGCCCTCGTCGCCGGCCTCCAGGTCGACGGCGTCGGTGATGATGCCCGAGCCCAGACGCAGCGCCAGACGCGCGGCGATCTCCTTGCCCTCGGCGGAGGACGGCACCAGCACGGCGGCCGGGGACACGGCCTCGTGCGCGGCCTGGAGGGCGTCGACCTTCGGTACGACCAGGTAGTCGGCGTACTCGGACGCCTCGTGCGTGAGGACCTTGACCGCGCCGTGCTCGGCGAGCGCGGCGGCGGTGTCACCGGCGCCGCCTCCCAGCGCGACGGCGACCGGCTCGCCGATGCGGCGGGCCAGGGTCAGCAGCTCCAGGGTGGGCTTGCGGACGGCACCGTCCACGTGGTCGACGTAGACGAGAACTTCAGCCATGGGACTTCTTCTCTCCTGCTTGCGGAAGATGAGGGACGGATCGCGACTGCGTCGGGCCTAGATGAACTTCTGGCCCGCGAGGAACTCAGCGAGCTGCTTGCCGCCCTCGCCCTCGTCCTTGACGATCGTGCCCGCGGTGCGGGCCGGGCGCTCGGTCGCGCCGTCGACCGTGGTGTAGGAACCCTCAAGGCCGACCTCCTCGGCCTCCAGGTCCAGGTCGGACAGGTCCCAGGACTGAACCGGCTTCTTCTTGGCGGCCATGATGCCCTTGAAGGACGGGTAACGCGCCTCGCCCGACTGGTCGGTCACGGACACGACCGCCGGAAGGGAAGCCTCGAGGCTCTCGGAGGCGGCGTCGCCGTCGCGGCGGCCCTTGACCGTGCCGTCCTCGACCGACACCTCGGACAGCAGCGTCACCTGCGGCACGCCCAGACGCTCGGCGAGCAGCGCGGGCACGACGCCCATGGTGCCGTCGGTGGAGGCCATGCCGGAGATCACCAGGTCGTAGCCGGCCTTCTCGATCGCCTTGGCCAGGACCAGGGAGGTGCCGATGGCGTCGGTGCCGTGGATGTCGTCGTCCTCGACGTGGATCGCCTTGTCTGCGCCCATGGACAGCGCCTTGCGCAGGGCGTCCTTGGCGTCCTCGGGACCCACCGTCAGAACGGTGATCTCCACGTCGTCGCCTGCGTTCTCGGAGATCTGCAGCGCCTGCTCGACCGCGTACTCGTCGAGCTCGGAGAGCAGACCGTCCACGTCGTCCCGGTCGACGGTCAGGTCATCGGCGAAGTGCCGGTCGCCAGTGGCGTCGGGCACGTACTTCACAGTGACAACGATCCTCAAGCTCACGCCGGCTCTCCTACTGCATCGTCATTTCCATGCTGCCTACTTGCAGGCAGCATAGGCGCCTCTAGCGTCCGATCCCGGTCGGGGCGACCCACGCCCCGAGCGAAATATTACTCGTCAGTACACCCAGTTCGTTCCCGCTAAGCAAGCGCTTTGAACTGTGACCTTCGCAACGCAGCGTAACCGGAACTCGACGGTCACGCAGCACGGAGGACGTCCCACTCAGTCGCCCAGACGCTGGAAACGTCCCTGGTGATAGAGGAGTGGACGACCGGTGCCCGTGGGGTCGCCGTGCACGACCTGGGCGAGCACGATCCGGTGGTCCCCGGCGGGCACGCGCGCGACGACCCGGCCCACCAGCCAGGCGAGCACGCCGTCGAGGACCGGAACGCCCTCGGGCCCTTCCCGCCAGGCGGTGGGCGGGCCGAAGCGGTCGGCGCCGCTGCGGGCGAAGGTGGCGGCCATCTCCTGCTGGTGCTCACCGAGGATGTGCACGCCGACGTGGTCCGCCGTCGCGATCGCGGGCCAACTGGAGGCGCCGGTGCCGATCCCGAAGGACAGCAGCGGAGGCTCGGCGGAGACGGACGCCAGGGAGGTCGCGGTGAAGCCCACCGGGCCCGCCTCGCCACGAGCGGTGACGACGGCGACACCAGCCGCGTGCCGCCGGAAGACCGAGCGCAGGAGGTCGGGCGTGGCGAGGAGGTCCGCAGGCATGGGGTCAGGCTGACGATAACTGGTACGCACCGTCAAGTTCGTTCCGTGATGTGGGAGATGACTCACGGACGGCGTCACACCGGTCACACCGCCTCCCCCAGCGCGGCGATCACGTCGGCCTTGCGCGGCTGCCCGGTGGCCCTGCGCACCACCCGGCCGTCGGCGTCCAGGACCAGCACGGTCGGGGTCTTGAGGATCTCCAGCCGCCGTACGAGGTCCAGGTGGGCCTCGGCGTCGATCTCGACGTGTGCCACGCCCGGGACCACACCGGCGACCTCGCCGAGGACCCGCCGGGTCGCCCGGCAGGGCGCGCAGAACGCGCTGGAGAACTGCACGAGCGTGGCCCGCTCGCCGAGCTCCGCGCCCAGGTCCGCCGCATCGAGCCGCTTGCCGTCGTCGCGCCCGCGCACCCGCACTCTCCCGCTCCGCCGCCGTTGCAGCACTCCGTAGGCGCTCGCCGCCGCGAGCACCACCACGCACACCACCAGTCCGGTCATCACCTGCTGCAAGCGTTCACGAGACCGCAAAGATTCCCGGCCCCGCCACCCGGCCGTCCTGCGGAATGATTGGTTCCTATGGACATCGATGTGAGAGGGCCGCGTTTCGGCGCGGCCGTCACGGCCGCCGTGCTGGCGGTCGTTCTGGTCACGGGGAGCGCCTGGCTGCTGGCCTGGCAGACGCTGGCGTTCCTGCTCGGCGCGGCGGGCGGGGCCGGACGCTCCCCGTACGGCCTGCTGTTCGCCAAGGCCGTACGGCCGCGGCTCGGGCCGCCGAAGGAGTTCGAAGCACCCGAACCGCCGCGTTTCGCCCAGGTGGTGGGGTTGCTTTTCGCCGGCCTCGGCCTCGTCGGCTACACCCTGGGCCCCGGCTGGCTGGGACTCGCGGCGACCGGCGCCGCGCTCGCCGCGGCCTTCCTCAATGCTGCGTTCGGGTACTGCCTGGGGTGCGAGTTGTACCTGCTCGTGCGCCGGACGGCGGTCCGCGCGGAGTAATGGACGCGCAAAAGCACGAGGTGGGAACCGGCGGACGACGTGACGAGAATCTCGCCGCCGCCGGGCACGAGGACTGGCTACCCGGCCGTTCTTGGGGCACGATCTGCGACAAGCCGTAAAACCTACGGCTGCGTAACTTTCCACTGGGAATCCCTTCCCAGGCAGAGCAGGAAGGGGCCGGCCCGCCCATGGCAGAGCTCGTCTACCGTCCCGTCGTCGGTTTCGCCCGCACGCTGTTCAAGGTGTGGGACCTCAAGATCGACCTCCAGGGTTCGGAGAACATCCCGCGCTCGGGCGGCGCCGTGCTGGTGAGCAATCACATCAGCTACCTGGACTTCGTCTTCGACGGCCTGGCGGCGCTGCCGCAGAAACGTCTCGTGCGTTTCATGGCGAAGGAGTCCGTCTTCCGGCACCGCATCTCCGGTCCGCTGATGCGCGGGATGAAGCACATCCCCGTGGACCGCAAGCAGGGCGAGGCGGCCTACGCGCACGCCCTGGACTCGCTGCGGTCGGGCGAGATCATCGGGGTCTTCCCGGAGGCGACCATCTCGCAGTCGTTCACGCTGAAGAGCTTCAAGTCGGGCGCCGCGCGCCTGGCCCAAGAGGCCGGCGTCCCGCTGATCCCGATGGCGGTGTGGGGCACCCAGCGGCTGTGGACCAAGGGACACCCGCGCAACTTCAAGCGCAGCCACATCCCCGTCACGATCCGGGTGGGCGAGGCGATCGAGGCCTCCCGAGACAAGTACGCGGGCGCCATCACCCGCCAGCTGCGCGAGCGCGTCCAGGAACTCCTCGAGGCCGCCCAGCGCGCCTACCCGGTCCGCCCGAAGGGCCCGGACGACACCTGGTGGATGCCGGCCCACCTCGGTGGCACGGCCCCGACGCCTGAGCAGGTGCGGGCAGCCGAGGCGCACTGACACCCGCCCCGCCGGAACTCAGGCGGAGGGCTGCGGAGCACGGACGGCGATGTCCGCACCCGGGCTGAACTTCGCCAGCAGCTCGGCGAGTTCCGCGGCGGCCGCCGTCACCTCGGCGACCGGCATCGGTGCCAGGCTCTCCAGCAGGAAGATGCCGGACGTCGTCCGCTCGGTGAGCCGGGTGCGCGGGCCCTGGCGCCAGTTCCAGCGGCGGCAGGTCACGCCCGCGTCGTCCCGCCACACGACTTCGCCCGCGCCGGGGTGCTCGACGGTCTCCTCGCCCCCGGCGACGGTCACGAAGTCCTCCTCCCCCGTGGCACGGATCAGGCGCATGCCGCCCTCGATGCGGTCGGCGTCCTCGCCGCCGACGGGAATCAGATGGGCGACGGAGACGGCGTTGTAGAGGTCGACCAGCAGGTTGATGCGGGGCAGCCCGGCCTCCGACAGAGCCCGCCTGGCCAGTGCCTCCGCGGAGTTTCGGGTGCGGGACGGCTTCGAGCCGAACGCCGTGTAGGCCTCGCGCCATGCGGCCATGTGCGGGTCCTCGTGCGGGGCGCGGCCGTCCAGTCGTACGGCGAGCCGGCCCGCCGCGTCGTCCAGCAGGGCCGCACTGGCCTCACTGCTCGGCCCGTTGAGCAGGCCGTGTGCCTCGATCGCGACGTGGGTGAAACCGGGGGCGAGTGCGCGTACGTCGTCGGACACGGTCAGTGTGAGCGTCATGGTCGCCTTGCCTCAGAGTGCGGTGGGGAGCGTCTGCCAGAGGTGCGGCCGGTCGCGCGCTGCCGTGAGGGCGTCCAGCACGACCGGATGCGGTGCAGCATACAAGACCGGATAGTCCATTTCATTGGACGCCGGATCGGGCGCGAAGGCCAGCCGCTCACCATCGAGGGAGAACCGGGCGTCGACGCCGGGCTTGTTGCCCCGGGGGTCCTGCCGGTGCCACGCGCCGTTGAACCGCACGGCGACCAGCCCGTGCACGACGTCGAGCTTCTGGTAACAGAGGGCGGTGGGGATGTCCTCGGCCCGGAGCAGGGCGGCCAGCGCGTGGGCCTTGGCATAGCAGATGCCGGTGCGCTGCTCCAGGACGTCCGAGGCGCGCCAGGTGACGCGGAGATCACCGGAGTCCTGCGAGTGCGGGACGGTGTCGCGTACGAACTCGAAAGCCGCCCGCGCATACTCATACGAGTCGACCACCCCGCCGGCGAGCCTCGCCGCCGTTTCGCGCACGAGCGGGTGGTGATGGTCGACCACCTCGTCAGGGGCCAAGTAGGCGGACAGGTCGGGCGTTTGCTGGATCAGCTGCATGCAGGCAGAGCGTAGGGAGAGATCACTCCACCGTCAATTGATTTACGCTCTGCCGCATACCTATGCATCTAGCGGGCCATCTCCTCCTTCAGCGCCGCCAGGAACGCGTCGACGTCGTCCTCGGAGGTGTCGAAGGCGCACATCCAGCGGACGTCACCCGCGGCCTCGTCCCAGAAGTAGAAGCGGAACCGCTTCTGGAGGCGCTCGCTCACGTCGTGGGGCAGGCGGGCGAAGACGGCGTTGGCCTGCACCGGGTAGAGGATCTCCACACCGTGCACCGCCCGCACGCCCTCGGCGAGCCGCTGGGCCATCTCGTTGGCGTGACCGGCGTTGCGCAGCCACAGGTCCCGGGCGAGCAGGGCCTCCAGCTGGACCGACACGAAGCGCATCTTGGAGGCGAGCTGCATGGACAGCTTGCGCAGGTGCTTCATGTGGCTCACGGCGTCCTGGTCGAGGACCACGACGGCCTCGCCGAACAGGGCACCGTTCTTCGTACCGCCCAGGGAGAGGATGTCGACGCCCGCGGCGTTGGTGAGCGTGCGCATCGGGACGTTCAGGGTGGCGGCGGCGTTGGCCAGCCGGGAGCCGTCCAGGTGCACCTTCATACCGTGCGCGTGAGCGTGCTCGCAGAGGGCGCGTATCTCCTCCGGTGTGTAGACCGTGCCCAGTTCGGTGGCCTGGGCGATGGAGACGACCTGCGGCATCGCCCGGTGCTCGTCGTCCCAGCCGTACGCCTGCCGGTCGATCAGCTCGGGCGTGAGCTTGCCGTCGGGCGCCGGGACGGTGAGCAGCTTCAGGCCGCCGACCCGCTCCGGGGCGCCGCACTCGTCGACGTTGATGTGCGCGCTCTCCGCGCAGATCACCGCGCCCCAGCGGTCGGTGACCGCCTGGAGCGCGACGACGTTCGCGCCGGTGCCGTTGAAGACCGGGAACGCCTCGGCCGTGGGCCCGAAGTGACTGCGGATGATCTGCTGGAGGTTGTCGGTGTAGGCGTCCTCGCCGTACGCGACCTGGTGCCCGCCGTTGGCCAGGGCCAGGGCGGCGAGGACCTCCGGGTGGGCCCCGGCGTAGTTGTCGCTGGCGAAACCGCGGACCTCGGGGTCGTGATGACGGCGGGCGTCGGTCTTCGGCGGGTTCACGGCTTCTCGGTGAGCCACAGACGGTTTCCGTTCACTTCGGCGGCGGGCTTCTCCCAGACCTCGGTGACGGCCTCGGCCAGGTCCTTGACGTCCGTGAAGCCCGCGAACTTCGCGTTGGGCCGGTCGGCGCGCATCGCATCGTGGACCAGCGCCTTCACCACCAGGATCGTGGCAGCCGACGTCGGCCCCTCGGCGCCCCCGGCCTTGCGGAAGTAGTCCGCCATGGCCAGCGTCCACGCCTCGGCCGCAGCCTTGCCGGCCGCGTAGGCGGCGTTGCCCGCGGTGGGCTTGCTGGCACCGGCGGCGCTGATCAGCACGTACCGGCCGCGGTCGCTGCGCTGCAGCGCCTCGTGGAAGGCGAGGGAGGTGTGCTGCACCGTGCGGACCAGCAGCATCTCCAGGAAGTCCCAGTCGTCGAGGCTGGTCCGGGTGAAGGTCTCGCTGCCGCGCCAGCCGCCGACGAGGTGGACCAGGCCGTCGACACGGCCGAAGTCCTTCTCGATGCGGGTGGCCCAGTCACGGGTGGCCCCCAGGTCCAGCAGATCCACCGTGTCACCGGTGACGGTGGCGCCGCCGGTGGCGTAGCTCGCCGCGTCCACCGCCTCCGCCAGCCGCTCCGGATCGTTGTCCGACCCGATGACGGTCGCACCCGCCTCGGCCAGCCTGAGCAGTGCGGCCCGGCCGGCGGGCCCGCCCGCTCCGGCCACCGCGATCACCGCACCGCTGAGCGCCCCGTTCCCCATGATCTTCGCCTCCTGAGCAGTGTTCCCGGTCTGCCGATCGCTCACGCGGCGATCCGCTCGGCGCTGTCGGCCGTGATGCCCTTGGTGGAGGCGATCACGTTCTTCAGCTTCTTGGAGAGTGCCTCATAGAACATGCTCAGCGGAAACTCGTCCGGAAGCACGTCATCGACGAGTTTGCGCGGGGGCTGCGTGGTGTCCAGGGCCTCGGGGCCCTTGGCCCACTTGGAGCCCGGGTGCGGGGAGAGGTAGGTGGAGACCAGCTCGTAACCGGCGAACCAGTGGACGAGCTTCGGGCGGTCGATGCCGTCGCGGTACAGGTCCTCGATCTCGGCGCACAGCTGGTTGGTGACCTGCGGGGCGCGCTCCCAGTCGATGGTGAGCCTGTTGTCGGTCCAGCGGACGACGTCGTGCTTGTGCAGGTACGCGAAGAGGAGCTGGCCGCCGAGGCCGTCGTAGTTGCGCACGCGCTCGCCGGTGACGGGGAAGCGGAACATGCGGTCGAAGAGGACCGCGACCTGCACGTCACGGGCCTGCGGCACACCGTCGGCCGACAGCTTCACGGCCTCCTTGAAGGCGGTGAGGTCGCAGCGCAGTTCCTCCAGGCCGTACATCCAGAACGGCTGGCGCTGCTTGATCATGAAGGGGTCGAAGGGCAGGTCGCCGTGGCTGTGGGTGCGGTCGTGGACCATGTCCCACAGGACGAACGCCTCCTCGCAGCGCTTCTGGTCGTGGACCATCGCGGCGACGTCCTCGGGCAGCTCCAGGCCCAGGATGTCGACGGCGGCGTCGGTCACGCGGCGGAAGCGGGCGGCCTCGCGGTCGCAGAAGATGCCGCCCCACGTGAAGCGCTCCGGGGCCTCGCGCACGGCGATGGTCTCGGGGAACAGGACGGCCGAGTTGGTGTCGTAGCCGGCCGTGAAGTCCTCGAACTTGATGCCGCAGAACAGCGGGTTGTCGTAGCGGGTGCGCTCCAGCTCGGCCAGCCAGTCCGGCCAGACCATGCGCAGCACGACCGCTTCGAGGTTGCGGTCGGGGTTGCCGTTCTGGGTGTACATGGGGAAGACGACGAGGTGCTGGAGGCCGTCCGCGCGGTTCGCGGCGGGCTGGAAGGCCAGCAGCGAGTCGAGGAAGTCGGGCACCTGGAAGCCGCTGTCGGCCCACCGGGTCAGGTCCTTGACCAGGGCCTCGTGATAGGCGCCGTCGTGCGGGAGCAGCGGGGAGAGCTCCAGGACGGCGTCGGCGACCTGGCGGACCACGAGCTCGGCGTCAGCCGGGTCGGGCGCGCCCTCGGCGTCGAAGTCGATCGACCCGTCCTTGGACTGCCATGGCCGGATCCGCTCCACGGCATCCTTGAGCACGGGCCATGCCGGGTGCTCCACCACCCTGGCCACGGGAGGAAGAGCTTCCTCCGAACCCACCTGCACAAGAATTTCCGTCATGTCCCACCTTCCACGGGAGAATCTCACGTATGCAGACCGTATACACACGAGGTTCCTCCCAGCAAGGGTGAACCCGGGAAATTATCCTGCCTCACCCTCCCCTTCACCGCACTTTTTCCTGTCGGTCACGCTTCTGCCCGGATGTGCGGCGACCATGCCCTCACTCTCTGCACAGGGCGGGTCCAGGCGATACGGTCAGGGGGGCCGCCGGGCCCCCACTGCCGCCTGTCGACGGAAGAGAGTCGCGTCTTGAACTTCCTCACCATCGGTCACCGCGGAGTCATGGGTGTGGAGCCCGAGAACACCCTCCGGTCCTTCGTCGCCGCCCAGGAGGCGGGGCTGGACGCCATCGAACTCGATCTGCATCTGAGCAAGGACGGCGCGCTCGTCGTCATGCACGACACGGATGTGGACCGCACGACCGACGGCACCGGGCCGATCGCCGAGAAGACCCTCGCCGAGCTGCGGGCCCTGGACGCCGGCCGGGGCGAGCGGGTGCCGGTCTTCGAGGAGGTGCTGGAGGCCGTCCAGGCGCCGCTCCAGGCGGAGATCAAGGACGTGCAGGCGGCGCGGGCCCTGGCCCAGGTCATGAACGAGCACGGGCTGGCCGGCCGGGTGGAGGTGTCCTCGTTCCACGACGAGGCGATCGCCGAGATCAAGCCACTCGTACCGGGTGTGCGCACCGCACTGATCGCCAGCCGCTACGGCACCGACATCGTGGACCGGGCCGTCGAGGCGGGCGCCGCGACCGTCTGCCTCAACATCCGCCGGCTCACCCTGGAGATCGTCGAGCAGGCCCGCAAGGCCGACCTGCGGATCATCGGCTGGGTGGTGAACACGCAGGACCAGCTGCGACTCGTCCGGGCCTTCGGCCTGGACGGCGCGACCACCGACCACCCGGACATCAAGCGCACGGGCCGTTTCACGGCCTAGTGACTACGCGAGCTCCTTCACCAGCAGTTCGAAGCTCAGGTCGTCGCGCTGCGGAACGCCGAAGCGTTCGTCGCCGTACGGGAACGGTGTCATCCGTCCCGTACGGCGGTAGCCGCGCCGCTCGTACCAGGCGATGAGGTCGTCGCGCACGGAGATCACGGTCATCTGCATCTCCCGCACACCCCAGGTTTCGCGGGCTTGCCGCTCCGCCTCCGCGATGATCACCTTGCCGAGGCCCGCGCCCTGGAGCCGGGGGCTGACGGCGAACATCCCGAAGTAGGCGTTCTCGCCCTGGTGCTCCAGCTGGCAGCAGGCGACGATCCCGCCGTCCCGCTCCACCGTGAGGAGCCGGCTGTCGGGCGACTCGATGACCTCCAGCACACCCTCGGGGTCGGTGCGCTGCCCTTCGAGGATGTCCGCCTCGGTGGTCCACCCGGCCCTGCTGTCGTCGCCCCGGTACGCCGACTCGATCAGCGCGACCAACTCGTCCACGTCGGCGTCGGTGGCGTCGCGAAAGGTCAGTTCGGTGGCGGCGGTCTCCATGGGCGTACGTCTCCGTTGCGGCGGCGAGGCTGGGCAGGGTTGAGCGTAACGCCACCACTAGGCTCCGCTGCATGGTGCATGTACTCGGCAGCCGGATCCTGCTCCGCCCCACCGACCCCGAGCGGTCACGCGCCTTCTACGGCGAACAGCTGGGCCTCGCCGTGTACCGCGAGTTCGGGACCGGGCCGGAGCGCGGCACGGTCTTCTTCCTGGGCGGCGGCTTCCTGGAGGTCTCGGGCCGCTCCGACACGCCCCCGGTGCCCGCCGTGCGGCTGTGGCTGCAGGTCGACGACGTGGCGGCGGCGCGGGAGGAGCTGCGGGCGAAGGGCGTGGAGATCGTGCGGCCGCCGGTGAAGGAACCCTGGGGGCTGATCGAGATGTGGATCGCGGATCCCGACGGGACGCCGATCGTGCTGGTGGAGGTGCCGGCGGACCATCCGATCCGCTACCGGCCCGGCATCTGACCCCGGCCCGGGCGGTGCTCCCAGCCCCGCCCTAGGCGGATGAGTGGGCGAACGCCCGCACCGGTCAGGAGGGCGGTCATGGCACTGCCGTCGGCCGGTTCGCAGGCGACGAGCCGGTCCACGCCGCACCGCCGGAGCCGGTCCGCGGCCCGGGCGAGCAGCCGGCGCTCCAGGCCGGTGCCGTGCACCACAGGGTCGATGCGCAGGTTGCCGACGTCGGCAAGGCCGGCGGCGCACGTGTGGCGTTCCGGGCGTGCCGGAGCGGGACCTCGTCGTCAGCGCGGTGCCGCGGCGGGTGGGCCGCGGCGACGACGCACTCGTGCAGGTGGCGGCCGTCGTCCCCGGTGTCTCCGTCTCCGGGGACGTACGCCGGGGCCGCATCGGCACACCACCGGGTTTCCCCGGATGGCAGGGAGCCCCGCGGGCGGCTTAGCGTGCTGGAGTGGCCCTCGGGGGCCCGTCCCCGCCGCTCGTGGAAGGAACGCCATGAAGCTCGACGCACCGGTGACCGGCGGCCCCTGCTGGACAGAGCTGGGGACCAGTGACCTGGAAGCGGCCAGGCGGTTCTACACGCGGCTGTTCGGCTGGCGGCCCGAGACGGACGCGCGTCAGGAGGCCGGCGGCTACACCGTCGCGCATCTCGGAGACGCGGCCGTGGCCGCGCTCGCCCCGCTGTACCAGCCGTCGCAGCCGGTCGCGTGGAACGTGTCGTTCGCGGTGACCGACGCGGACGCCACCGTCCGCGCGGTGACGGAGGCGGGCGGAACACTGCTGTTCGGCCCGACGGACGTGTTCGACGTGGGGCGGTTCGCGGTGGCCGCCGATCCGGGCGGCGCCGTCTTCCAGCTGTGGCAGGCGGGGACCTTCCCGGGCGCCGGGCTGTTCAACGCGCCCGGTTCGCTGGGCTGGGTGGAGCTGATGACGCGGGACCCGGAGGGGGCCGTGTCCTTCTACCCGCGGGTGTTCGGCTGGACGGTCGCCCCGTCGGACCGCTACACCCAGTGGGGCGTCGGCGGCGCGGACTTCGGCGGCATGGTGACGATGGACGACAAGTTCCCGCCCGAGGTGCCGGCGCACTGGCTGCCGTACTTCGCGGTGGCCGACGTGGACGACACGACCGCCGTGGTCCAGCAGCACGGCACGGTGCTGATGGTGCCCACCTCGGTGCCCGACGGGCCGCGCATCGCGGTGCTGCGGGACCCGCAGGGGGCGGTCTTCGGCGTGTACCGGGCGGGCGACGAGGCCTGAGCCGGCGTCGTCACACCCTGTCCGACGGGACCAGCACTGCCGGCGGTCAGGCCCGCAGGACGCCGAGCCGCCCCTCCAGCTGGCTGAGCAACTCCCCCAACAGAGCGGCGAGTTCACCTTGCTCGGGGCCGTCCACGCCGGACAGCACGGCCGTCTCGTAGGCGAGCTGGACGGGCAGGATCGCGTCGACGAGGTCGCGTCCGGCGTCCGTGAGGCGGAGGTGGACGACCCGGCGGTCACGGGTGTCCCCTCGCCGTTCGACCAGACCGCGCTCGGTCAGCTGCTTCAGGCGCTTGGTGACGGCGGCCCCCGAGGAGAAGGTCTCCCTGGCCAGGTCCCCGGGCGTCAGTTCGTGCCCGGTACGACGCAGCGCACCCAGCAGATCGAACTCGGGCCGGCTGAGCCCCGCCCGTCGCAACGGAGCGTCCTCGGCCTGCTGCAGCAGAGCGGCACACCGGTTGATCCGCCCGATGATCTCCATCGGCCCGGTGTCGAGCCCGGGGTGCACGGCCTGCCACTGCCGGACGACCGCGGCGACGGTGTCGACCCGGCGCCCGCCGCCCGGGAGGTCCTCACCGGACGCGTGAACCTCCTCGCCCGCACCCCCTCCGGCCGTTGCCTGCTCGTCGGCCGTCCGCCCCTCCGCCCCCGGTTCCGCCCCGGTCCCCTGCTGCTGGACCCGTCCCCCGTCGCTCCCCGTGGGCGATGGTCCTTCGGTCGGCGTCATGGCCGTGCGTCCTCCGTTTCGGTGGCCGGGTCCCGGTCCGGGAGCAGGCCCTGGCGTCGGGCCGTCGCGGCGAGCGTACGGTGTCCGGACTGTTCGGCGAGCACGACCCGCTCCTGGGTCGGGGCCCGCTGTCACCCTTCACCGGCGGCCGCGCGGGCCGTGGCGCGCAGCCCGGCCAGGGCGACGGTGAGTCCGCGGCGGGCGGATTCCAGGGCCGCGGTGCCGGGGTCCGGCTCGGCCCGGAGGCGGGCGGCGCGTTCGCGGGCCCGGCCGACGGCGGTCAGCGCCCGTCGACGCGGGCGCCCGCCCGCCGGTCGGTGACGGCCAGGGCGGCGACGAACCCGACCGGCGCGCCGACGACGGTGCCCACGACCCACTCCGTCATCAGCGCCCCGGGTTCCCGGTGCCCGGCGAACTCCGTGATCAACAGAGAAGGTCAACAGGTGTTTCAACTTTAAAGGGTAGCTCCTCACCTGGTGTGCTCCGCCGAATGCTCCCCGTTTACACCCTTGCGCTCGCGTGCGCGCCGCATGGCCCGGGCATCGAATGACCGACTGCCGAAGGGGGAGGTGCGCGTGCACGGACCGGCTTCGTCCGGCTGGCTGCTGGTGGCGCTCTGCGCGATGACCGGCTCCTACTGCCTGGCGCGGATGCGCAGCGGCGCCGAAGGGGAGCGCAGCGCCGCGGGCGGCGAGGCGCTGATGGGTTTCGGGATGGCCGCGATGGCCGTGCCCGCGGCGGTGTTCACACCGCCTTCGTGGGCCTGGCCCGCCTACGCTGCGGTGTTCGGGGCTGCGGGCGTTCACGCACTGTGGGCGGCGCGGGCCGCCGCTCACCATCTCCACCACCTGGTGGGTGCCGCGGCGATGGTCTACATGTCCGTCGTCATGGCCGGCTCGCCCGCACACGGGCACGGTGGGGGCGGGGCGGGAATCCCGCTCCTGACGGGGGCGTTGCTGCTCTACTTCGCCGGCTACGTGCTGCTGAGCGGCGTCCGTCTGGTGCCGGTCGCCGCCGTGGCCGGGGGCGGCGGTTCCGCCGGGCGGGGCGACCGGCCGGAACTGGCGCGAGCCTGCCGGCTGTCCATGGGGATAGCGATGGTGGCGATGCTGCTGACGCTGTGAGCAGGAGTGGGAGCGGCCGGGCGCGCCCAACGGATCCGTTGCCTGCGTCACTTTGACGACACAAGTCGTACCCCGGAGCGTGGCCGCGCTCATAGGCTGCCCCCATGATGCTCACCGCCGTGCTGTTGCTGCTCGGCGCCCTGACCGCCGTGACCGGCCCCCGTCTGCTCGCCCGGGCGGACTGGCCGGACCGTGAGCCGGTGGTGGCGCTGTGGGTGTGGCAGTGCGTCGTGGCGACCGTCCTCGTGTGCTGCGCGTTGTCGATGACGCTGAGCGCGGCCGCGGCCTGGCACGCGGTCGGCGGGCACCTCTTCGCGACGGCCCCGCGCGCGGTCGTCGAGGCCTACGTCCTCGGCACGGCGGGCCCCTGGGCGGCGACCACCGCCCTCGCGCTGGCCTGCGGCGGGCTGTGGAGCGCGGCGATGCTGCTCCGCGAGATCGGCAGGGCCCGCGCCGGGCACCGCCGACGACGGGCCGATCTCCTGGTCCGGGCTCCGCTGCTGCCCGGCGAGGTGGCCGTCCCGGGCCGGCTCGTCGTCCTGGAGAGCGAGCGGCCCGACGCCTGGTGGCAGCCCGGCGTTCCCCCGCAACTGGTCGTCACCACGGCCGCGTTGCTCCGGCTGAAGGGCCGCCGCCTGGACGCCGTACTCGCCCACGAACAGGGCCACGCCCGGGCCCGGCACGACTGGCTGCTGAACTGCTCCTCGGCGCTGGCCGGCGGGTTCCCGCAGGTTCCGGTGTTCGCCGCGTTCCGTGACGAGATGCACCGCCTGGTCGAACTCGCCGCCGACGACACGGCATCGCGCCGTTTCGGCCGTCTGACCACCGCCCTGGCCCTGGTCGAACTGAACGAGCACCGCGGCGTGTTCGGGCCCTGCCCGACGCCACAGGCCCATGTCCCGGCCCGGGTGCGCCGGTTGCTCACGCCGCCGGACCGGCTGACCGCGTCCCGGCGCCTGCGGCTGACGGCGGCGGCCGCGCTGGTGCCGGCGATGCCCGTGCTGGTGGCGTTCGTACCGGGGTTGCGGGCGCTGGGGTGACCGCCGGGGACGCGGGGCCCCTGCCGCGATCGGCATCGGATGAGGCGCGCACCCGGGCCGGGTTCGGCGGGGGCGTGCACCCGGGCCGGGTTCGGCGGCTCTCGCGAGGCCGAAGCAGGTTGCCCGGAAGCCCGAGATCGTCGCCGTACTGGATCCGGACCCCCCGGTTCGGCGAGTATCGCTGTATGCACACCTCGTCCGTCGACTCCCCGCCCCGTCCGGAGCACCACACCGCCGCCCGCTTCGCCGGCGTCCTGGCCCTGTGCTCGGTACTGCTGCTGACCCTCGTCGCGGTCAGATTCAGCCCCTTGATCGGTGCGGACGGGGACATCGCCGGCACCACCCACCGCTGGGCGGTCGACGAACCGGTCCTCACCCAGACCTGCCGCATCCTCACGGACTGGGTGTGGGATCCGTGGACGATGCGACTGCTGTGCGCGGCTGTCGTCGTCTGGCTGGTGGTGCGGCGGGCGGCGCGCTGGACGGCGTTGTGGCTGGCTCTGGCCGTCGCCCTGGGTACCGTGCTCCAGCAGGGCATCAAGGCCGCGGTGGACCGCCCCCGCCCCGTGTGGCCCGACCCCGTCGACTCGGCCCACTACTCGGCGTTCCCGTCGGGCCACGCCATGACCGCCACGGTGGTGTGCGGCCTGCTGTTGTGGCTCCTGCACCGGCACGGCGTCGGCCGGGCCGTGTGGCGTACGGCCGTGGCCGTGGCGGTCGTCTCCGTGGTGGGGGTCGGGCTGACGCGGATCTGGCTCGGCGTCCACTGGCCGTCGGACGTGGTGGGCGGCTGGCTGATGGGGACGACGGTGGTGGCCCTGGCGGTGTGGGTGCACCGTCTGCGGCAGCCCTGAACGACGGGACGCCTCACCGGATTTCCGGCGCTGCCCGAAGCACCCTCGTAGGATCGTCGCATGACGGCCGTGCTCTTCGACTTCTCCGGCACCCTCTTCCGTGTCGAGTCCACCGGTTCCTGGCTGCGTGGCGCTCTGGCGGGTGCCGATGTCCGGCTCACCGAGGCCGAGTTGACCGCCGCGGCCCTGGCGTTGGAGGCGGTCGGCGCGCTGCCCGGTGGTGGTGATCCCGCGCGGGTGCCCGAGGGACTGGCCGACGCCTGGCTCGTCCGGGACCAGAGCGCCGCCCTGCACCGGGCCGCCTACACCGGTCTCGCCCGGCAGGTCCCGCTGCCCGACCCGGCACTGCACGACGCGCTGTACGACCGCCACATGACCCCGGACGCCTGGGCCCCGTACCCGGACGCCGTCGAGGTGCTGCGCGCGTTGCGGGAGCGGGGCATTCCCGTCGGGGTGGTCAGCAACATCGGCTGGGACCTGCGGCCGGTCTTCCGCGCGCACGGTCTGGACCCCTACGTCGACACGTACGTCCTGTCGTTCGAGCACGGCATCCAGAAGCCGGACCCCCGGCTGTTCGCCACCGCCTGCGAGGCGCTCGGCGCCGAACCGGGCAAGACCCTCATGGTCGGCGACGACCGCCGGGCGGACGGCGGCGCCACCGCTCTGGGATGCAAGGTGCACTTCGTCGACCATCTGCCGACGGCCGACCGGCCGGACGGGCTGCGGCCGGTCCTCGATCTGGTGAGCTGAGCCAGGCACGCCCCCTCGGGGAACGCGGCGCGCAGGGCAGGCAGCCCGAGGCCGGCGTATACGGCCTGCTCGCCCGCCTCGGACGATCCCCCGTGTCGCCCGAGGCAGACGGCATCACCGGCCCAGACCTGACAGGCCGTGGCCGGACGCGACGCTCCGAGTATAGTTGGCTGGCAGCCAGTCAACACAGGAGTTACAGCATGTCTCCGCGTAGCGCCTCGGTCAATGAAGAGCTGCGGCGGCGCTCCCGGGAGCGGCTCCTGCAGGCCGCGGTCGAGCTGGTGGGCGAACGCGGTTACGACGCGACCACACTCGGCGACATCGCGGACCGGGCGGGTTCGGCCCGCGGCCTGGTGTCGTACTACTTCCCCGGCAAGCGACAGCTGGTGCAGTCCGCCGTACACCGGCTGATGCACCGCACGCTGGAGGAGGCGCTGGAGCGCGAGCCGCGCACCGAGGACGGCCGGGAGCGGATGGCCCGGGCCATCGACGCGATCCTGGGCCTGGCCAGGGACCGGCCCGTGCTGATGCGCCAGCACATGGCGGGGATCCTGCAGGCCGAGGGCTTCATGCAGTGCCCGGAGCAGCGGCGGCTGGCCGAGCTGCTGCGGGACACCATGGCCCGGCACGGGTCACCGGATGTCGGCAGCGACTACCCGATGATGCGCGCCCTGCTGATGGGCGCCGTGTACGCGGCCCTGGTGCCGGGGGCGCCGATGCCGGTGCCGGTGCTGCGGGCGGAGCTGTTCAAGCGCTACCGGCTCGACTGGGAGCTGGGCCTCCCGCCGCGGACCGAAGCCTGCGGCGGGAGGGGCGACAAGGATCTGTCGCGGTTCTTCGCGACCGGGGCCGCACCGGAGTGCGGTCCGCCGGGTCAGTCGAAGTAGTCCGGCTGCGTCTGCACGTTGAGCTCACGCTGGTGGACCCAGCGGGCCGGGTCCGTGCGCCGGTCCTTGATCTTCAGGACGTCGAAGCCGCGCGCGTACTCGTTCGAGTAGATGTAGCCGTTGTAGTAGTAAGCCGACCACGAGCCGCCCGACTTGATCGTGTCGGTGGTCAGCGGGCCGCGGTCGAAGTAGGCGATCTCCTTCGGTCTGGCCGAGTCGGTGAAGTCCCAGACGGAGACGCCGCCCTGGTACCAGGCCTGGACCATGATGTCCTTGCCCTTGACCGGGATCAGCGAGCCGTTGTGGGCGACGCAGTTCTCGGTGTCCGCCTGGTGGCGGGGGATCTTGAAGTAGCTGCGGAAGACGAGCTTGCGCTTGTCGCCCTTGCCGACCACGTCGTAGATGCCGTCGGCGCCGCGGTCCGGGCCGATCTCCGCGTTGCACGTGGCCGCGCCGCCGCCGCCCAGCTCGTCGGTGAAGACGACCTTGTTCGCCTTCTGGTTGAAGGTCGCCGAGTGCCAGAACGCGAAGTTCACGTTGTCCTGCACCCGGTCGATGACCTTCGGGCGTTCCGGGTCCTTGATGGAGAACAGGATGCCGTCGCCCATGCAGGCGCCCGCCGCCAGGTCCTTCGACGGCAGCACGGTGATGTCGTGGCAGCCGGTGGTCTTGGAGACGCCCGGGTTGGTGGGTCCGCCCGGGTTGCCGCCGCCGTCGGGCCCCTCCCCGGGGAACAGCACGGGGAAGCCCACGACCTTCGCCTTCTCGGGGGCGCTGCGCGGCACCTTGATGACGGAGATGCCGTCGTGCGGCGGCCGGCAGTCGGGGTAGGCGGCGTTCGGCGAGTACGAGGAGACGTACACGTAGACGCTGCGGCGCTCGGGCACGAGTGTGTGGGTGTGCGAGCCGCAGGCGGTCTCGACGGCGGCGACGTACCTGGGGTTGCGCTTGTCGCTGATGTCGAAGACCTTCATGCCCTCCCACGAGGACTTCTCGGTCGCCGGCTGGGTGGTGCTGGAGCAACTGCTGTCGCTGCGCGAGGAGTCCGTGGACAGGAACAGCAGGTTGCCCGAGACGGAGATGTCGTTCTGCGAGCCGGGGCACAGCACCTGGGCGACGGTCTTCGGCACCTTGGGGTTGCTGATGTCGAAGATGCGGAAACCGTCGTAGTTGCCGGCGAACGCGTACCTGCCCTGGAAGGCGAGGTCCGAGTTCGTGCCCTGCAGCACGTCCTTGGGGACGTGGGCCAGGTGCTGGATGTTGTCGGAGTGGACGATCTCGTCCTGGCCGGGTATCTCGCCGCTCCGGATGGCCTCACGGACCTCGGCCTGGGCGCTCTTGGAGACCTTCTTCGGCGCGGGCGGCGCGTCCCCCGGGTCGGGGGTGGCCCCTGCCGGTGCCGCTGTGAGGAGCGCGGCCAGCAGCCCACCGGCGGCAGCCACAACTCCCACGCGTCTGCGGCGTGTTCTGCGGTCGTTCAACAGGATCACTGTTTTCCTCCCTGGTTCCGTCCACTGCGGAACGGTTCACGCACCACGCAGTATCGTCTTCGCCATGCACATACCAACAGGGGGCAACAGAATCGCAATGAAGTTTCCCGATCAATGACCCGCGGAAGCGTGCCAGTACGTCGTCCGCAACACGAGGTGCGTCCCAACCCACCCGCCACAGGAGGTTGTTGTGCTCTTCCGCCGTGCGTCTCGGGCGTCCGCCGTCACGACGGGGCTGGTCATCCTGGCCGTGCTCACGGTCGGAGGCTGTGACTCCGGTCCGGACCGCGAGCCGGCCACGGCGGACGGGCCCGCCGTGATCGCGCCGGGCGAGCCCGGCGAGGCCAACCGCACCCTGTCCGCCGAGGAGGCCGCCGACCAGCGCTCGGAGAACGACTCCCCCAACTCGGCCGACGTCTCCTACGTCCGCATGATGATCGAGCACCACGCCCAGGCCCTGGTGATGACCGAACTCACCCCGAAGCGCGCCGGGTCGAAGGACGTGAAGCGGATCGCCGAGCGCATCGCGGCCGGCCAGAAGCCCGAGATCGAGGCCATGAAGGGCTGGCTGAAGTCGTACGGCAAGCCGCTGAAGGCCGAGCGGCACGAGCACGCCGCGATGCCCGGCATGGCGACGCAGGCCCAGCTGAAGAAGCTCCGGGCGGCCGACGGAAAGGCCTTCGACCGGCTGTTCCTCGCTCTGATGGCGACCCATCACCAGGGCGCGATCACCATGGCCACGGACGTGAAGGGGCAGGGCAACAACATCCGCGTCGAGGAGATGGCGGACGAGGTGATCGCGCAGCAGACGAGCGAGATCACACGGATGCGGAACATGCTCTGACCTTGTCGTTTAAGGTCCTGGGTCGAACGAGCCTCGAACTTGGCCAGTGTTTTCGCAGTTCAGCGGACGTGGAGGCGGCCTTCGTCTGATCCTGTGCTCCGTCACAGAGGCAGAGGAACCAGCGCGAAGGCCGTGGTCGTGAGTCTGGGGTACCGGGGCGTCCTGCGGGATGCGTTCGCGGAAGTGTCATGCTTCCGGACGGAGTTGTACGCGTGTCTGACCGCGCGGGGCGACGCGCTGTTCGAGTTATGCGACGCGTTGTTGTGCACGGACGGGCCGGTGCGGACGCTGGTTGATCTCGCGCTCGCGCCTGAACACCGTCGTGGTCACGGGGCTCTGTACGGCGGGCTGAACCAGGGGCGGATCGACGTCGCAAGGTTGCGTCGTGCCCTGATCGGGGTGCCGTTGCCGAGGGCGGCGGATGGTCGGCTGGTGCTGGCTGTGGCGGCGAAGACCGGGTCGCCAGCCGGTACACCGAACCGTCCCGGCCCGGACCAGGTCGGCCCCTGGGTTCGAAGAACCGCCGCCAAGCCACCCGTCATGACGTGGGCAGAGTCCTCGCCACCGGCGAGGCATACAGCCGCCCCGCCCACCACAAGGCCGGCACCAAACCCCGCAGGACAGGCTGACAAGCGACTTCGAGGATCAGCACACTGAGCGCATGCGATACGAGGAGAAAACGAAGCTCACCACCGCAAGGGCCCTGGTCCCGGTGGCCATCCTTGTCGCCTCGCCAGTGCTGCTGATAGCCGGAGCGCCGGTCCGTCGCCGATACCTCCGCTACGTCTACCGGGACGAAGCCCCACTGATCCTGGACAAGAAGCAAGGCCGAATCAGCGTCCACTGGTTCGTGGTCACCAGCCCTCTTCTCGAATGGCTCTGCTGGCCCACGGAGTCACTCGCTCGACTCACCTCACGCCGAGGTCAAACGGCAAGCTGACCATGCCCCGGGGGGCGGTGCCGCGGTCAGCGCCGGGCGCGGCGCGGCGGCAGCAGGCCCGCGTCCCGGGCCTGGCCGATCAGCCTGAGGGAGGTACGGCGGCTGCTCCCGGTCGCACCCATCACGGCGAGGACCGGGTCGGCGCCGTCCCGCTGGGCCGCGCGGTACTCATGCGCCACCAGCCGCCGCCCCTCCGCCCCGTGCGGCCAGGCCGGCCGGGCTCGGCGCCGCTGCGCCCCGCAGCCTTCCGGCCCGGGTCCGGCACCGCACGCCTCCGCCACCGATTCCTCGATCCAGTCGGCGAGCAGGGCCATGTCGTCGAGGGACAGCGCGGGCTGAGCACGCACCTCCTCGACGCAGACGCATCCGCCGCCCACGACGGCCAGCGCGTCGACCCGGGCACCGTCCGCGAAGGCCAGCCGGAACTCGAACCACCGCGTGGCGTCCTCGTTCTCGCGCACTTCCCATGCGGGGCGCACGGAGACCGCACCGTCCGCCGGAGAGCGATCAGAAAGATTCAGAAAGGATGCTTCCAGCACGCACTGAACGTAACCGCATGATCACATTCCCTACAGATCGGACACGCGCCTCGCGCGGAGTACAGCACCCTGTCAGCGGAGCCCGGCCGGTGCGATGCTGGAGGCGTCAGCGCTCTCCCGAGATCCGCCGGATTCACCGGGTAAGGAGTTCCGCCGTGCTGCGAGTCGCCGTCGTAGGCTCCGGGCCGAGCGGGTGCTACACCGCCCAGAGCCTCGTCCAGCTGGACTCCGAGGTGCGCGTCGACGTCCTGGACCGGCTGCCGTGCCCGTACGGCCTCGTCCGCTACGGCGTGGCACCCGATCACGAGAAGATCAAGTCGCTGCAGAACACCCTGCGCGCGGTGCTGGAGCACGACCGGGTCCGGTTCCTCGGCGGCGTGCAGATCGGCCCGGGCGGCGTGAGCGTCGAGCGCCTGCGGGAGCTCTACCACGCGGTGGTGTACTGCGTGGGCGCCGCCACCGACCGGCGTCTGGGCATCCCCGGGGAGGACCTGCCGGGAAGCTGGTCCGCGACGCAGTTCGTGTCCTGGTACAGCGCCCACCCGGACGCCGTGGACGCCGGATTCCTGCGGGACGCCCGGTCGGCCGTGGTCATCGGCGTGGGGAACGTCGCCGTGGACGTCACGCGGATGCTGGCCCGGGGACTGGCCGAGCTCACCCCCACCGACATGCCGCAGGCCGCCCTGACGAATCTGGCCGAGAGCCGGGTGACCGAGATCCACATGGTGGGCCGGCGTGGCCCGTCCCAGGCCCGGTTCACCACCAAGGAGCTGCGCGAACTGGGCGCCCTGCCGGAGACCGACGTGGTCGTGGACCCGGCGGAGCTGGCCCTGGACCCCCATTACACGGACCCCTCCGCGCTGCCCGCTCCCCAGCGCCGCAACGTGGAGGTTTTGCGCGGCTGGGCCGGAACGCCCCCGAAAGGCGCCCCGCGCCGCATCCACCTGCGGTTCTTCCTCCGCCCGGTCGAGCTGCTCGCCGGGCAGGGCCGCGTGGGCGCGGTGCGGTTCGAGCGAACGGCCCCGGACGGCCACGGCGGCGTGACGGGCACGGGCCGCCACGAGGTCGTCGAGGGACAGCTGGTCCTGCGCTCGGTGGGCTACCGCGGGGTCCCCCTGGAGGGGCTTCCGTTCGATCCGGTCACCGGCACCGTCCCGAACCGGTCCGGGCGCGTCCTGCGCGGGGGCGTCGTGGCTCCGGGCGAGTACGTGGCGGGCTGGATCAAGCGCGGCCCCACGGGCGTCATCGGCACGAACCGCCCCTGCGCGAAGGAGACGGCCACGGCGCTCCTTGACGACGCGCCGGTCCTCTCCCGGCGGGCCGCGCCCGACGACCCTCTCCCGGCCCTGCACGCGGCGGGGGCCGACCCGGTCGCATGGCAGGGCTGGCAGTCGATCGAGCGGGCGGAGGCGGAACTGGGAGCCTCACTGGGCCGCGGCGTGGTCAAACTCCCGGACTGGCAGTCCCTGTTGAAGGCCGCGGCGGGCAAGGCCCCTTAGGGGTCCTTTCGCTATGCCCGTCCGGGTCGCGCGGCGATCCCCCGCGATTCGAACCTGCCCTGAAGACGGCCCGCATCGCCCGCCCGGATTCCGGCGGGCCGCGGACCCGGCCCAGCCGGATGCGCGCCGATGAGGCATACGCATCCGACGCGTCAGTCGTCCAGCCGCGCGGCCTGCCGGGCCGCCGCGGCGAGCAGTGCGCCCATGAGCCCCGGGAACAGCTCGTCGAGCTCGTCCCGCCGCAGTCCGTTCATCTTGGCCGTCCCCCGGTACACCTGCCGGATCACCCCGCTCTCCCGCAGCACCCGGAAATGGTGGGTGGTGGTCGATTTGGTGACGGGCAGATCGAAGTGCGAGCAGGACAAGTCCCCGGGCGCACCGGCGAGCTCCCGCACGATCCGCAAGCGCATCGGATCGGAGAGCGCGTGCAGCACCCCCTCCAGCCGGATCTCGTCACGCGCGGGATGCGGCAGGTCACGACTGCTGACGGCGGGGGACGACACGGCGACTCCACTTCCTCGGGACCTCCATAGTACGAGAACCCTCGTAGTTTGACACCTGCCGTACTACGATGCCTATCGTATGAGTCGACATCGGCCCCGTGACGAATGGAGTCCGCCGTGACCGCGCTCTTCGAGCCCTGCACCCTGCGCGAGCTGACGATCCCGAACCGCGTGTGGATGCCCCCGATGTGCCAGTACTCGGCGGCGCCCGAAGGCCCGGAGACCGGGGCCCCCACCGACTGGCACTTCGCGCACTACGCCGCCCGCGCCACCGGCGGCACGGGTTTGATCATCGTCGAGGCCACCGCGGTGTCCCCGCAGGGGCGCATCTCCCCCTACGACCTCGGCATCTGGAACGACACGCAGGTCGAGGCGTTCCGCCGTATCACGCGCTTCCTCACCGCGCAGGGCACGGTGCCGGCGGTCCAGCTCGCCCACGCGGGCCGCAAGGCGTCCACGGACCGCCCCTGGAAGGGCGGCGCCCCGGTCGGCCCGGACGAGCACGGCTGGGACCCGGTCGCCCCGAGCCCGCTCGCCTTCGACGACAGGCACCCGGTCCCGGCCGAGCTGACCACCGGCCAGATCAGGGACGTGGTCGAGCAGTTCGCCGCCGCGGCCCGCCGCGCGCTCGCCGCCGGTTTCGAGATCGCGGAGATCCACGGCGCCCACGGTTACCTGATCAACGAGTTCCTCTCCCCGCACTCCAACCACCGCACGGACGCCTACGGCGGCTCGTACGAGAACCGGACCCGCCTCGCCCTCGAAGTCGTCGACGCCGTGCGGGAGGTCTGGCCGGACGACAAGCCGCTGTTCTTCCGCATCTCGGCGACCGAGTGGCTCGAGGACGGCGGCTGGACCGCGGACGACACGGTCCGTTTCGCCACCGACCTGCGTGCCCACGGCATCGACTTGCTGGATGTGTCCACCGGCGGCAACGCCTCCGGCGTCCACATCCCCGCCGGCCCCGGCTACCAGGTGCCCTTCGCCTCCCGGGTGAGGAACGAGACGTCCCTGCCGGTCGCCGCCGTCGGGCTCATCACCGATGTCGAGCAGGCCGAGAAGATCCTGGCCAACGGCGAGGCGGACGCAGTCCTGCTGGGCCGTGAACTGCTGCGCAACCCCTCGTGGGCCCGGCACGCGGCGCGGGAACTCGGCGGTGAGGTGCGGGTGCCGGACCAGTACCACCGGTCGGTCTGATCCGGCTTCCGGCTTCCGCCTCCCGGCTTCCGGCTCCCGGCTCCCGGCTCCCGGTCGGTCTGATCCGCCTCCCGCCTCCCGCCTCCCGGCTTCCGGCTTCCGGCTTCCGGCTTCCGGCGAGGTACGTGTACGTCAACCGGCCGCGCACGCCGTTCCGTTGAGCGTGAACGCGGCCGGGGCGGCGCTGTTGCCGCCGTGGTTCGCCTGGTAGCCGATGCTCACGCTCGCGCCCGGCGCGATTTTGCCGTTGTACGGGACGTTGGTGGCGGTGACCGACCCGGACGACGGCGTGTACGTGGCGCCCCAGCCGCCCGTGACCGTCTGGCCCGCGGGCAGCGTGAAGCCGAGTTTCCAGCCGTCGACGGTGGTCGTGCCGGTGTTGGTGAGGGTCACGGAGGCGGTCAGACCGGTGTTCCAGGCGTTCACCGACACCTTCACCCTGCACGCGCCGGGCTCGGGCTGGGGATCCGGGCCTGAGCGGTCCAGGCCGAAGAAGGTGAGCACGCGGGACGCCATGCCCTGTGCGTACAGGTTGTGGCCGACGCCCTGAAGGCTCACGGCCTCTACGGGGGCCCGGTCACCCGTACCGCCGTAGCGGGTGCGGGTCCAGCCGGACTGGGGCGTGTCGGTGGCGGTGGGCGTCTGGCTCACGCCCTGCACGTTCGTCCACTGCTTGACCTGTTCCCCGAAGTTGGGGTAGCGCAGGACGTCGTCCTGGGTACCGTGCCAGATCTGCATCCGGGGCCGGGGGCCGGTGTAGCCGGGGTACGCGCCCCGGACCAGGTCCCCCCACTCCTTGGGGGTGCGGGTGATCGTGCCGCCCGAACAGGCACTGTTCCACTCGGAGCCGTCGGTGGTGGCGAAACAGCCGAACGGCACGCCCGAGAAGGCGGCGCCCGCCGCGAACACGTCGGGGTAGTCCCCGAGCAGGACGTTCGTCATCATCGCGCCGGAGGAGACGCCGGTGGCGAACACCCGGCCGGTGTCGGCGTCGTAGGTGCGGGTGACCCAGTCGATCATCGACTTGATGCCGACGGGGTCGCTGCCGCCGCCGCGGCGCAGGGCCTGGGGCGAGGAGACGTCGAAGCACTTGCTGCTGCGGGTGACGGACGGGTAGAGCACGATGAATCCGTACCGGTCGGCGAGCGTGTCGTACTCGGTGCCGTTGTACATGTCCGGGCCCGAGCCGGTGCACCAGTGCACGGCCACCACGACGGCCGGCTTCGGTGTGACGCTCTCCGGTACGTACAGGTACATCCGCAGATTGCTGGGGTTGGTTCCGAAGTTCGTGACTTCGGTCAGGGCCGCGGCGGGCACGGCCCCCGCGCGGGGGGCATCACGGCCGGGCTCGCCCGCGACGGCCGCGGGCGCGGCGAGCGCGGTGGCCGTGAGCAGCGAGAGCAGCGCGGCGACGAGCGCGAGGAGCGCCGGCCGCGGGGGTCTTCTCGGCGTGGGGCGGGGGGTGGCAGGTACGTCCACGTTCCTTCGGTTCATCGACTTGCCCTCTCGTGAAGGGAAGCGTGCGTCGGCATGGTGGCATGGACATGGCTCGCATGGAAGCGCTCCCACGCGGTCGTCCGCCTGACCAGGAGCGACCGAAAGTGTTCTGCGGGAGGCGTTGACTAGAAAGCGCTTGCCCCCTACGTTCCGTTCAGCAGTGTGACCCGTTGTCGCGAGCGGGGCACACGTAGCGCGCACTGTCAGCAAGTTCGTGAACGTCGTTCATGTACATGATCCGTCAGCTCCATGGAGACACCCCCCACGGGACGCCCGGGCGCCGGAGGCCCCGAACCCCATCCGCCCCCCATGACAGAAGGAATCGGGACATGACTTCTGCGACACGTCCGCACGCCCGCAGGCGCGCACTGACCGGTGCACTGGCCACACTCGGCCTGTCGGTTGGCATGATCATGACTACAAACGCCCCCACGGCGAGCGCCGCCACCTGGCCGACCCCCAACGGCAGCCAGGGCACCTCCTCCACCATCTCCGTGTCCGGCACCAAGGACTACGGGATGAAGCGGTACTACGGCACCGGGGGCCTGGCCGGTGACGGCCAGGAGGAGGGCCAGGACCCGATCTTCAAGCTCGCGAACGGCGCGGTGCTGAAGAACGTCATCCTCGGCGCCCCCGCGGCCGACGGCATCCACTGCGAGGGCAGCTGCACGCTGCAGAACGTCTGGTGGGAGGACGTCGGCGAGGACGCCGCGACCTTCCGCGGCGGCAACGGCGCCACCTATCAGGTGATCGGCGGCGGCGCGAAGAAGGCGGCGGACAAGGTCTTCCAGCACAACGGCGGCGGCACTCTGACCATCTCCAACTTCGCCGTGCAGGAGTTCAAGACGCTCTACCGCTCCTGCGGTGACTGCTCCACGCAGTACACGCGCAAGGTCAACCTCAACACCATCGACGTGACCGGCACCGGCTCCACCGCACGGCTCGTCGGCATCAACGTCAACCGCAACGACGTGGCGACCCTGCGGAAGATCACGATCCGCAACGACTCCGGCCGCAAGGTCGTCCCGTGCCAGAAGTACAACAACAACACCGCCGTCGGCTCCGGGCCCGACAGCAGGAACTGTCTGTACTCCACTTCGGACATCACCTACAGGTGAGTCCCCAGCGGTTCCCCCCACGGTGAAGGCGGCCGTGCGGAGCGTCCCGGCGGGCGCTGCGCACGGCCGTCCGCGTCAGCTGCCGCGCACGCGCGCGCCTCCCCGATCGCGGGCCACGGCCGCGTGCGCGGTGTGGCGGGCCACCGGGGAACCGGAGGGGTCTGGAGCTGCTGCCGTTGGAGTGCGTTCAAGAGTGTTCTGGTGAGTGGGAGTGAGCGTGCGTGTTCCGTGTCGTGTCGCGCGCCTCGGCCGTGGGGTTGGTTCTCGGTGGGGAACTGACGTTCTTTCATCGAATGCGTGACGTTCGTGGGCGATGCTCGTTTTGCCATGGCGACGAGATCTTCAGGTGAGGCCGGGCGGGGGTGACGGGGTGGGCGAGCTGAGGAACATCGCGCCGCCGTTCGTCGCGTCCGGCCCGAGCGGTGTGGCCGTCCGGACCCGTCTCAAGCATCTGACACCGGACGATGAGAAGGTGTTGCGCCTGGTGGGTGCGTATCTGGGTTCGCTGGCCTCGAAGGATCTCAAGGCCCGCTGCCGGGACGGCCTGGAGCACTCCGGTGAGACGTGGGCGGTGCGCAAGCAGGGACTGACGGCCCTGTCGTCGTCGCGGTGGGCGGGCAGTATCACCAAGGCCACGCACGACCAGTGGGCGCTGGCCCGCCGCTGCCAGTTGGCGCACATCCAGAACCTGGAAGCCGGCATCCGCACCATCGAAGACCGGCTGCCCCTGCCGGTCGGGCAGAAGGGGACGAAGAAAGCACCCGGAGGTTACCGGTCCCGGCGGGAATGGCATGCCAAGTCTCGGCGGCTGCGGGTGCTTCAGGACCGGCTGACCGCCGCGCGGGCCGACCGTGAGGCCGGAGTCGTCCACGTCGTACGGGGCGGCAAACGTCTGGCCCGCACCCGCCATCACCTGGAGGCGGCCCAGCTCACGGAGTCCGCCTGGCGCGGGCGTTGGGAGGCGGAACGCTGGTTCTGCCAGGCGGACGGGGAGTCCGGCAAGCGGTACGGCAACGAGACGATCCGTATCAGCCCGGACGGCGAGGCGAGTATCAAACTCCCCGTACCGCTGGCGCATCTGGCGAACGCCCCGCACGGGCGGTACGTCCTGGCATGCAGGGTCACGTTCACGCACCGGGGCGAGGAGTGGGCGGATCGCGTCGCGGCCAGCCGGGCGATCGCCTACCGCATCCACTACGACACCGGTCGGGACCGCTGGTACCTGACGGCCTCCTGGCAGCTCGCGCCCGCCCCGGCCCTCCCCGTCGAGGCCGCGCTCGCTCACGGTGTGATCGGCGTCGACATGAACGCCGACCATCTCGCCGCCTGGCGCCTCGACATCCACGGCAACCCGACCGGCGCCCCGCGCCGCTTCTTCTACGACCTGACCGGCACCGCCGAACACCGCGACGCCCAGGTCCGCCACGCCCTCACCCGCCTCCTGCACTGGGCCCGCGCCTGCGGTGTGAAGGCGATCGCCGTGGAGGACCTGGACTTCGTCGCGGAGAAGACCCGCGAGAAGCACGGCCACCGCAAACGCTTCCGGCAGCTCATCTCCGGCATGCCCACCGGGAAGCTCCGCGCCCGGCTGTCTTCGATGGCGGACCAGACGAGTGTCGCGGTCATCGCCGTCGATCCGGCCTACACCAGCCGGTGGGGAGCCCAGCACTGGCAGAAACCCCTCACCAGCACAACCTGCACCACCACTCGCCACGATGCTGCCGCCGTGGCGATCGGAAGACGCGCCCAGGGACACCCGATCCGGCTGGGGGCACCTCCCAGGCCCTTTAGGCACTGGGGGAGGACGGCACCGCCCCCACACGACCAGAGCGATCGTGCGGGGCATCGGACCGTCCAGGCCGGACCAGGCGCCCCTGAGCGTGAGGGAGCCCGCCCCCGCATCCCCGGACCACGGACACGATCCGTCGGGCCCGGGCGCGGAGCGAACGCGGGCACCCAGAACGCCCAACACCGCCCGGGGCGTTCGGCCGAGCGTGAGACCTGGCAACAGGACTCACTCCCGCTCAGTCTCTAGGAACGGTTCCTCCCCGTCCTCCGCTCCACGTGGGCGGAACACCCGCGCACACGCACAACGATCGCCGCGAGCGTCGCCGCGCTGGGACCGGCGGGTACTCCCCTGCACGACGTGCTCCGGGCTGAACTCGCCTCTCCTCGGCGGCATCGCCCCGACGCCGGCGGCCACGGCATACGCGAGGACCTGGGGTTGCTGCGGAGGTGCCGGGAGGCGCTGGCCGGGCAGGCGCACCGGTAGGCCTCACCCCGTCGTACGCCCCCACATCGGGCCGAAGCGGGCCCACTCCGCGTCCCACCGGTCGATACGGCGGCACTCCAGGCGGCTGCGCAGGGCACGGCCGGCGACCAGGGGTACGGCCGCGCCGCCCAGACCCGCCACGCCGCCGATCAGAAGAGCCCGCACACGGGCCTGGGTCTCGGTGACGGGCCGGGTGACCTGGCGGCCCTCGGGGTCCGTCCACACGGTGACCGGGGTCCCGGCGGCGCTGCCCGCCGGGACCCGCAGCTGGCCGGAGTGCCGGGAGCCGTCCGCGGCGGTCCACCGTGCCGTCGCCCACACGTGCTCGGCACGGGACACCCGGGCGTTCTCGGTGGCCGTCCCCGGTGCGCGCTCGGCGAGCCGTGCCACGAGGGGACGCCACTCGACGCGTTCCCGGGCCAGTCCGTCCTCCACGGAACGGCTCACCGTCGTCCCGGCCAGTACCCCGGCGAGTACGGTGAGCGTCCACACGCCCAGGACGACCCAGGCCTCCACCCTGTCCGCGCGGCGCTTGAGCGGATTGCGCCGCCAGCGCCACAGCCACACCTTCGGACCACGTAACGCCATCGAAGGCCTCCTCCTCACGAGCCCACGACCATCCCGCCGCCCTCCCCATACGGACGGCGGCGCCTGGATGCTCACTGCACCTACCCGTCGTCACCGTCCCCACGGGCCCGTCCCTGCGTGCCCCCCTGTGGGACAGGCCCGCGCCGCTTCTGTCTCCTCGCCGCCGACACCCCGCTGACCTGCGGCGGAGCTCGGTCCGGGGGTGACTGTCAGTGGCCGGGTGCAGACTGGCCGGTGTCCGGGACGAAGGCGTCGACGAGGACGCCGCGGAGGTGATCGGCATGACCGAGGTACTGCTCGCCGTGGGCACGCGCAAAGGCCTGTTCATCGGGCGCCGGCGAGGTGGTGGCGTCTGGGAGTTCGACGAGAGCCCCTACTTCAACGCGCAGGCCGTGTACTCGGTCGCCATCGACACCCGGGCCGGGACCCCGCGGCTGCTGGCCGGCGGCGACAGCGCGCACTGGGGCCCGTCCGTGTTCCACTCCGACGATCTGGGCCGCACCTGGACCGAACCGGCCCGTCCGGCGGTCAAGTTCCCCCAGGACACCGGGGCGTCCCTGGAGCGTGTGTGGCAGCTGCACCCGGCCGCCGCCGAGCCGGACGTGGTGTACGCGGGGACGGAACCGGCCGCGCTGTACCGCTCGGAGGACCGCGGGGAGACGTTCGAGCTGGTCCGGCCCCTGTGGGAGCACCCCACGCGGTCGAAGTGGGTGCCGGGTGGCGGCGGTGAGGGCCTGCACACCGTGCTCACCGACGCGCGCGACCCGCGGGCTGTGACGGTCGCCGTCTCGACGGCCGGTGTGTTCCGCACCCTGGACGGCGGCGCGAGCTGGACACCCTCCAACTCGGGTGTGTCCGCGGTGTTCCTGCCCGACCCGAACCCGGAGTTCGGCCAGTGCGTGCACAAGGTCACGCGGGACGCCGCCACTCCGGACCGGCTGTACCTGCAGAACCACTGGGGGGTGTACCGCAGCGACGACGCGGGCGCCCACTGGACGGACATCGGCGAGGGCCTGCCGTCCACCTTCGGCTTCGCGGCGGTGGCGCATCCGCACAGGGGCGACACGGCGTACGTCTTCCCGATCAACGCCGACGCCGACCGGGTCCCGGCCGATCACCGGTGCCGGGTCTACCGGACGGCGGACGCGGGCAAGAGCTGGGAGCCCCTCTCGGCGGGTCTGCCCCAGGAGGACCACTACGGCACGGTGCTGCGCGACGCGATGTGCACGGACGACGCCGACCCCGCGGGCGTCTACTTCGGCAACCGCAACGGCGAGGTGTTCGCGTCCGCGGACGACGGCGACAGCTGGCAGCAGCTCGCCCAGCACCTGCCGGACGTGCTGTGCGTGCGGGCCGCGCTCGTCGGCTGAGGCGCGGACGCGGCGGGGGACGAGGTTGCGCACAGGCGTTGGCCACCGGTTGATCGCCGCTGCCCGTACGGCAGTAGGGTGACGCCCGTGGCACCACGACCCTTGCATGAAATCGTCGAAGCGGGCTGGGCGAAGGCCCTGGAACCGGTGGCCGAACGCGTCGCCGCGATGGGGGACTTCCTCCGCGCGGAGATCGCCGCGGGACGCACCTACCTCCCGGCCGGGCCGAACGTCCTGCGGGCCTTCAAGCAGCCCTTCGACGACGTACGGGTCCTGATCGTCGGTCAGGACCCGTACCCCACTCCGGGGCACGCGGTGGGGCTGTCGTTCTCGGTCGCCCCCGAGGTGCGGCCACTGCCCGGCAGCCTCATCAACATCTACCGCGAGCTGAACAGCGACCTGGGGCTCCCCCAGCCGTCCAGCGGTGACCTCACGCCGTGGACACGGCAGGGCGTGCTGCTGCTCAACAGGGCTCTGACCACCGCCCCGCGCAAGCCCGCCGCCCACCGCGGCAAGGGCTGGGAGGAGGTCACGGAGCAGGCCATCCGGGCTCTGGCGGGGCGCGGCAAGCCACTGGTGTCCATCCTGTGGGGCCGTGACGCCCGCAATCTGCGTCCGCTCCTCGGCGATCTGCCCTCCGTCGAGTCCGCCCACCCCTCCCCCATGTCGGCGGACCGGGGCTTCTTCGGCTCCCGCCCGTTCAGCCGGGCCAACGACCTGCTGATCCGCCAGGGCGGCCAACCGGTGGACTGGCGCCTGCCGTGAGCGGGGTGTCGGAGGAGTCCGGGTTCCTCGCCGTGGACTCCGGCGGTTCCGGGCTCCGGGCCGTGGTGGGGACCGCCGAGCGCGGACCGCTGGCCCGGCGGACATCCGGCGAGCCGGTCCGCACGGGCGACCGGGGCATCGATCCCGGGCACTTCATGACGCAACTCGTGCCGCTGGTGCGCGCGCTGGCCGCCGAGGCGGGAGCGGTGCCGCTGACCGCCGTCGCCGTCGGCGCGGCCGGGCTGGCCTCCCTGGGCGACGGGCTGCGCGCCGAACTGCCGGGCGCCCTGGCCCGGGAGTGGGGCGTGCGCAGGGTCGCACTGGCCGCCGACGCCGTGACCGCGTACGTGGGTGCGCTCGGGCCGCGGCCCGGTGCCGTGATCGCCGGCGGCACGGGACTGATCGCGGTGGGTACGGACCTGACCGGCTGGCGGCGTGCGGACGGCTGGGGGCATCTGCTCGGCGACTGCGGGAGCGGCGCCTGGATCGGGCGGGCCGGTCTCGAGGCCGCGCTGCGCGCCCACGACGGGCGCGAGGGCGGCTCGGCCCGGTTGCTGGCCGGCGCCGAGGAGGAGTTCGGGCCCGTCGCCGGGCTGCCCGGCGCCCTGTATCCCCGTGCCGACCGTCCCGCCCTGCTCGCCTCCTTCGCGCCCCGCGTGGCCGCCTGCGCCGACGAGGACCCCGTCGCCGCGGGCATCCTGCGGGAAGCCGCCCGGCACATGGCCGGCTCCGCGGCGGCCGTGTGCCCCTCCGGCGGTGAGCCGCGCGTCGCCGTCACCGGCGGCCTGTTCAAGCTGGGCGATCCGCTGCTCGGGCCGCTGGACGAGGAACTGACGCGGCGGCTCCCGCAGGTTCGGCGGGTGCCTGCCGAAGGCGATCCGCTGCACGGCTCGGTGCGCATCGCGGCGGAACTGAGCAGGGGTCCGCTCACGCTGCCGGGCGACGAGACGATGCTGTCCGTGACCACCCGGTCGGGTGATTGATCCGATCACATCCCATCCGTACGTAACACATCAGACAAAACCGGACGGATACCGCTCACCTGCACCCTCCCCGAACAGGGGAACCCAAGAAGCCAGTAACATGCGGCGCCATGAGTTCCCCCACTGGGCCCGCGGATGGCCTGCCCGTACGAATGCCGCGCCCCCGCCAGCCCGGACGGCACCGCCGTCCCGAGCCGCTGGTTGCTCCCGAGGGCGCGCCGGCGCTCGTCCTCGTCGTGCCGGGGACGCCCAGTAGCGCCACGCGCAGCCTCGCCGACGAGGTCGTGAGCATCGCCCGCTCCGAGCTGCCCGGCCTCGACGCCCGCATCGGGTACCTCGACGGGGACAACGCGGAGTTCCCCACGCTGCAGGCCGTGCTCGTGCACGCCGCCGAGGAGCGCACGGCCCGTTTCGAGCAGGCCCGCGCCGCCGGCATGGACGTCAAGATGCCCGACGGCCCCGTCGCCGTCGTCGTTCCGCTGCTCGCCGGCCCGGACAGCGCGCTGCTGCGCCGGGTCCGCCAAGCCCTCATGGAGAGCCGGGTCGCGGCCGAGCTGACCGACGTCCTCGGCCCGCACCCGCTGCTCGCCGAGGCGCTGCACGTGCGGCTGTCCGAGGCCGGTCTGGCCCGTGCGGACCGTGCTCGGCTGTTCACCGTGGCGACCGCCGCGGACGGCATCGTGCTGGCGTCGGTGGGCGGTGACGAGGCCGTGCAGGCGGCCGGGATCACGGGCATGCTGCTGGCCGCGCGCCTCGCCGTGCCGGTGATGGCCGCGGCCCTGGACCAGGAGGGCTCCATCGCGTCCGTCGCCGAGCAGCTGCGCTCCTCCGGCTCGCAGCAGTTGGCGCTCGCGCCGTATCTGATCGGCCCGGAGATCGAGCCGGGCCTGATCGAGGAGGCCGCGAAGGAGGCGGGCTGCTCCGCCGCGGAGTCGCTCGGCCCGTACCCGGCGATCGGCAAGCTGGCCCTGGCCAAGTACACGACGGCGCTGGGCATCGCTCCGCAGCAGGCGCAGAGCACGCCGGTGCGCTGACGCGAGGCGCTGCGCGCTACGCCGAGAAGGCCCGCTCCGGGATTCCGAGCGGGCCTTCGCCGTCGGGATGGGTGTCCGGTGGGGCGTGTAGCGGCCCCTGCTCAGGCGAGGGCCACGCAGGACGCGGCCGGCACCCTGATCGAGCCGCCGCGTCGCGGGACGCCGGTGAGCGGGTCGACCGCGAACCACGTCACGTCGCCGGAGCGCTCGTTGGCGACGTACAGGAAGCCGTCGGAGGCGGCGAGGGCGCGCGGCCAGTGGCCGCCGCACCGCACCGTGGTGACGAGACGCAGCTCTTCGCCCCGCACGGCGAGCACGGACAGGACGTCCTCGCCTCGGGTGGCGGTCCACACGAAGCGGCCGTCGGGCGAGGTGACGATGCCCGACGGGTAGGCGTCGCCCGCCGGTGCGCCGGGCAGGACCGGGGTTTCGGACAGCGGCGTGAGGACGCCTTCCGCCGCGTCCCAGCGGCACACGGTGACGGAGGGGCTCAGTTCGTTGACGACGTAGGCGTACGAGCCGTCCGGGTGGAAGGCCAGGTGACGCGGACCCGAGCCGGGGCGCAGGGCGGTCTCCCGGTACAGGGCGAGGGCGCCGTCCACCAGCGTGCACACCCGCACCGAGTCCGTGCCGAGGTCCACGCTGACGGCCCAGCGGCCGCTCGGGTCGGGCTGCACCTGGTGGGCGTGCGGCCCCTGTTGGCGAGGCGTGTGCGGCCCGGCGCCGGTGTGCCGGAGCACGCCGGAAGCGGACCGCGCGAGGGTGCCGTCGGGGCGGACGGGGACCGCGGTGACACTGCCGGAGCCGTAGTTGGCGGTCAGGACGTGCCCCGCGAACAGGCTGAGGTGGGTCGGTCCGCTGCCGCCGACCGGCACGGGCCGCCCGGCCGGCTCGGGCTTGTCACCGGCCACCCGGTACGCGGCCACCGCGCCCTCGGCCGTCTCACTGACCGCGTACAGCGTCTCCTTGTCGTCGGCGAGGACCAGGCAGGAGGGGTCCGGGACGGCCTCCACACTGCTCAGGACGGTCAGTGCGCCGCTGCCGGCGTCGACCTCCGCCGTCACGATCCCGGGGCCGCCGGCCGCCGTGAACGACCCGATGAAGGCCCGTCGTCTGCCGTCCGCCACCGCTGTCCCCTCTCGTCCGCCTCGTCCGCACGCCGTCCGGAGAGACCGCGCAGCCGATCATGCAAGGTCTAGACCATGCGGTCAAGGGGTGGTTCGCCCAGTCGGACCCGTCGCAGAAGTGCGCGGAGCCCCGGGCCGTCGGCGCCGGGGCCTGCCCGGCAGCAGAAGCACCTCGGCTCGGGTCGGCTCGGCCGAGGCGCGCTCCAAGCCCTCACGAGCGCCCGGCAGGGCCAGCCCTCGACGTCCGCGACGGGCGGGCCAGCTCGACGACGCCCCCGAGCCACGCCGCGCCCCGGCCAGCCCCCCGAACCGGCGGCTCGCGCAACAAGCGGGTCGCCTCGGCCGAGACGCGTTCAGGGGCGTGGAGCCTCCGTCAGGCCCCCACCAGCGGCGAGCCCGACGGCGTACGCAGGGGGCGGGCCAGTTCGGTCAGGGCTCGTTCCAGGCCGTGCAGATGAGCCAGGGCGGGTTCCGCGTGGGGCGACCCGTCCGCGTGGAGCGCGATGTCCCTGCCCTCCGTCAGGGCTTCGACGGCCGCCTCCACCCGTCGGCAGGCCGTGGCCAGGCGGGTGTCGTGGGAGGCCTCCGGGTCGGCGGCGACGGCTGCCAGGCCGCGGATCTCCCGGGCACAGTCGTCGAGCAGGTCCAGGACGTGCCGGGCCCGGCGCTTGCGGCCGAGCATCGGGTTCAGCGGATGCACGAGCGGGGCGACCGAGAGCCGTACCCGGGCGAGGAGCTGCTCCAGCTCCGCCACCCGCGGGGCGGGGTCGGCGTCGGCCGCACCCGCGAGTCGCCGGGCGGTCTCGACGGCGCAGGCGTGCACGCAGCGCAGGGCCCGCCGGATCCAGGCGTCGGTGATGCTGTGGGTGGTGACGGGCAGGACGAGGATCACGGCGAGGGCGGCGCCGAGCGCCCCGACGCCGGTCTCGGCGAGCCGCAGGGCGAGCAGGTCCGGGCCGAGCACGCCCAGGAGGCCGTAGAGCAGTCCGGCGAGGAGGGTGACCCAGAGCATCATCCATGTGTAGGACACGGCGGCCGTGTAGAAGATGCCGAAGACACAGACGGCGGCGAGAGCGGCCGTGACGGCGGGGTCACCGTGCACGGGCAGGGCCACGAGCAGGCCGATGCCGATGCCGATGACCGTGCCGAGCAGCCGCCGGAAGCCGCGGACCAGGGTCTCGCCGCGCGAGGTGGTGTTGACGAAGATCCACCAGGTGGCGCCGACGGCCCAGTACCAGCGCTGCCCGGACACCAGCTGGCCCACGACGAGGGCGAAGCCGGCTCCGGCGGTCGCCTGGATCGCCTGGCGGGTGGTGACCCGGGCCAGGCCGGTGCCGCCCGGCGGGGCGGGCGCGACGGGCGGGGGCAGGCGGCGCTCGTAGCACCACAGGCCGAAGCGCACCGCGGCGGCGGCGAGGACGGACAACAGGACCGCGGCGTACAGCTGGGGCAGCTGGCCGGTGGTGGCGTGCAGGAACTGCGCCACGAAGAAGGTCATGAACGCGAACACGCCGAGGCTGTGCCCGCGCGGGCCCCAGCGCCGCGCGTACACGCCCGCACCGACGACGGCGAGGAAGGTGAGGTCCCGCGCCACCGGGTGGTCGTGCAGCCCGGCCGCGGCGGTGAGGACGGGCAGGCCGACGACGGGCAGCAGCGCGGTCGTGACGGCCTGGCCGCGGACCGTCGCGTCGGTGACGGTGAACAGGGCGAGCAGGGCGGCGAGACAGCCGGTGACGGTACCCGCGAGGGAGTGCCCGGCGAGGCCGCACAGGGTGCCCGCGAGCGCGATGCCGAGTACGGCTCGTCCGGCGAACCGCAACCGCGTCCGCCCGGGATCCGGAGCCATGAACACCCTCTTCAGCACCGCTTACCGCCCCTTTCGAAACACCGGTCATGAGTACGCATGAAAAAGGCGCCGCGGGGTCCGCAGCGCCATCGACGCACCCATATCAGCATCCCGGAGGCAACTGGCTCAACCGGCTCTTTCTAGACTGGTCCATTGGTACAGCCTGAGCGACCGAAGGGCGGCCGCGGCAGAGCCAACGGACGAGGAGGACGCGCCATGCCCGTGGACGAGCTCGACACCCGCATCCTGCGGCTGCTGCTGGAGCAGCCGCGCACGAGTGTGCGCGAGTACGCCCGGATCCTCGGCGTCGCCCGGGGCACACTGCAGGCCCGCCTCGACCGGCTGGAGCGGGACGGCGTGATCACCGGCACTGCACCGGCTCTCTCCCCCGCCGCACTCGGGCATCCGGTGCTGGCTTTCGTGCACATCGAGGTCACTCAGGGCCATCTCGACGAGGTGGGCGACGCGCTGGCGGCCGTGCCGGAGATCGTCGAGGCGTTCTCGATCACGACGGCGGGGACCTGCTGGCCCGGGTGGTGGCGCGGGACAACGCGCACCTGGAGGACGTCGTCCAGAAGCTGATCAGCATGCCCGGGGTGGTGCGCACCCGTACCGAGGTCGCCCTGCGCGAACGCGTGTCCCACCGGATGCTGCCGCTGGTGGAGTCGATCGGGCGGTCGGCCCGCGGATGATCTTTGAGAGCATGACCCCATGAGCAAGCTCCGCGGAATATCGGTCATCTTCGATCTCGACGGAACACTGGTGGACAGCGAGCCGAACTACTACGAGGCAGGCCGCCAGACGCTCGCCGCGTACGGCGTCGGCGACTTCACCTGGGCGGACCACGAGCGGTACGTCGGCATCGGCACGCAGGAGACGGTCGCGGACTGGAAGGACCGCTACGACCTGCCCGCCTCGGTGGACGAACTGCTCGTCGCCAAGAACCGCCGCTATCTGGAGCTGGCCCGCAGCGGCACACGCGCCTACCCCGAGATGCGCACGTTCGTCGAACTGCTGGCGGCCGAGGGCGTTCCCATGGCCGTGGCCTCGGGCTCGTCCCCGGAGGCCATCGCCGCGGTGCTGACCGGAACCGGGCTGGACGCGCATCTGCACACCATGGTCTCCGCCGAGGAGGTCGCGCACGGAAAGCCGGCTCCGGACGTCTTCCTGGAGGCGGCCCGCAGGCTCGGCGCGGCCCCGTCCGACTGTGTCGTACTGGAAGACGCCGCTCCCGGTGCCGCCGCCGCGCACGCGGCCGGCATGCGGTGCATCGCGATCCCGTACGTCCCGGCCCAGGTGGACGCACCGGAGTTCGCGACCGCGGGCCTGCTGCTGCGGGGCGGGCAGGGCGAGTTCACGGGGCAGGCGGCGTTCGACTGGCTGTGCCGGACCGAGTAGCTCCGCGGACGGACGACCTCCGGGTCCTCCGGAACGGGGGGACGGCACCTTCCTCGCCCCGGGGGGCCGATGTCCCGGTCGGATCTGAACACCAATCCTGTCCGCAGCGTTGACGCCCCCTCACCCCACGCATAACGTCTGGCCGACCCCCCGCACATCGTTCGAAATGACGAACGATGCCTCTCATGGAGGAGACCATGGCGCCGCCCCTGTCCAGACGATCCCTTCTCCAGGCCGCGACCCTCGCCGCGGCCGTACCCGCCTTCTCCGGGACGACGGCGGGGCGGGCCGAGGCCGCAGCGCCCGCGGCCGCCGTCGGCGTCGGCGCCCCCTCGGCCTGGACCGTCCGGCCCTTCGGGCTCGAGGAGGTGAGCCTCGGTCAGGGTGTCTTCGCCGACAAGCGGAAGCTGATGCTGGACCACGCCCGCGGCTACGACGTCAACCGGATGCTCCAGGTGTTCCGCGCCAACGCCGGTCTCCCCACCGGTGGCGCGGTGGCCCCCGGCGGTTGGGAGGGCCTGGACGGCGAGGCCAACGGCAACCTGCGGGGCCACTACACCGGCCACTTCCTGACCATGCTGGCGCAGGCGTACCTCGGGACGAAGGAGCAGGTGTTCGCCGACCGGATCGGCACCATGGTCGGAGCGCTGACCGAGGTGCGCGCGGCGCTGCGGCGGGAACCGGCGGTGCTGAGCGTCGACGGGAGGTTCGGGACCGCCGCTGACCAGGTCCGGGGCTCCTACCAGTACGTGGACCTTCCGGCGGCCGTGCTCGGCGGGGCGTCGGCGATCACGCTGTCCGTATGGGTGCGTCCCACGCACGACGCCGGCTGGACCCGGATCTTCGATTTCGGCGACGGCACCAGCCGCTACCTGTACCTGGCCGCCCGCAACCAGGCCGGGGTGCCGCGTTTCGCCGTCACCACCTCGGGCGCCGGAGGCGAGCAGGGCCTGAACGGCACGGCCGCGCTGCCGCTGAACCGGTGGAGCCACCTGGCGATCACGATCGCGGACGGCACCGGCACGCTCTACGTCAACGGCACCCCCGTGGCGCGCAACACGGCGATGAGCCTCACACCGGCGGCCCTCGGCACGCTGAGGAACAACTGGCTCGGCCGCTCGAACTACTCCGCCGACCCGGTCTTCGCGGGCGCCTTCGAAGAGTTCAACGTGTTCTCGCGGGCGCTGACCGCCGCCGAGATCACCGAGTTGCAGAGCCGCCGGGCCGCCGACGCCTCGACGGGCCGGGGCGACCTCGCGTCGTACGCCTTCGACGAGACGGCGGGCGGAACCTTCGCGGACGCCTCCGGCCGGGGCCTGACCGCCACCCTTCGCCGCACCTGGGGCGGGCCCAGCCACCCCGGATTCCTCGCGGCGTACCCGGAGACGCAGTTCATCGAACTGGAGTCGCGGACCACCCCCGACTACACCAAGGTGTGGGCGCCGTACTACACCGCGCACAAGATCCTCAGGGGTCTGCTCGACGCGTACACCGCCACGGGCGACGACCGCGCCCTCGACCTCGCGTCCGGCATGTGCGAGTGGATGTACGCACGGCTGTCCAAGCTGCCGGAGTCCACGCTCCAGCGCATGTGGGGGATCTTCTCCAGCGGCGAGTTCGGCGGCATCGTCGAAGCGATCTGCGACCTGCACACGATCACCGGCAAGGCCGAACACCTCGCGCTGGCCAAGCTGTTCGACCTCGATCGGCTGATCGACGCCTGCGCGGCGAACACCGACATCCTCGACGGGCTGCACGCCAACCAGCACATCCCGATCTTCACCGGTTATGTGCGGCTGTACGACGAGACGGGCGAGGAGCGCTATCTGACGGCGGCGAAGAACTTCTGGGACATGGTCGTACCGCACCGCATGTACGGCATCGGCGGCACCAGCACCCAGGAGTTCTGGAAGGGCCGGGACGTGATCGCGGGCACGATCGGCCCGACCACGGCCGAGACCTGCTGCGCGTACAACATGCTCAAGCTGAGCCGGACCCTGTTCTTCCACGATCAGGACCCGAAGTACATGGACTACTACGAGCGGGCCCTGTTCAACCAGGTGCTCGGCTCGAAGCAGGACAAGCCGGATGCGGAGAAGCCGCTCGTCACGTACTTCATCGGGCTGACGCCCGGTCACGTCCGGGACTACACGCCCAAGCAGGGCACGACCTGCTGCGAGGGCACCGGCATGGAGAGCGCCACGAAGTACCAGGACTCGGTGTACTTCGCGGCGTCCGACGGCAGTGCCCTCTACGTCAACCTGTACAGCCCGTCCACGCTGACCTGGGCGGAGAAGGGTGTCACGGTCAGGCAGACCACCCGCTTTCCGGAGGAGCAGGGCAGCACGCTGTCCTTCGGGGGCCGTCGTGCCGCCTTCACGCTGCGGCTGCGGGTGCCGTCGTGGGCGAGTGCCGGGTTCCGGGTGACCGTCAACGGACGTGCGGTGTCCGGGACTCCGAAGCCCGGGAACTACTTCGACGTGTCGCGGACCTGGCGGGCCGGTGACACCGTCCGCATCGCCATGCCGTTCCGGACGCGGGTGGAGAAGGCCCTCGACGACCCGTCGCTGCACACGCTGTTCCACGGCCCGGTCAACCTGGTCGCCCGGGACGCCGCGACGGAGTACCTGAAGGTCGGGCTGTACGGCCGCGCCGGACTGTCCGGCGACCTGTCGCACTCCCTCACACCGGTGCCGGGCAAGCCGCTGCACTTCGCGCTGGACGGGAGGGAGTGGGCGCCGTTCGCCGAGGGGACCGAGGACCCGACGCACGCCTACTTCCGGCGCTCGGAGGCGAAGATCGTCTTCGGCGGCCGGGACTCGGGCGTCGCCAACCCGGCGAAGCCTGACGGCACCACGCTGCTGGACGAGCTCTGGGCGGGAGCGCCGTTCCGCAACAAGGGGGCACTGGTGGCGCGGGTGCGGACCACGGTGGACGCCTGGGTGTCGGCCGGGCTGCTGAGCAGGCCGGACGCGGACAAGGTGGTGGCGACGGCGGCAGCGGCCTCGTACCGGCCCTGAGCTCCTGACCGGCCGGGGCGTGCGGCGTCCGAGCGGGCGCCGCACACGGCCGAACTTTTTTGCGGCAGGGGTGATTGTTTTGGCCCTGGCATCCGTACCTCCTGGCGTTGGGCCGTTTCATATCCAGGAGGCACGATGCGCATCTCGCGCAGCACGGCAGGAACCGCGTTCGTGGGCGGTGCGATGATCCTGACGCTCACCGCGCTCGCCTACCCGAGCATGCTGGGCGTGCAGAACACGGCTTCCAGCCAGGACCGCATCATCGCCAACACCCAGTACGGTCCGCTGACCGAGGCGGACCGCGACTTCGTGGTGAAGGTGCGCGCGGCCGGCCTGTGGGAGCACCCCCTGGGTCTGCTGGTGATGCAGCGCGGTGGTTCGCCCGCGATGAAGGAGGCCGGTGAGCACCTGGTCGTCGGGCACGGGCGCCTGGACGCCGCCTGCCGCAGGGTCGCCCCCGAGCTGGGCATCACGCTGCCCAACCAGGCGTCGCCCCAGCAGCAGCAGTTCGTGGCGACGGTGGAGGGCGCCCAGGGGCAGGAGTTCGACTCGACCGCGACCACCATCATGCGCGTGACCCACGGTCAGATCTTCTCGACGATCGCCAAGATCCGCGCCAACACGCGGAACTCCCTGGTGCGTCAGCTCGCCGACCAGGCCAATTCAACGGTGCTGGACCACATCACGATCCTGGAGAAGACCGGCCTGGTCAATCACGAGCAGGTCACCCTCCAGCAGACCAGCCCGCCGAAGATGCCTGAGGAGATGACCACGCCTCCGCCGCCGCAGCCGGGTGCGCCGGTCCTGAACCTGAACATCCCCAAGGAGCTGGAGGACCTGCGCACGGAGGCTCCGAACGCGATCCAGCCGTCGCCTTCCGCAGGGTGAGCGAGGACTCCTGAGTCAGGAGCGGCGGCGAGGTTTGCCCCGCTTGCCGCTCTTGGGGGCGCCGCCGGAGGACCCGCGTCGCTTCGCTCCCGCCGCCCTGACCGGCTGCTTGCGGCGGTCGTCGCGCTGGGCCTTCTCCTGCGCCGGGGACTGCTGACGGCCCCGGGTACTGTTGACCGTGCGGCCGCGGACGATGCCGATGAAGTCCTCGACGTGGTCCGTCTTCGCGTCCTCGGGCCAGGCCAGGGCCACGCTCGACTCGGGGGCGTCCTTGAGGGGCCGGTGGGTGAGGTCCTTGCGGTGGTGCAGCCGGGCGAGCGACAGCGGGACGACGAGGACGCCGACGCCCGCCGCTACCAGTTCGACGGCGTCGGCCGTGGTGGCGGGCCGTTCCAGGGCCGGCCTCCCGGGCAGGCGCTCCCAGTCGAGGACGTCGTCGAGGGGGTGCAGCACGATGTCGTCGGCCAGATCCTCCGGAGCCACCTCGTCGACGGCGGTGACCAGGTGGTCCCTGGGCACGAGGACGACGGTCTGCTCGGTGTAGAGGGGGATCGCGCTGAAGACCGACCGGTCCACGGGTGTGCGGACGAGGCCCGCGTCGGCGTCCCCGCCCAGCAGCCGCTCGGCCGCCGCTTCGGCGGGCACCTGCGTGAGGGTCAGCGGGACGCCGGGCTGCCGCTCGTTCCAGATGCGCACCCATTTGTCGGGCATCACCCCGGGGACGTATGCGAGCCGGAACGAGGGGGTTACATCCGAGCCTGTCACCTCGCCAGGTTACCGGCCGTGGTCAGGGGGCGTGCACATGCTCGATACCCTGGGGTCCATGACGTCGCACCAGAGCACCCAGACGATGAAGCCCGCGACCGCGGCGAAGAAGCTGGGTGTGTACCTCGAGGCCACCCCCGCCGACTTCCAGGAGGGTGTCGTCTCGCGCGCCGAGCTGAACGAGCTCCAGGCGAACCCGCCGCAGTGGCTGCAGGACCTGCGGCGCGACGGCCCGCACCCCCGGCCCGTGGTCGCCGCGAAGCTCGGGGTCTCCATCGCGGGTCTCGCGCGCGCCGGCGTCACCGAGCCCCTCACCACCGAGCAGATCGAGGCGCTGAAGCAGGAAGGACCCGAGTGGCTGGAGCGGGAGCGCACCACCCAGGCGGAGGTCCGCAAGGAAGCGGAACGGATCAAGAAGAAGAACGCCGAACGTCAGGCCTGACCTGAGCACCCTTCCTTTTCGGACGGCCCCCACCGGATGACCCGGTGGGGGCCGTCGCGGTTTTCTCGGCGTTTCCGGGCGTCGTGTGGTGTCGGTGAAATCTTTCGGCCATGTCTTGACATGGCGCAGAAACGATCCGTAGCTTGGCCGATCATTTAGATTCGTGAAGCGGGTTCACGGATATGAACGGAGAGCCATCCATGCGGGATCGTAGACGCTGTACCGCCGTGCGGCTCCACCGCGTGCACCGCCTGGCCGCCACGCTCGCCGTCTCGGGACTTTTGTTCGGAACGGCCGCCTGCGGCTCCGGTTCCGGCAGCGCCCGGGCCGGCGACCCGAACACCCTGGAGGTGTGGACCCGGAGTGATCCGGAGTCCGCCCAGACCTACGACCGTGTGTTCGCCGCCTTCACGAAGAAGACCGGCATCAAGATCGACTACCAGCCGGTCATGAACTTCGACCAGCAACTGCAGAGCCGCGCGTCCACCAAGGACCTGCCGGACGTCATGATCAACGACACGGCCCTGATGGGCAGCTACCAGGCCCAGGGCCTGCTCAAGCCGATCACCCCGGCCTCGATCGCGGGTCATGACGAGATCACCGCCAAGTCCTGGTCGTCGACGGTAGGCCGCGACGGCAGGCACTACGGCATCCCGTACTCCCGCCAGGCCCTGACCCTGTTCGTCCGCAAGGACTGGCGCGAGAAGCTCCGCCTGCCGCAGCCGAAGACCTGGCAGGACACGCTCGACCTCGCCAAGGCCTTCGCCACCCGTGACCCGGACGGGGACGGCAGGAAGGACACGTACGGCATGGTCGTGCCGGGCAGCGCCCAGAACGGCTATGTCGCCTGGTGGGGAGCGAGCTACCTGTGGCAGGGCGGTGTGCGGATCCTCGACAAGGAGGGTTCCGGCTACCGGCCCGCCATGGACTCGCCGGCCGCCCTGCGCACCGTCACCTGGATGAAGAAGAACCTCTTCTGCGGCGACAACGGTGTCATCCAGCCCAGCGCCCTGACGTCCGTCACCGCGAACACCACCAACTTCCAGGACGGCAACGCCGGGATGTACCTCACCGGCCCGTACAACATCTCCACCTTCGACAAGGCACTCGGCAAGGACACGTACGAGGTCCTGCCCGCCCCCGCGGGCCCCGCCGGCAACGACGTGCTGGCCGACGGCGAGAACATCTACTTCGGCGCCAGGACCGGCAAGGCCGAGCAGGAACAGACGCTCGCCGCGTTCCTCGTCTCCCCCGAGGGACAGGAGCTCGCCATGACCGGCGACCACCAGCCCGTCGTGCGCATCCCCGTCAACGCCACGCTCGACGCGGCGAAGGTGCGCGACGACCCCCGCTGGAGCGTGGTGCAGAAGGCGTACGAGACCGCCTCCGTGCCGTTCCCCAACGCGCCGGACTTCGCCCCGGTCAAGCAGGACACCGCCGACGCGCTCAACGCGATCTTCACCTACTGCGGCAGCGACGTCCGCTCCGGCCTGAAGGAACTCAACGACACCCTCGCCGGTGACCTCAAGGACCAGGAGCTGCTGAAATGACCGCGACCGTGACCACACCCGGGCGGCGCAGAGCCCGGATCATCGGCAAGAGAGCCGTACTGCCCTGGCTGTTCCTCGCCCCCGGCCTGCTGCTGGCCCTCGTCTTCAAGTTCCTGCCCATGGGCAAGGGCGTCTGGCTCAGCTTCTTCGAGGTGCGGCCCTTCCTCGGTGACCAGTGGGTCGGTCTCGACAACTACACGCGGGTCCTGACCGACCACCGCTTCCAGGACGCCATCGGCCACACGCTGGTCCTCGGCGTCGGCATGTCCCTCGGCGGGATCCTCGTCGGCTCCGCGCTGGCGCTGCTGCTGGAGGGCCAGGCCCGCTCGCTGAAGATCATCCGGACCGCGGTGTTCCTGCCCGTCGTCACCGCCACCGCGGTGGTGGGTGAGATGTGGCGGCTGATGTACTACCCGACCTCCGACGGCCTCATCAACAGCGGCCTCGGGCTGCTCGGGCTGGGGCCCGTGCCCTACCTGGACAACCCCGACACCGCGCTGTGGGCGACCATGGCCATGGGCATCTGGATGCTCGCCCCGTACAACATGGTGATCATGCTCGCCGGACTCGCGGGCGTGGACCGCTCGCTGTACGAGGCCGCCGCGATGGACGGCGTCTCCCTGTGGCAGCGGCTGCGGCACATCACGCTGCCGGCGATCCGCCCCGCACTCGGCATCGTCCTCACCCTGGCCGCCATCCGCGGCCTGCGCGTCTTCACCGAGGTGTACGTCCTCACCGGCGGCGGGCCGGCCGGCTCCACCGACGTGTGGATGACCCGCGCCTACACCCTCGGCTTCACCCGTAACGACATCGGCGGCGCCTCGGCCGCCTCCGTGGTTCTGCTCTGCGTGACGCTGCTGCTCACCGTCACGGTCAACTACCTCCGCAAGAGGGGAGACGTGAGATGAGCGCCCCCGCCATCGACCCCGTCCGGACTCCGGTGACCGCCACTCCCGCGCGCAAGTCCGCCGGGAAGCAGCGCACCACCCCCGCCCGCTTCGACACCGCCCTCGGCTGGAGCGACCGGCCGGGCCCCGCCTGGGCCCTGCGCGTGCTGCTCTGCCTGCTCGCCCTGGGCGTGTTCGCGGCGCCGTTCCTGACGATCTTCTCCGGCTCCTTCAGCGAGAAGGCCAGCGGTTCGGCCCTGTCGTTCCTCCCGCACCACCCCACCCTGCTGAACTTCGACGTGGCGGGCCAGCGCGGCATCTGGGACTACTTCGGCAACTCCCTGGTCATCGCGGGCGGCGGACTGCTGCTCCAGCTCGCCGTGTGCACGCTGGCGGCGTACGCCCTGGCCCGGCACAAGTTCCGCGGCCAGGCGCTGGTCCTGACCCTGTTCATGCTGACGATGATGCTCCCCGAGGAGGTCATCGCCATCCCGCTCTCCCTCGTCCTCGGTCATGTTCCCGTGATCGGCGTCGACCTGAAGGGCACCGTCTGGGGTGTGATCCTGCCGCTCGGCGCCTGGGGCTTCTCCGTGATGCTCCTGACGGAGTTCATGAAGGACATCCCCACCGAGATCGAGGAGGCCGCCCGCATCGACGGCGTCGGCGAGCTGCGGATGCTGTGGCAGGTCATCCTGCCACTGTGCAAGCCCGCGCTCGGTGTGGCCGGGGTGCTCGGCTTCATCATGATCTGGGACCAGTACCTGCTGCCCCTGATCGCCGCGAAGGACCCCACCGACTACACGGTCACCGTCGCCCTGTCCATCCTGCGCACCGACCCCGAGGTCGGCTCCGGGGTGGTGCTGGCCGGTGCGGTCATCGCCCTGGTCCCCAGCCTGATCGTCTATCTGCTCCTGCAGCGCTCGCTGGTCACCGGCATCGCCGCCGGTGCCACCAAGGGCTGACACCCAACCCCCCACGTTTGAGGGAGACATGAAGTTCCACGGAGTGCTGTTCTTCCCGGTCACGCCGTTCGCGGCGGACGGTTCACTGGACGAGGAACGGCTGGCCCAGCACATCGAGTCGGGGGTCGCCGCGGGCACGGGAGGTGTGTTCGTCGCCTGCGGCACCGGTGAGTTCCACGCGTTGTCGGCCCAGGAGATCGAACGGGCCACCCGGGTCGCCGTGCGGACCACGGCAGGACGTGTGCCGGTCCTGGCGGCGGCCGGTGGCCCCACGCCGGTCGCCCGGGACCAGGCCGCCCGCGTCGAACGCGCCGGTGCCGACGGCATCCTGCTGCTGCCGCCCTACCTCGTCAGCGCCCCGCAGCGGGGCCTCGTGCGGTACGTCGAGGAGGTCGTCGCGGCCACGGACCTGCCCGTCGTCTTCTACCAGCGGGGCACCGCCCGGCTCACCGCGGAGACGGCCGCCGCGATCGCCGCCCTGCCCGGGGTCGTCGGGCTGAAGGACGGCATCGGGGACATCGAGCGGATGCACCGGATCGTGCGCGCGGTACGTGCCGTTCCGGGCACGGAGGACTTCCAGTTCTTCAACGGTCTGCCCACCGCCGAGATGACCGCGCCCGCCTACCAGGGCATCGGCGTGGAGCTGTACTCCTCGGCGGTGTTCGCCTTCGCCCCGGAGATCGCCCTGGCCTTCCACCGGGCGCTCGCCGAGGACGACGACGCCCTGGTCTCCCGGCTCCTCGACGAGTTCTACGGCCCGCTGGTCGCCCTGCGCGACGAGGTCCCCGGGTACGCCGTGTCGCTCGTCAAGGCCGGGGTGACGCTGCGGGGCCTGGACGTCGGCGGTGTGCGGGCTCCGCTGCTCGACCCGACGCCGGAGCACGTCGCCCGGCTCGCGAAACTCCTCGACCACGGCCTGGAGGTGGCCGGCGCATGAGCTCCACGCGTATCCGCGAGCTGATCGTCACCCCGATCGCCTTCGGTGACCCGCCGCTGCTCAACTCCAACGGCGTGCACGAGCCGCTCGCCCTGCGAATCATCCTCCAACTGGTCCTGGAGGACGGCACCGTGGGACTCGGGGAGTCGCCGGGCGGGTCGGACCGCCTGGAGCGGCTGCACGCCGCCGCGGAGGTCGTCGTCGGCATGGACGTCTTCGACACCACCGCCGTCGCCGCCGCGATCGACGCGGCGCTGCTGCCGACCGTGCCGAGCTCCCACGAGCGCGGCTGGACCACCTCGGCGATCGAGGTGGCCTGTCTGGACGCGCAGGGCAGGCTGCTCGGCCGTCCGGTCAGCGACCTGCTGGGCGGCAGGGTCCGTGACGCGGTGCCGTTCGCCGCGTACCTCTTCTACAAGTGGGCCGAACACCCCGCGCTCGACGGCCGTGCGGCGATCGGCGACGACTGGGGCGAGGCCCTCGATCCGGCCGGGATCGTGGAACAGGCCCGGCTGATGCGGGAACGCTACGGCTTCCGGTCGTTCAAGCTGAAGGGCGGTGTCCTCCCGCCCGACGAGGAGATCGCCGCGATGCGGGCCCTGGCCGAGGCATTCCCCGGGCAGCCACTGCGGCTGGACCCGAACGTGGCGTGGACGGTCGAGACGTCGAAGTACGTCGCCCGTGAACTCGACGGCGTCCTGGAGTACCTGGAGGATCCGACCAAGGGCATTCCCGGTATGGCGGAGGTGGCGAAGGACTCCCCCATGCCGCTCGCGACCAACATGTGCGTGATCGCCTGGGAGCATCTGAAGCCGGCCGTCGAACAGGACGCGATCCAGGTCCTGCTCACCGACCACCACTACTGGGGCGGGCTGCGCCGCACCCGTGAACTTGCGGCCGTCTGCGAGGCGTTCGGGCTCGCCCTGTCGATGCACTCCAACTCGCACCTGGGCATCAGCCTCGCCGCGATGACCCATGTCGCCGCGGCCATCCCCAACCTCGACCACTCCTGCGACACCCACTACCCGTGGAACTCGGCCGACGACGTGATCGTGCCGGGCGTGCTGGAGTTGCGCGACGGTGCGGTGCAGGTGCCCACCGGGCCGGGGCTGGGTGTCGAGCTCGACCACGACAAGCTCGGTGAGCTGCACCGGCGTTACGTCGACTCCGGTGTGCGAAGCCGTGACGACACCGGCTACATGCAGCGGTTCCAGCCGGAGTACGAGCGGCTGCTCCCCCGCTGGTGACACCCGTGCGCCCCTCCGCGGGGAGGGGCGCACGCCCTCACTTACCGGACCCGGGCACCTTCAGCCGGTCCCAGGTGAGCTTGCCGGGGATGCCGTCGGCGTCCTTGCCGGAGAAGCCCTGCTTCTGCTGCCACAGCGCGTAGGACCGGCGGTCGGCCTCGGTCCAGTCGGGGCTCGGCCCCTCCTCGTAGCGGCTGCAGCCCTCGGCGACCAGGCGGCGGCCCATCGCCGTGATGACCGGGGAACGCTGCCCGACGTGGAAGAACGCGGCACCCGGGAACGGCTCGTGGGACGGCTTGGGCGCCGGCTTCGGGTCGGGGGCCGGCTTGCCGCCGCCCCCGCCGCCCTCGAGCCGCTGGGCTATGCGCTTGCGCATGCCGTCCATCGTGAAACCGCGCGGGTCGACCTTGCCCGGCTGCCACTCCTTGTGGCCGATGACGGAGCGCTCGGACCAGCCGTGGTGCCGGCAGATCGCCGCTGACACCTTCTCGATGGCCTCCTTCTGCGCCTCGGGCCAAACGTCCTTGCCGTTACCGAGGTTGATGCACTCGAAGCCGTAAAAGTGCCGGTTGCCGTCGGTGTCGGCCTCGTTGTCGGACGGCAGCTTCGACTCGTTGATCACGGCACGCAGGACGTCGCTGTCGCCGAGACCGGCGTGGTTGGCCCGGCCGTTGCCGACCAGGTGCACGTGGCCCTTCTTGTCGATGACGCCGTGGCACAGCGGGCCGGGCAGGCTCGAGTAGCCGTCGTAGCAGATGTCGACGGAGGAGGCGGTGCCGGAGGTGACGGTGTGGTGGATCATCACGCCGTTCACCGGACCCCAGGGGCCCTTGCTGTTGCGGTTGTGGGTGCGCCATCTGCGGACCTCGTGGACGGTCACGCCCTCGGCCCGCAGGATCTCCACCAGCTTCGACGCGCTCAGCGGCTTGGCCATCAGTTGTCTCCCTCCACGGCTGCTTCCGCCTCCGCTGTGGTCTGGGACCTCCCCCGGGAGGGGTCCTCCGCGGCCTGCTCCTCGCGGCGGGCCTGCTCCTCGACGGCGAGCGTCGCCTCGTCCGCGGCCGGCATGCTGCTCGCCAGCGGGCCGAAGGCCAGGCGCAGGTCGACCGCGCTGCCCTCGCCCTTGATCAGGGCCAGCGGGGCGAAGTGCCGGGCGATGCCGGCCGGTCCCCGGAGCAGGGGGCGGCGGGCCGGGTCGACCGGCCACTCGACACCGCCGGTGGCGGTGCGGGCGGGCACGATCCAGTGGTCGCCGGTGCGGTAGCCGCCGCCCTTGGCGAAGTACACCTCGACACCGTCCTCCAGGGGCAGCCACTCCCCCTCCGTGACGGGGATCGCGCCGCCGCGCAGGTCGGTACTGCGGCCCTTGCGCTTCGGGCCGCCGTGGTGGTCCCAGCGGCGCAGGTACGGGTTCAGGTGCGCCAGCCGTCCGACGCCCGGGTCCGGTTCGGCGGACAGGCGGACGCGGCGGCCGGACAGGTCCAGTTCCTCGACGCGCAGCAGCGGCAGGGGCTCCAGGCGGGAGGCGTAGGCGGTGTCGACGAACTCCACGTGGTCGCCGACGTCGAGGTCCAGCTTGTCGTCGTGGCCGAGTGAGGCCAACTGCACCCAGGTGCCGTCGAGTTCGTCGACGGGGAAGACGACCGAGCCGTTCTCGCGGGACCACTTGAAGGTGGCGTCCTTCGCCTCGCCGCCCTCGTGCACCTCCACCCGGTACAGCTGGTTCTCCGGTCCGCGGTAGCGGGCGCCCGGCTTGACCAGGCAGGGGTCCTCGTCGGCGTGGTCGGGCCGCTCGCTGCGGGCGGCGAGCCGGGCCGAAGGGGCCGACTGCCGCTGCGCCCAGCGGGTGAAGCCGGCGCGGACGACCTCCTTGGACGGGTCGCCCTCCTCGATCTCCAACTGGGTGAGGGACAGGGCCAGCACCTGCCAGACGACCTTGACGCGGGCGGCGGTGTCGGGCATGGCCGCGCCGAGGGCGACCTCGCGCAGCGCCGGGTCCTCGGCGGCGCCGACCGTGCGCTCCCACACGTTCAGGTAGACGAGGAACGGCGTCTGGGCGGGCGAGGGCAGCCGGTCTCCGGGCTTCTCCGGGTCGCGAAAGCCGTCGGGCTGGTCCCAGTAGGTCCAGTGCGCCGGCGGCTGCGGTGCGGACTCCTCGCTCTCCTCGTCGGTGACGGGCACCCCGGCCGCCGGGCGGTCGGCGTCGCACAGGATGCCGTCGACGTAGTAGCGGCCGCCGTGGATGAGGAGCGTGTCGATCTCGTGCTTGCCGCCCACGTACTCGATGCGGAAACCTGCGGCCTCGCGCGGCCCGCCGTGCGGGCCGATCAGGTCGGCGGCGAGGCTGCGGGCCTGGTGGAGCTGGATCGCGGTCTGCTCGTTGAGGTCCGCGTCGAGCTGGACGCGGCCCTGCTGGGCGACGACCGCGGAGTAGTGCCGCTCCGGCCGGAACGTGGAGCGGGAGAGGTCTGCGTGCATGAAGGGTGTCCCCCCTGGTTCAGAAGTGCGGGTTCACGAAGTCGGTGGCGGTGCGGCTCACGTCACGAAGAAGATCCCGGCGTCGGTACCGGCCGGGGTGTACTCGGCGAGCCGGGCCCTGAGGCCGTCCTCGCGCTGCGGCCGGTACAGGTCGTGGAAGGCGCCCATCTCGGCGCCGTCGTCCGCGCCACGCCGGATCTCCTCCGGACCTCGGTCGGCGAGCAGGCCGTACCAGGGCGTGCCGTAGCGCTGGGAGGTGAACAACGGCTTGGTGTCCGCGCAGCGGTGGCGGCGCGGGGTGCGGGAGCCGGTGGGGACGGAGGAGTAGCGCAGGCAGCCGATGCCGCGCCGGGCCACGTGGAGCCGGCCCGTGAAGACGCTGTTCTCGGCGATCCGCACCGCGTGCGTGCGGATCTCGCCGTAGACGGTGGTGCGGTGCAGGTGCAGCACGGCGTGGGCGTGGCGGCAGTCCGGGGCGGACAGGGCCTCGCGGCCGTCGGCGGTGGCGTCGAGGACGCTGTCCCGGATGTGGATGTCGAGGGGGTCCTCGCCCACCTCGTCGCCCATGACCTCGATGGTGCCGAGGATGCTGTGCTCGATCTGGAGACACCCGGTGGTGTGGTCCAGGACGATGCTCGGCTCCTCGGGCGAGTGCGGATCGCATTCGGGCTCCAGCGACCAGCCGGGCACGAGCGTGCTGTGCCGTACGACGACGGCGCCCATCGCGCCGGTCACGTTGATGCCGCGTCCGGCGACCAGCAGCCCGTCGAGGACGACGCGTGGCCGCTCGTGCGGGGCGCAGTCGTCTGACACCGCGCGGATGTTGAGGGCGTCGGGGCGGTTGCTGTACCAGTCGAGCAGGCGGATGACCGGGCGCGTGCCCTGCGCCGCCCGCAGTTCGAGGCGGTCGCCCGGGTCGAGGTCGAAGTCGAGCTGCTCCTGGTAGGCGCCGCTGTGGGTGATCTCGATGATGCCGTCGGGTCCGGTGCGGCCGGCCCGGCGGTCGTGCTGCCAGGCCCGGTAGGCGTCCATGATCTGCCGGTGGGGTTGACCGGGTCCGACCCGGTAGAACGCCGCGTCCGGGCGCGGCTCCCGGTCACGCTCGTACTCTCCGCCACCCATGTCGGCCGCGAACGCGTAGTGGTAGTCCACCCACACGCCCTGCCGGGGCGCGGACCGCGAACCGAACGCGATCCTGCCCAGCTCGGGGTCGACGGCCACCTGCCCGCGCTTGGGCCGGTAGCGCCAGTCCGACAGGTCGGCGACCACGATGTCCGAGGGCGGTACGGGGTTGTCCTCGCCGTCGCGCCGGATGACGAAGCTCTTGCCGGGGCCGTAGTAGTCGAGCAGCCGGTCGTGCAGGAGACGGCGGGTGACGAACGCCGGCACGTTGTCGACGGTGGCGGTGGGGGTCCCCCCGCTCGAGCGAAGCCGAGAGTGGGGGAGCGTCGGCGAGGGCTCCGGGAACGGCTTGGTGACCAGCGGGGTGTCGTTGCCGAGGATCGAGAAGGTGTAGAGGTTGCGGGCCCGGTCGATGCAGTAGGCCGGGGACCGGGTGAGCGCGTACGCCTTCAGCCGCCACACGAACAGGGCGACGCCGGCCGGGGTCCAGCCGCCCTGCCGGTGCCGTGACTCGGCGCGGCGGACGTCGACCGTACGGGCCGAGTTGGCGAAAGGGCCGCCGCCGAGGGCGAGTTCGGCACCGTCGCGCAGATCGGTGAGCCGGCCGCGCTCGCCCCGGTGCGTGCCGGTGCCGTACAGCTTCACCGGCTGGGTGTGGGCCACCTGCCGGGACAGTTCGACGGCCCGGGCGGGCCAGTTCGCCACCTGCTCGGACAGTTCCTCCAGCAGGTGCAGGGTGCCCTTGCGGCGGCGGCCGGCGACCGTGGCGGCCACGTCCCGGCGCGGGGCGACGGCCTCGGCGAGGGCGGCCCGGCCGCCGTCGTGCAGGCCGGTGGTGAGGACGCGTTCGTAGCCGGGCAGGGTGCGGTAGCCGACGAGGTCGCCGAGGTAGGGCAGCACCCAGGGGGCCGCCGTCTCCACGAACAGGTCCTCGTAGCCCTGCTGGACGCCGTCACGGACGCGGTCGATCTGCTCGGCGATCACGGCGAGCAGTGCGCGCAGCGGCTCGCCCTCCTCGGCGTCGCGCAGCCGGTGCCAGCGGGGCAGCAGGTCGGCGAGCCCGTCCGGCTCCCTGGGCACCACCGGGGCCGGCGTCTCCAACTGGGGATCCGGGGACATCACTTGACCTCCGTCAGAATCAGGGTGTCCGCGGCCCGGGGCGACAGCAGCGCCAGCTGGGCCGGGCGGATGCCGCGGAAGACGTACACCGACCGGCCCTTGGCGAGGCGCCGGGTGTCGGTGATGTCGGGGTTGAGGCGCAGCAGTTCGGCGAGCGGGACGCCGTACCGGGCGCAGATCTCCGACAGCGTCTCGCCGTTCTCGGCGCGGACCGTGTGGATCTTCTCGTCGTACGTCGCCGGGTGCGCCGGGACGGACGTCTTGGGCGGCCCTGGCCGGGTGAGCAGCTCGGTGAGCTCCTCGGGGGTGGCGGAGGCGGGCACGCCGGTGAAGACGTCGACGTCCACGTAGTCGACGCCGGGCACGGTGTGGGCGGTGGCCAGGACCTCGGAGAGGCGGGCGGGCCGCCCCAGCTCCCGGCCCTCGAAGCCGAGCCGGTTCAGCAGGGCCTGCCGCAGTCGCGGTTCGACGTTCTGCCAGGCGTGGTCGGGGGCCACCTTCACCTGGGCGGCGATCAGCAGCAGGACCGGTTCCCGGCCGTCCACGCGGACCGGGAGGTTCGCGTCGCCGTACTCGGTCAGGGCGCCGCGCAGGGCGCGCAGGGTCTCCGAGTCGGGGGCGATGGGAACGTCGTCCGTGCCCGCCACGGTCACGTGCAGCACGCGTCGTCGCCCGTCGAAGAGTTCGCGTGCGCAGGCCCGGCCGATGCCGGCGCGGGAGCGGGCGAAGTCCTCGTAGTCGGACTCGGACACCAGCCGGTCCAGGGCCGAGACGGCCAGTGGGACCGTACGGCGGGTCAGACCGGGGCCGTCGGCGTCGGCACCGCCGGTGACCGGGCGCGGGTTGGTGACCGCGGTGACGCCCAGCGGCCGGGTGAGGGGCTGGGTGACACGGTCCGCCGGGACGTTGGCCGCCTTGCCGGTGCCGAAGCGGTAACGGGCGCGGACGTTCTCGTGGCCGGAGGGCAGCCGGGCGCCGTGCACACCGTCGCCGAAGGTCACGGTCGTCCGGCCGTCGGCCGTGGCGCCGGTGATGTAGACCCGCTCGGCCGGGCCGCGTCCGGCGAGGCTGTCGACCTCGTGCCACAGCACGCCGTCGATCCGGATCTCCAGTACGGGGGTGGCACCGAGGGGGTTGTCGTCGGCGAGCCAGGTCAGCGGGGACTGCCAGAGCGCGAAGGTCTGGTTGACGCGGTCCGAGTCGCCGCTGCCGATGGCCTCCTCGCGGCTCTCGCCGTGCGTGGCCTCTACGACGTTGCCGAGGATGCGGACGCTCTCGCGGCGGTAGCGGTGGGCGAGGTCCGCGGTGAGGGTGAGCCGGGTGTGGACATGGTCACCGGGGAGTCGAGGGTCGACCACCGGGTCGGCGGCCACGATCGTGACCACCTCGGTGGCGCGCACCCCGGCCGTTCCCGGGATGTCACTGCGTTCGCCCGCCACGACGAGGGTGCGGCCGGGCCGCAGCCCCTCGTACAGCTCGGCGAGTTCGATCTCGTTGCCGTGCACGTCCTCGCCGAGGGGTTCGTCGGCGAGGCGCAGGGATTCGCCCGCGGCGTGCACGGTGGTGTCGCGGATGTGCGACAACAGGACGTCGAACTCGTCCAGCCAGGGATCGGCGAGGGTGAGTTCGGTGCCCCGGCCGGTGATGCCGTAGTTGGTGTACGCGGCCGTGCGCGCCGACACCACCTGCGTGGTGACGAACTTCAGCTTCGGATCACCGGGCACCGCACCCTCGGCTCCCTTGGCGGGCCGCTGGATCGCCACCCAGCTGCCGACGGTGATGCCCTCGTGCACGGTGTCCAGCTGGAGCGTGCGGCGGTTGACGGGCTCCGGCTTGCTGGCGATGACGACCGCGACACCGGGCTCGGCGCTGCCCACCGTGTAGGTGAGGCTGACCTCGTGATCGCCGTGCGTGAACTGCTCACTGGCGCCCGGTCGCAGGGCGATCTGCTCGGAGGTGCCGTTGTGGACGCCGACATGGACCAGGCCCTCGTCGTCGGGCCGGGACACGAAGAGCGTGCGCTCGGGCAGGCCCGAGTGGAGGCGGGCCGTGACGCCGGGCTCCTGGGAGTCGGCGGGCCGCCGGTTGAGCCAGCTGAGGTCACGGTCCTGGCCGGAGCGCACGGACAGCTCGACCTGGCCGGGGCCGAGCGTGAAGGTGACCGGCTGGGTGACGGGCAGGTTCTCCGCGCGCTGGTCGGAGCTGCTGCCCTCGACGTACTGGAACTCGGCCCGCACCGGGCTCCTGCCCGCGGTGTCGAACACGACCCGCATGGTCGCCAGCACCGCGCCGGTCAGCGGCCAGTCGGCGGTGCGGATGACCCGGCCGCGGTCGTCCTGGACCGGCTTCAGCGGGGCCGTGGCACCGAACGGGGCCGCGGTGACGCGCAGGGCGAGCAGTTCGCGCAGGAGCTGCGGGGTGCCGGGGGCGGCGGCCGTGCGCCAGGCGGGGTAGAGGCTGCCGAGGCCGGGGTTGAGGGCGGAGAGGAGGCGTGCGGTGTCGGTGCCCGGGAGCTGCCGACCGGTGGCACCCCGGGGGGCGGGGGCCGTGGCGCGCAGGGCGGGTAGTACTGCGCCCAGGGCATTTAGAGCAGCGGCGCGCGAGTCGCCCTCAAGGGGCGCGGGCCCTGTCGATATGCGGCTCCGCGGCGTGGGCGCGACCAGCCCCGACGGCGCAGCGGACGGCCGACCACCCGTAGACGCAGCCACGTCGTCCGCCTGCGCGGGCGCCAACTCCAGCGCCCGCTCGGCAAGTTCGGCAAGCACCGCTTCAAGCTGCTCGAACCATGCCGCCACATCCTCATACGGAGTAGCCAGCACCTGCGCCTCACCGAGGCGGGCGAGAGGCTCGGCAAGTCGGACCGCGAGCCGCTCGGGCGTCTTGACCTCGTCGAGGTCGTCACGGAGCGGTTCGAGGACCTGGTCCTCGAAGTCCTCGATCAGCCGGCTGACCGGCCGCGGGTTGGGCACCTCCGGGGTGGGCGGCTCCTCCCCCGGCTCCCCCGGCTGCGGCGGAGCCGTCCAGCGCCGTACCTCGTCGACGAGCTCCTTCAGGGTCGCCGGCGCCGACTTCGGCAGGGAGATCGCCGTGATGTCGTCGTCCCGGTCGACGCGCGTCTTCGCCACCGGCAGCAGCTTGCGCTCGCCGCCCGCTCCTTCCCCGAAGACGAACAGCAACCGGTCGCCGGCCCGGAGGGAGAGCGCGGTGCCCGCGACGAAGAGCTCGGAGCGCTTCTCGAGGTCCTGCGGGGTGAGGAGCGAGGGACGGCGGCGGCGAACCTTGAGCTCGTTGAAGTCCCAGCGGGCCGTCAGGTCCCGGGCGGTCTCGAAGGTCAGCGACGCCTCGTCGGCGGACGCGGGGACGCTGTGGCTGCGCGCGCCGCGCGGGATCAGCACGTTCTGGGCCTCGGCGCGCGGGTCGCGTTCGAGGGTGTACGCCAGGTGCGTGGCGGCGGCGACGCCGGGACGCGGGCGGTGCCCTACGAGCCGGCCGAGCAGCACCAGGGAGCGGTGCTCGTCGGCGGTGCGGATGTAGGCCTCGTCGGCGATCCGCTCGGAGTGGAAGGTGAGCAGGTCGCCGAGGACGGCGGTGGCGTCGAGCAGGCCGATCGCCGGATCGTCCGGCGTGCGAACGGTGAGGCGGTTCAGCGCCGGGTAGGCGGGCGAGGCGAGCCGGTCGAGCAGGGCGGCCAGGAAGGAGCCGTACTCGCCGACGCGGTACTCGAGCGCGGTGCGGCCGGGCGGGTTGTGCGGCGGCGCCGGCGCGAGGCGCTCGTCGTGGCCGCCGCGGCAGGCGCCGCCGCAGCCGCAGTCGTCGGTCGCGGTGACCGGGTGCGGGTCCGTCATCGGGCACCTCCCAGGGATATCGCCAGCAGGCCGTTCTCCGGCCGGTCCGGGTCGTAGTCACAGGTGGCGATCTCCAGCGGGCCGAGCCGCAGCACGCCGTCCTCCCTCTCTCCTCGGTCCGGTCCGTACAGCCGGCGCAGCCGGGTGACCTCGACGCCCTCCACTCCGGGCACGGCCGCGGCGACGGCGACCAGGCGGCTGAGCCGGACCGGTTCGCCGAAGGTGAGCGCGTCGGGGTGGAAGAAGCCGAGCCGTCCGCCGGGCAGGCGCCCGCTGCCGAGCACGCGGTACAGCTCGGCCAGGATCTGCCCGTGCTGGTGCCCCGGCCTGGCGCACACGGCCAGCGCGATGTCGAGCGGCACCGGGCGGGCCGGGCCCACGACGAGGTCGTGGCCGATGCGCCGGTACGTCTCCAGGGCCTGGGCGACCGAGTCGAGCAGGCTCTGCGACGGGGCGGCGGTGCCGTACGCGTCGATCGCGATGTGTGCCTCCTGGACGCTGCCGGTCCAGCGGATCTCGGCCGCCGCCCGCTGCACGCCGGGCAGGGCGGTGGCGAGTGCGGCGTAGTCCTCGGCGGTGACCGCGCGCAGCCGGGTGCGGCGCAGGTCGAGCGGGGCCAGCTGGCGTACCTGCTCGACGGGTTCGGGCTGGGCGCCGCCGGTGGCGGGCAGCGGGTTGCGCACGACGGCGACGGGCGCGTCGCAGTCGCCCTGCACGACCAGGTGGTTGATGGCCTCGGCGCCGACGTTGCCGGCGGTCCCGCCGCCGAGGCGGTAGCGCAGGGCCAGGCGGGATCCGGGCGTGGGCTTCGCTCCGTGCCGGCCGTCGCCGAAGCGCAGGGCGAGGCGCCCGTCGTCCTCCAGTTCGCCCACGAAGTGCCGCTCGCGCGGACCGCTGTCGAGCAGGTCGCGGCGCGGCACCCAGGTCTCGTCCTCGCCGTGCGGGCGTACGGCGGGCAGCGCCCGGCGCGGGTCCTGGGCGAGGGCTGCGGTCGCCGAACCGCGCAGCACCGTCTCCTCGGGGTGCAGTCCGCCGGCGTATACCGGGCCCCAGCTGTGCGCGATCTCCCAGGCGATGTGTCCGTCGAGGACCGTGCCGGCGCGGGCCCGGGCGGCGAGCACCTCGACGCGGCGCAGCTTGCTGTCGAGCAACTGATCGCTGCGGTACAGCAGTTCGCGCAGGGCGCGGACCGGGTGGCGGCGCAGTTCGAACCGCTCCAGCACGTTCAGGCCGTAGATCACGGCGAGTTCGGCGATCTCCTCGTCACCGAGACCGTCCCGGTCGCGGGCGCTGCGCCACAGCTCGACGAGCCGCTGCCGCACCCGTCCCGGAATCGCCGCGATCCGCTCGGCCTGCCCGGCGGCGACGGTGCCGGGGTCGGGGAAGGGCACCGCCTGGGTGACGGGCGTACGGCCGAGAACCGGGCGGAAGCGGGGCGCGATGCCGGGGTAGACCGACTGGGCGAGCAGGGTGCGCAGCGCGGCGGCCTGGGCGTACGCGGTGCCGGGCACGACCTGTTCGTGCCGCTGACCGGCGCTTTCCAGGCCGAGGCCGGCTCGGTTGGTCGCGGCCTCGCCGACGACGTCGAAGAGTTCGCGGATGTCTCCGGGAACGAGTGCCCGGCCCGACCGGGCCTTGTCCGTCAGGGCGTTGACCAGCCGCGCGGGTGCGTTGCCCTCGTCGCGGTCGTGGCAGCCGAAGGCGGGGGGATCGCAGGCGGCGGTCACGGCGGGCACGGGAGGCACCGTGACGGTCTCGGGGAGGCCGGTCGGCGTCCGGCCGTGGTCGGCGAGGACGACGTTGCCGCGGGCCAGTGTGACGTCCTCGACGGGAAGGCAGTCGCGTCCGCCGCGCGTGGTGAGACAGAGCGGGAAGCGCAGCGCGTCCTCGGCGGCCCAGGTGACCTCCAGGACCGGCTGGTCCTCGATCCGGTCGAGGCCGGGTGTGACGGAGATGATCCGGACGGCCTGGCGGTGGGCGGGGTCGGCGTCGCCGGGAGTGCCGGTGCGCGGGCCCCTCACCTCCTCCAGGACGAGCACGTCGCCCGGCCTCAGGGAGAGCCGGCGCTCGCGGCAGGTCTCCGCGTCCACCCACGCGTCCCGCAGGGTGGCGGCGGTGGCGCCCCGCGGGAGGGTGCACACCTCGCCGCCCCAGGTCCACAGCCGGATCGCGTTGTGCGCGACGCGCAGCTCCAGCGGGTCGGTGGCGACGACCGGTTCGAAGACCTCCACCGACCCGCGTTCGTCGAGGTCGCCGAGGTCGGCCTCGTCGATCACCGTGCCCGGTTCGGGGCGGTCGTGCGGGTCGAGGCTGCGTACGTCGACGGAGGCGAAGCGGAACGTGCCCGGGGCGAGAGTCTGGTCTTGTGCGGTCTGGACGGTGACGTACGCGCGGGCATTGCAGCCGTCGTGCATCGCGTAGTCGATGAGCTTCGCATGGCGGCGTACGGAGACCCGGCGGCGGGCGGTGTCGAGGTAGGCCTCGGTGGCTACCGCGTCCTGGTGGTAGCTGATCTGGTCGCCGGTGTGGGCGAGGAGTTCGACGAGGGTCATGCCCAGGTCGGCCGGGTTGCGCTCGGCCCAGTCGGGGGTGGTGAGCGCGAGCCGGTCCAGGAGCAGCTTGCGGATGGTCTCGTAGTCGCGGGCCGTGTAGTCGATGACGGGCGCGGCGGGAAAGTCCGTCTGCGGCCCGTCCTCGTCCTTGCAGTCGAAGGGGGTGGGGCAGTCGGGCCGGAAGGAGAACGTGGCGCTGTGGTAGCGCTGGTCGAAGCCGCGGTACGGCTCGGTGCCGGGCCGTCCGTACGGGTCGGTCTCGACGAGGGAGAGCCGGTAGCGGGAGGTGTCGCCGGCCTTGTCGAGGGTGACGTAGAGCCGGTCGTCGAGCTCCGGGTCCTCCTCGCGTTCGACGCTGACGTCGACGGCGGTGATGCCGGTGACGCGGCGGCCGCCGTCGATGCGGACGTTCTCGGGGCCGAGGCCGTGCGGGGCCTTGCCGAGGAAGGTGACGGTGAGCAGCAGGCCGTCGTCGCCCGTTTCGACGGTGTCGACGCCATTGAGCTGGGCGGCCCTCACCTTGCCGCGGCGGGACGCTGTGGTGCCGGTCGTCATGCGGCGGCCCTCCCTTCGAAGACGTCGTCGCGCTGGGTGCCGGTGGCCCGGACCGCGTACGACAGGTACACGCGGACGGAGTGGTCCTCGCTGACGATGTCGAGGGCGCTCACCTCGATGAGGTCGCCGAGCCAGCGCTGCAGCGCGGCCTGCACCGACAGTTCGAGCGTGCTGATCAGCTCGGGGCTGTTCGGGGCGAACACCAGGTCCAGCAGTCCGCAGCCGAAGTCGGGGCGCATCACGCGCTCGCCGGGGCTGGTGAACAGCAACTGCTCGATCAGGTCGTGGACGTGCTCGCCGTGGGTGGCGTGCGCGGTGCGGCCGCGGCGGTCGGCGCGGAAGGGGAACGCGAGGTCGGAGCGGGGCCTGGCGCCCCGGCTGGTGGGGTTCATCGGACGGTGACCTTTCGCTGCGCGGCCTGGACGACGGGCGGCCCCTGCGGGACGAAGGCCGCGCTGAAGCACTGGGCCGCGGAGGTATCGAGCAGCACGGGCGCGCCGTCGACCGTGATGCCGGTGCCGTCGGCGGTCCAGCGGACCGTGACGCACGGCGAGGGCACCCGGTCCACGGTGTGCGGGCAGCCGGTGACCACGTAGTGGTGCGCGGCCGTGGCGACGGCGGCACCCGCGACGCGTACGCCGCCCGAGGGCGGGGTGGCCGCGGTGACGCGCCCGCCGTGCGGGCAGCCGAGCACCGTGCCGGCGTCGAGAAGTCTTCTTGCCGTTCCTGTCACTTGCTGGATCCCCCGTCGTCTATCGCTTCGAGAGCACGGTCAACTGGCCCTCGTTGATCGTCACTTCGCGTCCGCGCAGTACGACTTCGGCACCCGCGCCGGTCGCGATGACCACGGCCCCTTCAGTGATGCGGATGTAGGCGCCGCCCTGGGCCTGCAGGAGGATCCCCTGCTCGGCGCCGGGCGTGTCGTTCATGACGAGCTTGTGCGCCTGCGGTGTCTGCACGACGACCGGCTTGTTCGGGGAGTTCGCCTGGAGCTCGCGGCGCGCGTCGGGCGGCAGCTCCTCGGCGGCGCCGTACCAGCACCCCGTCCACACCGGGAAGCTGGGATCCCCCTGCTCGAACTCCACCCACACGCCCGCGCCGGGCGGCGGCACCACGAACTGCCCGGACTGCGGTCCGGTGAACGGCAGGCAGGGCAGCGCCCAGGTCGACGGCTCGTCACCGAGCACGTCCGGGACCTCGACGGTGACGCGGCCGATGCGCAGCGGGTCGTTGTCGTCGACGACCCGGCCGCGGAATTTGCCGAGGTAGCGATTGCTGGGTGCCGCCATGGTGGAGGTGCTCCTGGTTGGTGGTGGTCGTGGGTGGGGGTGGTCGTGGGTGGTGCGCGCTTACGGCCGGACGTAGTCGCTGCGGGCTTCGAGCCCCTCCCTGGAGAGGGTGAAGTTCTGCTGGAACGAGCCCGGCCGCAGGTTGTGCGTCACGGACTTGACGTAGTAGTCGCCGTCGTAGGCGCGTCCGGCGCCCCGTACGCCGACGAGCTGGCGCGGCTGGAGGATGTAGCCGTGCCGGTTGACGTCGAGGGAGCCGGAACCGGAGACGACGTCGGCGGAGACGGCCGCGCGGGCGAGCAGTTCGGCCTCGGCCTGCTCGCGCTGCTGCTTGGCTGTACCGGTCAGCGTCTTGCGCTTCAGGGCCGGGGTGGGGCGCCTGCCGAGGGGCGGCCGCAGCGGGCTGATCGGCGGTTGCGGCAGCAGGGTGGACTGCCGGGTGCCGGGGTCCTGCCAGCGTGCCTGCGGCTCTTCCCGCGCGGTCCCGTCGTAGGCGAACGTCATCTGGTCGACGGTGGACTGGGCGTCCATGTTGACGTTGAGGGCGTGCTGGCGGATGCCGAGCCGGACCTCCGGTCCCCAACGGGCGGCGGACTGGCCCGGGTTGGGTCCGGGCTCCAGGTAGAAGGTGTAGCCGTTGGCGCGGGCCAGCTCGGTGACGTACTGGAGGTCGGTGCCGGTCTGGTAGTGCACGCGCAGGTCCTGGTGCGGGGGCTGGGCGACCTTCTCGGTGTAGACGTCGGGCCGGATGCCGTAGTCGGAGTAGCGGCGCAGGATGGCGAGGGCCCGCTCGGAGGGCGGCAGGTTGGGGTAGCGGGCGGTGCGCTCCTCCAGGTCCATCAGCAGGGTGAGGTCCTCGCCGGTGACGGTGAGGGTGGAGTGGCCGGGCCGGTTGCTGGCGCCGACTTCCTGACGCACGACCAGCCCGTCGAAGAGCACGGCGGGCGTGCCGCGCACATTGACGGTCACGATCAGGCGGGTCTTCGGATCGAAGAACCCCTCGGGCAGCAGCCTGCGGCTGATGATCCCGTTCTTGGTGAGGTCGAAGGCGAGCTGGAAACCGCTGCGCTCGCCCGCGGTGGCGGTGATCTGCGCGGAGAGCAGGGCCTCGGTGACCTCGGCGGGCACGGGACGGGCGAGCTTGGGCCCCATGAGGAGGGTGATGTGGACGGGGCCCTGCCCCACCGGCAGGTCAAACACGCCGGTCCCCCCGCGGGAAGCCGCCGGCGATCGGTATGCCGATGATCCGCCCGGCCTCGTCGGTCAACTCGCGTGGATCGAGTGCGGGGTTGGCGTCGGCGATCTGCCACCACTGGCCGGGGTCGCCGAAGTAGCGCTGGGCGAGCAGGTCGGGCCGCTCCCCGGCACCGACGACGTGGGGATGGGTCTCCTGGTGGCCGTCGTCCTCGAGGGGCGGCAGCAACCGGCGTTTGGTGTACCGGACTTCACTCCCGTCGACACGGCGGTGGATCCCGATCTCGGCGTCGTGGTACCTGCTGGTGCGGGGATACGGATGAGCTCCGGGGATGGCGTCCAGTGCGCTCTCGTACGGTTCGATGTCGGCCATGGTGTGGCTCAGCTCCTCCTGATCGATGCGCTCGCCGCTGCCCCGATGCCGCCGCCGAGCCCCAGCGTGCCGAGGCTGCCGCCCCGGGCGGAGGCGGCCAGCCGCTCCTTCTGGGCGAGGTGCGCGAGGTAGAGATCGGCACCGCGATGCCCGGCCGGCAGATCGCTGACGGTGAGGATCTTCATCCCGATGCTGAGCGAGGCGCGGATGGGATTGAGATGCACGTCGAAGGCGGACTCGTTCACGGACAACTCCGTCAACCGCACCGGCATGACCCGCTTGCTCCCCCAGGTGAACAGCGTCAGCGGCATCTCGATCGGGCTGATTTCGATGGCGCCCTTCTGCGACAGCCTGCTCGCGGCGCGCAGTTGCGCGGTGGTGGGCTGCACCAGCATTTCCAGGGTCGCCAGCTGGGGGTGGATCCCGTCGGGCGCGGCGATCTCGAACTGGTCGGTCGCGTCGATCTCGGCGGTGAACTTCCAGGTCTCCTGCGCGGGGCCCTTGAGCCGCAGCGCCTCGTTCCGGTCCCCGCTGCCGGTGCCGCCGCCTCCGGCGTCGCCACTGTCACCGGCCGACTGGGGGCTGACGCTGCGTTCGAGGGTGTCCGGGTTGAACTGCAGCACGATGATGCGCTGCGGGGTGCCGGTGTCGGGGTTGACGACGACGATGCCGGAGCGGATGGGTTTGGGGATGTCGGCGTAGCGGGTCACATGCGCTCCCGGAGGCGTGCCTGAAGGTCTGTGTAGTCGTGGTCGGGAAACAGTTCCGGAAGCAGTTCCAGCATGGCGCGAAGGTCCGCAGCCGTACCGGCGAATTCCTCGTCGTTCAGCGGCGCCTCCGTGAAGAGGTGCTGCCAGTCGAAAACACCCTTGGTCAACCGCAAGGTGTCCATGTATGCGGGGTAGTCGAGGTCCATCCGCCACAGCGTGTTCGTCCGGTGATCGGAGAACCAGACCTCGGGACTCTCCACTTCGGGCTGTAGCCGCAAGGCGACGAAGGAACCCGTTCCGGTAAACGGGCTGGCATCGATCACACGGAACCCGGTGGCAAGTTCGCGCTGTTCGTCGGAGTAGAGGGACGACGTGAACTCCGGCGCGTCCTCGTGCACCGCCAAAGGCAAGGGAGTGAGACGGAACTCACCCGTCAGGTACGGGTAGGGGTCGATGGTCCGCCATTGACTACCCAGCTGCGAAAAGCGAATGTAGGCGCTACGGAGTTCAGCACCGATTTCGATGCCCTCCCACTCGGCGAGGTCGTCGAAGGCCGTGCCCTCCGCCGTCAGGTCGATGTCGTCCCGCACCTCGCTCAGCACTTCGACAGCCGGGCTGTCGCGCAACTCGTCGAGGACCTTGAGCCAGCCCTCTTCGTACGCTGTCGGTTCCTCGAGTTCCATGCCCTCTCCCATGACCTACCTGAAGTACAGCCTCTTGGCCTTTTCGGCCTCCTCCAGGACCGCAATTATCCTCTTCGCCGCAGCCAGCGCGGGAGCGCTTTTCGCCTGGTCCTCCAGTTTGGTTTTGAGGTCAGCCATTCCCGAGATCTTCTTGCCCGGCTGAGCATCCCGGAGGTTGACAACTCTTTTGGCAGTGGCAGTATTCAGCTTTGATATCGCGATTATTTCCTTGTACGTGGCCTGGTTCAGGTTGACCGAGAGTGGCGTGTTTCCGGTTGCTTGCCACGGAGGCGGGTCGAATTTACCCGTGGTCCAGGACCCGCCCGGCCGGCTCCTCCGCTGCCAGTGCCCATTGGGGTACTCGTAGGTTCCCCAATGCATGTCTACGGCACTGGGATATCCCGGATAGTTGCTCCGCATGGTGATGTTGACGTCGTACCAGACCATTCTCTCGAGTTGACCGGCCCACCCGGACTTCTTTCCGATCGCGCGCGCGGCGGGATGTTCGGCCTTCTCTCTGGCGTCGATGTTGTCCGCCCGGAGGGCCGGCGCCAGGTTCGACGTCGAGGCATGACCGCCCAGGACTGCGGTGAGCATGTGCATGCGCACCCAGTCGCCTCTCGCGGTGATGCCCTCCGCGACAGCCCGGTCCCAGCCCAAAGGCCATGCTTCCGGGCGATGGTTGGCTTCCGTGCCGACCGGTGTTTTGTTCTGGATGTAATGCGCCTTGAAAGACTTCGCGGTGTCGCCGTCGGAGAACACCGGCAGAGTGGTGTCCGGCAGCGGCGGCTCGTCCCCGCCTCGTGAACGCTGCTCCAAGGCGGTCGCCAGTTGCTCCATCAGTGCCCTGAGAGCGGTCAGTTGCGCCTCGATACCGGCCTGCCCGCCACCCTGGAAGATCGGTTCTCCGTACGTCTGCCGTCTTGTGCGCCGGGTGTACCCGCTGTTGCTGGTCTCGCGGTCCGGGAGACGGCCCTGGGCCCTCTCCGCGCTCTCGCGCAACGCTTCCGCCTGCTTCCGGGCTTTCTCCTGGTCAGCCCGCAGCTGCTGCTGTTGCGCGATCGGGCGCGTGTTGTTCTCCCGTTCCCAGTCGCTGATGTACGACGTGATCGCGGCCAGGGTGCTCCGCATGGCCAGGTCGCCGCTCTTGCCCTTGCCGTCGAAGAGCAGCGTGTGCATGGCCCCGTCCACAGCACGGAAGCGGACGGAAGGCAGCTCGTAGTCCTTCTTCCCCTGCTGCCACGCCTGCTTGTCGCGGTCCCGCATGCGGTCCCTGTGGCGATCGCGTGACCGGTCCCGGTCGTTCCTCAGGCGCCGCTGCTCTCGCACCTTGCGAAGCCTGTCGTTCAGGCGGTTGCCGAGCTTGCGGCGTGCCTTGCCGAAAAGCTTGCCGGTGGCGCGGCGAGCGCGGTTGACGGCCGACTTGATGGTCTGGCGGGCACGGCGGCCCGGGCGGCGGCGGGGGCGGTCCTTGCCGGTGTCGCGGCGCCTGTCGTCGTCACGGCGGTCGTTGCCGGGGCGGCCGTCGTCCCGCCGGCGGTCGTCCGGACGTGTGTCCTTGAGGCCGCGGTCACGATCGCGGTCGTTCGCGTCGCGGCGGCGGTCGGGGCGCAGGGGGTCGCGGGCCGGGCCGCGGCGGGTCGGGGTTTCGCGGCGGTCGCGACTGTCATCGCCCTTCATCCGCCGTTCCGCGTCCCGCATCCGCTTGCGGGCGGCATTCACCTCTCGGCCCTCGTCGCGGCGTTCGTCGTCGTCGCGGCGCTTCTTCGGGCGGGTGGTGTGGGCAGGGCGTCGCTTCTTCTCCGGCGTGGAGCGCTTTCCGGGGCGGGGCCTCGACGGCGGGCGGGAGGTCTCGTCCCGGGACGGCTTGCGCGGCGTCGACGGGCGGTCGGTCGGCCTGTCGTCCGTGCGGTCCGCCGGGCGGTCCGGCGTCGGGGTGCGGTCGTCTGTCTGGGCCGGGCTTTCGTCCTTGGGCTTGGTGGGGGCGTCCGGCGGGGACGGGGCGTCGGACTCACCCGGCTTGTTCTTCTTCCTGCGCAGGCCCTTGAGCATGTCGCCGAGCCGTTCGGCCACCTTGCCCAGGAAGCGGCTGACGCCCTCGATGAGGAACTCGTAGATCAGCTCAAGGAGCGCGACGACTCCGGCCGCGACCGCCTTGGCGAAGGGGAGGGCTCCGTTGCCGCTCTTGACCGACTTCAGGAAGTCCATGAACAGGCCGAAAGCGGCGAGGATTTCGCTGAGGGCGCCCCAGGCGATCTGGAGGGCGTCGATGATGGCCGCGACCCAGCCCGCGCCGGGGATGAGCTTGGCGACGACCTTTTCCACGACCAGCACGCCGATGATGACCGGGAGTTGGGGCACTGCCTCGTCCCAGGCCATCTGTGCCATCTGCTCGACGGTGACCCCGCCGGAGATCAGCTCCTGGAAGTCCTCCATCGGGATGCCGATGATCTCCTGGACCTTCTGGTCGAACCAGGCCTTGACGGCAGCCTTGGTCTCCTCGAAGAGGTGCTCCTTGGCGCCCGTCTCCGCGGCGGCGCCGGCCTTGCTGATCCAGTCGCCCGGGTCGGAGACGATGTCGTTGAAGATGGCCGCCCACTCGCCGAGCGCGGCCACCGCGGCGGCACCGAACTCCAGCGCGCCGACCGTGACCGTCTCCGCGATGTCGACCGCTGCCAGCAGGCCGCCTTCCAGTAGGTCGAGGCCCGCCTGGAGCGCGCCGCACAGATCGTCGAGGAGCTTTCCGGCGACTTCCTTGAGCGCGTCGGCGAACTCGTTGACCTTCTGCACGGCCCAGTCGCGCGCACCGTCGATGGTGTCGCGCCACTTGTCGCGCATCGCCGGGTAGTCGGCGAGGAGCTCGTCGCCGAGAGCGATCAGGACGTCCGCGAAGGTGTTGATCTGGTCGATGACCCAGTTGCGGGCGTCGTCGATGAGCTTGAAGACCTGCTGCTTGAACTGGTCGATGAGGTCGGTGACGTTCTGGCGGGCCTTCTCGAAGACGGCCTTGATGGCGTTCTTGAGCTCCTCGAAGAACTCCTTCAGCTTCTCGATGGCCTCTTCGAGCCAGTTGTCGGCGTCGTCCTTGCCGTCCTCCTGCTTCTTCTCCGCCTCCATCTCGGCGTTGGTCTGCTCGTCGTCGATCTTCTTGTTGTCGTCCTCGGTCCGCTTGTCGACGTCCTTGTCGGTGTCCTCCTCCTTCTTCTTGATGTCGTCGCGGACCTTGTCGTACTTCTTGCCCTTCTTGTCGTCGATCTCCGAGACCTTGTCGTCCTGCTCCTTGCGCCACTGGTCCCGTGAGCCGGCGATGTCGGAACGGCCCTTCTCGCGGGCGTCGGACTGCTTCTTGCCGCTGGCGGAGACCTCCTTCCGGAGGGCCTGGTCGTGCTGCTTGCGGTCGTCCGTGGCCTTCTTGTCCTTGGCCTGGCGCTCCTGGCCCATCTTGTCGCGGCCCTGGGAGAAGCCCGCCTGAATCTGCGGGCCCCGGTCGTGCTCGGCCACGGCGGAGGCGGACTCGATCGGCACTCCGCCGCCGGACACCGAGCGCGCGCCGCCGCCCTTCGCCGTCTTCTTCTCGCCGGAGACCTTGCCGGTCAGGGTCTCCTTGGGCACGTCGGGATAGATCTGGTCCTCGCCCATCGGGCGGGCCGCGTCGTCACGTCCCGACCGGTGCAGTTCGTTCTTCCGCTCGTCGAGCTTCTGACCCTGCTCGTCGGTGCGCTGCGGGTCCGAGTCGTTCTCCAGCGGAAGCCTCGGGGCGTCGCCCACCCGGGCGTTCTGCAGCCCCTCGTCCTTGGTCGGCAGCCCCAGGATGGAGTCGATCAGGTCGTCGAGCGGGAGAACCTCCTTCAGGAGCTTCCCGAACAGCTGGGCGCCGATGGTGACGGCGATGTCCCACCAGCTCGGCTCCGGCACGTTCGCGCCCGGGACTTCGCCTTCCGGTTTCTGTTCGCCGCCGATCTCGGGTGTCTTGCCGTGTGCCGCGTCCGTACGGGCGACCTTGGCGTTCGTGTACGTGCCCGGGGCCGCCGCCTGCGGGCCACCGGGGACGGTGCGCGGGGAGCCGGAGGGCCGCTGCATCTTCGGCGGCGCCTTGCGCAGGGTCGTGCGCTCCTTGTCGACCGAGCGGCCGACCGCGCTGCCGACGCCCTTGAGCGTCTCCAGTGCCTGATGCGGCTTGAGCCCCGCGGCCGTAGACAGGCCGGACTCGGGGGTGGCGTTGGAGACGTCCGGGGCCGGAGCCTCCTTCTTGGCCTTGGCCTTGGATCCGCCGGATGCGGCGGTGCGGCCGCCGGAGCGGACGGGTGCGGGCGCCGGGGACTTGCGGCCGCCGCCTCCGCCGCCGCCCCGGCGTGAGGCGGTCTTCGCGGCCTTTCGTGCCGCCTGGCGCTTGCTGCCCGCCGGGCGGGAGCGCGAGCCCGTGGAACCGCCCGATGCTCCGCCGGATCCCGGGGACTCGGCGGCTTTGGCCGTGTTGGTCTTCGCTTCGGGGCCTGCGGCCATGGGCGAAGGTCCGTTGCCCGGTGCCAGTTTGGGCGCGCTCGCGGGTCCCGGGGTGGAGACCTTGTCCGGGCCGCTCTCCGGGCCGGGAGTGGTGGCCTGGCCCTTGCCTTCGGTAGCTTCCTGGCCGCCGCCGGGTGACGTTTCGGGTGCGGGAGCCGTCGCCCCCCGGTCCCCCGCGCCCTCACCCCGGCCGTTCGCCGAGCCGGTCTCGGGCTGGTCGGCCTGCTGGTCCTTGCCCTTCCCGACCCCGGAGTCGGCCTCCTTGCCGCCGCTGCGGTCGGGAGCTCCCGCTTCCGGCCTCTTGGCGCTCTGAGTCTGGCTCTCGCCGCCGCCCTTCTCCGTGCCGGCGCCCGACGGCGAACCGGCGCCCTGCGCACGGGCGTCCTCGCCCGCCTTGGCCAACTGGTCCGGCGCGGCGGTCTCCCCGGGCCCCGCGGGCGCCCCGCCCGCAGCGGCGTCGGAGGCCCTGGCCTCCTCGTCGCGCCGCGCGGCCTCGGCGTCCTCCTTGCGTTCGTCCGACTGCGCCCGGTCCGGGTCCGTCCCGGTGGCATCCGCCGTCGAGGCCGCACCGGGAGACGCCACACGTAGGCCGCCGCCGATTGCGGACGGATCGGTCTGCTGCCCGTCGGCCGTGCCGCTCAGGAGATCCTCGAAGGACTCGCCGCTGCTTCCCTCCTCCTCGGAGCGCGCCGCTGCGTCCCCGGGGGTGTCGGGCGTGGCCTCCTGCGATCCCGCCTCCGGCGCCGCGGCGCCGGAGGCGGACGACAGGCTGGGCAGAGGGGCCGTACCCTTACGCCGCTCCTCGACGAGGTTCGGGTTCTTCGCGGCGTCCGTGTAGCCGACGAGGTCGACATCGGGCACGGGCTGCGCGCCGGCCGCCCCGGCCGTGTCCTCCCCCGCCTCCCGCTCCCTATCGTCCTGCTCGGACTCCGCGTCCAGTCCCAACGGCTCGTCGTCCGCGTCCTGTTCGTTCTCCGGGTCGCCCACCGCACGGGCCGCTCCGGTGTCCCCTCCGGTCCGGGACTTCTCGCCGGGCTCGGCGCCGCTGCGGTCGACGGTGCCCGGGGCAGGGGCCTGCCGGCGGTTCGCCTCGGGCGCGCCCTCGTCCTCGCGCTGCTCCTGCCCGCCGGCCTGCTTCTCTGGCTCCTGGGCGGCCTCGTCCTCGGGACCTCCCGTGTCCTCCTCGGCGTCGCGCTCGTCCTGCTTGTCCTGGTCCTGCTGATCGCTTTCGGTGTCCGAGGCGTCCTTGCGTTCGTCGGCGGCTTCCTTCTCGGCGTCCCGGCCGGAGGCGTCCTTGTCCTCCTGCTGGTCCTGGGCGCGCTCCTGCTCGTCCTTCGAGCCCTCCTGCTGCCGCGCGGCCGAGCCCGCGCCGCCCTGGGCGTTCTCCTGGCCGGCGTCGCCGAAGGCGGATCCGTCACCTTGGTCCCCGGCGTCCTCTTCCCGGCTGCCGCCGGGCTCGGGCCGGCCATCCTGCGGTGTCCCGCCGGGCTTGCCGGGCTCGTTCGGCCGTTCGCCCTGCTCCGGGACGCGCTCCGTCTCGGAGTCCTCGCGGGCGCGTTCCTCCTCGATCTCCTCCGCCGCACCGGGAACGGCGAGGGGAGCCGCGGCGGCATCCATCGGCAGCGGGCCCGACTGCTCCGTCTCCTCCACGCCCTCCAGCAGCCGGTCGACGACCGGGGCGGGCAGCCACAGTTCCAGCCGGTCCAGGACGCTGTCCTGCACCTCGGGCGCCATGCGGGCCAGTTGGATCCGCACGCGCCCCGACCGGTCCTCCGGGTCGCCGCGCAGGGAACGCAGGAGACCGTTGGCGAGGCGGTCGACGAGGGTCGCGGGGTCCAGTTGCTCCATGCGGCGGCGGTCGGCGTCGACGGTCGCGTAGCGGAGCCAGCCGGGGGTGGCCTGCGCCTGGTCGAGGTCCGCGGCCAAGTCCGGCCCGGGTTCCGGGTCGCGCACCAGGTCCTGGGCTGCCGACTCGGCCTCCCGCTCGATGGCCTGCTGCGGCAGGCTCACCGCGCCCAGGTCTCGCCCGGCGCGCAGGGCGCCGAGGCCGTGCGGGTTCTGGACGGTGTGCAGGAGTTCGTGGGCGAGCAGGCGGCGGCCCTCGTCCGTGCCCGGCCGGTACGCCCCCTCGCCGAAGAAGATGTCCTGGCCGACGGCGACCGCATCCGCGCCGAGCAGGCCCGCCAGCTGACCGGCGTCCCGGCCCGTGTGCAGGCGTACGCGGCTCAGGTCGTGCCCGAGGCGCTCCTCCAGCTCGCGTCGTACGCCGGGGTCGAGCGGCTGGCCCGCGCCGCTGACGATGTCCTTCGGCTCGGGTGCACGGGATTTGGCCGTCCGCTCCTTGCGCTTGCGCCGGCGCCGCTCGGCGGACTGCTCGGAACGGCTGTCCTGGGTCGGGGAGTTGCTCACGACGTCACCTCCCCGCGGCCGCACAGGCCCTCGTGCACGGCGCGCGCCAGTTCCTGCCCGAGGCGGCGTGCGGACAGGCCGGCGGGCAGCGGCGGCAGGCCGGACAGGACGTCGGCCGTCCAGGGGCCGTCGGCGGGCACGCCGCGCTCACGGACCAGCCGGGTCAGCTCGTGCTCGAAGGCGGCCGACACCCGGTCGGGGTCGACGCGGAAACCGTCGAGGACCAGCTCGCCGATCTCCACGCGGATCTCGCGCGGCGTCGGTGCCCCACCCATCGGCGTCCCGCCGGTCTGAGTTCCACCTGTCTGTGTTCCACCGGTCTGCGTCACACCGGTCTGGCTCACACCCTTGGGCGTCACACCCATCCGCGGACCTCCGTCGGCGTCAAGGAGCGTTCCAGCTTGAGGTATTCGGTGCGGGCCCCTGCGAGCATGTGCCGCATCTGGAGCGCCTCGCCCTCCTCGGCGGCTAGGAACGCGCCGGACAGGGCGATGTTGCGGATCGATCCGCCCGCCACGGTGAGCTGCGCGAGCAGTTGAGGGTCGATGTCCTTCACCGGGGCCTGCGGCGGCAGCACGCGGCGCCAGATCTCGGCCCGTTCGTGCTCGGCCGGGAAGGGGAAGTCGACGACGAAGCGGATGCGCCGCAGGAAGGCGTTGTCCAGGGCCTTCTTCATGTTGGTGGTGAGGATGGCGAGGCCGCGGTAGGCCTCCATCCGCATCAGCAGGTAGCTGACCTCGAGGTTCGCGTACCGGTCGTGGCTGTCCTTGACCTCGCTGCGCTTGCCGAACAGGGCGTCGGCCTCGTCGAAGAGGAGGAGCGCGCCGCCGCGTTCGGCGGCGTCGAAGACACGGCGGAGGTTCTTCTCGGTCTCGCCGATGTACTTGCTGACGACCTGGGAGAGGTCGACGACGAACAGGTCGAGGCTGAGTTCCTTCGCCATCACCTCGGCGGCCAGGGTCTTCCCGGTGCCGGAGCCGCCCGCGAAGAGCGCGGTGACGCCGAGGCCGCGGCGCAAGGTCGCCGCGAAGCCCCACTCCTGGTGGACCACGGCGCGCCGGCGCACATGCGCGACGATCTCCCGCAGCACGCTGGTCTGGCGCTCGTGCAGCACGAGGTCGTCCCAGCCGGCCTGCGGTTCGATACGACGGCCGAGTTCGTCCATGCCGACCCGGGCCTCGTCCATGCCGACCCGCCAGGCCAGGCCCGCGGCGTCGAGCTCGTCCTCGTGGGGCAGTTCACGGCGTACGGTCGCGGCGGCGGACCGTACGACGTGCGGCGGCAGCTGGAACTGGGCGATCAGGGACCGCAGTTCGTTGTCCTCCAGATCGGCGACGTCGCTGAACGCGTCCGCCCACAGAGCGAGTTGCTCCTCGTCGTCCAGACGCGGCACGCTCACCCGGGTGCCGTGCGGGTGGTCCGTCCGGCGCGGGTCGGCGCTCGACACGACGACCGGCACGGCGGCCCCGGCCAGGAACGCCTCCGTGGCCGCCTGCTGCTCCCGGTCCGGCTCGCCGAACTCCACGAGCAGCGCGGCGGGCAGCAGGATCGCCTCCCGCTGCCACAACCGGGCGAACCGGTCGCGTTCGGCGGGGTCTACGGGGATGTCCTGGGCGCTCAGCGCGTACAGCCCGAGCCCGGCACGCGCGGCCGCGGCGGCCGCGATGTCGGCGCGGCTGCGCAGATCGCCGCCGACCAGTTCGACGAGCAACGGTGCGTCGGGGCGGGCGCCGTCCGTCCAGCCGGCCGCGACCCCGTTCGCGGCCAGGTCGTACGACGGTGGCAGCCGGTCGGGCACCGGTGTGCGGCGCACCTGGCCGTGCAGCCGGGCGTCCAGGTAGGGCGAGCCGAGCAGGAAGTGCAGGATGCGCTCGTCGAGCCGGAGCCGGGAGGTCGTCAGCCGCGACTCGTCGTCCAACTCCACGATCCGCCAGCGACGCAACGGCGACACGGGCGGCAGCGCGCTCCAGTGCGGTTCGTCCAGGGCGGCCAGGGCGAGCGAGAACGTCGGGTACGCCCGCTCCGGATCACCACTCGCGGCGGCACAGCGGGCGCCGGTCGTGGGCTCCAGTTCCTGCGCGGCGGTGAGCAGCACGAGTTCACGCTCGAAGGCGGTGAGCCCGAAACAGGTGACAAGGGCGTCGAGAGGTGCGACACCGGGGCCTTCGGCCGCGGCCTCGGGCACGGGGGCCTGCGCGGTGCCGCGCCCCTCAGGCGAGGTACCGACACGGCCCCGCGCGGTGGTGTCATCGGAGTCCCGCGGAACGGTGCCCTGGGAATGCCGCGCGGCGGTGCCATCGGGGCACTGCACAGCGGTGCCCTCGCGGCCCTGCAGAGCAGTGCCGTCGGAATCCTCCGAGGCGCGCCGCGCTGCTGTGCCGCCGGCTCCTGGATCCGTGGCGCGGCCTCCACCCGCACCGCCGGACGCTGGCCCCGTGGCGCGCCCCACACCCGCACCGCCGGACCCCGGCCCCGTGGCGCGCCCCACACCCGCACCGCCGGACCCCGGCCCCGTGGCGCGCCCCACACCCGCACCGCCGGACCCCGGCCCCGAGCCGCGACCCGAGGCCGCGTCACCGAGCTCCGCCCCCACGGCCCGACCCGCATGAGCGTCGACGCGGGCCAGGACACGCCGGATCTCGGCCGTCAGCGTCGTGCCGGCGCCCGGCGCGGCGGCAGCCGTCGCCCCCGCCGCGGCCGTACCGTGCGCTCCCATGTCCTCACCTGCCCCCGTCGCTCCCATGTGTCTCAGTTCTCCGTGTCCTCGTCGCCGTCCGTGTTCTCCGCCGCCGGCCGGACCTGCGCGGACTTGGCCGACTTGGCGGACGTCTTCTTCAGGGCCCTGGCCGGCTGTGCCGGCTTGCGGCCCCGAGCCGCCTTCGCCGGCGCTTTCGCCGCCGCCCTGGCTACGGCCTTCGCAGGCACGTCAGAAGACTCCGCGGTCCCCCGCGAGGGAGAACTCGCACTGTCCTGCGAGGGAGAGTTCACGCGGTCCGGCGAGGGCGCCCCGCCACTCGCGTCCGGAACGACCCCGGGCCGCTCCCCCACAGCCGGCGACGCCGGCGCGCCCGGCGCCCCGAACGGCAGCACCCGTACCTCCGGCCGCTCCACCGGCTTCGCCGGAACCGGCGTCCCGCGCCCGTCGATGAGGACCAGTACGGCCTGGTAGACGACGGACAGCGTGTACGGAGTCTGGTGGAGCATCCCCCACAGCTTGGACGTCTCGTCGACGTCCATCGCGGTCGGCGTGAACCGCACCCGCTGCGCCGCCCCGGCCAGGTCGCTCCCGCCCAAGTGCGGTCGCTGACCGGCGAGTTCGATGATGTCCTTGGGGAGTACGGGTATCTCGTGCAGGGTGCGCACCACGGAGCCGATCAGGCGCTGCCCGACCAGTTCCGCCTCCTCGCCGTACGCGCTGATCAGGTAGTGCAGGTCGAGCGCGGCGGCCGGCCGCCGGACGAGCGTCCCGTCGGACGCCCTGGTCGGCAGGTCGTTGTTGCGCTGCGAGGTGTTGGGCGTGACCTGGTACAGGAACACGGTGATGGTCGGCTCGAGAGGCGGGTCCGCCGGCGGTTTGCGCGGCTCGACCTTCACCGCGATGTCGATGTCCGGCGGAAGGTTGTCCTCGATCAGCAGGGCGAGGGCCTGGGTGACGTGGGCGAGGGCAAGTGCGTTGCTCATGGCGTCAGTTCCTCGGTCCCTCTCCGCGTCCTGGTGCTTCTCGTCGTACATCTGCGTGCCGGTCGGCGCTCACTCGCGCCCCCTGGCCAGGTAGTCCGCCAGGCTCACCGCGGCCCGGGGGCGTTCGGCGTCCCGTGGCCGGGGCCCGCCGCCTCCGCCCTGAGGCGCCCCGCCCGCCGTGACCTCCAGCCGCCCGATCTGCACCTGCACCACCTGCTCGGTCTGGCGGCCGGGGCGCCGGGCCGCCGCCTGCCGGACGGCATCCCGTGCGGCCGCCGTGTCCGCCGCGCTGGGGAGCAGCGGGGCGGACACGGCGGCGGGGGGAGCGGCGTCCGCTCCAGGGGGGGTCGGCACGGACGCCGCGTTCGTGGGGGCCGCCGGCTCCGTACGGCCCCGGCCCGTCGCCCGGCGCGCGGCGTCGGGGACCGGCCGCAGGACGGGGCCCGTCGGTGTGACGGGACGCAGCAGCGGCCCTTCGGATCCGGCCGGCCGGGCCGGACGAGGCGCGGGTTCGACGGATGCCGGGGCCTGCTCGGTCCGTACGACCGTCCGCTCCCGTTCCGTGCGGACGACCTCGCGACCCGCCCGGCGTGCCCTGTCCGGCCGGGCGACGGCGGCCGGGGCGGCGACGGGCCACAGCGGCTCGGTGCCGTCCGGGTCCGGTGCGGCGGCCTTCACCGCCTCGACGCGTTCGAACGGACCGGCCAGTCGCGGCCGTACACGCACCACGCCGGGACGCTGCACGGCGGGCGCCGCGTGCCGGGCGAGCAGCCGGTCGAGGAAGTCGGGCTCCGGCCGGCCCCCAGCGGTGGACTCAGACATCCGCACACAGCTCCAGGTAGTAACGGCGCCGCAGCGGGCTGAGCGCCAGGATCTCCGGCTCGCTCCAGCCGTACGCGGTGGCGAGCAGATGGACGTCGAGCAGGAGGTCCCGGGCCCAGGCGTCCAGTTCGGTCCACAGGTAGGAGGCGATGTCCAGCTCGGCCCGGGTGCCCTCCCCGCATTCGGGGCAGGCGATGGTGAGCGCGACGTCGCCGCCGGGGTCCGCCGCCTGGGCCGCCTCGGCGATCCGCCGCTGTACGGCGACGGGCAGCGTGTCCGCCGACGCGGGCTGTCCGTCGCGTACGGCGGTGACGAGGCAGCGGGCCAGCAGGGCCCGGCGCGGGTCGGCGTCCCGGGCCGCCACCGTCAGGTCGGCGACGCCGGGCACCCGGAACTGGACCTCCCAGCCGTCCTCGGCGACCCGCACCAGCGGATCCCCCCGGTCGGCCAGGGTGCGGGCGAACTCCCCGGCGTCCAGCTCGAACTCCATGTCCGCGCCGCACGCCCGACAGTCCAGGCGCACCTGCATCCGCTCGCCGAACAGGGCCTGGCGCAGGGCGAACAGGTCCGCCTCGCGCTCCCCCACCGGCAGCGTCAGCAGCGTCTGCTGGTCGCCGCCCAGGTCCGGCCGGGCGGCCCGGTGCAGCAGCAGCGCGCGCCCGGCCGGAGCCTGGGCCAGCCCGGTCTCCCAGGTGGCCAGGAACTCGGCCGCCTGTGTGATGGCCATGCCTCCCCCAGTGCCTGTGTCTCAGCGGGTTCAGTACGTGCCCAAAAGGGCGCGGGGAACTGCGCGACAAGCCACGACGAACCCGCTGACGAACCACGAACCCACCGCGGCGCTTCCCGGCGGAGCGCCTACGCCGGGTTGAGGAACGAGGGCTCCTCCGGCTCGGGCACCTCGTAGTCCCGCTCCCAGCCCTCGCATTCGAGCTTCAGGGACTGGATGGCGACCGCGTTGGCGTTGGCGTCCAGTTCGCCGAGGACCTGGTACTCGCTCGGCCAGGTCCGGTACAGCTTGTGCGAGACGGCGACCTGCCCGGCCTCGTTGAGGACCTGGATCACGATGTCCTTGCGGAAGTCCGCCAGGGACACCTCCGAGCCAAGGCCCGCGCCGACCTGCCAGACCTTGTTGGCCCAGCGGTCGAACTCGGGGTCGTGCGTGACGCCGCGTTCCAGGGTGACGCCCTCGAACTCGGAGCGGCCCGGCGACTTGCGCGGGGAGGAGGGGTCGCCCCCGTGCCGGTGCTTGACGACCTCCGTGGTCCGCTTCAGCGGACTGATCTTGCTGATGCCGGCGACCGTCCGACCGTCCCACAGGACCAGGAACTTGAAGTTCTTGTACGGGTCGAAGCGATGGGCGTTGACCGTGAACTCTGCCATCGAAATGTCCTCAGGGGTTCCTTGGAGCGTTCCTTAGAGCGCGAACTGGCCGGACGTCTGCTGAATCCTGACGACCACGAACTCGGCCGGGCGGACCGGCGCGATGCCGACCAGGACGTTGACGACGCCGTTCTCGATGTCCTCGGCGGTCGTGGTGTCGCCGTCGCACTTGACGAAGTAGGCCTCGCGGGGCGTGCCGCCCTTGAAGGCGCCCTGGCGGAACAGCGTGTGCAGGTACGAGGAGGCGGCGAGCCGGATCTGCTGCCACAGGTTCTCGTCGTTGGGCTCGAACACCACCCACTGCAGGCCGCGTTGGAGGCTCTCCTCGACGTGCAGCGCGAGCCGCCGTACGGGGACGTACTTCCACTCGCTGTCGAGGGCGTCGGAGCCCTCCATGGTGCGGGCGCCCCAGACCACCGGGCCGGTCACCGGGAAGGTGCGCAGGACGTTGACGCCCAGCGGGTTGAGCAGGCCGGTCTCGCGGTCGGTCAGGTCGACCGTGAGCGAGTGGACACCGGCGAGCCGTGCCTCGGTCCCGGCCGGGGCCTTCCACACGCCGCGCTCGGAGTCCGTCCGGGCGACGACGCCCGCGACGGCGCCGCACGGCGGGAAGGAGCGCAGCCTGCCCGTGAGCGGGTCGGTGAGCTGCAGGTGCGGGAAGTACAGGCCCGCGTGGTTGCCGCGCACCGCGTCGAAGGCGGCGAGCCCGGCGCGGGCCGTGTCGACGCTGACCCAGGTGCCGGGCGCGTCGACGAGGAGGAAGATCCGCCGCTCCTGGCACAGGCGCTGGGCCGCGGAGACGACGGTGAGGGCGTCCTCGGTCTTCTCGTACGCGGCGAGTTCGGGCAGCGCGAGCAGGTTGACGTCGGCCACGCCCCGCAGCGCCTGGATACCGGACTTGTCGGCCTCGGAGCCGATGAGGTCGCGCGGTCCGGGCGCCTCGCCGTCCTCGCCGCCCTCCAGGGGGAAGACGGGCGGGTTGACGGAGGCCTCCAGGCCCAGGTCGTTGGCGCACTCGCCGATGAAGCGCACGACATCGTCGGGGTCGGTGGATCCCGCGACGACCTGCACGCGGCGGCCGAAGGCGGTGACCTCGGCGCCGGCGAAGGCGTGCTTGCCGGGCGCGTCGGGCAGGGCGCGCAGTTTGCGCTCCAGAAGCAGCGCCAGCTCGGTGACGGAGGCCGGGGCGTCGCCGTCGCCGTCGGGGTCGTGGAGGGTGAACTCCCGCTCCACGTCGCCGATCTTTACGGTGAGGTCGACGGCCAGGTCGGGCAGCTCGTGCCCGAACGGCCTGGAGACGGTGCCGGAGGGGTCGGGGCGGCCCTCGCCGACGACCTCGACGCGGATCAGCCGGGAGCCGGCGTTGACGACGGTCTGCACGTACCGGCCGCTGGACGGGTCGGTGGACAGACCGGTGAAGCTTTCGCGGGCTTCGCCCTTGGCGTCGTGGACGCGCAGGTTGAAGGTCTCGTCGGGGCAGGGTGTGTCGTGGTCGACGGCGACGCGCAGGCCGTTGCCCCACACGCCGGGCTCCTTGGCGTGCACGGCGAGGACACGGCTCTCGCTGTGGCCCTCGGTGGACTCCAGCGTGACGCAGGCGGCCTTGCCACTGCCGGCCTTGGCGACCCGGACGATCACCGCGACGGTGCCGCCGTTGCCGAAGAACTGGTGGACGGCGTAGCCGACGGCGCTGCGGGCACTCAGGCCCCCGAAGCGGCGCTCGAACTCGGTGAAGCTGGTGACGCGTACCGGTTCGTTCAGCGGACCACGCCGGGTGTGGCCCACGAAGGCGGTCACCGAGGTGGTCAGGGTCGAGATGGTACGGCTGCTGCTGGGAAGTTCTTCGACGTAGACACCGGGATACGTCGGCTTGGCGGCGCTCACTGCACTCATCGGCATTCCCCCTCCTGTCCCTGTATCGGGCACCCGATGGAGGCACCAAGAGGCGGTGGGGGAGGGACGTTCCGGGTGGTGCGCGAAGGTGCCACTCACCCTGTCGGCAGTGGCCACGCGCCCGTCATCAGTTCCCCCGTCGATGCCCGTGCTGTCGGTCGCACGGGCCAAGCGCATCGCTTGTGACTCCTGATGCTCAAGTGCTCAACCCACCCTGCTGCTTGCGGAGTTAACCCAACAAGACGGGTTCTGGCCAGCACGGAGGAAGGTTTTGTGAAGGCAAAGTTCCCGGATCCGCACATCGCGCCCGCGTGCCCTCGTGAACCGGTCCACACCTCCCGCACACCGCTGCGCCGATGGCGCGGACGGCATGCCTGACGGACCCGTGTCCGCGGCGGCGGAGTCCGACGCTCCTCGGCTTCTCCCCGAGTCGCACACACCCTTCGGTGGCCGAATCCGTCGGGGCGGCATGGACGCGCACGAAGTTGATCGCGGACTTACGGGACGCACCTACGGGTGCCCCCTTTCGACCGGGACATGCCCGACACAAACGCCAGACCGCGCCACCCCTTCCGGCTCGTAGAAATATCTACGAGCATGGCTGTGGCCGGGCGGCACGCGGAACCCCGCGGGTCACCGGCCGTGTCCAGCGCGCGCCGGACCGCGGCGCCGTCGACTGTGCCTGGGGTGGCCATGCAGAGCGTCATGTGGAAGCAAGCCGTCGAGTGGCTCGCCGCGGCCGCCACGGACCCTCAGGAGTGCAAACGGGAGTGGGACTACGGCGCCGGAACGGTGCTCGTGGAGGCCGGGCGGTACTGGGACGTACTCAGCGTCCCCGACCGGCTCGGCCTCCTCGCGCTCGACCTCCTGTGGCGCGACCCGCTGAAGGTGCCCGGCCCCACCCTGGTGGACTGCGCGGCCCGCAGAGTGGGGTTCTTCCTGCCGCCCGACCCGGTCAGCGAATGGGTCGGCTTCGGCGTGCGGCACGTCGGCCGGGGCTCCTGGGTCGCCGTGCCGCCGCCGTACCGGCCCGCCGGCCGACTGGAGTGGCTCGTCCCGCCGGACGGAACCGGCACGCTGCACACCCCGGGCACGCTCGAATCAGCTCTGCGGGAGGCCAGTGGAACCCTCGCGGTGCTGGCGCCGGTCAGCGCGGAGCCGGCGGTCCCGGACGGCTGGTGAGACGGGCTCCGGAAGGCAGCCCCACCGCGCCCGGGTGGCGGCCGGAGGCAGCACGGGTGCCACCAGGGCCGGCCCCTGCCCGGCCGGCAGCGGGGTGAGGAGCGGTGGGGACGACCGGGCCCATGTGCCGGCCGGCGGTCCACGAGGTGACGGCGGTCCAGGTCTCACTCTCGGCCGGCGCGGCGAAGGAGACCCACTGGCCGTCGCGGTGCTCCGGGACCGTGTGGCCGCGCGCCTCCCACTCGGCGACCAGGGCCGCGTAGATCGGCGGATGTCCCGTGTATCCGGCGGTTAGTTCGGCGTACGAGCGGGGCGCGGCATCGTTCCCGGGAAGGCGCCGCACCGTCTCCGTGCTGTCCATGCCAGGGGAACGCGGCGCCGCACACCGGCGGTACGCGGGCCGGACCCCGTCCGTCGGGTCGAGTGAACCCGTCACCCGTACGGCGGCACGCGGGCACCGGACAAACATCCAGTCGGGCGGTCGCCCGTTCAGGACCGGGGACGATTCCAGGCCACATGTCACTTCCAGGCCAGCCGGTCGCCCCGGCCACCCCTGCGGAACATCGTTCCGGGTCCGCCGGAATTCTCGACCGGGGAGCGCGCATCCGGTAACACTGACCTCACGCCGAGACACCGGTACAACGGCAGGGAGAGGCCATGTCACAGCGCCCTGACCTCAAGCAGCGCAGGGCCGTGCTGGAGCACGAGTGGTCCCGCTGGGTGCCGCGGCTGAGCGTCCCGGGTGCGCGGCCCGGCGGCACCGCTGCACTGCGCCACGAGGTGACCGAGTCCTGGGCGCGTTCGCTGGGCAGTGTGGACCCGGGCCGGGGCAGCGCCCCGGTCACCGACGGCGGTCAGGTGCACCAGCGCTGGACGTCCTCACCGCTGTACCGGCCGGTCTCCGCCCTCGCCGGGGAACTCCACAGCATCGGCGAGGACGCCGGGTTCGTCACCGCGGTCACCGACGAGGCCGGCACCATCCTGTGGACCTGCGGCGGCCCGGCCATGCGCCGCCGGGCCGAGCGGGTCAACTTCGCGCCGGGCGGCCGCTGGGACGAGCAGGCCATGGGCACCAACGCGCTCTCCCTCGCCCTGCGCACCGGCCGCCCCAGCTCCGTCTTCTCGGCCGAGCACCTGGTGTCCGCCCTGCACGGCTGGGTCTGCTACTGCGCCCCCGTACGCGACCGGGACGGCCGCGTCCTCGGCGTGTTGGACCTGTCCACGACCTGGGACCGCTCGCACCCCCTGGCGATGTCCACCGTCCGCACGCTGGTGTCGACGATCGAGGCCCGCCTGAGCACCGAGGCGCCCCGCCCGGGCCGGCTGCGGCTCACGTGCCTGGGCTCCGAACAAGCCGTGCACCACGGGCGGCCACTCCCCCTGCGCCCCCGCCAGCTGGAGATCCTCACCCTCCTCGCACTCGAACCCGGCGGCTTCTCCCCCGAGCGGCTGCGGGCAGCCCTCTACGGCGACCGTCCGGTCACGTCCTCCACCTTCAAGGCGGAGATATCCCACCTGCGCCGGGCGCTGGGCGGTGCGATATCCCCCCGCCACTACGCCCTCACCGCCCCGGTGTCCTGCGACGCCGCCGACGTCCTGCGCGCGCTGGAGCAGGGCGACACGGACACCGCGCTGCGCCGCTGGGGCGGCCCGCTCCTCCCCCGCTCCGAGGCCCCCGGCATCGAGGAGTGGCGCACGCGCCTCGAAGTGGCGGTACGCGAGGCCGTACTGGCGAGCACGCGCCCGGAGCACGCTCTTCGCTACGGCGAACGGGTTCCGTACGACGCCGAGGTACACGAGCACGCGCTGCGGCTGCTCGGCCCGGACGACACGCGCCGCGCGATCGCGCGAGGCCGGCTGACGGCGTCCCTGCGCGACTGACGCTCCGCGTCCCGCGGCGCCAACCTTGCGCCAACCTCCCGGGAGCACAGTGAGGGACGTCGCAACCCGTCCCGCACCGCCCTTCACCGAGGAGAGCCGCCATGGTGTATGCGCAGCCAGGAACCGAAGGCAGCATCGTCACCTTCGCCCGCCGCTACGACAACTTCATCGGCGGCGACTGGACAGCGCCCGTCGAGGGCCGCTACTTCGAGAACCCGACGCCCGTGACCGGCAAGGTCTTCTGCGAGGTCGCCCGTTCCACCGCGGCCGACGTCGACCTCGCCCTGGACGCCGCCCACCGCGCGGCCGACCGGTGGGGCCGTACGTCCACGACGGAGCGCGCGAACATCCTGAACAGGATCGCGGACCGCATCGAACAGAACCTGGAGAAGATCGCGGTCGCCGAGACGTGGGAGAACGGCAAGCCGGTCCGCGAGACCCTGGCCGCCGACATCCCGCTGGCCGTGGACCACTTCCGGTACTTCGCCGGAGTCGTCCGCGCGCAGGAGGGCAGCATCGCGGAGATCGACGCCGACACCGTCGCGTACCACTTCCACGAGCCGCTGGGGGTGGTCGGGCAGATCATCCCGTGGAACTTCCCGATCCTCATGGCCACATGGAAGCTGGCCCCGGCCCTGGCCGCGGGCAACTGCGTCGTCATCAAACCGGCCGAGCAGACCCCGGTCAGCCTGCTCTACGTCATCGACCTGATCGCCGACCTGCTCCCGCCGGGCGTGGTCAACGTCGTCAACGGCTTCGGCGTGGAGGCGGGCAAGCCGCTGGCGTCCAGCCCGCGGGTGGCCAAGGTGGCGTTCACCGGCGAGACCACGACGGGCCGCCTGATCATGCAGTACGCGAGCGAGAACATCATCCCCGTCACCCTGGAACTGGGCGGCAAGAGCCCCAACATCTTCCTGCCCGACGTCATGGCCGCCGACGACGACTTCCTGGACAAGGCGGTCGAGGGCTTCGTGATGTTCGCCCTCAACCAGGGCGAGGTCTGCACCTGCCCGTCCCGCGCCCTCATCCCCTCCTCCATCTACGACGACTTCATGGCCCGCTGCGTCGAACGCACCCGGGCCATCGTCGGCGGCGACCCGCTGGACCCGGCGACCATGATCGGCGCACAGGCGAGCAACGACCAGTACGAGAAGATCCTCTCCTACCTCGACATCGGCAGGAAGGAGGGCGCGGAGGTCGTCACGGGCGGCAATCCCCGCGCGGTTCCCGGTCTGGAGGGCGGCTACTACATCGAGCCGACCATCTTCCGCGGCACCAACGACATGCGGATCTTCCAGGAGGAGATCTTCGGCCCGGTCGTCTCGGTCACGACGTACGACTCGGTCGACGAGGCCCTGAAGATCGCCAACGACACGCTGTACGGCCTCGGCGCGGGCGTCTGGACCCGCGACGGCAACACGGCCTACCGCCTGGGCCGCGAGATCAAGGCGGGCCGCGTCTGGACCAACTGCTACCACGCGTACCCGGCGCACGCGGCGTTCGGCGGCTACAAGAAGTCGGGGATAGGGCGCGAGACGCACAAGATGATGCTCGACCACTACCAGCAGACGAAGAACGTTCTTGTTTCATACAGTCCGAAGAAGCTTGGGTTCTTCTAGAGCCTGAAGTCGGTTACCTGGAGGCATCGTTGCGCTCCAGGCAACCCGACGCGATAGCTACCCAATGTAACGTGTTGGGTTCTTCTCGTCACTCTCTGACATCCGGTGGAGTTCCACACGGACCAGTAGCGGACCGATTGCGCCGGAGAACATCACCCCGCGGGTCGCATCGACCCCAGTGGACTCGACGCATTTGCGTTGTCCCAGAGGACGACCGCCACAGCCGTGCACGACCTTCGCTGGCATGAGCACTGCGGGGTTGCGATCCTCGGCCATCGTAGGGATGGCCGCCGCGTGCCTTCGTTGCCCCAGGAGGCAACTATGCCGCCGTTGCGAATCCGGGTCGCCCCGGAGGGCGACCGCCGGCGGTTCCGTTGCGCGTAGTCCTTGTGCTGGTTGTTTCGATTCTCGGTCGCCGCAGAAGGCGGCCGCCAGACGTGACTGGGATGACCTTGCCGCCGCCACCCTTGGGATTGCGATCCTCGGCCGCCCCGAGGGGCGGCCGCCAGTCTGACCTTGCGGAATTACGATCCAGCGCTGAATTTGGTTGCGATCCTCGGTCGCCCCGGAGGGTGACCGCCAGTGAGTCCAGGGACTCATCCCCCATGATCTCCGGGTGGTTGCGATTCTCGGTCGCTTGGAGGGCGACCGCCAGCCGACCGACTCCAGTCAGGATGAGTAGCCACAGGCCGTAGCCATTGCGATCCGCGGTCGCCCCAAAGGGCGACCGCCAGCCGCGTCCGGCGACATGATCGACATCTACTATGCGATGTTGCGATCCTCGGTTGCCCCGGACGGCGACCGCCAGCGTCCGCCGTGGAGGAGGGTCGCCCGCTGATCACCATGTTGCGATTCTCCATCGTCCCGGGAGGCGACCGCCAGGTCCGAGATGCAGACGTGAGCGTGGGACTTTGAGACGTTGTGATCCTCGGTTGCTCTGAGACCGACCGCCACTGCTGGCCTCTGTGCAGTACGCCCAGGGCCTGCCGTGGTCGCGATCCTCCATCGCCCCGGAGGGCTACCGCCAACTGCACGGCCGTGTACGGGGTGATCGGCTGGTAGCGCTTGCGATAGCCGGTCACCCCTTGGGGATGACCGGCAGACTCACATTAGGTCCCCGAACAGCAGGTTGACCTCGTGGTTGCGATTCTTCGGTCGCCCTGGAGGGCGACCGCCAGCCCACGAGCCGCCGCTGCCTCAGATTCGCCCAGCGTGTTGCGATCCTCGGTCGCACGGAGGGCGACCACCGCGACGGGTTCGGTTTTCCAAGCACTCGAATTTGCACTGCTGCAAGCTGATCGCCACACTTCGGCAGCCGGCTGGCGGTTCCAGTTCCGCCAGCGTACTGGTGCGGCGTTGCTCGGTGGTCTGAATGGTCATGCAGGGGGTTCGATGCCTCGTTGGGGGTGGTAGGGGCCGACCCACTGGTGCAGGTCACCGGCGACTTCGATGGCGTGGCCGGCGTTGATCGCCAGCTCCAGTTCCCGCTCTGGGATGGATGCCATGTGCTCCTGCAGGGTGCGGTAGGTCACCGGCGTTGGCAGGCCGCGGCGGAGCTGGTCGACTGCCTTCTGGGCGGCCTGTCGGGTTTCTTCTTCGAGCTGGGGGCGGATGACGACCACGGCCACGGAGTGTTCGTTGTCGACGATCCGCATTCTGTGCGCGACCTCCGGGTAGAGCAACTTTGCTCGCAGCGCTTCGATGACTTCTCCGGTGGCTCCGTTGGGGTCCTTGGAGTGTTGTCCTGCTTGGAGGCGGTAGCGGTGCTGGTAGTACGAGCGGAGGACGTCCAGATCGTCGGGATCGGCCAGCCCGTCGCCGAAGCGGCGGGACGCTGCTGCGATGGCACTCGTGTTGTAGACCATCTCCGGGTTGAGGCCGTCCCGGGGATCGAAGATGGTCATGACGCTGTCCTTCGCGGGGCGCTTGCCCTCCCGATTGACCCGTCCGGCGGCCTGCTGTTCGGACTCTGGTGTTGATCTGGCGCGGTATCCGCGGGGGAAGTCGAGGTTGACGCCGGCTTCGATGAGCGAGGTGGACACGAGGAGGATGTCCAGGCCCTGCTCCAGGCGCTGCTTTGTCACTTGGATGGATTCTCGGCGATGGCCGCCGGTCATGCGGGTCGACAGGTGCAGGACGCCTGGGTCCTCCTCGCAGTTCGTGCTGAGCCAGATGCGATGCACCTGACTGGCGTCCTTGGTCCCGTTGACCACGACGAGGGCTTGGTCGTGCTCGGCCGCCTCGGCGGCGATGCTTGCGAGGGTCACTTCCGGGCCGGTCCGCCACTCGTATCTGACGCGGCGCAGCTGCTTGAAGAGGGGTGCGGGGTCGGCGACGACGTCACGTTGAGGGAGGCCGGCGCGCCAGGGGTTCAGTGCGGCGACTTCTGGCTGGGTCGCCGATGAGAGTACGAGCGTCACGCCGTAGTGCTCCACGAGTTCCCGCAGGCCCGAGAGGATCGGGGTCAGGAGCCTGTCAGGGAGAGCCTGGACCTCGTCGAGGACGATCACGGAGTTGGCGAGCCGGTGGAGTCGGCGGGTCGCCCGGGGGGTGCTTCCGAAGATCGTTTCGATCAGGCGGACGGTGGTAGTGACGATGAAGGGTGCGTCCCAGTTCTCGGTGGCCAGTTTCGTCCACCGGTTGGGCCGGCCCCCTTTCTGGCCGTGGCGCACGTTCGTCGAGGGGCCAGCGGACTGCGGCGCGCGTTGCTGCGGAGCTTCGACGTTCACGGCTGAGTGGTGTTCCAGCACCACCGGCGGTCCTTGCTCCGGGTCCAGGAGGCTTCGGTACTCCGCTGCGTTCTGCTCGGTGATCGAGATAAACGGGACCGCGACGATGACGCGCCGCAATCCGTGCAGGGAGGCGTGGCGGAGGGCGAAGCCTCCACCGGTGAACGTCTTTCCGGCGCCGGTCGGAAGGTGCAGCCGGTACACGCCCGGCTTGCCGGCGGCGGCTTCGAGTGCCTCCTGGTAGACGTTCTCGCGGAGCTTGTCCAGCCAGGAGGCTCCCTTGGAGCGCTGGCGTTCGGCAAGGGCCTCCTGGCGGCGGGCCTCGTACCGCTCCCACAGTTCAGGCATCCCGACGTGCCGCCGGATGTGCGTGCCGGGCCTGAAGTGGGCGGCGGTGTCGAGTCGGTCGGCGTCGACCACGGCCGAGTAGGTCATGCGGACCAGCATCTCCACAGCGATCTTGTCACTTGGGTCGAGCCAGTCCGGGGCGGCCGGGCATGAGCCGTCCACGATTTCCGGCATGATCGCGGCGACTCGGTGGATGGCTTCGTCCACCTCGCTGGAGTCGGCCATCAGGGCCTTCAGCCGGAGCCGGACTTCCGGCCACGCGGACAGACCGGTGTGGTGTCCCTGGATCACACCGGCGCAGGGCAGCAGAGCGGGGAAAGGTTCGGCCACCCGGGCGAACAGGAAGGCTCCGGCGTCGTTGTGTGGTGGCCGTCTGGTCTTGCGGCCGGTGGCAGCCTCCTCGATCAGCCCCTCCTGCCACGCACAGGCCCCTTTGCCCGTGTCGTGGTCGCGTCCTAGCCGGTAGGCGAGTTCACCGCCTCCCCAAGCCTCGGCGAACCGACGGGCCAGCTCGCCCGTACCGCGGGCGTGGTCTTCGTACCAGTGCCAGGCCCCTTGGTGGCCCGGCGAGTGAGCCACGAGCCTGCCCTCAGGAACCGGCATCAAACCGCTTAACGCATCAAATGCCGTTCTAGCAAGCATATTTGACTTTCTATCAGTTATCCGCTGAGATCCGACGAGATCGCCGCATATCCGTCGAATCACGCAGTGCAGACCGCGGGATCGCGCGACGTAAGGAAGCTAGCCGCAGGCACTGACAACGGGCTGTGTCAGCAGGCACGGAAGGGAACAAGTTGCATGATTCCGTCACATCCCCGTAAGCAGCGCGAGGAGAGGGCTGACCGGCCACTTCACGTCCAGGTGGAGACGTGGGGACCGCTGGCCTGCTTCACCCGCCCGGAACTCAAAGTCGAACGTGTTTCCTATCCGACCATGACTCCCTCGGCAGCGAGAGGGCTGCTGGAGGCCATCTTCTGGAAGCCGGAGATGACCTACCGGGTCGAACGGATCGAGCAGCTCAAGCCGGTGAGGTGGACCCGTTTCCGGCGCAACGAGGTCAACAACTCGATCATCACCAAGAACGCCTACGAGAGCCTGCGGGCCAACAACGGCTACCGCTACGACGTCGCCGAAGACCGCGGCCAGCGGGTCACCGTCGCCCTGAGCGACGTCGCCTACCGCATCCACGCGACCATCCACGCCACCGACCGGTGCACGGCGCCCCTGCCGAAGTACCGCGACCAGTTCGACCGCCGGCTCGCACGTGGTGCCTGCTACGAGCAGCCCCATTTCGGCTGCCGCGAGTTCGTAGCCTTCTTCGGGCCTCGTGGATCGGCCAAGGAGGCCGGCGTGGTCACAGCCGCCGACCAAGCGGGCATTCCGCCCATCGACGAGGTCGGGCTGATGCTCCACCACATCGAGTACCTCCCGAAGGGCAAAGAGCGCTACCACTGGTTCCGGGCCAGCCTCGAGCACGGCGTTCTCCACGTGCCCGACCGTCCACTCGCCCCCGCCGAGGTCGGTGGCATGCCCGGGGCCGAGGGACGAGCCTCCGCGGAGGAGGTGGCCTGACGTGCTGCTGCAGAGCCTCGTCCGGCAAGCCGACAGCCGCCAGGGCGACACCCCCGAGTACTATCTCGCGCGCCGGGTCATGTGGCAGATCGATCTCTCCGGCACGGGAGACGCCGAACCGCTGGTCATCGACCTCCGCCAGGAGCAGCGGAAGATCACCGCCCCGTACACGGGACGCTCGGGGTCCAAGCCGGCACCGATCCTGTTTGCCGACACCGCGCAGTTCGCGCTCGCCCATTCCGGCCTGGTGCAAGGGCCGGACGGGGAGAAGGTCCTCTCGGTCAACTCTGCCGCCGTCACCAAGGCGAGGACCCGGCACGCCGCCTACCGTGACCTGGTCACTTCCTGGTGCAACGACCACCCCCACCTTCCCCAGGCGCAGACAGTGGCCGCATGGCTGAACAGCCACGCGCCGACCGCATGGCCGCTGGAGATGGACAAGGACCACCTTGTTGCCATCAGCGTGGACGGCGAGTGGGTCCACGACCTGCCGGAAGCCAAGAGCTGGTGGGCCCGCAAGGTCAAGAAAGCGAAGAGCGGGAAGGCGGGCAAGGCGAACCAGGGACTCTGCCTGGTGTGCGGACACGTCATGCCGTTGCTGTCCACGCTCCCCGTTCCCATCAAGGGCATCCCCAACTCCGGGATGAACACCCAGCTGGTCTGCCTCAACCAGCCCGCCCACTTCCGGGCCGGCACCAAGCAGCTCGGTGCCACCCCCATCTGCGTCGACTGCGGCACCAAGTCCGCCACCGCCCTGAACACACTGCTCGCCGACCCCGAACACCGCGCCTTTGCCGACGATTCCGCCATCGTCTGGTGGACCCGCGACCCCGACACCGACACAGCCATGTGGACGCTGCGCGACCCCCAGCCCGAGGAAGTGGCTCAGCTCGTCGCCGGCATCCGCCACCCCCGGCGGGGACGAGACGCACTGGCGGTCCTCGACGAAGACGCCTTCCACGCCCTCACCCTGCGGGTGAACACCAACAGGGTCATCGTCGCCGACTGGATCACCATCCCCGTCCCCGAACTGAAACGGAGACTCGGGACCTGGTTCGCCGACCAGCAGACCTGGGACGGCTGGAACAACACCTACACCTACTGGCCGGTCTGGCGACTCGCCCTCGCCTGCGCCCGCTGGGACAAACGCAAGAACAAGTACGTCGACACCACCGTCCCCAAGCACCTCCAGGCCGACCTCACCAAAGCCGCACTCCACGGCGCCGCACCACCAGCCCACCTCCTGCCGGTCCTCCTGCAGCGCATCCGCGCCGACCACCACCTCGACCGGCCCCGCCTCGCCCTGCTGCGCCTCGCCCTGATCCGTACGACCACCCGCCACAAGGAGCTCTGTGTGCCCCAGCTGAACCCCCAATCGACCGAGCCCGGCTACGTATGCGGACGGATCATGGCCATGCTCGAAGCGATCCAGCGCAAGGCCATGCCCAAGGTCAACACCACCATCACCGACAAGTACCTGAGCACCGCGGTCGTCTCCCCCCGAGCCGTCCTCACCCGCCTCCGCATCGGAGCACGACCGCACCTGCGCACCATCGCCCGCACCAGTGGACCCGCGGCCAAGGCCATGGACAGCAGACTGCGGGACGCCTTCGAGCTGCTCGACACCATCCCCGCCCACCTGAGCACCGAACAGCAGGCCCTGTTCATCCTCGGCTACGACCACCAGCGAGCCCACTCCGCACGCGCCGCGGCTGAGGCCATCAAGGCGCGGGAAGCCGGCAAGGAACTGGCTGCAGAACAGGAAGCGGACGCCCTTCCGGAAGCCTCCGCCGAGGACGCCGACGCTTCGGACAACACCCGCTGGTAACGCCCCGCCGCCAACTCACCACGACGCCACAGCCCCGAAAGGACACCAAGCACAACCATGACCGACGCGCACCTGGACCCCACCCGCAAGCACGACTACGTCTTCCTCATCGACGTCAAGGACGGCAACCCCAACGGCGACCCCGACGCCGGCGGCATGCCTCGCACCGACCCCATCACCGGCCAGGGCCTCATCACTGACGTCGCCCTCAAGCGCAAGATCCGCAACACCGTCACTCTCGTCCACCAGGGTCAGCCCGGCTTCGAGATGTACGTCGAACAAGGCGTCGCCCTCAACCCGCAGATCCAGCGCGCCTACATCGAAGGGGGAGCCAAAGAAGGCGAGACCGCCACCGCGCAGGACTGGATGATCCGCAACTTCTGGGACGTACGCCTGTTCGGAGCCGTCATGTCCGTAGGCGACCAGAAGAAGCACGCAGGAAGGGCTCGCGGGCCCATGCAACTCACCTTCTCCCGCTCCATCGACCCCGTCACCCCGCTGGAGGCCGGCATCACCCGTGTCGCCCCGAACAAGCCCGAGGACCTGGCCAAGGGCAAGGTCACCGAGATGGGCAACAAGCACTACGTCCCGTACGGGCTCTACCGCGGCCACGGCTTCTACTCCGGAGCCCTCGGCGCCAAGGCCAGAGTCACCCCGGAAGACCTCGCCGCCTACTGGCAGGCCCTGACCATGATGTTCGACCACGACAGGGCATCGTCCCGCGGCGAAATGGCCATCCGCGGCCTGTACGTCTTCTCCCACGACGACGCCTACGGACGAGCCCCAGCCCACAAGCTCTTCGACCTGATCCGCATTGAGCCGCTCGGCCACAGCGAGGCACGATCCTGGGACGACTACACCGGCCGCATCACCATCGATGAAGACAAGGTCCCCGCCGGGGTGACCCTGACCCGGCTCATCGACTGAACTTGCTCTCCGGGCGGCCGAGGATCGCAACGCCGATTGGCTCATGGGACTTCCCGGGGGATGCGTCACTGGCGGTCGCCCTTTGAAGGCGAGGATCGCAACGCCGTCAAGTAGACCGAACTCGGCGTTAAACCCGGTCTAGCGGTCGCCCTCCGAGACGACCGAGGATCGCAACGCCCCTACACCACCCCCCTCCGCCAGCCTTAGACGTCGTCTCATTTGGCCCGTTCGATAGTCTGGCGTCGTGGGGATCGTTGAGCGTCTGGTGCCGGATGAGTTGTGGGAACTGTTCGAGCGG
>NZ_JBIBEP010000026.1:0-84761 GCF_042955185.1 Streptomyces sp. NPDC012474
CAGCGCCGTCTGGGCGCCGTTCTGCAGGGTGCGGACGCTCTCGCGGTTGAGCTTGTCGTAGGTCCAGCCCGTGCTGCCGGAGGCGTCCGTGCGGGTCCTGACGTTGCCGTCGCCGTCGTAGGAGTAGGTGACCGTGGCGTTGGTCGAGGACACCTTCGTCACGCGGTCGCGGTTGTCGTAGACGTAGACGGTCTTGATGCCGCGCCCGTCGGTGACGGTCTCCACCCGGCCGAGCGCGTCGTAGGTGTACTGCGTCGTGCCCAGCGGGGCGGGCGGGGTGACCTTCTTGAGGTTGCCCTTGGTGTCGTACTCGAAGGAAGTGACCTTGCTGCCCGCGTCCTTGGCGGTGCAGCGCGGGCCCTCGAAGCCGCCGCAGGTCGGGGTGTCCTTGTTGTACGTGTACTCGCGGGTGCCGCCGGCCGTGCCGGACGTGGTCACCGACATCGTGTTGCCGTTGGTGTCGTACTTGAAGGTGTCCTTGCGGCCGTCCGCAGTGGTGAAGTCGTTCGGCAGATCCGTGCCTGCGACCGTTTGGTAAGCCGTCACGGACGCCGTCGCACCGAGCGGGAGCTTCTGGGAGATGGCGTTGTGGCGGCCGTCCCAGCCATAGGTGGTGGTGTTGCCGCCGGTGCCGTCCGCCCCCGTGCCCATCGCGTCGATCGCGCTCTGCACCAGGTGGTTGGTGTACTTGGCGTGGCGTGAGTGATCGAGGGGGTCGGTGACCGTGGTGGTGCCCGCGTCGGAGGGGGTGGCGGCTGTGTAGTCGTAGCGCCAGGTCGGACCGATGTGGCCGTTGCTCGTCACTTCGGTGGCGCGCTGCATGGACCTGACGCGGTTGTGGGCGTCGTAGGTGAACAGGGTGATGGTGCCCTCGGGCGTGGTCACCTTCGTCAGGCGGCGTGAGGAGTCGTACGCGTACGCCGTGGCCTTGCCGTCGGTGTCGGTGACCTTCGCCAGGTTGCCCGACGGGTCCAGGTCGAACACGGCCGTGCGGCCCGTGTGGTCCTTGGCCTGCCACTGGCTTGCGTCCGTCTTCACCAGGTCGATCCAGCGGCCCGAGCGGGTCTCGGTCAGCTTGAAGCCCTTGTGCTCGCCGTCCTCGTCGTGCTGGTCGACGGTGATCGTGCCGTCGTTCTTGTCCGTGACCTTCGTCAGGGTGCCGTGCTCGTCGTAGGTGTCCTTCGTGCCCGACTTGCGGTCGGTCAGGGTGTAGGTGCCGTCCGCGTTCTTCTTCAGGTCCTTGGAGTAGCCCGTCGGCGTGGTCCAACCGCCGGTGGACGTCTCCTTGAAGCGCAGGGCAGCGCCGGTGGCGTCGTGGACGACCACCTCACCGTCGCCGGTCTGGAGGTACCGCTCGTACGCCTGCCACCAGCGTTGCGTGACCTTTCCCCAGGGCGCCTCAAGGGAGTTGTACGTCCGGGCCAGTTGCAGCTTCTGGCCCACGCCGGCGATGTCGAAGTCCGTCGCGGCGAGCATCAAGTTGCCGTTGGAGACGTTCACCCGCGCCACCAGCGCGTCATTCAAGCGCGTGTCGATGATGCGGTGCCAGGGCACCTCGCCCTGACCCTCGGGAACGAACGGCGTGGCCTCGGCGGCGGCCCCCGCACGCTGGGCGCCGGCCTTGCCGCCCGTACGGGCCTGCTGCGCCGCCCGCCAGGCGGCGACCTCGGCCGACGGCTTGGCCTCCGCCTGCGATTCCGGTGCCTTGACCGAACCGGCCGGTGTCGCGGCAGCCTCCACCTTGGTCGGTCTCGTCCACGGGCTCTCCGGCTCCGGTAACTCCGGCTTCGGCGCCGCCGCCAGCCCCGGTGCCACGGAGGGGTTAGTGGCGCCCGGTCCGCGCGTCGCTGCGGGTGCGCGCGGACCGGGGCCGCAAAGGGGGCCCGAAGGGCTCAGCGGGACGCGAGTTCGCGGGGCTCCAGGGCCGCCGTGTGGGCGTCCATCCGCTCGGCGGCCAGGATCGCGGCCGCCGTGTCGGCGCGGGAGGCGGCGACGACCAGCGCGCGTCCCGCCAGGGTGTGCGCCCGCCGGTGCAGGGCCGCGGGGCTCCGCTCACGCCGGGTGCCGGACACCCGGGCCGGAGCGTGGCCACCCCTCAGTCGGCCCACCTGCTCCGCGAGCCGCTCCGCCGCCGTGTCCAGGTCGGCCGAGGACTGCGACGCGCGCAGCTCGTCCGTGACGGCGAGCAGGGCGGCGAGATGCCCTGCGAGCTGGATGTCCAGCTCCTCCTCGCGGGAGCGGTGGGGGAAGTCGGGGTTGGGGCCGTCCACCGTGCTGTGGACCGACTTGGCGCGGATCGGTTCGTACATGGGAAGGCCTCCTGAGTGCTTACAGGAAACCATCCTAGCTTAGATTTCGTCTAAAGTTGAGTCGTTCACAAAACCGGACTGCCCGCGCACATAGCGTGAGCGGGCAGTCGGGTCAGGCGGGGCCAGGCGCATCAGGCCTGACTGTAACCGTCCAGGAAGTGGCCGATCCGTCCTATGGCATCGGTCAGGTCCCTGACCGTCGGCAGGGTCACCACCCGGAAGTGGTCCGGCTCCGGCCAGTTGAAGCCCGTGCCCTGGACGACCATGATCTTCTCGCGCCGGAGCAGGTCCAGGACCATGCGGCGGTCGTCCTTGATCTTGAAGACCTTGGGGTCGAGGCGCGGGAAGAGGTAGAGCGCGCCCTTGGGCTTCACGCAGCTGACCCCGGGGATCTGGGTCAGCAGCTCGTACGCCGTGTCCCGCTGCTCGTGCAGCCGCCCGCCCGGCAGTACCAGGTCGTTGATCGTCTGCCGTCCGCTCAGCGCCGCGACGACTCCGTGCTGCCCGGGCATGTTCGCGCACAGGCGCATGTTCGCCAGGATCGTCAGGCCCTCGATGTAGGAGTCGGCGTGGGCGCGCGGCCCGGAGATCGACATCCAGCCGACGCGGTAGCCGGCCACGCGGTAGGCCTTCGACATGCCGTTGAAGGTGAGGGTGAGCAGGTCCGGGGCGACGGAGGCGGTCGGGGTGTGCGTGGCCTCGTCGTAGAGGATCTTGTCGTAGATCTCGTCGGAGCAGACGAGCAGGTTGTGCCGGCGGGCGATGTCGGTCAAGCCCTTGATCATCGCCTCGTCGTAGACGGCCCCCGTCGGGTTGTTGGGGTTGATGATCACGAGCGCCTTGGTGCGGTCGGTGACCTTGCGCTCGATGTCGGCGAGGTCCGGCATCCAGTCGGCCTGCTCGTCGCAGCGGTAGTGCACGGCCGTGCCGCCGGACAGCGAGACGGCGGCGGTCCACAGCGGGTAGTCCGGCGCGGGCACGAGGACCTCGTCGCCGTCGTCCAGCAGGCCCTGCATCGCCATCACGATCAGCTCGGAGACGCCGTTGCCGATGAAGACGTGCTCGACGTCCGTCTCGATGCCGAGGGTCTGGTTGTGCATGACGACCGCCCGGCGCGCGGCCAGCAGGCCCTTGGCGTCGCCGTAGCCGTGCGCCGACGACACGTTGCGGAGGACGTCCTCCAGGATCTCCGGCGGGCACTCGAAGCCGAACGCGGCCGGGTTGCCGGTGTTCAGCTTGAGGATCCGATGCCCCGCAGCTTCCAGTCGCATCGCCTCCTCGAGCACCGGGCCACGGATCTCGTAACAGACGTTGGCGAGCTTGGTCGACTGGATCACCTGCATGTGTGGGAGCTTACGGCCCGGCAATGGCTCCCGGTTCGTGTTTTCCGCCACGTGAGACGCGGCGATACGGGGCGATATCGCCGCACGCTGTCCCACCAGCACCTTCGGTCCCTGGAATGCGCCGCCATGTTCAAGCCATTCGATTACGCCGACGGTGCGACGGGCGGCGAGCCCCAGGGGCCGCCGAACGTGTACCTGCCACAGGGTGCCTCCCCTCCGGCGTACGACGCCTGCGCGGACCCGGCGGCGACGCACGGCCGGCAGGACGTGTACGCCTGGCAGGACGTGTACGACCGGATGGACCCGTCGGCCGCGCCGGGCGCCCCGTATCCGGCCGCTCCGCATCTCCCATCGCCGCGCCTTCGGCCCTCGGCAGGTCCCACGGGAAACCCGGGCGCGGTACCGGCGGCCCCGGCGGCCCCGGCGGAACCAAGGGACCCAAGTGACCGGCCTCTAAGGGCGGTTGAGTAGGGTCTGGCAGGACGCCGGGATTCCGGTTGTGGAACAGGTTCTTGTGCCGGCCCCCTCTGCACGATCACAATGCGCATGACAATCGTGCAGGCGGCCGGAGGATTTTCCGGTCGCCTCCGTCGCAAGAGGGGACCCCCCATGAGAAAACCTCTCGCCGCCGCGTTCTGCGCCCTGGCGATAGCCGGGGCCGGCGCGGCCCCCGCGTCCGCTGCCGATGCCGCCCCCACGGGCGTCGGCAAGGTCGCGGACACGGGCTCGGCCACATCCGCCGTCTCCGGCGTGGTCACGTCCGTGGAGCAGACGCTGTCCGGGCTCCGCGGTTCTCAGGCCAAGGCCGTGAACTTCGCCGGCACCGTCGCGCTCAACAACTGCTCCGGCTCGGTCGTCCGCATGCCGGACGCCGAGGACAACGACCCGGCGCTCGTGATGACCAACGGCCACTGCCTGGAGTCCGGTTTCCCCGGCCCCGGCGAGGTCCTCGTCGACAAGGCGTCCAGCCGTACCTTCAGCCTGCTGAACTCCTCCGGCTCGCGCGTCGCCACCCTGCGCGCCGCCAAGCTCGCCTACGGCACGATGACCGACACGGACGTCGCGCTGTACCAGCTCACCACCACGTACGCGCAGATCAAGAGCTCGTACAACATCAACGCGCTGACGCTGAACGACAGTCACCCGGTCGCCGGCACCGCCATCAGCATCCCCTCCGGCTACTGGAAGCGGATCTACAGCTGCTCCATCGACGGGTTCGTGCCCACCATGAAGGAGGGCGACTGGACCTGGAAGGACTCGGTCCGCTACACCTCCGCCTGCAACACCATCGGCGGCACGTCCGGCTCGCCCGTCGTCGACCAGGCCACCAACAAGGTCGTCGCCATCAACAACACCGGCAACGAGGACGGTGAGCGCTGCACGGTGAACAACCCCTGCGAGGTCGACGCGAACGGCAAGGTGACCGTCCGCAAGGGCATCAACTACGCGCAGGAGACGTACGGGATCCCGGCCTGCTTCGGGATCGACAGCAAGCTCGACCTGAGCGCGAGCGGCTGCACCCTCCCCAAGCCGTAAGGCAGGGTGCCGGCCGGGCGGTCACGCGGGAGGAGTCCTGCGGACCGCCCGGCCCGCCAGCACGTCCGTGCGCCGGCCGTGCTCGATCACGAACCGGCCGTCGACCAGGACGTGCGGAATGCCCGTCGGAAGTGTGCGCGGCTGCGCGGACGTGGCGCCCGCCGCGATCGTCGCCGGGTCGAAGAGCACCAGGTCGGCCCTGTAACCCTCGCGGATCAGGCCCCGGTCGCGCAGCCGGAGCCGCGCCGCCGGGCGGGACGTGAGGTGCGCGACGCACTCCTCCAGCGACAGCACCCCCGACTCCCTGACGTAGTGCCCGAGGTAGTGCGGGAACGTCCCGTAGGCGCGTGGGTGCGGCTTGGCGCCCTGGAGGATGCCGTCCGAGCCGCCGGTGTGCACCCGGTGGCGCATGATCTCCCGGACGTTCTCCTCGTGGCCCACGTGCTGGAGGATCGTCGGGGCCAGCCGGTCGGCCAGCAGCAGCCCGCGCGCGGTCTCCCAGGGAGCCTCGCCCCGCCGGTCCGCCGACTCCTGGACCGTCCGGCCGACGAAACCGGCCAGGGCCGGGTCGTTCACACCCGAGATCTCGATCGTGTCCCACTCGACGGGCACGCCGTGGCAGCCGTCCGAGCCGGTTACCTCCAGATCGTGGCGGATGCGTTCCGCCGTGCCGTTCTCCGCCAGCCGCCCGATGATCTCCTCCGGGCCGCCCTCGCTCGCCCAGCCCGGCAGCACGGCCGCCAGTGTCGTGCAGCCCGGTGTGTACGGGTAGGTGTCGAGGCTGATGTCGGACCCGGCCGCGAGCGCCTCGTCCAGCAGGGCCAGCAGCTCGGGCGCCCGGCCCTTGTTCACGCCGAAGTTCATGGTGGCGTGGGCGAGATGGAGGGAGCAGCCCGCCTCCCGGGTCAGCGCGACCATCTCCGCGTAGGCCTCCAGGGCCCCGGCGCCGTAGGAGCGGTGGTGCGGGCAGTAGTAGCCGCCGTACGACGCCACCACCCGGCACAGCTCGGTCAGTTCGGCGTCCTTCGCGTACATGCCCGGCGTGTACGTCAGCCCCGAGGACATGCCGACGGCGCCCTGCTCCATGCCCTCCGCGACCAACTGCCGCATCCGGTCGAGCTCCTGCGGCGTGGCCTCGCGGTCCTCCCAGCCGACGGCGAGCGCCCGGACCGTGCCTTGCGGGATCAGGTAGGCCGCGTTCACGGCGATCCCGCGGTCCAGCCGGTCCAGGTACTCGCCGACCGACCGCCAGTCGAAGTCGATGTCGTCACCCGGGCCGTTCCACCCGGCGATGGCCCGCCGCACCTCGCCGAGCGTGCGGTCGTCGACCGGCGCGTACGACAGGCCGTCCTGGCCGATGACCTCCAGGGTCACGCCCTGCGCGGCCTTGGCGCTGTGGTCGGGATCGCGCAGCAGCGCCAGGTCGCTGTGGGCGTGCATGTCGATGAAGCCGGGGGAGAGGACCAGCCCCTCGGCGTCCAGCTCCCGGCGCGCCTTCGGCCGCTGGCAGCCGGCCGCCGCGGCCTCCTTGACGATCGATACGATCCGGCCGCCGTCGACCACGACATCGGCCCGGTAGGCGTCCGAGCCGGAGCCGTCGACGACGTCGGCGTCCCTGATGACGAGCTCTTCCATCGCCGACGGCCCCCTAGAAGAACGTGCGGACGTAGTCGACGACCGTGCCGTCCGCCTCGGCGACGGGGATCAGCTGCCACTTGTCGAACGAGGTGCACGGGTGGGACAGCCCGAGCCCGACCCAGTCGCCGACCTCCACATCCGCCTCCGGCGTGGTCGCGAGCCAGGCGTGCTGGTCCGACAGGGCCGTCACCGAGACGCCGGTGGCCGGGCGCTCGGTGCCGTCCCGGTGGATCACCTGGGCGAAGGGCAGGTCGAGGTCGTGGGCCGCGTCCCGCTTGCCCGCGTTGGCGAAGGCCTGCTCGTCCGAGGGCCGCGACACCACCTGCGTCCACAGCCGGAACGCCGGCTCCAGGGCACCCTCCTCGGGCACCCGGTTGAACGGGGTCAGCTTGCGGTAGTGGCCGTCGTCGTGCGAGACGTACGCGCCCGAGCGCAGCAGCCTCAGTACCGGAAGGGAGAGTTCGGGGATCTCCGCGAAGACCTCGGCGACCGCGTCGAACCAGGCGCTGCCGCCCGCGCTGACGACGATCTCGTCCAGTCCGGTGAAGCGCCCGGCCTCGTCGAACGCCGCGGCGAGCGCGACCAGGCGCCGCAGCCACGCCGTCACCCGCTCGGTGTCGGCCTTCGGCACCTCGCCCTCGTAGCCCGCGACACCGACGAGCCGCAGGGTCCGGGTCCCCGCCACCGCGTCCGCCACCCGCGCGCACTCCGCCTCCGTGCGCACCCCGGTCCGGGCGCCCTCCCCGGCGGCGAGCTCGACCACGACGTCCACGGGGCGCGTGGCACCCCGCAGGGCGGCGTCCATCAGCTCGACCCCGCGCACCGAGTCGACGTAGCAGACCAGCTCGAAATCCGGGTCGGCGTCCAGCTCGGCCGCGATCCAGCGCAGGGCCGCCGCGTCGACCAGCTCGTTCGCGAGGAACACGCGCCGGGTCCCGAACGCCCGCGCCACCCGCACCTGGTGCGGCATGGCCAGCGTGATGCCCCACGCCCCGTGCTCGATCTGCCGCTGGAACAGCTGCGGGGCCATCGACGTCTTGCCGTGGGGCGCGAAGGCCAGGCCGTGCCGGGCCACGTACGTCTCCATCAGCTTCAGGTTGTGCTCCAGGCGCTCGGCGGACAGCGCGAGCACGGGCGTGGCGAAGCCGCCGGTGAAGAGGTTGCGCCGCTGGCCGGCCAGCTCGGCGACGGTCAGTCCGTCGGCGTCCGGCGGGAGGCCCTTGAAGCGGTGGTCGACGCGCTCGGCGGCGAGCCGGGCGAGTGACTGGGCGCTGTCGGCCGTCATAGAGCCTCCCTGATCTGCTGTGTTGCAATATCTGCAACCTTCGTTGCGTATGTCGCTGCACGTGTCTAACATCTCGGCCACCGCCGGTCAATGAAACCGCCACCGGCCGCCCCGACGCCCCCGAAGAGGAGCTACGAGCATCGTGACCCCCACCGGACCCCGCAACGCCCCCGACGTCGTGGACGTCGTCGCGCTCGGCGAGTCCATGGTGACGTTCCTGCCGTCCCGGCCGGGACGCCTCGCCGACGTGCCGTCCTTCGAGCGGGGGATCGGCGGGGCCGAGTCCAACGTGGCGTGCGTGCTGGCGGCGGCGGGGCACTCCGCCCGGTGGATCAGCGCGGTGGGCGCGGACGGCTTCGGTGACCACCTCCTGGCGGAGATCGGGGCGTACGGCGTCGACGTCGCGTCCGTGCGACGGGACCCGGAGCGTCCCACCGGGATCTACTTCCGCACTGCGGGGGACCGGGCGGGCGACGCCCACGAGGTGGCCTACTACCGGGCCGGATCGGCCGCCTCGGCGATGTCCCCCGACACGGTGGACCCGGCGGCGGTGCGCTCCGGGCGCGTGCTGCACCTCTCCGGGATCACCGCCGCCCTGTCCCCGGCCTGCCTCGACCTGATGCGCGAGCTGACCGCCCGCCGCCCCGGCCGACCCCTGGTCTCCTTCGACGTCAACCACCGTCCCGGCCTGTGGCGCGACACGGACGCCCCGACGGTGCTGCGCGACCTCGCCCGGGGCGCGGATCTCGTGTTCGTCGGGCAGGACGAGGCCTGGGGGCTGCACAGCCCCGAGGCCGTCCGCGCCGCCCTCCCCGAGCCCGAGGTGCTGGTCGTCAAGCAGGGTGCCGCCGGCGCCACCGTCTTCGAGCGGCGGGACGCCACCTTCGTCCCGGCCCCGCGGGTCGACGTCGTCGCCGCCGTCGGCGCCGGAGACGCCTTCGCCGCCGGGTTCCTCTCCGCCACCCTGCGCGCGCTGCCCGTACGGGACCGGCTGCGGCACGGGCACCTCATGGCCGCCGCCGCGCTCACCGTGCCCGGCGACCTCGCCGCACCGCCCGCGCGGGAGCACGCCGACCGGCTCACCGCCCTGGACGACGCGGCATGGGGGAGACTGCGACTCGGCCCGGGCTGGACCGAGGAGACACAGCGGGCCGACGAGGAGGTACGTACGCCATGAGCCAGACCGTCGACCGCGCGCTCAGCATCCTGCCGCTGCTCGCCGAGGGCCCAGCCGACCTGGGGCAGGTCGCCGACCGCCTCGGCGTCCACAAGTCCACGGCCCTGCGCCTGCTGCGCACCCTGCACGAGCACGGGCTCGTCTACCGCCAGTCCGACCAGCGCTACCGCCTCGGCGCCCGGCTCTTCGCCCTCGCCCAGGAGGCGATGGAGAACCTCGACGTCCGCGAGATCGCCCACCCCCACCTGGTCCGCGTCAACGAGGACTGCGGACACACCGTGCACCTCGCCGTGTACGAGGAGAACGAGGTCCTCTACATCGACAAGGTCGAGAGCCGCTACCCCGTGCGGATGTACTCCCGCATCGGCAAGCCCGTCGCCATCACCGTCGCCGCGGTCGCCAAGCTGCTGCTGGCCGACCTGCCCGAGCACGAGCGGCGGGCGGTCGCCGAGAAGCTCGACTTCCCCATGTACACGTCCCGTTCGACACCCAACGCCGGCGCCTTCCTGCGCGAGCTGGAGAAGGTGCGCGAACAGGGCTGGGCCACCGACCTCGGCGGCCACGAGGAGTCCATCAACTGCGTCGCCGCGCCCATCCGCGGCGCCGACGGCAGGGTCGTCGCCGCGATGTCGGTCTCCGCGCCGAACGTCGTCGTCACCGCCGACGAACTCCTCACTCTCCTGCCGCTGGTGCGCCGTACGGCGGAGGCCATCAGCGGCGAGTACTCCGGCAGGACACCATTGAAGGGCACCGCATGACGGACAAGATCGCACTCACGCCGAAGACCCACACCACCCCGCCGGCGAAGTTCTCGCACGGTGTGAAGAAGGGCAACATCCTCCAGGTCGCCGGCCAGGTCGGCTTCCTGCCCGCCGAGGAGGGCAAGGCGCCCACGCCCGCCGGGCCGGCCCTGCGCGAGCAGACCCTCCAGACCCTGGCCAACGTCAAGGCCATCCTCCAAGAGGGCGGCGCGGGCTGGGACGACGTGATGATGATCCGCGTCTACCTGACGGACGTGGCCCACTTCGCCGAGTTCAACGAGATCTACGACGCCTACTTCGAGGAGCAGGGCCTGACCCAGCCGCCCGCCGCGCGCACGACGGTCTACGTCGGCCTCCCCGCGGGGCTGCTCATCGAGATCGACGCGCTGGCCGTCCTCGGCTGACCCGCACCCACCCCGCCTTTCCCCGGCGCGGCGCCGCCCTCGATCGCCCTGGCCCCCGCCACGCTCCGCGCGGTGATCGAGTTCTTCGGCGACCCCTCGCGATCGCCGCCGTGCTGAGCCTGTTCGTGTAGGAGTCTCATAACGAAGTCGGGGTCGACTGTGTGCGGCACAGGTTTGTCGACCATACTGCTTCGCTGTGGAGCAGCGCATAGGTTCGAGCAGCCAGCCCCTGGAAGGCGCCGGATTCGACCCGGCCTTCATCCCCGGGCTCACGTCACCCGTGTCCGGACGGACGGAGGAGGACGGGCCGGAGAAGGAGCCTGCGGTCGCGGAGGCCGACGAGGCCGACGAGACCGCCGCCGAGTCGGAGGAGACGGCCGAGGTGTCCCCCTCCGAGGCGGAGGAGGACACCTCGGAGCCGGAGGAGGACACCGAAGCCGGCACCGACGGCCCCGTCTTCGAGGCGTCCGACCGCCGCGCCAGGATGGTCGCCGACCACAGAGGCGTACGCATGTCCCTGGACGACCAGGAGTGCGAGTTCCGCTGGGACGAGATCGGCGCGGTCGAGACGGAGACGGCCCGCTTCGGCAAGCGGTACACCGTCACCGTCCACACCCCTGACCGGCGTTGGTACCCGATCGAGATCGAGGCACCGGCCAGGAGCCACTTCACGGAGTGGGACGCGCAGTTGGACGCGGTGCTGGACGCCTACTTCGAGGACGGGGAAGCAGCGGAAGACGCAGGCTGACCGCAGTACTGCGCTTCCTTGCCGATCGACCGGTACATACAGTCCGCGTTCTCCAGCAGTTGCAGCACCGCGTCGCGGTTACGGGAGGTCTCCCGCTCGATCACCTCGTCGGGCGGGTAGAACCCGCCCCCACCGGAGCGTGGGTACATCTCGAAGGTGTAGCCGAAGATCTTGTGCGCACCCCAGAGGTAGTCGTCGATCGACCCGTCCGTGATGTACAGGTCGCTGGACTGCTCCGCCGTGTACCCGTTGCTCGCGGCCATCTTCCGGCCGACGGTCCTGAACGCCGCGTGGTCGTCCGCGGTCATCCCGGTGGTCGTGTCGGAGTACGTGTAGCCGAACGGCCACAGCACCAGCTCGCTGTAGGTGTGGAAGTCCACGCCGGCCCTGATCTGCTGCTTGCCGCCCACGACCCGGCTGCGCACGAAGTCGGCCACGACCTTCACCTCGGGCGCGGACTCCGCCGAGGCCCCCCGGTAGGTGTCCGAGGACTTCGACCCCGAGGAACCGCCGCAGCAGCCCCAGCGGTAGTTCCAGTTGCGGTTCAGGTCCGTACCGACGTACGACGAACCGGAGTTGGGCTGCCGGTTCTTGCGCCAGGAGCGGTAGGAGCCGGTGGCGATGTCGTACTCGCCGCCGTCCGGGTTGAGGTCCGGGACGATCCAGATCTCGCGGTTGTTCACCATGCCGGTGACACGCGAGTCGGAGCCGTAGTCGGAGGTCAGCTCGCGCAGCAGGTAGAGCGCCATTTCGACGGTCAGGTGCTCACGGGCGTGCTGGTGGTGCGTGAACAGCACCTCCGGCTCGGACTCGTCGGTGCTCACGTTGTCGCTGATCTTGATGGCGACGATGTCCCGGCCCTGATACGACGTGCCGATCACGCGCCGGCTCGCGATGGACGGGTTGGCCGAGACGATCGAGTCGATCCCGTTCGTCATCTCCGTGTAGTTGTGGTACTTCGAGTCGGCCGACGGGAAGTCGAGGAGCCGGACGTCGTCCTCGCCGGCGGACCGGTCGGGCACCGCGCCGAGCGGGTCGACCTCGTAGCCCAGCGTGCGCAGCTTCTTGATCTGGCCGGCGCGGCCGGAGACCACCACGCCGTGTCCGTGGACCTCGTCGACGGTCACACCCGTGCGCTGAAGTGCCGTGCGGTCCTCGGCCGTCGAGTGCAGATGGATCTCGTACTGCCGGACGTCGTCGGCCGAAGCGGTCGGCTTGCCGGCGCTGTCGGCGGTGGCGTCGCCCGTCGTCGCGGACAGGGGCGCCGCGAGGGCCAGGGTGAGGAGGCCGGCGAGGGCGGCGGTGCGTCTGCCGGTGCGGGCACCGGAGCCTCGTATGCGAAGTCGCATGAAATCTCCTTGTGGGAGGTGGGGTTGTTCCGTGCGACGTACGTGGTGCGGGTGGCGCACATCGTTCTGCTAATGGCATGAGCAGGTCAAGGCTGAAAGTGGCCGCGCAGTGTACGCGTGCGGCACCACGGCCGAGGCGTCCCGGCGGAAGTACACCCACAGGTGTGGCCCCGGCGTGCATATATGTACGCACCGGGAAAGAGTGGGGGTTCGCGCAAGGGGAGCCGGTGTGCCCGGATCCCCGGACCCCCACCCCCTGAAGGACTGGCTGGTCATGGGCGGATCAGCGCCACGACGGGACCACCACCTGCCGGCCGAGACGACCAGCTTCGTCGACCGGCGTGGCGAACTGACCCAGGGCCGCGAACTGCTGGCCCGCGCACGGCTGGTGACGCTGACCGGACCGGGCGGCGTCGGCAAGACCCGGCTCGCCGCACGCATCGCGGCCCGGGTGCGGCGTGCCTTCCCGGACGGCGTGCGCTTCGTGCACCTGTCCGGACTGCACGACCCGGCACTCGTCCCGCTCGCCGCCGCCGACGCGCTGGGCCTCCACGACCGCTCCGCCCAGCCGCCCCTGGACGCCCTGGTCGAACAAGTACGGGACCGGCGGCTGCTCCTCGTCGTCGACAACTGCGAGCACCTGGCCGGTGCCTGCGCCCGGCTCGCCGCGGCCCTGCTGCACGGCACCGCGGGCGTGCGCATCCTCGCCACCAGCCGGCACCGGCTCGGCCTCACCGAGGAGCACCTCCTGGAGGTCCGGCCGCTGCCCGTGCCCGACCCGGACGGCGACCTGCCCGCCGCCCACGGCTACCCGGCCCTCACGCTCTTCGCCGACCGGGCCGCCGCCGTCGTGCCCGGCTTCCGCCTCACCGCCGCCAACAGGGCTTCCGTCGCCCGGCTGTGCCGCCGCCTGGACGGCCTGCCCCTCGCCATCGAACTCGCCGCCGTCCGCATGCGCGTCCTCGACGTCGACCAGCTCCTGGACCGCCTGGACGACCGCTACCGCTTCCTCACCACCGGCAGCCCCGCCGCCCTGCCCCGCCACCAGACCCTGCGGGCGGCGGTCGCCTGGAGCCACGACCTGTGCACCCTCCCCGAGCAGACGGTGTGGGCCCGGCTGTCGGTCCTGGCGGGCAGCTTCGACCTGGAGACGGCGGAAGCGGTCTGCGCGGACGCCGACCCGGGAGGCGACGCCCGGCCTCCTCGGAGCGCGGGTCACTTCCCGGCGCTCCCGGAGGCCCCCCTGCCCGCGCTGCCGGCTCAGCCCACGGACGGCTCCGGTGCGCACGCCGGTCCTGCGGTGGCACCCGCCGGGACGGGTGGGCATGCCGATCCTGCGGTGGCTCTCGCCGGGACGGGTGGGCACGCCTGTACCGCGGTGGCTCCCGCCGGGACGGGTGGGCATGCCGGTCCTGCGGTGGCTCTCGCCGGGACGGGTGGGCACGCCTGTACCGCGGTGGCTCTCGCCGGATCGGGTGGGCATGCCGGTCCTGCGGTGGCTCCCGCCGGATCGGGTGCGCACGCCTGTCCCGCCGCGCCCCCCGCCGACACCCTCACCCTGCTCCCGCCCCCCGGGCTCCGCACGGACGACGTGCTGGAAGCGGTCGCCGGGCTCGTGGACAAGTCCGTGCTCTGCCGGGAGACCGGGCCCGGCGGCGTGCGGTACCGGATGCTCGACACCCTGCGGCAGTACGGTCTCGAGCAGTTGCGGCGGGGCACCGGGCAGGAGGACGCCGCCCGGCGGCGGCAGCGGGACTGGATGGCGCGGCGGGCCGAGCAGTGCGAGCGCGGCTGGTTCGGCCCCGGACAGCCGGAGACCGCCGCCCTGCTGCGCGCCGACCGGGACAATCTGCGTGCCGCCCTCGACTTCAGCCTCACCGCCCCCGGCGAGGCCCTCGCCGGTCTGCGCCTCGCCGGCACGCTCTGGTTTCACTGGCACGCCTGCGGCGCCTCCCGCGAGGGCCTGTACTGGCTCGACCGGGCCCTGGCCGCCGCCCCCGGACCGACCCGGGAACGGGCCCGCGGCCTCTGGGTCACCGGCCTGCTGGCCGCCGCCACCCGGGACTTCCCCCGGGGCCGCCGCCACGCCACCGACGCCCTCGCCCTCGCCCGCGCCCTCGGCGACACCGCCGAGGCCGCCCACGCCGAGTACGTCATCGGCGTCATCCGGCTGTTCGGCGACGACCTGCCCGGAGCGCTGCGGCACTTCGAGGCCACCGTCGCCCGAGGCCCCGTGCCCGGCCAGCACCTGAGCCTCGTCGGCCTCGACCAGGTCGAACTCGCCTGCGCGCTCGGCTTCCTGGGCGAGGCCGAGCGGGCCGTCGAGGTCTGCGAGCAGGCCCTGCGGCTGTGCGAGCGGCACGGCGAGCAGTGGGTCCGCTCCTACGTGCTGCGCATGCTCGCCCTCGCCCACACCGTGCGGGGCGACTGGCCCCGGGCCGAACGGCACGCCCGTGAGGCGCTGCGGCTGAAACTCGCCGTCCACGACGTCATCGGCATCGCCCTCACCCTCGACCTGCTCGCGTCGATCGCGGCCCGGCGCGGCGCCCACGAGCACGCCGCCGTGCTGCTGGGCGGCGCCGACCGGGTCTGGGCCGACGTCGACACCGGCCGCTGGGGCTCCCGCACCCTCAACTCCGCACGCCGGGACAGCGAGGAGGAGGCGGTCCGCGCCCTCGGGCGGGAGGCGTTCGAACGGGCCCACCGGCGGGGCGGGGCGCTCGGTCTGCCGGAGCTGGCCGGCCACGCGCTCCAGGAGCCCGGCCGCCCGCCCGGCGCGGAGGCCGCCGCCCCGCCGCCGCACGAGGACACCACGGTCCGGCTGACCCGCCGCGAGACCGAGGTCGCCCGGCTCGTCGCCGAGGGGCTCGCCAACCAGCAGATCGCCGACCGCCTGGTGATCGCCCGCCGCACCGCCGAAGGCCATGTCGAACGCATCCTCGGCAAGCTCGGCTTCAGCAACCGCAGCCAGATCGCGGCCTGGATGACGGCACAGCGCTGACCGCCGCCACCGCACCCACCCACCCGAGGGGATCACGTGACCACCGGACAACTCAGCCCGTTCGACCACCGCATGGCCGTCTTCGACTCAGACGACGGCTTCGTCGCCGCCGCCCTGCCCTTCCTCGGCGAAGCCCTCGGCGCCTCCGGCGAACCACCACCGGTGGCCATCGCCGCCCCGCGCAACCTGGACCTCCTGCGGGACGCCCTCGGCCCGGGCGCGAAGGACGTCACCTGCATCCCGCACACCGACTGGTACACCGGCTCCGCCGCCAACGCCGTCGCCCAGGCCGCCGCGTACCTGAACGCGCACGCCGGGCCCGGCGGCGGCATCCACCTCGTCATGGAGCCCGTCTGGAGCGGCCGGGCCGGCCGCTCGGCCCGCGAGACCACCGAGTGGATCCGCTACGAGGCCCTCGCCAACCTCCTCTTCGCTCCCCTGGCCACGACCGCCCTGTGCGCGTACGACACCCGCACCGCCGGGCCCGCCGTCATCGCCGCGGCCCGCCGCACCCACCCCGACACCGAGGTGTACGAGGACCCGCTGCGGCTCGCCGCCGAACTCGACGCCGTACCCCTGCCGTTGCCCCCCACCGGGGCGAGGCCTCTCGCGGAGCCGCACGCCGCGGCCGTGCAGAGCTGGGCGGTGGGCCGGGGGCTGCCGGCCGCCGACGCCGAGCTGTTCGCCGCCGCCGTGGCGGAGACCGCGGCGGCCCTCGCTCCCCTCGACGGTGCCGCCCTGCTGTGGGGCGAGGCCCCGGCCTGCGTCTGCGAACTGCGCTCGGCCCGGCGCCTCGACGACCCGCTCGCCGGCTTCGTCCCGCCGGCCGCAGGCCCGGAACCGGGCCCGGGGCTGTGGTACGCGCGTCAGGTCTGCGCGTACGTCGACATCCGCGACGACGCCCAAGGAGCGACGGTCCGCCTCCAGTACGCATAGCCCCCTACCTGCACAAGCAGGTAGGGGATCGGGTAGTCCTCCCCCTGCGCCGGACCGCCCCCGGGGATCACCCTGGACCCATGCTGCAACTCTCCGGGCGGCACCTCCCCGACCCCGATGCCCGCTACGGCCCGTTCCCGCAACCACCCCTGGGAGCAGGACATGCGCGTGCCGAGTACGCGCCCCGGCCCTCCGCCGTCCGCGAGGCACGCGCGGAGGTCCGCAGGCAGTTGGAGGGATGGGGGCTCGCCGAACGCGGTGAGGTCGCGGACGTGGCCGAACTGCTCGTCGGTGAACTGGCCACCAACGCCCTGGTGCACGCCGGGAGCCGCTTCCGGCTCACGCTCTTCGCCGCGCACGGCGTACTGCGCTGCGAGGTCGCCGACGGCGAGCGCCGCGTGCCGCGGGTACTGGACGCGGGCGCCGGGGAGAGCGGTCGTGGAATGTTCCTGGTGGACGCGCTCGCCCAGCGCTGGGGCTGCCACCGGGACGGGCCGGGCAAGACCGTGTGGTTCGAGCTCGGCACGTGCGGGGCGGACGGCTGTGGTCGGCGACAGCCGTGACGCTCCGCCGGGCCTGACCGGGCAGGGTGTCCTACGGGCATCGCGTGAAGATCCGGTCAGGCCCTCTTGTCCCGCGGGCGCCTTTGGGCTTTCTTGACCTGCATGGCGGACACCACAGGCAACACCACCGAGAACGAGGCCCCACACCCCCCACAGCCCCGGAAAGCGAGCTGGAAGTACATCGGCCCGGGCATCGTCGTCGCGGCGACCGGTGTCGGTGCCGGTGACCTGGTCGCCACACTGATCGCGGGCAGCAACTTCGGCTACACCCTCCTGTGGGCCGCGGTCATCGGCTGCCTGGTGAAGATCTCCCTGGCCGAGGCGGCGGGCCGCTGGCATCTGTCCACGGGCCGCACCCTGTTCGACGGCTGGGCCAGCCTCGGCCGCTGGACGACGTGGTTCTTCGCGGTCTACGTCGTCGTCTGGGGCTTCGTCTACGGCGCGGCGGCGATGTCGTCGAGCGCGCTGCCGCTGCAGGCGCTGTTCCCCGACGTGATGGACCTCAAGTGGTGGGGCATCGCCTGCGGTCTGGTCGGTCTGGTCTTCGTCTGGTTCAACAAGTACGCGGTGTTCGAGAAGGTCATGACGGTCCTGGTGGGCATCATGTTCGTGGTGACGGTGTACCTGGCCATCCGGGTCACGCCGAACATCCCCGACGCCTTCGCCGGGCTGCTGCCGGTCCTCCCGGACGAGAAGGACTCGATCCTCAACACGCTGGGCCTGATCGGCGGCGTCGGCGGCACGATCACGCTCGCGGCGTACGGCTACTGGGTCAACGCCAAGGGCTGGACCGACACCGGCTGGATGAAGGTCATGCGGCTGGACAACCGCGTCGCCTACATCACGACCGGCATCTTCGTCATCGCCATGCTGTTCGTCGGCGCGGAGCTGCTGCACTCGGCGAACGTCGCCATCGCGAGCGGCGACAAGGGCCTGATCCAGCTGGGCGACATCCTGGAGGAGGAGTACGGCTCGGCCACGGCGACGTTCTTCCTGATCGGGTTCTTCGCCACGTCCTTCACCTCGCTGATCGGCGTCTGGCACGGCGTGAGCCTGATGTTCGCCGACTTCGTGACCCGCCTGAGGGGCACGGGCCAGTCCAAGGGCGAGGAGGTCGCCTCGGGGGCACGCGAGCGCTCCTGGCCGTTCCGCGCCTACCTGCTCTGGCTGACCTTCCCGCCGATGATCCTGCTTTTCGAGGACCAGCCCTTCCGCCTGATCATCATCTACGGCGTGCTCGGCGCGGCCTTCCTGCCCTTCCTCGCCGGCACGCTGATCTGGCTGCTGAACTCCTCCCGCACGCCCCGCGAGTGGCGCAGCGGCCCGGTGAGCAACGTGATGCTCGCCGTCGCGGGGCTGCTGTTCCTGATCCTGTGCGTGAAGCAGATCTGGGACCAGCCGTGGGGGGAGTTCTTCTAGGAGCGCCGAACCGACGCCGGGTGGCCGGGGCGCCGGGCCCACCGGGTCCATCGCCCCGGACCTTCGGGGCCCCCGCGACCGGCAAGATGCTCAACCTGCCCCGTTTTGACGCATCTTGTGCAACGGCAGTTGCTCCCCAGCTACACAAACGCTGTTCTCCGGTCACAGAGCCGTGGTTACAGTGCTGAGGTAGTCACGCAGTGAAGTCGACACGGTGCGCCGGAGTGACACCCGGCGTTCCGACGGGCATGGGGAAACGGGGAGCTGCGCGTGCCAACTGCCATTGCCGTGACCAGCGCCGACATGGCGCTGCCACCACAGGACGAACGCACCCTGCCCGCCGTCGTGCTGCGGGACGTCGAACGGCGCCCCCTGGAGCAGGCCCTGGCCGAGATGCAGGCCCTGGTCGAGCACCACGGCCATGTGATCGTGGTGTGCTCACAGGCCGCGCCCACCGCCGTGCAGCGACGGCTGCACACCCTGCGTTCCCTCATGGAGAGCGACCGGATCGCCCTGTTCCGGCCGGATCTGCCTCCCCTCGGACTGGCCGTCCTGGCCCGCCAGTTACGGCAGCTCGCCTCCTGCGACATCAGCCCCGGCGTGCTCGCCTCGGCCGGCCGGCTGCTCGTCCACTACATCCACGCCGGCGCGCTGCTCGGCTCCGTCGCCCGCCTCGACCGCGTCCCCGTCGGCCTGAAGTCACACGCCAAGTCCTGGGTCCCCGGCAGCCAGTTCGGCGTCCTGGCCCACCCCGAACCGCACCTCGTCCGGATCACGTCCGAAGCCGGGCTCCCCGGCCCCGAGTTCGGCACCTGGATGCTCCTGGCCAAGGGCCAGCTCCAGTCCGACTGGGTCACGGCCACCCTCGCCCCCTCCTGGAAGGTGCAGGGGCTGCGCGAAACCCGGCTGCCCGCCGAGTCGCCCGGCTGGTGGGGCACCGGCAAGCTCATCGAGTTCTGCAGTTACCTGCCCGACCTGTCCGTCCTCTACCAGCTGGTCACCTCCGTCCGGCGCAGCCAGTGCCACTGGTGCGGCATCGACGTCATCGGCGACCGCTGCGTGTTCTGCTCGGCCACGCCACCCGTACCCGACAGCCCGCCCCGCAAGCAGCTGGAGAACCGAACGGCCGCCGGGTGAGGCCTGACACCCTCATCAGCCCTGACACCGCTCATCCGCCCTGTTCCGATCCCGCCCGACCGATATCCCCAACGAGGTTGTCCGGTTCATGAACTCCCGTCAGCGCCGCGGCGTGATTCTCCTGCTCCTGTCGGTCCTCTGCGCCCTCGGCGCCTTCGCCGGCGTGCTCTCCGTCATCAGTGACGTGAAGTCGAAGGTCGGCCCGGAGGTCACCGCCTACCGGCTCACCTCCGACGTGCCGCCCTACACCACCCTCCGCACGGGCCAGTTCGAGAAGATCAAGATGCCCGAACGGTGGCTGTCCGACAACGCGGTCACCGATCTGCGGGAGATCCAGGGCAAGATCGCCGTGACCACGCTGCGCGCGGGCTCCCTGCTCCAGTCCGACATGATCGTCCGCCGGCCGGCCCTCCAGCCCGGCCAGCAGGAGGTCGCCATCATGGTCGACTCGGCGACCGGCGTGGCCGGCAAGATCACGCCCGGCGCCTCGGTCAACGTCTACGCCACCTTCGAGGGCGCGCGCGAGGGCGACCCCGACCAGTCGAAGATCATCGTCACCGACGTCAAGGTCCTCGACGTCGGCGAACTCACCGCGCTCAAGCCCGACGAGGGCAACCGCACCCAGCAGCCCACCGACGCCGTCCCCATCACGTTCGCGCTGTCCGCCCTCGACGCCCAGCGCATCACCTACGCCGAGTCGTTCGCCAAGCGGGTCCGGCTCGCCCTCGTCGCGCCCGGCAGCGACACCACCGTCCCCGAGCGGGACCGGACGTACGAACTCGCGAAGGACAAGTGAGAGGCTGCCATGCCCACGAGGATCCTCCCGGCAGTCGGTGACACGGACGCGGTCCGGTCCGTCACTACGCTGCTCAGCCAGCTCCCGGACGCCGAGCCCGTCGCCCCCGTGGTCGACTCCACCCAGCTCATCGACACCCTCGCGCGGCTGGCCGCCGAGTCGGTCGACGAGCTGCCGGAGGTCGTGATCGTCCACGAGCGGATCGGCCCCGTCCCCGCGCTGGAACTGATCCGCGAAGTGGCATTGCGCTTCCCCGCCGTCGGCGTCATCCTCGTCACCTCCGACGCGAGCCCCGGCCTCTTCCAGGCCGCCATGGACTACGGCGCCCGCGGCGTGGTCGCCCTGCCGCTCAGCTACGAGGAACTCGCCAGCCGCGTCCAGGCCGTCGCCCAGTGGTCCGTCGGCGTACGACGGCACCTGGGCGCGGGTGGTGACGTGTTCACCGGCGTCGGCGGCACCGTCGTCACGGTCAGCGGCGCGAAGGGCGGCGCGGGCACCACCCTGACCGCCATCCAGCTGGCCCTGGCCGCCCAGGCCTCCGGCCGCAGCACCGCCCTGGTCGACATGGACCTCCAGACCGGCGACATCGCCTCCTACCTGGACGTCCAGTTCCGCCGGTCCGTCGTCGACCTGGCCGCCATCGCCGACATCTCCCCGCGCGTCCTGGCCGACGCGGTCTTCCGGCACGACACCGGACTCGCCCTGCTGCTCGCCCCCGCCGAAGGGGAACGCGGCGAGGACGTCACCGACCGCGCCGCCCGGCAGATCGTCAGTGCCCTGCGCTCGCGCTACGAGGTCGTCGTCATCGACTGCGGCGCCCAGCTCGGCGGCGCCGGGGCGGCGGCCGTGGAGATGGCCGACCGGGCCCTGCTGGTCACCACGCCGGACGTGGTCGCCGTACGGGGCGCCAAACGGGCCGTGCGGATGTGGGACCGGCTGCAGATCCGCAAGGCCGAGGAGACGACCGTCGTCGTCAACCGGCACTCGCGCGCCACGGAGATCCAGCCGCCCCTGATCCAGAGGATCACCGGCACGGCGGTCGCGGCCACCGTGGTCCCCGCCAACTTCAAGGAACTGCAGAGCGTCGTGGACGCGGGCCGCATCCACGAACTGGAGAGCAAGAGCTCGGTGAAGCAGGCCCTGTGGGGACTGGCGGGCGAACTGGGCCTGGTCAAAACCCCCGACGGGGGCCAGAAGGCGGGCCGGGGACCGGTGAGTTTCCGGCGAAGGAGAGAAGGATGAGCGTGCGCTCGGTTCTCACGCCCGCGGCCTTACGGGACCGGGGCCAGGTCACCATCGAGTTCCTCGGCATGACACCGACGATCATCGTGACGCTGATCGCGCTGTGGCAGGTCGTTCTCGTCGGCTACACCTTCATCCTCGCGGGGAACGCCGCGGACGAGGCGGTACGGCAGGCCACGGCGGCCGAGCCGGGAGCGCGGCAGGCCGCGTGCGAGGCGGCGGGGCTCAAGCACCTGTCCGAGGCGTGGCGCTCGGGTGCCGACGTGACCTGCGGAGGCTCCGGCTACGTCACGGCCGACGTGAACCTCCAGGTCCCGATTCTCTTCCCGGGCACGCTGTCCTTCCCGTTCACGGTCCACGGCCACGCCGGCGCGGTCGAGGAGGCGGACTGAGATGTGGACCGAGATGCGGACTGCGGTGCGGACCGAGATGCGGACTGAGACGCGGACTGCGGTGCGGACCGAGACGCGGACTGAGACGCGGACTGCGGTGCGGACCGAGACGCGGACTGAGACGCGGACTGCGATGCGGACCGAGATGCCGAACGCACGCAAGGCCCGCGACCGCGGCCAGGTCGCCATCGAGTTCATCGGGTTCCTGCCGATCCTGCTGCTCGTCGGCCTGGCGGCCGTGCAGCTCGGCCTGATCGCCTACACGGCCCAGCAGGCCGGAACGGCGGCCAGGACCGGGGCGCGCAGTGCGTCGCTGGAGGGACCGCACGAGGCGGACTGCCGGGCCGCGATCAGCAGTTGGCTGGCCGACGAGACGACCTGCCCGGCATCGATCGGCGCTGACGAGGTCACCGTCACGGCCACCGTGCAGATCCCGTCCCTGGTGCCGGGCTGGGACTTCGACCCGGCCGTCAAGACCGCGACGATGCCGCTCGACCACTGAGCACCGAGCACCGAGCTAGGAGCACCGCACTCATGAGCCTGCGAGCACGTATCAACACCCCCGAGGAGAACGGCAATCGGGGCGAGGACGGCCACATGGTCGCCTCCTACCGAGCCAAGCTCCTGGAGGAGATCGACCTCGCGGAGATGAGTTCGCTGGCCGCCGCCGAGCGCAGGGCGCGGCTGGAGCGCGTGCTCGGGCACATCATCAGCCGCGAGGGCCCTGTCCTGTCGACGGTGGAGCGCTCGCAGCTGATCCGCAGGGTGGTCGACGAGGCGCTCGGCCTGGGCATCCTGGAGCCGCTCCTGGAGGACGCGTCCATCACCGAGATCATGGTGAACGGTCCGGACGCGATCTTCGTGGAGCGCGGTGGCCGGGTCGAGCAGCTGCCGTTGCGCTTCGCCTCCAACGACCAGCTGATGCAGACCATCGAGCGGATCGTCTCGACGGTCAACCGCCGCGTGGACGAGTCGAACCCGATGGTCGACGCCCGCCTCCCCTCCGGAGAGCGCGTCAACGTCATCATCCCGCCCCTGTCCCTGACGGGCGCCACCCTCACCATCCGCCGCTTCCCGCGCTCCTTCACGCTCCAGGAGCTGATCGGCCTCGGCTCACTCGACGAGCACATGCTGTACCTGCTGGCGGGCCTGGTGCAGGCGAAGTTCAACATCATCGTCTCGGGTGCGACGGGCACCGGGAAGACGACCCTGCTGAACGCCCTGTCGGGCCTCATCCCGCAGGGCGAACGCATCATCACCATCGAGGACTCCGCCGAACTCCAGCTCCAGCAGCCCCACGTGATCCGCCTGGAGTCGCGGCCCCCGAACGTCGAGGGCAAGGGCCAGGTCACGATCCGCGACCTCGTCCGCAACTCCCTGCGCATGCGCCCCGACCGCATCGTCGTCGGTGAGGTCCGCGGCGGCGAGTCCCTCGACATGCTCCAGGCCATGTCGACCGGCCACGACGGCTCACTCGCCACCGTCCACGCCAACAGCGCGGAGGACGCGCTGATGCGGCTGCAGACCCTCGCGTCCATGTCCGACGTCGAGATCCCCTTCGTGGCGCTGCACGACCAGATCAACAGCGCCATCGACGTCATCGTGCAGCTGACGAGGTTCGCCGACGGTGCCCGCCGCATCACCGAGATCGCACTGATGGACAGCCACGGCAGCGACCCGTACCGCCTGGTCACGGTCGCCCGCTTCGACGCGCAGCCCATGACCTCCGACGGCCGTATCCACGGCGCCTTCGAGTACCACCCCCTCCCACGCCGCACCGCCGACCGCCTCTACATGGCGAGCCAGCCCCTCCCGCAGGCCTTCGGCATCGCCCGGTCCGCGGACCAGCTAGCCACCCGAGAAGCCAGGTAGGACCGACCGATGGAACTGCACCAGCTCATCACGCTCACCACCGGCATCACCCTGCTGACCTGCGTCCTCGCGGTCGTCGGCCTGCACTCCTACGCCATGGGCAGGGCACAGCGGCAGGCACTGGTCGACCGCCTGTCCGCCACCGGCCGGATCCCGGCGGGTGGCCGGCGCCGCAACTTCCGCGAGATCGACCGGCGTCTGCGGCGCACCAGGCTCGGCAAGCAGCTGGAACTGCGCCTCGCGGCCACCGGCCTGGACATCACCCCCGGTGAGTTCTTCGTCTACATGCTCGCCACGGTCGCCGGCCTGTGGCTGATCGGCCAGGCGGCCCTGGCCCCGTTCTTCGGCCCCCTGGCGGGCCTCCTGGGCATCGGGGTGGCCATCCAGTTCCTCAACTGGCAGCGCCAGAAACGCATCGAGAAGTTCATCAACCAGCTCCCCGAGATGGCCCGGATCCTCGCCAACGCCACCCAGGCCGGTCTCGCCCTGCGCACGGCGATCGGCATGGCCGCCGAGGAGATGGAGGCCCCGGCGGGCGAGGAACTGGGCAAGGTCTCCAACCAGCTGGCGGTCGGCGCCTCGATGGACGACGCGCTGGGCGAACTGGCCGACCGCCTCCCGTCCCGCGAACTGGTCGTCCTCGTCACCACGCTGGTCCTGTCGAACCGGGCCGGCGGTCAGGTGGTGAGCGCCCTGCGCAACCTCACCGAGACCCTGGAGGAACGCAAGGAGACCCGGCGCGAGGTCCGCACCCAGCTCTCTCAGGTCAGCATGACGTCGTACGCCGTCCCGGTCCTGGGCGTCGGCTCCCTGTTCCTCATGAACGGGGTCAAGGACGGCGCCCTCGACCGCATGACCGGCTCGCCCTTCGGCCAGGGGGCGGTCATCATCGCCTTCTCGCTCTACGCCGTCGGCTTCGTCCTCATCCGCCGCCTGTCCCGCATCGACGTCTGAAAGCCCGGAGGCAACCATGGGACTGCTCCTCGCCCTGCTGATGGGCCTCAGCGTCTGGGGCGTCTTCGCCGGCATCCGCATGTACCGGGCGGAGGCCAAACTGCCCGGCGACCTCGCCCTGGCCCTGGAGGTCGGCTCCACCCGCACCGGGGCGGTCGACTCGCTCATCGACCGCCTGGGCATGCGCTACGCGCCCGCGGTGCTGCGGCTGATGGGCCCGAAGCAGGTGGCCAAGTACCGCCGCAAGATCGACCTCGCGGGCAACCCCGGCGGCCTGACGATCGACCGGTACGCGGCCCGCCGGGCGGTCTACGGCTTCCTGGGCGCCGTGGGGTTCCTGGTCTTTCTCATGCGGGGCCAACTGCTGGTCGCCCTGCTCCTGCTGGCCTTCGGCGCGTTCTGGACGGAGGTCGGCATCTGGTCCGCGATCCGCATCCGCAAGGACGTCATCGAACGGACCCTGCCGGACTTCCTCGACGTCCTCGCGGTCGTCGTCAGCGCGGGCCTGGGATTCCGCCAGGCGCTGGACCGGGTCGCGTCCCGGTACGAGGGCCCCTGGGCCGACGAACTGCGCATCACCCTGCGCCAGATGGACCTCGGCATGAGCCGCCGCCAGGCCTTCGCGGAACTGCGCCGCCGCAACGACTCCGAGCAGGTGGCGATGTTCGTGACGGCTCTCCAGCAGGGCGAGGAACTGGGCGCGCCGATCGTCGACACGCTGGTGTCCCTCGCCAAGGACATGCGCCGTACGGACGCACAGAACGCCCGCCGCAAGGCGGCCCGGGCCGTCCCGAAGGCCACGATGATGATCACGACCTTCATGGTCCCGGCCACGATGCTGCTGCTCGGCGCGGGCCTGATCCTCGGCTCGGGCACGGACTTCGGCTCGGTGACGGGCAAGTAGGGGAGGGGCTAGGTCATGGCGATGACAGGGGAGCGGGCGGGGGAGCGGGCAGGGCTGGAACGGGCGGGGGAGCGGGCAGGGCTGGGGGCAGGGCTGCTGGGGCGTCGCCGCCGCCGTGAGGAGCGGACACCGGAGATCACGACGCCCCCGGCGGGGACGGTCCTGCCGGCGCATGTCCGCACGGGCGCGCCGGACGTACCGGTGACGTCCGTGACGCCCGCACTGCCACCCGGGTGGGAGGCGGCGGTCGGTGGTGAGCCGACCCTGCGGATCAAGGGGGGCGGGCGGCGGAAGGTGGCGCCTCCGGGGGCAGCGGCGGATTCCGGCGCGCCCGGTTTGGCGCCGGTGGCCGCGATGGCCCCGGTGGTCCCGGTGGCCGCCCCGGTGGCCCCGGTGGCCGCGGACAGCGGATCCGCTGGGGGTGGGACGGGCGGTCCGGGATGGGACGCGAACGCTCAGCCGGCCGCCGATGGTGCTGCGCCGGAACCCTCACGGGGTCAGCCGGCCACCGATGGTGCTGGGCTCCCGCAGGGTCGGCCGGCTGCCGATGGCGGTGCACCGGAACCTCCACGGGGTCAGCCGGTCGCCGATGGTGCTGGGCTCCCGCAGGGTCGGCCGGCTGCCGACGGCGGTGCACCGGAACCCCCACGCGATCAGCCGGCCGCCCATGGTGCGACACCCTGGCAGGGGCCACCCGCATGCGGCGACGAAAGCCGCACGGAGGGTACGGGTGGAAACCCGGCCCCGGCCGAAGCCCGGGACACCGCCCACCCCGCCGGCCCCGCCATCGACATCCAGGTCAACGCCCTCCAGGCCATGTGCCGCCAGGTGTTCGGCTTCCGCCTGGCCATGATCGCCCTGGCCACCCCCACCGCCCTCGTCAACGCGAACGACGGCCTCCCCATCCGGCTCGTCGGCGCGGCCGTGGTCGTCACGTTCATGACCTCCTACGTCCTCTTCAGGGACTGGGAACGCTTCGGCCCCCTCCTCCTGCGCCACCCCTCCCTCCTCGCCGCGGACACCCTCTTCGGCGCCCTGCTCCTCACCGCGGCCGGCCCCGACAGCACCCTCGCCTACGTCAGCGTCTGCACCCCCCTCCTGGCGGGCCTGGTCTACGGCTGGCGCGGGGCGGCGGTCTTCGCCTCGCTCCAGGCGCTCCTCCTGCTCCTCATCCACGCGGCACAGGAGGACCCGGCCCCCGGCATCACCGAGTCCGCCCTTCTGCCCGGCCTCTGCGTCATCGCCGGAGCCGTCGGCTCCAGCCTCCGCAACCTCATGCTCCGCTTCGGCGCGGCCACCCAGGCCCTCACCACCGTCCAGGCCCGGCTCGCCGTGACGGAGGCGGTGAGCGCCGAACGCGCCCGGCTGGCCCGCGAGATGCACGACTCCGTCGCCAAGACCCTGCACGGAGTGGCCCTGGCCGCGGACGGCCTGACCACCTCGGCGAACGCCGACCGCATGGACCCGGCGCTGGTGAGACAGCAGGCGGCACTGGTCGCCCGCTCGGCCCGCCGGGCCGCCGCCGAATCCCGCGAGCTCCTGGCCGACCTGCGCCGCGAATCGGACCCCGACGAGGCCACCGACGTACTGGTCGAACTCGCCGCCCGAAGCCGCGACTTCAGCGCCCGCACCGGACTGACGGCGGTCTACCGCCCCACCGGCGCCCACGCCGTTCCCCCCGTCCCCCCGGCGGTGGCCCGCCAGCTCCTCATGATCGCCTCGGAAGCCATGGAGAACGCCCACCGCCACGCCCACCCCACCCGCGTCGACGTCAGCGCGGGGGTCCACGGCGACCTGCTCCGCATCAGCGTCTACGACGACGGCCGCGGCCTACCGCCCGGCACCACCCTCGAACAGCTGCGCCGCGCGGGCCACTTCGGGCTGGTCGGCATGGTCGAACGCGCGGCCTCCGTGGGCGCCCGCATCCGCATAGGGCGCGGCGGCCACCCCCAGGGCACGGAGGTCCGTCTGGAGCTCCCCCTGGCCGCCCTGACCACCCCCACCGCATGACCCCACGACCCGAGAGGAGGCCCCCGATGCCGGACCAGACGCCCCACTCCACCGGCGCCCCGCAGCCGCCACCGCACCACCCGTTCGCCGACCTTCCGTTCCCGCGGCCGGCCCAACCGGCCCGCCGCCTGCGGGTCGTGGTGGCGGACGACAACCCCGTGGTCCGCGCCGGCCTCACCGCCCTGCTCTCAGGCCGCCCGGACATCGAGGTCGTGGCCGAGGCAGCCGACGGCCGCCAGGCCTACGAGGCCGCCCACCAGCACCGCCCCGACGTCGTCCTGCTCGACGTCCGCATGCCGGGCGTGGACGGCATCTCGGCGCTCCCGTACCTGGTGCGGATCGCTCCCGTGGTGATGCTGACCTACAGCAGGGAGTCGGAGATCGTCCAGGAAGCCCTGCGCAGGGGAGCGGGCGGCTACCTGGTCCACGGCGAGTTCACGGCCGACCAGCTGGTCGACGCGGTACGGGACATCAAGGAGGGCCGGGCCCACTTCACCCCCACGGCGGCGGGCGCCCTGCTGGCCCAACTCCGCCAGGACCGGTCACCGGCCGCTCCCCTGCCGGAGGGTCTGGGCCAGACATCGAGTGCGACTGCATACGGAATTTCCACCTCCGCACAGCCGTATACGCAACCTCAACAGGCCGCTCCACGTGCGGGTTTCAATCCTCCCACCGCTTCACCCCCACCCACTTCTCCAGAAAACCTTTCGCAAGTGCAACCGTATGTGGGACAGTCTTCGTCTGAGTGGACGAGTGGCCGTCCGGCTGCTCCCGACAGGTCGCGGTTCCAACTGAGCACGAGGGAGGCGGAGATCATGGACCTCATCGCATCCGGCATGAACAACCAGCAGATCGCCGCCACGTGCTTCATCAGCGAGAAGACCGTCAAGAACCACATCAACCGCATCTTCGCCAAGCTCCACAGCACCAGCCGCTCCGAGGCCGCCGCGAAATGGATCGGCACGGCACCGGACACACACCGGGGACTGGGGTGACGTTCGGTGAAGCGATGGAGGGAGAGCAGGCCGGGCCCGTGCGATTGGGCCCGGAATTGGGCCCTGGGGCCCTCCGGCGGACAGGGCGTTCGGCCGTACGTTCCTCGTGTCGAGAGCGACACAGCCGCAACCGGAGGGGAACACCATGAGCGACCTGATGCTGAAGACCGCCGTCGCGACCAAGGTCCGCGTGAACGGCTGGAAGAACACGACGGCCGAGGCGATGCGCCGCCGCGCGGGCGACAAAGGGCAGACGGCGGTCGAGTACCTGGGCATCATCGCGGTGGTGGTGGCGATTGTGTTGGCGATCACGGGTACCAGCATCGGCACGACGATCCTCAACAAGATCACGACTCTGATCAACCAGGTCGGGAATTGACGCGACCTCGCAGGTACCGCGACGCAGGGCAGGCCTTCCCCATCTACATCACGGTGGTGGGGGGCCTGCTCTTCCTTGCGCTCGCCTACTTCGCGGTCGGCCAGGCCACAGTGAATCGGGGCGGTGCCCAGACGGCGGCCGACGCCGCGGCGCTCGCAGCTGCCCAGGACGCCCGGGACCAGCTTGCGGGCGAGTGGGTCGAGGCCGTTCTCGACCCCGCCAAGTGGCAGGACATCTTCGACGGTGACGTACCGCTGACCAACGACCCGTGCTCGCGCGCCTACCAGCTCGCCGACCAGAACCACGCCGATGTCGATGGGTGCGCGGGCAGCGGATTGCCACTGGGGTACGAGGTCGCTGTGCAGACACGGAAGCCCATGGGGGAGTCCATCGTCCCCGCCACAGCGCAGAAGCGGTCCAGGGCCACTGCCACGGCCGTCATCGAGCCCCTCTGCGAGTTCAAACCCCTTGCCGAGGATGCCGGGGACGATGTGCTCCCTCGCCTCACCTGCGACGGCAAGGATTGGGACCTGAAACCGGACGATCTCACCGAGCTCCCGGAACCCGAGGACCTTTTTGACGTCCACCTGGCCGACTGAGAACGAACGACGAGCGATGAAGGAAGCGGAGAGATGACCATGCGGTTCACTGAGAGGGCCCGCAGGAGGACGGTCGCGTTGACCCTGGCGGCCGGACTGGCTCTGGGGCTGGCCGGCTGTGGCGGTGGCGGTGGCGGTGACGACAAGAAGCCGGATACTTCGGCCTCAGCTTCCAAGGACCGTGGCTCTGCGCCGAGTGCTCAGGAGGGGAAGGCGGAGGCGCCCCTGGCCGAACTCAAGGGCAAGGACGGCCTGCTCCTGCAGATCACCTCGGCGCAGCGGGACGCGGGCGGATTCGTCACCGTGAACGGTCAGTTCAAGAACGACGGCTCGGGTTCGCTGACCATCCCTGCCGAACTGCGCGGCGACGAGACTGAGATCCTCAAGCACGGTACGTCACTCGGCGGCGCGACGCTCGTGGACTCGAAGGGGAGGAAGCGCTACTACGTGCTGCGCGACACCGACGGACGACCGCTGACGACCACGGGTCTCACCACGATCGAGTCCGGTCAGACCATCCCCGTCTTCATCCAGTTCCCCACGCCGCCCGCGAGCGCAACCGACGTCACCCTCCAGGTCCCGACGTTCTCCAGCGGCACCATCAAGATCTCCGGGTGAGGCCGGCCATGACGACCCGCACCCGAACCCGAACGGCGACTCCACGCCTCGCCCTCGTCCTCACCGCCGCAGGCCTCATGGTCGCCACGAACATCTACGGCGCCGTCTCGGCCCACGCCGACGAAACGCCCGGCGTTCCCCCCGGCACCGAGGCCTCCGCCTCCGCGCCCGTCGAGGTCGACGCCAACGACCCCGACCTCAAGCTGCCCGAGGGCGGCACCCTCGCCGAACCCAAGGTCCTCGACATCAAGCAGGTCGTCGAAGACCAGAGCGGCGACGAACGACGCGAAGACACCAACGCCGACGTCAAGTTCGCCCTCCAGGCCGAGGTCCTCTTCGGCAAGGACAGCGCGAAACTCGGCGCCGAGGCGAAGGCCCGGATCTCCGCGATCGCCGAGGAGATCAAGACGCAGAACGCGACGAAGATCCGCGTCTTCGGCTTCACGGACAACCTCGGCTCCTCCGCCCACGGAGACGTCCTGTCCAGGAAGCGGGCCGACGCCGTACAGAACGTCCTCGACCAGGAACTGACCGACTCGAACGTCACCTACGAGGTCCGCGGCTACGGCGAGCAGTACCCCATCGCCGACAACTCATCGGAAACCGGCCGCAAGAAGAACCGCCGGGTCGAGGTCTCCTTCCCCCGCTCGGAAAGCTGAGAGCCCAGGGGGAGGGGCAGGCGTCAGGGCGGGGCGGGGGCCCTGACGCTGTGCTGACCTCAGGGGGCGATACGCCTAGAGCAGGTGATCGGCCTTCCCTGCCTTGATCTCGAGAATCAGCGCGCGGAGGGCTTCCCGGCTGTCGGTGAGGTGGCGCTCCTCCTGTCCGGCGACGGCGATGTAGGCGTTGCCCTCGGGGTCGGTTCCTATGCGGAAGCAGTTGTTGCCCTCGCCGCAGTACGGGTCTTCCCAGATGATGCTGGTCACGGTGGCTTCCTTACGGTCAGAGTTCGCGGGCGACGCTGCGAATGAGGTCACGCGAGTCCGCCGTCGGCAACGCCGCGTCGTCCATCCAGTCCACGTGGGCACGGTACTTGGTGAGCTGGGCTTCCGCGCTGGTGAATTCCGGCCCGTGTGCGGAGTCCAGTTGAACGGTGTCGAGCCGGGGCACGGGTCCGTCGGCGTACAACAGTGCGTGACCGGCTCCCGGAAAGCCGCCCACGCTCGTCGGAATCACCCGAACGTCGATGGTGTCGTGCTCTGACCGTTCGGCCACGTACTCCAGTTGGCGCCGCGTCACCTCGGTGCCGCCGTAGGGCATACGGAGCGCCGCCTCGTGGACGTACGCCACATACGGCAGCGGCTCGGGTCGTTCGAAGACCTGCTGGCGCTCGATACGGTGTGCCACGCGCAGTTCCACCTCAAGCCTGCTCAGTGCGGGGAGGACGGCGGCGAAGACGGCACGCGCGTAGTCCGCGGTCTGGAGCAGGCCCGGTACGTGCATGACCTGGGCGGTTCGCACTCGCTTCGCGTGCCACTCCAACTCGGCGATGTCCAGCAGCCCGGCGGGCAAAGTCCCCCGGTGCCTTTCCCACCAGCCCCGTTCCTTGCTATCGGCCATGGCGACCAGTGCCTCGACATAACACCGGTCCGCACAGGCGTAGTTGCAGGCGAGTGTGCGGATGCGCTCGGCCGAGAAGGGGCGGATCCCCGACTCCATGTTGGACAATCGGGTCCGATCGATGCCCAGCAGCCCTGCGGCGTACTCCGTGGTCGCGCCGGCCTCTAGCCGCATCCTCCGCAACTCGGCACCCAGACGCTTCTGCCGCTCCGTCGGTGTACTTCTCGTGGCCATGCCGCCCCTTCCTGCTCCGTGGGGCACCAGTCTGCCGGTAAGTGACCTCGCACTTCATTATCGAAGGGGGTAATTATCCCCAGATTGATGGACACCGTGACTCTTGCATCTCTACTGTCGGTGACAGACCCGCTACGAAACGCTCCGGTGAAAAGGGAAGGGCATCACGCGAACCACCCACTCACTCCTGCCCTGGGAGGGGCGGCCCGCGTCAGGGAGACGAGCCACCCGACGGAGCCCGAGACCACTGCGACAACCAAGGAAGTTGCCATGCCTGCGTCTGTCACCACCTGCTCGTCCCCGGCCACCCCCTCCACACCCCCGACCCCCGAAACCCTCGCCTACAGCCTCACCCTCCCGGCCGCTCTCCAGACCCCGGCCATCGCCCGCACCGCCACCCGGACGATCCTGCGTGCCCACGGCCTTGAGGACGTGACCGACGCGGCGGTCCAGGTAGTGAGCGAACTGGCTTCGTGTGCCTGCCGCTTCACGCCCACCACAGAGGTCTACGTATCACTGCGCTACAGGGAAGCGGCCCTGCGCGTGATCCTCTACGACGGCCACCCGCGGCACAGCAACGCCCGTCTGGCTGCCGCCTGCGACACCCGTCGTCGTGCGGCCCTGCGCGTGCTCGCCGCTGTGGTCAGGTCGTGCGGTGGCGACTGGGGCTTCGGGGACGCGCGCGAGCCGAGCGGCGGCACACGGATGTGGACGGTGCTGCCGCGCGAGGGCGCCCGCTCCTACCTGCGGGGCGGAGGCGCGTTCGAGCGATAGGGCGGGCTTTTGGGCCCTGATTTGGGGCCCAGGACCCATCCCGTCCCGCAGACCCCTCCCTACCCTCGGGCCGTGTCATGAACCGAGGGAGGGGCGGGCGCATGACCTCGACAGGAGGATCGACCGGCTCCGGAGCGGGGTCAGGGGCAGGGTCCGCAAGCCCGTGGCAACCGCCGGGACCTGGCAGCCGACAGCCCATGCCGGGTGCGCTCGTGACGGGCCTGGCCCTGGTCCACACCCTCTTCGCGATCACGGTGCTCGGCGGCCTCGGCGTCCTGCTCACCGCGGCCTCGTACGACACCGTCGACGGCGGCCTCCTCGCCCTGACCGCCTACGCGGCAGCCCCCGGCGCGCTCGGCTGGTGGCTCGCCCGGCGTACCTGGCAGGGCGGGACCCGGACACGGGCCGCCCTGATCGCCGTACAGGCCTGGCTGGTCCTCGGCGCGGCGGCGAACATTCACGCGGGCTCACCGCGCGGCTTCACCCAGCTGTTCCTCCCGCTCCTCGTCCTCTACTTCCTCACCCGCGGGGAAAGCCGCGACTGGTATCGCCTCCCCGGCCGGGAGCGTGCCGAACGCCGTCCCTTCTCCCTGCCCCGGATGATCCGCTGGCGCCAGGACGAGGGCCAGACGGCGGTGGAGTACGCCGGCCTCGTCGCGGTCGTCGCCGCGATCGTCACGGCGCTCGTCGTCAGCGGTCTGGGCCCGCAGATCTACGGCGGTCTCCAGTCGGCCGTCTGCAAGGTCACGGGCACGGCCTGCCCGGCCCCGGCGTCCGGGGACACGGAAACCGAAGCCGGTCCCGCCGACCAGCCCGCTCCTCAGGAGAACCCCGCCGGCGCCGAGGACACCGAAGGCCAAAGGACCGAAGAGAAGGCCGAGGCCGACGAGAACGCTGACGAGGAAGCCGACGAGGAAGCCGACGACAAGGGCGAGAAGGCCGACGAAGAGAAGAAGGAGACGGAGAAGGAGGAGGACGACGGCTGCTTCAGCGGCGTCGGCGCCTTCTTCGGTTGCACGGGCGACCAGCTCAAGCAGGTCGGTGAAGGCCTCTTCGTAGACGGCATCGGCGGCGACCTCAAAGGCATCTGGGACACCGTCACCAACCCCCTCGACACCCTGGACGGCCTGAAGGACTACGGCGGGGTCATCGCCGATCAGTGGTCGCAGGACGCCCAGGACGCCGGTGACAAATGGGCGAAGGGCGACTACCTCGACGCCCTCACCGACTGGGGCGGCGCGACCCTGAACTCGGGCGGAAAAGTCCTCGACGACGTGTTCATCGGGGACGAGGTCCGCGACCAGTGGAACCAGGGCAACGAGACGCGCGCGGTCACCGCGGTCGTCTGGAACGTCGGCTCCCTCTTCATCCCCGGCTACGGCGAGGCCAAGCTCGCAGGAAAACTCGGCAAGCTGGGCAAACTCGGGAAGGCCGGCGACCTGGGCAAGCTCACCGACAAGGCCGGGGGCGCGGCGGAGGACGCGAGAAAGGCCGCCAAGGCCGGTGACGCGGATGCCGCACGCAAGGCGGCGAAGGAAGCCGACGAGGCGGCGGACGAAGCCGAACGCAAGGCCCGCGAGTCCGGCTGCACCATCGCGGCCCCCTCCCGCAGGACCCCGTTCGGCGGCGCCCCCGGCACCGGCACCACCGTCCTGGCCGCACCCCGGGCCGACTCCCCGTACGTCGTCCTGGCCCAGGACGGCTGCGACGAGGAAGCGGAAGAACAGGCGCGGGAGGCCCGCCGACAGGCCAACGAGGCGGACAAGGCCGCCGACGGTGCCGAGCAGCGGACGAGGCCGGTCAACGAATGGGAGGCCAGGGACGACATCCCCGGTCCGGCGCGCGGCAAAGTCCTCAAGTTCCCGAACAAGCGGCACACTGTCGGCGGGGCGTCCAGCGGACAGGTGAAGGAGCGCAACACGGTGATCCTCAGAGGCAACGAGGACCTGGTGCGTGCCGACATCGACGGCATCGCGAACGGCCGCGCGACGCTCTCGCCGGACGGGAACACCTACGAGATCAACGGCCGATCGTACGAGGTGGAAGGCAGCGGAACGGTCTTCCCGAAGTCCGGCCCCGGCCTGGTCCAGATGGACCGCATCGAATACGCGGCGCTGAAGGAGATCGCGCGGAACAAGGGCGACGCGGGCAAGTCGCAGCAGCTGCAGCGGGACCCGAAGTTCGTCGGCAATCCCGAGAAGGTCGCGAAGGCAAAGGCCGTCTACGACGGTACGTACAAGTGAGCGGACGTACAGGTGAGTGATCGGAGCGGGCCGGTGATCGGGAACCTCTTCACCGTCGCGGACCTGGACGCGGCGACCCTGCGAGAGGCGCTGGCGGACATGCTGGAGGTTCCGGACGTGGCCGTCGACGTCGCGGACGTGGACCGGGAAGACCGTCACTGGGACGCTCCCGTGCTCTGCACCTTCCGCCTGCTTCCTCCCGGTGATCTGGCACTGGAACTGGACATCACGGTGGACGACGCCACCGCCGGCACCCTCACGGAGAAGGGACTCGCACTGGGTCTGGCGGCCAGGGTGAAGAGTTCGGTACTCCACCCCTCGACGCTCGACCTGCCGAGCGCCTACTGGGTCGCCGTAGCCGACGGACGCTCGGTCAGGTGCCGCCTGGAAGCGAACGCCACCGGCGACGACACGGCATACCGCGTGGACGCGGTCGAGGAGCAGGTCCCTGACCTGCCCCGGGCAACGGTCGAAGTCCTCCCGGAAATCCTGGACAGACAGCCCGTCCTCACTCCCGTCTCCGACGCGTTCCTCGCCGGACTCCCCACAGGCAAGGCGGACAGCGTCGAAGGCCGCGTCCACCACTACCTGCGTGTGTGGGAACGACTGACGAGCCGACTCCAGTCCGACTGGGCCCCTGAGGGCCGCTACAGAGCGGACTTGTACCACCGCGACCTGGAGGCCAGAGACGCTCTGGAACGACTCGTCCTGGAGCTGGGCGAGCCAAGCGCGGATGCCCTGCGGGACGTTGTGACCCGTCTCGACCGATCGTTCAGCGAGCACACCGACACCGCTCCCACACCGGCCGAGGCCGGGGGAGCGACCCCCTGGTGGTGGCATCGCGTTCCTCGCCGGGTGCCCTGGTGAACCGTCCACGGACTCCGCGCGGAGGGAACCCTGCGAGTCGTGCGCGAGTGCCGCATGACGAGGAGACGTGGGATCCGCAGATTCCGCGGTGGCACGACCCGGAGGGTGACCACGTCCTGCCCCGGGCTCTGCGCACCTTGCCGGAGCCCTGGAACGAGGGCGACCGGAATCGAATCGCGGAACTGCCACCCACGGACGAGCGGTTGATCGAAGCCCAGCGAGTGATCACCGCCCTCCTGGAGGATTCGGATCTGTCTCCGCCTGTGCCTGAGCCGCCGTCGCCCGGTTTGTTGTGGCACGTGTGGGAGGATTTCCATCGGGCCGTCGGCAAGAGCATGCCCCGCATGGTCGACGTGACCTGGACCGGTGTGGACGAGCTCGTACGCACGTGGCGAGAGCGACCGCAGCTGTATCCGCTGCAGCGACACGTCGTACGGCACGTCGAGGCGGCGATGCTGGCCATGATCCCGTCCTTGCGGAACGACGTGGCCGACTCGGTGTTCCGCTGGCTGTCCCTCGACCCTGATCCGGGGCGCTTCGCCGACTGGGCGGTGGCACTGGCCGAGAGTTGTGTGACCGAGGACATCGGTGCGGACGCGGCCATCGAGTTGCTGGGCGCGATGGGCGGCCCGGAGGCTTGGGCGGCGCTGGAGCGCCTGTCGATGAAGCCGGACGGCCCGGCAGCTCGGGAGAACGCGAAAGCGGCCCAAGGCGCACTCTGGGACCTGGAGAACCGGGGACGGCGAGGCCCTAACCCCCCTCCGCCGGCACGACAACCTCCACCCGAACCCCTTCCCGCACCCCCCACCCGCCCATGACCCCGGCCCCCGCCTCCACCACATGCCGGGCCCGCAGCCGGGGCATCCCCAGCCGCCCCGGCCGCATGGTCCGCACGGCGATGACGCGCAGGTGACGGTCCAGGTAGGCGACGTCGATCGGGATACGCATACGGAAGGTGTGCACGCCGTTGGCGGGGGAGAGCAGGATCGCCCCGTCGACGGAGTCCCGCCCCAACAACCCCTTCGTACGGGCCCGATAGGAGGTGGCGATCTCCAGCGGCACCGTGACGGACGGCCCCCCGTCACCCCCGTGCACGACCAGCTCCCCACGCCCGTCCCGCCAACGCCGCCCCACCCGGACCCCTTCCGACCGTGCACCCACACCACTCCGGCTCTGAACGTATCCGCAGAGGACAGCCCTCACATGGGCCAACGGCCCCAAGCCTTTGCTCGTTCCTGACTGAAACGCCCCAAGCGGTATTGCCATTGGCGCCCGGCGTTGGCGCGTTACGCAACCGTTACGGCTCGAAGGTGACGACGAATCACCGATTCCTCCCCATACGCCCCGCGAGTTGACAACCTTCACCCTGGTGCGGCTGCACCCCGCTGTATAGCTTTGGTTCGCTCAAGAGAAGCCTCGCCACCTCCCAGGAGCCGACCGTGAACCGCCGCCCCACCCTCCTCGCAGCGCTCACGCTGACCGCCGCTGCGGCCCTGACGCTGTCCGCGTGCGGGAGCGACGACAGCTCCAAGGACAAGGACAACGACAAGATCGCGGGCGCGGACACGGGGGACAAGGCCTCGCCGTCGCCGACCGTTTCCGACCCTGCGTCCCCCGGGCGGCCGAAGATCGACCTGCCGTCGGACCTCTCCTACACCTTCGACTGGCCCAAGACGGGGGACAAGGAGAAGGACGCGATCCTGGCCGACAGCGAGCAGTCCATCAAGGCCGTCGACCTCGCGATCGTCAACCAGAACGCGCTCGACAAGGCGTACCTCTATTACTACGAGGGCGAAGCCGCCGCCGGCACGCAGAAGTTCGTCCAGAACTACGTCGATCACAAGGCGGCCATCACTGGCGCATACCGCTTCTACGCTCCGCAGGTGGCTGTCGGCAAGGACGGCACGGGGTCCCTCAGCTACTGCGAGGACCAGGGCAAGGCGTATGTGAAGGACCTCAAGACCAACAAGGCCAAGAAGACCGAGGTCACGGCCAAGAGCTACGTCATCTACCACACGTCGCTCAAGAAGAACGACAAGGGTGTCTGGGTCATCCAGAAGATCGTCTCGCAGAGTGGGAGCCCCAAGTGCCAGCCATGATGGGCCCGTTGAGGACAATCTTCTCGGTGGTCCTAGCCGGTTCGTGCTGGACACTCCTCGCCCTTCCCGGAGTGGCGACCGCTGACGACACGCTGGGTGGCGACACGCAGGGCGCCAACCAGGAAGCCAGTGCAGGCAAAGACGGCACCGTCTCCGTAACCGTTGGCGGCGTCGTCTTCGACCGTTCCAAGAACGGCAGCGGCGCCTCCGCCGGTGCGCTCACCTCGGCCACGTCCTGGACGCCGCCGCCCTGTTGGTACGCCCCGAAGTACACCCCGGAGCAGCTTCAGAAGACCATGGAGCCGGTCTGGGAGGCCGGTTCGACGGGCTATGAGTGGGACGCGAAGCAGCGCGACCGTTACGTCGAGGGGAAGCCGTACAAGGACTTCAACAAGGACAAGACCGGCAAGGGTTACTTCTGGGACTCGTTCGTCGACGAGGACTTCCCGCCGGGCTGGGACGCCTGTACGGAGGAGCCGTTCTGGGTGGACCAGGGCGACCCGCCGCCCGCCGACGTCCAGAACGCCGTCACGCCCGAGATCCTCGCCGAACTCGCCTATGCCGAGATCCGCGTCCCCAGTACGAAGGTCACCCTGGCGCCCGCCGCGGCGACCAAGGTCAACCTGCCGACCTGGGCCTGGCTGGACGTGGCGGACTTCAAGCCGGTGTCCGTCACCGCGTCCGTGCCCGTCATCGGCATCACGGCGACCGCGACCGCGAGACCGCAGTCGCTCAGGATCGAACCGGGCACGAAGGACGCCGTGACCTACCCGGCCTCAGGTGTCTGCGAAGCCGACGGTGACCGCATCGGCGAGCCCTACGCCAAGGGCAAGGCCGACCGGACACCGCCCTGCGGGGTGAGGTACCTGCGCTCCTCGGGTGAGGGCACGTACCCTCTCCAGGCCACCGTCACGTGGAAGATCGAGTGGACCGGCACCGGTGGCGCGGGAGGCGACCTCCCCGACGGCACGTTCGGCGCCACCCAGGACGTGGTCGTGCAGGAGATCCAGGCCGTCAACCGCTGACCGAGCACCGGATCCGGCCGGGCGGCACGACCACCATGAGGGGGATGTACCGCCCGGCCGACGCGAATTGTGTTGTCCGTCGCGCCTCGGCCCGGGTAAGAACAGCATCATGACCCCACTAGGCGCCGTATTCCGCCCCCAACTGCCCCCCGAGCGGCTCCGTTCCGTGGCCCGGCTGGCCGATGATGCCGGGCTCGAGGAACTCTGGCTCTGGGAGGACTGTTTCCGAGAAGGCGGGATCTCCACCGCCGCGGCCGCCCTCGCGTGGACCGAGCGGGTGCGGGTCGGGGTCGGGCTGTTGCCCGTGCCTCTGCGGAACGTCGCCATCACGGCCATGGAGGCCGCCTCACTGCACCGGATGTTCCCGGGCCGGGCCATCCTCGGTGTGGGGCACGGTGTGCAGAGCTGGATGGGGCAGGTCGGCGCCCGGGTCGAGTCGCCCCTCACCCTGCTGCGAGAGCATCTCGTCGCGCTGCGGGCCCTGCTGGGCGGCGAGCGCGTCACGGTCGACGGACGGTACGTCAAGCTCGACGACGTCGCTCTCGACTGGCCGCCGGAGGGCTCGCGGAGCGGAGTGCTGGCCGGGGCCACCGGGCCGCGGTCCCTGCGGCTCACCGGAGAGGCCGCCGACGGGACCATTCTCACCGCCTCCACGAACGCCGAGGGCGTGCGCACGGCACGGCAGCTCGTCGAGGAGGGGCGCGCGGCGGCCGGCCGTGAGGCCGAGCCCCACCCCTTGGTCGTCTACCTGCTCACCGCCACCGGGCCCGACGCCGCCGCCCGGCTGCGCGCGGAGCTCACCGCCGAGGGGGTCGAAGCCGTTCCGGACCTCGGGGTCGCCGGGGACGCCGGGGCCGTCGCCGAGGCCGTCGAGCGGCTGGTCGAGGCCGGGGCCGACAGCGTCGTACTGCAGCCGACGGCGGACGAGCCCGACCCGGAGGGGTTCGTGCGGTTCGCCGCCGAGGAAGTGCGGCCCCTGGTTCCCTGAGGGCCCGTTGTCAGTGGCGGCTGCCACACTCCGGGGCATGGGCGATGACAGTGAGGACGTGCGTCTGCGGGACGTCGTGGAAGACGATCTGGAGTTCCTCCTGGCGTACGAGCACGACCCGGAAGCCGTTCGGCGGTCGAGGTTCACCCCTCGGCCGCGCGACGCGTTCCTGCGGCAGTGGAAGACCAGGGTCCTCGGTGACGACACCGTCTTCGTGCAGGCCGTGACCGTGGACGGTGAGGTCGCCGGCAGCGTCGTCGCCTGGTGGGAGGGGGACCGCCGCTTCCTCGGCTACTGGCTCGGACGCCGGTACTGGGGCCGCGGCATCGGCAGCCGCGCCTTGGCCCTGTTCCTCCAGCGGGAGCACAACCGGCCGCTGTACGCCGACCCCGCCGGCGCGAACACCGGCTCCGTACGTCTGCTGGAGAGACACGGCTTCCAGCGGACCGGCACCGTACGCCACGGTGACAACGAGCACGTCGTATTCGTCCTGTCGTAAGGAGCACCGCGTGACGTCCCTGCCCGAGCCCGGGCCTCCATGCCCCACCACCTTCGAAGACCTCGTGGCCGAAGGCGCATCCGTCCCCACGGACGGCTGGGACTTCTCCTGGTTCGAGGGGCGGGCGACGGAGGCACGCCCCTCCTGGGGTTACGCCGTCTCGGTGGCAGGGCGGCTGGGCAGGGCGAGTGCTGTGCTCGACGTGCAGACCGGGGGCGGCGAGGTGCTGGACTTCGCCCTGTCCAGGGTCGCCGACGAGACCCCGGGCCGGCCCGTCACCGAGACCGCCGCCCCGAAGCCGCCCCTCCTCACCATCGCCACCGAAGGCTGGCCGCCCAACGTCGCCAAGGCGACCGCCCTGCTCCGTCCGCGCGGCGTCGCGGTCGTCGCCGTCGCCGAGGACGACCCGCTGCCCTTCGCCGACGGCGCCTTCGACCTGGTCGTCAGCCGTCATCCCGTCCGGCCGCACTGGGAGGAGATCGCCCGCGTCCTCCAGCCCGGCGGGACGTATTTCGCCCAGCACGTCGGCCCGAACAGCGTCTTCGAACTCGTCGAGTACTTTCTCGGCCCCCAGCCGGACGGCGTGCGCAGTGCCCGCCACCCCGACCGTGAGCGTGCCGACGCCGAGGCCGCCGGGCTCGACGTCGTCGGGCTGCGGGCGGAGCGGCTGCGCGTGGAGTTCCACGACATCGGCGCGGTCGTGCACTTCCTGCGCAAGGTGGTCTGGATGGTCCCCGGTTTCACCGTCGAGGCGTACGAGCCGCGGCTGCGACAGCTGCACGAGCGGATCCAGGCCGAGGGCGCCTTCGTCGCCCACAGCACCCGTCACCTCTTCGACGTGCGCAAGCCGGGCTGACGCGCCCCGGGCCCCTGGTCACCGTCAGGGCACGCGCCGACCGCGGGTCACCCTTTGCACTCACTGCACTTGCGCATCTTCCGACGAGGGTTTTCACATCGTTATCGCCAGTGGCTCGCCTCCGTGGCGCCACTCGCGTAGATTCGAAGCCCGGCAATTCGCGTGAGCAAAGCTGCGCGGGCGGTACCGCGCAGTGGAGGGGGCTGCGCGGTACCAGGCCTCCCGCCGGGCCCTGTGCGGCGGCGATGTCGAGAGGGCAAAGCGGCGAATCGGCGAGGGCCCGGGGGCGATTACGGGTCAAGCGGGTGTCCGTGGCCTGGTTCACCCATCGGGGGGATGCCGGGACATGTCACCCGACTGGGCCCCAAGGTGCGGCAAAACCTCCGTTTTCTGCCCCAGGGTGCCCGATTCCCCTGCGTATACGCCATGTTTCGGCCAGGAGCGAGCCCTGAACCAAGGCCTCCGCGGTCATCGCCGCGTCGCCGGGCGGCTCCGGAGAGTAGTTGTGGCACGCCGATGCACGCAGCATCACTTACGAAGGGTTATGGTGGAAACCCCCCCTCGGGCCGGTCCGTCTCCCCCCCACGGACCGGCCCGTTTTTCTTTGGGTCGCCGGGCGGCTCGAACCACCGGCCGGAACCATTCGTTCCGGCCCGGTTGGCGGCCCACCGCCGCTGCGGGGGTAGGCTTCGCCCCCGGGGACCGCCATACGGGCAGGGACCGCCGACGGCCACGACCGGGCCGTGCATCGCGGCCTGTCCGATCCTTACGGAGGGGCTGACGATCACGTGAACCTGCGCGACAAGCTGCGCGGCCTGCTGGTCAGGCTGTACGCACGCCGGGTGGAAGGTCACCTGGACCACGCTCAGGTGCCCAAACACATCGGCGTCATCATGGACGGCAACCGGCGCTGGGCGAAGGCCGCCGGTTCCAGCACGGTCGACGGCCACCGGGCCGGTGCCGGGAAGATCGAGGAGTTCCTCGGCTGGTGCACCGAGACCGATGTCGAGGTCGTCACGCTCTGGCTGCTGTCCACGGACAACTTCGACCGGCCGCAGGAGGAGCTCGTCCCCCTGCTCGGCATCATCGAGGACGTCGTGCGCACCCTGGCCGCCGACGGCCGCTGGCGCGTGCACCACGTGGGCACGCCCGACCTGCTGCCCTCGGGGATGCAGAGGGTCCTCAAGGAGGCCGAGGAGACCACCGCGCACGTCGACGGCATAGTGGTCAACGTCGCCATCGGTTACGGCGGCCGTCAGGAGATCGCCGACGCCGTGCGCTCGATGCTGCTCGACGCCAAGGACCGTGGCACCTCGATGGAGGAGCTCGCCGAGGCCGTGGACACCGACATGATCGGGCGTCACCTCTACACCAGTGACCAGCCCGACCCCGACCTGGTGATCCGCACCAGCGGCGAGCAGCGGCTGTCCGGATTCATGCTCTGGCAGACCGCTCACTCCGAGTACTACTTCTGTGACGTGTTCTGGCCGGCGTTCCGCAAGGTCGACTTCCTGCGGGCCATGCGCGACTACGCCGTCCGGCACCGGCGCTACGGCGGCTGACGTACCGCTGCCGGGCACCGCGGACGCAGGACGTCCCACGTCACGACACCTCCCGGTACCCCCTTGAGGGCGCGCGTAACGCGGAGTTCACCGGCTCGCCGTCATATGCCGTGGCATGGCGACGCTCGTTCGAGGGCATAACCCAGACAGGTCGACGCCCGAACCACGGGTGTCGTATCTCAGCGGACGGCACGGGGCCGTCCGCCCGGGAGGCCCTTTGCACCAGCCCGATCGTGCGGTCACAGCACGGACGAAGAGGCGGAGGGCCGGTTTTCGGCCCGCGCAGGGCGGCCGACGACCGGTCCAGCTCCATACCGTCGCTCCCCGACCTCATCCGAGGGGGTACGTCCTTCCGTGGTGACCAGCACAAAGCGCCACAAGCCCGACCGGCGCACCTATGTTCTCGACACCAGCGTCCTGCTGGCCGATCCGAGCGCCCTGAACCGCTTCGACGAGCACGAGGTCGTGCTCCCCATCGTCGTGGTCACAGAGCTGGAGGCCAAGCGGCACCATCCCGAACTCGGCTACTTCGCCCGGCAGGCCCTGCGCCTGCTCGACGAGTTCCGGGTCCGGCACGGTCGCCTCGACGCCCCTATCCCGATCGGAGATCTGGGCGGGACCGTCCGTGTCGAGCTCAACCACTCGGACCCCAGCGTGCTGCCCAGCGGCTACCGCCTGGGGGACAACGACTCCCGCATCCTCGCGGTCGCCCGCAACCTGCAGGCCGAGGGGTTCGACGTCACCGTCGTGTCCAAGGACCTCCCGCTCCGGATCAAGGCGTCCTCCGTCGGGCTCCTCGCCGAGGAGTACCGCGCGGAGCTCGCCATCACGGACTCCTCCGGCTGGACCGGAATGTCCGAACTGACCCTGCCCGGCGAGCAGGTGGACATCCTCTTCGAGGAGGGGCACGTCCACGTCCCCGAGGCCGCCGAACTTCCGGTGCACACGGGCCTGATGATCCAGTCGGAGCGCGGCAAGGCGCTCGGGCGGGTCACGCCCGAGGGCAACATCCGTGTCGTGCGCGGGGATCGTGAGGCGTTCGGCATCAAGGGCCGCAGCGCCGAGCAGCGGATCGCGCTCGATCTGCTGCTCGACCCGGACGTGGGAATCGTGTCGATGGGCGGCCGGGCCGGCACCGGCAAGTCGGCGCTGGCCCTGTGCGCGGGGCTGGAAGCGGTCCTGGAGCGCCGTCAGCACCAGAAGGTGATGGTCTTCCGTCCGCTGTACGCGGTGGGCGGGCAGGAACTGGGCTATCTGCCGGGTTCCGAGGCCGAGAAGATGAGCCCCTGGGCGCAGGCGGTGTTCGACACGCTGTCGGCGGTCACGTCCCGCGAGGTCATCGAGGAGGTCACCGCGCGCGGGATGCTGGAGGTCCTGCCGCTCACCCACATCCGCGGCCGCTCGCTGCACGACGCGTTCGTGATCGTGGACGAGGCCCAGTCGCTGGAACGGAACGTACTTCTCACCGTTCTGTCCCGGATCGGGGCCAATTCACGCGTGGTTCTCACCCACGACGTGGCCCAGCGGGACAACCTCAGGGTCGGCCGGTACGACGGTGTCGTCGCCGTCGTGGAGAAGCTGAAGGGGCACCCGCTCTTCGCGCACGTGACCCTGACGCGGTCCGAGAGGTCACAGATCGCGGCCCTTGTGACCGAAATGCTCGAAGACGGGCACATCTGACCGCACACGCCAAAGAATGGCGCTTCTGCGATAGTTGGCGCCGTCCGGGAAAAGGCCAAGAGCCTAGCCGGGCGGCGCCTTCACGTGTGGCCGTTCCGTGGAATTTCCTGCGTCAAACGGGATGTGAGCTTTCACACGCAACTCGGAATTGCCTTGCCCCGTCGGGTTACGGCAGAGTCTCACTCCTGTCAGGCCCCGCATACGACACACCTGTACCCCCAGCCAGCGGTACGGCACCACAAAGCTTCAGCATCAACTGCATAGCGATGTCGTATGCCGCCCGAGCAACACGTGGTGCTCCCCTCGGGGGAGTTGCCCATCGGGCCCGCGCCTCCCGTGACCCCGCAGTTGGGGAGGCCAGTGCCAGGGGCACGATTGCGTCCGCGAGGGTCACCGAAGCGGGCGATGCTGGAAGGAAAACCGTGTGAGCCGGATCTCGGTCCGGGGATTCGCAGTGGCCTCGGCCACGGCGGTCACCGCTGTCGGAAGCGTCGTCGGCGTTGCCTCGGGCAGCACCGCGCAGAACAACGACGCGGAGGCGACGGCAACCGGCGCCACGCTGCTCGCGGACATCCCCGCGGGCCAGCAGGCCCAGGTGCAGACCGCGTCGCTGACGCAGCAGGCCGACGCACAGGCCATCCAGGCGGACGCGAGCGCGAAGAAGGACGCCGAGGCGGCCGCCCGCAAGGCCGCCGCCGAGACGGCCGTCGCGAAGAAGGAGGCAGCCGAGAAGGCGGCCAAGGAGGCCAAGGAGCGCGCGGAGGCCAAGGAAGCCGCCGCCAGCCGCTCCAAGGACATCTCCGACTTCCCCGTCGCGACCTCCTACAGCATCGCGCAGCTCCAGGCGATGGCACGGCAGATCGTGCCGGCGGGTCAGTTCCAGTGCTTCAGCAACATCGTGGACCACGAGTCCGACTGGAACTACAAGGCGGTCAACCCCTCCTCCGGTGCCTACGGCATGTTCCAGGCGCTGCCCGGTTCCAAGATGTCGTCCGTCGGCGCCGACTGGCGGACCAACCCGGCCACCCAGATCAAGTGGGGCCTGAACTACATGAACGACCGCTACGGCAGCCCCTGTGATGCCTGGTCGTTCTGGCAGGCCAACAACTGGTACTGAGCCGGCCGGCCCACGGCCCACCCCGTCCTCAGCGCGAGCCCCGCACCGTCGTCCGGTGCGGGGCTCGCGCCATGTACGGTCGGACGGACGGCTCCTCGGGGGAGTGGTGCGCCAAGACGGGGGAAAAGGACGGATCATGTCGCGAGTGCCAGGGTGGCTCGGCCGGCTGGGTGCCGGGCTGACCGAGATGAGCGAGCGGTACAACGAACGCCGCGCCGCGGCCGAGCGGGAGCAGGACGACCCCGAGCCCGGAACGCTCGCCGGTGAACACGTGCCGCCGCCCCCGGGCTACGCCCCCGACGTCGCCCCCCGCCCCGATCCCGCGCAAGCCGTGCCGTGGGGTGTGCGGGTCGCCGCCGAGGCCGGCTGGCGGCTCCTCGTCCTCGCGGGCACGCTCTGGGTGCTGATGCGGATCATCAGCGCCGTCCAGCTCGTGGTGCTCTCGTTCGTCATCGCGCTGCTCATCACGGCGATGCTGCAGCCGACGGTGGCGCGGCTGCGGCGCCGCGGCGTGCCGCGCGGGCCGGCGACCGCGCTGACGGCGATGTTCGGCTTCGTCATCATCGGCCTCATCGGCTGGTTCGTGACCTGGCAGGTCATGGAGAACATCGACGACCTCTCGGGCCAGATCCAGGACGGCATCGACGAGTTGCGGAACTGGCTGCTGAACAGCCCCTTCCACGTCACGGACAAGCAGATCAACGAGATCGCCAAGAACCTGCGCGAGGCGGTCGGGGCGAACACCGACCAGATCACCTCCGCGGGTCTTGAGGGCGTGACGGTCGTGGTCGAGGCGCTCACCGGGATCCTGCTGGCGGTCTTCTCGACGCTGTTCCTGCTCTACGACGGCAAGCGGATCTGGGAGTGGACGCTGAAGCTGGTGCCGGCGGCGGCGCGCCCCGGGGTGGCCGGGGCCGGTCCGGCGGCGTGGCGGACGCTGACGGCGTACGTGCGGGGCACGGTGCTCGTCGCGCTGATCGACGCGATCTTCATCGGGCTGGGCATCTACTTCCTCGATGTGCCGATGGCCGTGCCGCTGGCGGTGTTCATCTTCCTGTTCGCCTTCATCCCGCTGGTGGGCGCCGTGGTGTCCGGGGCGCTGGCGGTGGTCGTCGCGCTGGTCACCCAGGGGGTGTTCACGGCGGTCATGACGCTGGTGGTGGTGCTCGCGGTACAGCAGATCGAGGGCCACATCCTGCAGCCGTTCATCCTGGGGCGGGCCGTGCGGGTGCATCCGCTGGCGGTGGTGCTGGCGGTGGCGTGCGGGGGCATGGTGGCCGGGATCGGCGGTGCGGTGGTCGCCGTGCCGCTGGTTGCGGTGACGAACACGGTCGCCGGGTATCTGCGGTCGTATGCGCAGAAGTCGGCACTCCGGCACTCCGTGCGGCCGCGCGGGGCCACGGCGGTGAGCGCGGAGCCCACCCCGCAGACGCCCTCGGATTAGCCCCGGAGCCCGGGACAGCAGCAGGGCCCCGTCCACCGGTCCGGTGGGCGGGGCCCTGCGCGATGAGGCGTGTGGCCGTGGGTTACTCGGCCAGGACCGCCTCGGCGTCGAGCGTGACGCCGACCGCCTGGATCACGGAGGCGATCTTGAACGCCTCCTGGACGACCTCGCGGTCGAGACCGGCCTTGCGCAGCACCTGCTCGTGGGAGTCCAGGCACATGCCGCAGCCGTTGATGGCCGAGACGGCGAAGGACCACAGCTCGAAGTCGACCTTGTCGACGCCCGGGTTGCCGATGACGTTCATCCGCAGGCCGGCGCGCAGCGTGCCGTACTCGTGGTCCGACAGGAGGTGACGGGTGCGGTAGAAGACGTTGTTCATCGCCATCACCGCGGCGGCGGCCTTGGCGGCCGTGTACGCCTCCGGCGACAGGTTCGCCTTCGCCTCCGGCTCCAGCTCACGCAGCACGATCGGGGAGCGCGAGGCGATCGCCGTCGACAGCACCGTGCCCCACAGCTGCTGGGCCGGCAGATCGGAGTTGCCGATGACCGAGCCCAGGTTGAGCTTCAGGTCCTTGGCGTAGTCCGGTATGGCGGACTTCAGGGCATCCAGCGACATGTCAGATCACTCCCCGGAGAGCAGCGCGACCGGGTCGAGGGTCTCGTCGCCCTTCGACCAGTTGCAGGGGCACAGCTCGTCCGTCTGGAGCGCGTCCAGGACCCGGAGGACCTCCTTCGGGTTACGGCCGACCGAACCCGCGGTCACCATCGAGAACTGGATCTCGTTGTTCTGGTCCACGATGAACACCGCGCGCTTGGCGAAGCCGTCCTCGCCCTCGATGCCGAGGTCGCGCATCAGCTCGTGCCTGGAGTCGGCCATCATCGGGAACGGCAGGTCACGCAGGTCGTCGTGGTCCTTGCGCCAGGCGTGGTGGACGAACTCGGAGTCACCGGAGAAGCCGAGGACCTGCGCGTCGCGGTCCGCGAACTCCTCGTTCAGCTTGCCGAAGGCGGCGATCTCGGTCGGGCACACGAAGGTGAAGTCCTTGGGCCACGCGAAGATGACCTTCCACTGACCCTCGTAGGTCTTGTGGTTGATCTGCTGGAACTCCTTGCCCTGCTCCAGCGAGACGCAGGCGGTCAGGTCGAACTCGGGGAACTTGTCACCGACGGTGAGCACACACACTCCTTGCAGCGAAGAAACACCCGGATTGCGGGGGTTTCCCATGGGTTGGACTGTGTTGATGTTGGCACAGGCTCGATTGATTACGGAAATAGCTACACTCGGTCGAGTTGATCGGAGGTAGTTATCAGTGACTGTCGGTAATAAGCGCAGGCAGCCCAGCCTCGCCCAGCTCCGCGCCTTCGCGGCGGTGGCCGAGCACCTTCATTTCCGGGACGCGGCCGCGGCGATCGGCATGAGCCAGCCCGCCCTCTCGGGCGCCGTATCGGCCCTGGAGGAAACACTCGGAGTGACGCTCCTCGAGCGTACGACGCGCAAGGTGCTGCTCTCACCCGAGGGTGAACGGATCGCCGTACGGGCCAAGGCGGTCCTGGGGGAGGTGGGTGCCCTCATGGAGGAGGCCGAGGCGGTCCGGGCGCCCTTCACCGGGGTGCTGCGGCTCGGGGTGATCCCGACGGTCGCGCCCTATCTGCTGCCGACCGTCCTGCGGCTCGTCCACGAGCGGTACCCGCACCTCGACCTCCAGGTGCACGAGGAGCAGACCGCCAACCTGCTCGACGGCCTGGCCGGCGGCCGGCTCGACCTCTTGCTGCTCGCCGTTCCCCTGGGCGTACCGGGCGTGACCGAACTGCCGCTGTTCGACGAGGACTTCGTACTCGTCACCCCGCTCGACCACTGGCTCGGCGGCCGGGAGGGCATCCCGCGTCAGGCACTGCGCGAGCTGAACCTGCTGCTGCTGGACGAGGGCCACTGCCTGCGCGACCAGGCCCTGGACATCTGCCGGGAGGCCGGCCGCGACGACGTGCCGGTCACCACGACCGCCGCGGGCCTGTCCACCCTGGTGCAGCTCGTCGCGGGCGGGCTCGGCGTCACCCTGCTGCCGCGCACCGCACTCAAGGTCGAGACCTCCCGCAGCAACCAGCTCCTCACCGGGTACTTCGCCGACCCGGCCCCCACCCGCCGGGTCGCGCTGGCGATGCGGGCGGGGGCCGCGCGCGGCGGGGAGTACGAGGAGCTGGCGGCCGCCCTGCGGCAGGCGCTCCGGCCGCTGCCCGTACGGGTCGTCGACCGGAACGCCTGACCTGACGACCCGTGCGGACCTACTCCGTCCGCAGCCCGTCCGGCCGCGTCAGCTTCAGCAGCGGCGGCAGGCTCAGCAGCGTCACCACGAGGACGACACCCGCGCCGATGCCGGTCATCGACAGCACGCTCGGCCAGTCCACCCCGACCGAGGTGTTCGTCATCCGCAGCAGGACCGCGCCCAGGGCCATGCCCACCGTCGCGGCGAGCAGCAGGCCGAGACCGATGGGGATCGCCGTCTGCCACAGCACCGACAGGCCGAGGGTGCGGCGCCGGGTGCCGAAGGCGACCAGGGACGACAGCAGCTTGCGGCGTTCTCGCAACTGCTCCAGCTGCGAGACCAGCAGGCTCGCCCCGATCAGCGCCAGCACACACGCGGCTCCGACGGACAGGCCGGTGCGGATGGCGGCGTAGCGGTCGTCGCTCTCGATGCTGTGCCAGGTCATCGGCTGGGACGTCGGGTCGAGCCGCGCGGCCGTGTTGCGCACGTGGTCGTAGGCGTCCGGCACCGAGGGGTCCACGCTCAGGAAGAGCCGCGTGGAGATGAGCGTCTTGAGCTTCCCGGGCAGCGCGCCGGGGGTGACCAGGAGTCCGCCGCGCTCGTACCCGGTGGGGTCCTCGCGGGACTCGGCCTGCCGGATGCCCCGCGGAACGGTCCAGGAGACCGTACGGTCGCCGGCGCGGCCGGATTCCTCCGATTCGGCCCACAGGGGCGTGCCGGGCACGGCCAGGCGCTCGCTGTCGCTCTCGTACTCCGAGCCCTTGGCCGCGAACACGTCACCGTCGCGGCAGTCGGGGAGCGTTGCGACTTCACGCAGCGACACGCAGTCGGCCACGGTGATCTGGATGAGGGCGTCCGCCTCGCGCCGGTCGCCGAGATGGAAATCCGACAGGGTGGTGACCTTGCGTACGCCCTCGGTGTCGCGGTACTGCGCGGCGACCGGGGCGGCGTCGCTGCCGTCCGGCACGTCCACGCTCATCTGGGCCCGGGAGACGTCGTACTGGGACGCCCTGGTGTAGTTGCCCTCCACCCCGGCGAACAGCATCTGCAGCGCGATCGCCCCGGCCACCGCCACCGCGATGCCGTTGACCATGCGAGCCGCCACACCGCTGCTCAACTGGAGCCTGCGTACGGCCAGTTGCCAGGCGACCCCGCCCGGACCGAGCCGGGCGACGACCGTCTCCACGACCCAGGGCAGCAGCGCCGTGACACCGATCAGGAGCAGCATCACGCCGCCGACGACCAGGTACTGGTTGAAGTTCCCGCCGTCGTCGCCCTGCCCCATCATCGGATAGAGCAGCGCCAGTCCGCCCAGCGGCAGCAGCAGCCGCCACCACAGCCGGCGCCGCGCGGGCCTGGCCGTGCGCACCACGCCGAGGGGCTCGATGACCACGCTCCGCAGAGCGAGGATCGTCACCAGGACCGCGGCCGCAGGCACCGCCAGTGCGACCAGCACGGCCAGCAGGGGAGAGGGGTTCAGATAGCTCGGGAACACGCTGACGCGGAACACCTCGACGGACGCCGCCAGTTGCCGTCCGAGGAGGAAGAACCCGGTGCCGAGGACGAGCCCCAGCACGGAACCGGCGAGCGCCTCCCCGGCGGCGATCCGCCGGGTCATCCGGCTGTCGGAGCCGACCAGCCGCAGCGCCGCCAGCCTGCGGTCGCGCCGCTCACCGCCGAACCGTACGGCGGCGGCGATGAACACGGCGACCGGCATCAGCAGCACCACGAAGACGACCAGGACCAGCAGGAGCAGCACCGGGTCCCAGGGGTCGGACGACCCCAGGTCGTCGTTGCCGAAGTGGTCGATCCGGGCGCCGCTCGCGGCGCCGTCCAGCAGCTTCGCCAGCCCCTTGCCGCCCGCGAAGTAGGCGAGTTCCTGCGAGCCGACGAGCCCCAGCTCGCCGATGGTGCCGGAGACGCGGTAGTCCAGCCGTTCCCGCAGCAGCTTGCCGTCGTCGGAGTCGAGCAGCTCCTTCAGCGCGGGGGAGACGACCATCTCGCCCACCGCCGGGAACTCCGGGACGCCAGGCGGCAGCGGGGCCTTCGGGCCGTCCGGCTCCAGCAGCCTGCCACGCACGTCCCGGTCCCGGAACGTGGTGTCCGCGTCCACGACCACCAGCGTGTCGTCGGCCTTCGGTATCTTCTCCTGGCTGAACGTGTGGTCGCTGCGCGCCTCCTCGCGCCGGTCCCGTTCCGCCAGCGCGCCCGGGATGGCGGTGGTGAGCAGCAGCAGCGCCACTCCGAGCCCGACGCCGACGGCCGTGAGCAGCGCCCGGGTCCACCCCTCGCGGCCGCCGGCGAAGGCGAACCGGATCCCCATGCCAAGGTCCCGGCTCCACTGCCTGACGCTCATACGACGCGCTCCATGTCACGGGACTTGCCGTCCCGTACGACGATCTCGCGGTCGGAGTAGGCGGCCACCCGCGCCTCGTGGGTGACGAGCACCACCGCCGTGTTGGCCGACCGGGCGGCTTCCGTGAGCAGTTCCATCACGCGCTCGCCGTTGAACGAGTCGAGCGCGCCGGTCGGTTCGTCGGCGAAGACCACCCGCGGGTTCGTCACCAGCGAGCGGGCCACGGCGACCCGCTGCCCCTGACCGCCGGAGACCTCGCCGGGCCGCTTCTTGCGGAGGTCGTCGACCTCCAGCCGTTCCATCCACGCCAGCGCCGTCCGCTCGGCCTCCTTGCGGGGCGAGCCGTTCAGCCGCAGCGGCAGCGCGACGTTCTCCACGCAGGTGAGTTCCGGTACGAGCTGCCCGAACTGGAACACGAAGCCGAACTCGGAGCGTCGCAGCGCACTGCGCTCGGCGTCGCTCATCGCGGTCACCTCGCGCCCGTTGTACGTGATCGTGCCCGAGTCCGGCATGACGATCCCGGCCAGGCAGTGCAGCAGGGTCGACTTGCCCGACCCGGACGGGCCCATCACGGCGACGACCTCGCCCGGATGGATGGAGAACCCCGCGCCGTCGAGGGCGGTCGTCGGCCCGTACACCTTGCGCAGGTCCTGGGCGGTGAGGAGCGAACCAGCGGGAATCGTCACCGGGTCACCGCCTCACGGAGCTTGTCCAGACGGGCCGCGGCCAGCTCCAGCCAGCGCAGGTCCGCCTCCAGGTGGAACAGCGCGTGGTCGCAGATGAGCTGGTCGGCCAGATCGCCCTTGCGCTTGCGGTCGGTGAGGATCCGCATGCTGCGCAGGTGCTCCGAGCGCTGGTTGTCGAGGATGTCACCGGCGTCGCGGTGGGTGAGCAGGGCCAGGACGACCTTCGTGTAGAGGGTCGACTGGAGGTAGGGCTCCGGCTTCTCGGGTGTGGCGAGCCAGCGCGCGACGTCGGTGACGCCGGCCTCGGTGATGGCGTACCGCTTGCGCTCGGGTCCGCCGCCCGCCTCGATGCCGTCGACCTCGACGAGCCCGTGCTTCAGCAGACGGGACATCGTCGAGTAGACCTGGCCGTAGTGCAGTGGCCGGTCGTGACCGAACTTCTCGTCGAAGGCCCGTTTCAGGTCGTAACCATGACGTGGGCCGGACTCCAGGAGTCCCAGGAGAGTGTGACCGATGGACATGGGCAGGACTGTACACGGGGTGTATACGCGGCATGTATACGCCGCGTGTGCAGTGCATGGCGTGGGGTGCGGCCGTGCAGGTCGGAGCGTGTTGTCACGGTTCCGCAACAGCCGTCCGGCCGGGTGTTCAGGCCGGCGGAGGGCCGGGGGTGGAGCCCCCCGGCGGCCGCCCCCGGCGGGGCAGTGGCCCGGTCTCCCGCGGCAGCCGCCCCGCCTCGGCCAGCGCCTTCCGCAACAGGAACTCGATCTGCGCGTTGGCCGACCGCAGCTCGTCCCCGGCCCACCGCGCGAGCGCCTCGTACACCGCCGGGTCCAGCCGCAGCAGCACCTGCTTGCGCTGCTGCTGCGGCCGGCGCCGCGGGCCCTGGCCTTCGGGAGGGACCGTCACTGGTAGAGGGACCCGGTGTTGAGGACCGGCTGCGCGGCCCGGTCACCGCACAGCACCACCATCAGGTTGGAGACCATCGCCGCCTTCCGTTCGGAGTCCAGCTCCACGATGTCGCGCTCGGTGATCCGGGCGATCGCCGCCTCCACCATGCCCACCGCGCCGTCCACGATCTGCCGCCGTGCCGCGACCACCGCTCCGGCCTGCTGCCGCTGGAGCATCGCCGAGGCGATCTCGGGGGCGTACGCCAGGTGCGTGAAGCGGGACTCGATGATCTGCACGCCGGCCGCCTCCACGCGGGCGTGCAGCTCGACCGCGAGCTTCTCGGTGATCTCCTCGGCGTTGCCGCGCAGCGAGAGGCCGTCCTCCTCGTGGGCGTCGTAGGGGTACTCGATGGCGATGTGCCGGACGGCCGCCTCGGTCTGGGTGGAGACGAACTCGATGTAGTCGTCGACCTCGAAGGTGGCCTGGGCGGTGTCCTCGACGCGCCACACCACGACCGCGGCGAGTTCGATGGGGTTGCCGTAGGCGTCGTTGACCTTCAGGACGGCGGTCTCGTGGTTGCGTACGCGCGTCGAGATCTTCGTGCGGGAGGTGAAGGGGTTCACCCAGCGCAGGCCGTCCTGCCGGATCGTGCCGCGGTAGCGGCCGAAGAGCTGGACGACCCGGGCCTCGCCCGGCGCCACCATGTTCAGGCCGCACATGGCGAGGAACGCCGCGAGCGCGACCAGGATGCCGCCGATGATCAGCCCCGCCTTGGCGCCGCTCGCGTCCACCGAAGGGGCGAGCGCGATCAGCCCCGCGCCGGCCAGCAGGCCGAGCAGGCCGAGCAGCAGGGCCAGCCCGCCGCCGATGCTGTGCGCGCTGAACTCCCGTACGCGTGGCGCCGGCATCTCGGGCACATCGGCGGTGACGTGCGTGTCGTGTGCGGACATGGGTGGTCCCCCGGTTCTTCTGTCGAAGCCACTCCTGCATAGCTTCTCTCTATCTAAGTGATATCACTTTATCGCGTCCTGGCAACCCTTCGCGTGTCTCGTACGTCGGTTCCGTTGGGATGGGTGCTGATTGTCACGTCCGCAAAGGGCCGGATCGGCAGCCCTATCTCTTATCTCCCGGTGTTAGCTTTCTGAGCTGACCTGAGCGGCGAACCTGTGTGACGCGTGAGCACACATGAACGAAGCGGAGCGGATCGGACCCATGGGACGAGCGGAAGAGAGACGCGCCCGACAGCGCGGTGGGCGCCGGGCGGCACCCAAGAGCCGCCGTTCATCGGCCAAGGCCGGGAAGAGCGGCATACGCAGGCTCTTCACCTGGAAGAAGATCCTCGGCACCTTCCTCGGCCTGTGCCTGCTGGGCATGGGCGCCTTCATCGTGCTGTACATGGTGATCGACATCCCGAAGGGGAACGCCGACGCCAAGCTGCAGAGCAACGTCTACAAGTACAGCGACGGCTCGCTGCTGGCCCGCGCGGGTGACCGCAACCGCGAGATCGTGGGCCTGGCCGAGGTGTCCAAGCCCGTCCAGAGGACCTTCGTCGCCGCCGAGAACAAGACCTTCTACAAGGACGCCGGTGTCGACCTCAAGGGCACGGCCCGCGGCCTGCTCAACACCGTTTCCGGCAAGGGCGCGCAGGGCGGCTCCACGATCACCCAGCAGTACGTCAAGAACTTCTACCTGACGCAGGACCAGACCGTCTCGCGCAAGCTGAAGGAACTGGTCATCTCGCTCAAGCTGGACCGGGAGAAGTCCAAGGACTACATCCTCGCCGGCTACATCAACACCAGCTACTACGGCCGTGGCGCCTACGGCATCCAAGCCGCCGCGCAGGCCTACTACCGCGTGGACGCCAAGAACCTGACGGTCGAGCAGGGCGCCTACCTCGCCGCGCTCCTCCAGGCGCCGAACCAGTACGACTGGGCGATCGCCACCGACACCGGCAGGAACCTGGTGAAGGCCAGGTGGAACTACGTCCTGGACAACATGGTCGACGAAGGCTGGCTGGACCAGTCCGAGCGTCAGGCCATGAAGTTCCCGGTGCCCAAGGAGCCGAAGGCCGACCCGAGCATGGGAGGGCAGACCGGGTACCTGGTGAAGGCCGCCAACGCCGCTCTTGAGCAGCAGCTCGTGGCCGAGGGCACCGCCGAAGACGCGAAGCAGGCCGAGGCCATGGTCAACCAGGGCGGCTGGACCGTCACGCTCAACATCGACAAGAAGAAGCAGGCCGCGCTGGAGAAATCCGTCCGGCAGCATCTGACCAGCAAGCTCGACCCCGACAAGCGCAAGGTCGACGGGGACGTCCAGGCCGGTGCCGCGTCCGTGAACCCGAAGACGGGCGCCGTGGTCGCCATGTACGGCGGAGTGGACTACTTCAAGCACTACATGAACAACGCCACCCGTTCCGACTACCAGCCGGCCTCCACCTTCAAGCCGGTCATCCTGGCCGCGGCCCTGGAGGAGCAGGCGAAGACGCAGGACGGCAAGCCGATCACCGCGAGCACGGTCTACGACGGCACGAGCAAGCGCCCGGTCGTCGACAGCGGCAGCAAGGTCGGCTTCGCCCCCGAGAACGAGGACGACAAGAACTACGGCCCGATCACCGTCCAGCGGGCGATGAACCAGTCCGTCAACTCCGTCTTCGCGCAGATGGGCGTCGACGTCGGCATGTCCGAGGTGGTGGACGTCGCCGGCAAGCTCGGCATGGACACCAAGAACATGGAGGCCGTGCCCGCCCAGACGCTGGGCAGCATGGGCGCGAGCCCCCTGCAGATGGCCGGGGTCTACGCGACCCTCGACAACCACGGCAGGAAGGTCACCCCGGCCCTCGTGAAGTCGGCCGAGCACCTGAACCGGACGGTCACCATGCCCGACCCGGTCGGCGACCAGGTCATCAGCCGGGAGGCCGCCGACTCGGTCACCTCGGTGCTGACCGGCGTGGTCGACGACGGAACCGCCCAGCGTTCCGTGGCCGACAACCCCGGCCGCGACGGCCAGCAGGTCGCGGGCAAGACGGGCACGTCCGACAACAACAAGTCGGCCTGGTTCACCGGCTACACGCCGAACCTGGTGACCTCGGTCGGCCTGTTCGGCGAGGACGCCAAGACTCAGGCCCAGGTCCCGATGTACAAGGCGGGCGGCGAGCCCCGGATCAACGGCGGCGGGTTCCCGGCGCAGATCTGGGCGGCGTACACCTTCGGCGTGATGGGCGACGTCAGCAAGTTCGACCTGGAGACCCAGCAGGGCGCGGCCGTCCAGCCGACCTGGACGCCGACGCCCACGCAGGAGCCGACCAAGGAGCCCACGAAGGAGCCGACGACCGAGGAGCCGTCGTCGTCCCCGCCGCCGACGACGGAGGAGCCCTCGACCTCTCCGCCGCCGAGTCCGTCGACGACACCGCCCACCTTCACCCCGCCCACGGCCCCGCAGACGACACCGCCGGACGACGGCGGCGGTGACCCGTTCGACCCGGTCAAGCCGGGCGAGGACCCGTAGGAGACGCCGAAGGGCGCCCGGTGGACACCGGGCGCCCTTCGCTCGTCCCCACGGGCCTCAGTTGCGGTTGAGCTCGAACCAGACCACCTTGCCCGTGCTGAGCCGGGTCGCGCCCCACCGCCGGGCCATCCGGTTCACCAGGTACAGCCCGCGGCCGCCCTCGTCGGTGGCCCGGGCCTGGCGCAGCCGCGGCAGCTGCGGCACGTCGTCGCCGACCTCGCAGCGCAGCACGTCCGTGCGCAGCAGACGCAGCGTCACCGGCCGGGAGGCGTACCGCACGGCGTTCGTCACGACCTCGCTGACGAGCAGCTCGACGGAGTCGCTGAGCTCCTCCAGGCCCCAGCGCTGCAGCGCGCGGCGGGCCAGCCGGCGGGCCCGGCCGGGGGCGGCGTCCTCCGGCTCCAGGAACCAGTACGCCACGTCACTGGGCGCGATCCCGTCGAAGCGGGCGGCGAGCAGCGCGATGTCGTCGTCCCGGTCGCCCGGGCCGAGCATGTCGAGCACCTCGTCGCACAGCGCTTCCAGGGGCGGCGGATGGTCCGGCCCGGTGAGCTGCGCGACCGCGGCGAGCTTCTCCCGCAGCTGCTCGATGCCGGTCCACACATCGCGCAGCCGCGACTCGACCAGGCCGTCGGTGTAGAGCAGCAGGGTCGCCCCGGCGGGCGCGTCCAGCTCCACCGCCTCGAAGTCCACGCCGCCGACCCCGATGGGGGCACCGGCCGGGACGCGCAGCACCTCGGCACGGCCGCCCAGGTGGAGCAGGACGGGCGGCGGATGACCGGCGTTGGCGATGGTGATGCGGTGCGATACCGGGTCGTACACCGCGTAGAGACAGGTCGCCATGCGGTCCACGCCGAGGCGCTGGGCCTGTTCGTCGAGGTGGTGCAGGACCTCCTGCGGCGGCAGGTCCAGGCCGGCGAGGGTCTGGGCCGTGGTGCGCAGCTGGCCCATGATGGCGGCCGATGTCATGGAGTGGCCCATGACGTCGCCGACGACCAGGGCGACCCGGCTGCCGGGCAGTGGGATCGCGTCGTACCAGTCGCCGCCCACCCGGGCCGTCTCCGCGGCCGGCAGGTAGCGGGAGGCCAGCCGCACACCCGTCGGGCGGGGGAGCGTCTCGGGCAGCATGGTGCGCTGCAGCTCGTCCGCGATGTAGGCCTCGCGGCCGTACAGCACCGCCTTGTCGATGCCGAGGGCGCTGTGCGTGGCGAGCTGGGCGGCCACCAGGAGGTCGTCCGGCTCGAACGCCATGCGCTCGGGCCTGCGCAGGAACAGCGCCGCACCGATGACCCGGCGCCGGCCGCGCAGCGGGGCGAGGATCGCGCGCTGCCCGTCCGGCACGCCGAACTCGCCGTCTTCACCGAGCAGTTCCGGCAGGGCGGCGCGGGCCGCCGGAGCGTCCGTGAACACCGGGCGCACACCGCGCAGGACCTCGGCCAGCGCGCTGCCGGGCCGCACCTCGCACAGCTCCGCGCCGACCGTGTCCAGCTCGTTCGGCTCGGGCTGCGCGGCCGGCAGGAAGCCGTTCTCCGTGTCGCGCTCCGCCGGTATCCGGTCGGTGCGGCGCAGCCGCAGCACCAGCGGGCCGGTGGGCCGCTCGTCGCCGACGGGCAGCGGGTCGCGCAGATAGACCAGGATCGCGTCGGAGAAGGTGGGCACGGTGGCCCGGCACAGCCCCATCACGATCTCGTCCAGGTCGATGCCGCGGGCGATCCGCCGGGTGGCGGCCCCCACGAACCTGAGCCGGTCGCCGTCCCGCCGCATGGGCGTGGGCCGGCCGGGCGGCAGGCTCTGGCCGCTGCGCCGTTCCTGCCCGTCGCTGTCCACCGCCGACCGGCCCTGTTCGTCGGCCGGCTGGACCGGAATGCCCTCGGGGGCGGGGCGCGGCCGAGGCGTCTCGCGCTCGGCGGTCTGCTCGGCACCCGGCTGGGAGTGCTCGGAGGCGGGGTCGCTCACAATGTCCTTGCCCTTGCCGAACGGCGTGGAGGTGCCCGGCTCCGACGTGCCCGGCGTGCTGTGTGCCGTCGTGACCGGAACGCTGACGTCGCCGCCGGGGCGGCCCTGTACCGGTAAGGCGCCGGCGCCTGGCGCACGCGCCGGTGTCGGGGTATGCACGAACGCCCCGCGGGGATCCGCGGGGTCGACGCCCGTCTGGGGGCGTTCGAACGAGGTCGGCTGCTCCGTCACGCGTGTCGCATCCATCCGTCCGGGGCTGCGCGCCGCGCGCGCAGTTGGTCCCGCCGAAACTCCGATACCCGGAATACGTGCCCCAGGAACGGAATTCCCGCGTGGTCAGAGGTTGTTCCTGTGCCACCGGCGGACCGTCCGCGGCCCTCAAGGGCCGTCTGACGGCCCCTGGGGCCCGTGGCGCAGGCCCTTCCGGTGTTGCCCTCGTACCCCTCGCTCACGTCCTGCCGCCCCTCGGTGACGATCGGTCAAGCCCAGCGCGTGCTCCGGTAGTTGCCGCCGCGCGCCCTTGCGGAGGACGATCCTACGTTTCTTGCCCGGGGGCGCATCAAGGGTCTCATGAGGACACATGCGCGGGCGTACGATCCCAGTCCTCCGGCAGTGACGGTACCGCCCAGGACGGATCCGGGCGCCACTGCTGCCAGCCTTCCGAGAACGGCGGCCCCCAGGCGCGGATCACCTCCACCGCCTCCCGCCCCGCCTCTCGTACCTTTTCCGCCTGTTGGTCGCCCATCAGCCCGTCCCGCCGGGCCTGGGCGAACTCGTCCTCGTCCCGCCAGTGCCAACTTCGGTCGGGATGGACGGAGATGTCCAGGAAATGGTCGACCGAGTCGACGCCGCCCGCCCAACGGGCCAGCGGCTCCTCCAGGTTCACGTACCAGTTCTTGAACTGCCAGCCCGGCTCCCAGAACAGCCACACCGACCAGGGCTCGCCGGGCCGGGCCAGCTTCAGCACACCCGTGCCGAACCACCGGTCGCGCTGCACGGTGCGCGGCTTGGTGTAGCGCGACTCCAGCGGTTCCAGGTGCACGGGCGTGCCGTCGGCGAGCACGGGCTTCACACACTCGGTGCCGGGCGCCAGCCATACGGCGAGCAGGTCCGCGTCGTCCCGGACGACGGTGACGGGACGCGCGATGTGCACGTGCGTGCCGCCGTTCTCCCGGTACCGCCACAGGATCCGGCTCCCGGGCGCCCAGAAGCCTGCCGCACCACCCGTTTCGACGCGTCTCACCGCTTCACCGTCTGCCATGAACAGATATTAGGTGCCGTAGGCACCCGACGCTGCGGCGCGTGTCACGGTTCACGCGCCGGGCACACGCCCGCGTCCCGTCGTCACGGGTGTGTCATCCGCAGGACATCCAGTGCCTCGTCGAGCTGCTCCGCGGTCAGGTCCCCGCGCTCCACGTAGCCGCCGTCCTGCACGACCTGACGGATCGTCTTCCGCTCGGCCAGCGCCTTCTTGGCGACCTTCGCGGCCTCCTCGTAACCGATGTACTTGTTGAGCGGCGTGACGACGGAGGGGGAGGACTCGGCGTACTCCCGCGCCCGCTCGCGGTCGGCGGTGATGCCGTCCACGGTCCGGTCGGCGAGCAGCCGCGTCGCGTTGGCGAGCAGCCGGACCGACTCCAGCACGTTCTTCGCGATGACCGGCAGCATCACGTTGAGCTCGAAGTTCCCGGCGGCGCCGGCGGTCGCGACGGTGGCGTCGTTGCCGACGACCTGCGCGGCGACCATGAGCACGGCCTCCGGAATGACCGGATTCACCTTGCCCGGCATGATCGAGGAGCCGGGCTGGAGGTCGGGCAGGGCGATCTCGGCGAGGCCGGTGCGCGGCCCGGAGGACATCCAGCGCAGATCGTTGGCGATCTTCGTCAGCCCGACCGCGATGGTCCGCAGCTGCCCGCTGGTCTCGACGATGCCGTCCCGGGCGCCCTGCGCCTCGAAGTGGTTCCGGGCCTCGGTGAGAGGCAGCCCGGTGGTGCGGGCGACCTCCTCGATGACGGCGGCGGAGAAGCCGGGCGGGGTGTTGATGCCGGTACCGACGGCCGTGCCCCCCAGGGGCAGTTCGGCGAGCCGGGGGAGGGAGGCCTGAAGCCGCTCGATGCCGTACCGCACCTGGGCCGCGTACCCGCCGAACTCCTGGCCCAGCGTCACCGGCGTGGCGTCCATGAGGTGCGTCCGCCCCGACTTCACGACGTCGGCGAACTCCTCGGCCTTGCGCTCCAGGGAGGCGGCGAGGTGCTCCAGGGCGGGGACCAGATCGCGCGTCACGGCGGCGGTGGCGGCGATGTGGATCGAGGAGGGGAAGACGTCGTTGGACGACTGGGAGGCGTTCACGTGGTCGTTCGGGTGCACGGCGCTGCCCAGGCGCTCGCTCGCGAGGGTGGCGATGACCTCGTTGGTGTTCATGTTGGACGAGGTCCCGGACCCGGTCTGGAACACGTCGACCGGGAAGTGCGCGTCCCACTTGCCCTCGGCGACCTCCCCGGCCACCTCCTGGACCGCCCCGGCGATGTCCTTGTCCAGGACCCCCAGCTCGGCGTTGACCTTGGCCGCCGCCCCCTTGATGCGGGCCAGCGCCTCGATGTGCGCCCGCTCGATGCGCTGCCCGGAGACCGGGAAGTTCTCCACGGCCCGCTGGGTCTGGGCTCGCCACTTGGCGTGCGCGGGCACCCGCACCTCGCCCATGGAGTCGTGCTCGGTGCGGTACTCGGTCCTGTCCTGCTCGTCGGTCATCGACGATCACCTCCACGTGTCACAGCGTCAGCGCCGCGACCACTGTTCCCCGCGGAGGCGAATCGTCACCGCCGTTGTCAGGCGAGTCCGGGACCGCGTACCGGAATGGAGGTGAAGGTCGGGGCCGGCGCGGGGTCCTGGAAGAAGTCGTTGCCCTTGTCGTCGACGACGATGAAGGCCGGGAAGTCCTCGACCTCGATCTTCCAGACGGCCTCCATGCCGAGCTCCTCGTACTCGACGACCTCGACCTTCTTGATGCAGTCCTGCGCCAGACGCGCGGCCGGGCCGCCGATGGAGCCGAGGTAGAAGCCGCCGTGGGCGTCGCAGGCGGCCGTGACCTGCTTGCTGCGGTTGCCCTTGGCCAGCATCACCTTGGAGCCGCCCGCCGCCTGGAACTGCTCCACGTAGGAGTCCATCCGGCCGGCCGTGGTCGGGCCGAAGGAGCCGGACGCGTAGCCCTCGGGCGTCTTGGCCGGACCGGCGTAGTACACCGGGTGGTCCTTCAGGTACTGCGGCATCTCCTCGCCCGCGTCCAGCCGCTCCTTGATCTTGGCGTGCGCGATGTCGCGGGCCACGACCAGCGGGCCGGTCAGGGACAGCCGGGTCTTCACCGGGTGCTTGGTCAGCTCGGCGAGGATGGCGTCCATCGGCTGGTTCAGGTCGATCCTGACGACGTCGCTCTCGTCGAGGTGCTCGTCCGTCGTCTCCGGCAGGAACCGCGCCGGGTCCGTCTCCAGCTGCTCCAGGAAGACGCCCTCGGCCGTGATCTTCGCGACGGCCTGGCGGTCGGCGGAGCACGACACCGCGATGGCGACCGGGCAGGACGCGCCGTGCCGGGGCAGACGCACCACACGCACGTCGTGGCAGAAGTACTTGCCGCCGAACTGCGCCCCGATGCCGATCTTCTGCGTCAGCTCGAAGACCTTCTCCTCCAGCTCCTTGTCCCGGAAGCCGTGCCCGAGCTCCGAGCCCTCCGCCGGGATCTCGTCCAGGTAGTGCGCGGAGGCGTACTTGGCGGTCTTCAGCGCGTACTCGGCCGACGTACCGCCGACCACGATCGCCAGGTGGTACGGCGGGCAGGCCGCCGTACCCAGCGAACGGATCTTCTCCTCCAGGAACTTCATCATGGAGGACTCGTTCAGGACGGCCTTCGTCTCCTGGTACAGGAACGACTTGTTGGCCGAGCCGCCGCCCTTCGCCATGAACAGGAACTTGTAGGCGCCGCCGTCCGCCGCGTACAGCTCGATCTGCGCGGGGAGGTTGGAGCCGGTGTTCTTCTCCTCCCACATGGTGAGCGGAGCCATCTGCGAGTAGCGCAGGTTGAGGTTCCTGTACGCGTCGTAGATGCCGCGGCTCAGGGCCTCCTCGTCGCGGCCCGCCGTCAGCACGTTCTGCCCGCGCTTGCCCATCACGATAGCCGTGCCCGTGTCCTGGCACATCGGCAGCACACCGGCCGCCGCGATGTTCGCGTTCTTCAGCAGGTCCAGCGCGACGAACTTGTCGTTGCCGGAGGCCTCGGGGTCGTCGATGATCCGGCGCAGCTGTGCGAGGTGGGCCGGGCGCAGGTAGTGCTGGATGTCGTGGACGGCCTCCTCGGCGAGCTTGCGCAGCGCCTCCGGCTCCACCTGGAGAAAGGTCCGCCCGTCCGGCCCCTCGACGGTGGAGACACCCTCGGAGGTCACCAGCCGGTACGGCGTGGTGTCCTCTCCCTGGGGGAGCAGATCGGTGTACGCGAACTCAGGCATCTCGCCCATTCCTCACTCGACAGACGCGGCCCGCCTCCTTTGGCGGGCGCCAACCAGCGTAGAACCTGGCTCCCGCGCCGAGCTTGTGAGGTAAGGCTCAGTTCGTCCCACCCGGGCCGCTCTGCGGGGTGTCGCGATCTATCGTGTTTGGGTACGCTGCTGTCGTGGACCTTCAGAAGCAGGACCCTCAGCAGCCGGGCGCGCCCGCCGTCTCCGAGTTCCGCGCCTCCGACGCCGAGCGCGACCGTATCGCCGACATCCTGCACGACGCCCTGGCCGAAGGCCGTCTCACCGCGGATGAGCACGCCGAGCGCGTCGAAGGGGTGCTGCGCGCCAAGACGGTCGGCGAGCTGGAGGTCTTCATACGGGACCTGCCCGCGGCGCACCGCCAGGACCCCGTCTCCTCCCCGGCGCCCGCCCCGCACCGCCCCGTCGTCGGCGCCCTCCCGGTCGACCCGGACGACAACGTGGTCGCGGTCTTCAGTGGCGCGGTCCGCAAGGGCCGCTGGCGCGCGGGCCGCCGTATCCACGCCTACGCCGTCTTCGGCAGTGTGGAGATAGACCTCAGCGAGGCCCTGTTCGACCACCAGCAGGTCGTGGTCAAGTCGTTCGCGATCTTCGGCAGCGTCGAGATCCGCGTCCCGGAGAACGTGTCGCTGCGCGGCACGGGCAGCGGCGTACTCGGCAGCTTCGAGGTGGACACCCTCGACTCGGGCGACCCGCAGGCCCCCGTCGTCTACGTCGACGGCTGGGCCGTCCTGGGTAGCGTCGAGGCGCGGCCCAGGCGGGGCAAGGTCGTCGCGGACATCCTGGACCGGGTGCAGCGCAAGGTCGACAGGAGTTTGCGCAAACACCTCGGGCATTGACAGTCGCGAATCCCCCGAAACCGGCGGTTCGGAACTCAGTGCATAGGCGCGCGTACAGCGGGTAGGCCTTGCTGCATCGTCTCTCGCTCGCGAAGCCGTCGTCAGGAGTAGACCGTGCTGCAACCGCCGCATTCGTCCGTGCAGGTAGCTGCCGTTCCGGCCCCGCGGGTGCCAGCGCGAGACAGGGACCAGGACGCCCCATGGCACACCGAGGCGGTGTGCCGGCGTGACGAGGCGGGCCTGTTCTTCGCCCCCTCCAAGGAACCGACCGCCGCGAGACTGTCCCGGGAGGAAGCGGCGAAGCGGGTCTGCGCCCGGTGCCCGGTGATGGTCGAGTGCCGCGAACACGCCCTGCTCCAGCCCGAGCCCTACGGCGTCTGGGGCGGCCTCACCGCCGCGGAGCGCCGCGTGGTCCTGGCCCGGCGCCGCCGCCGTGACATGGAGCTGAAGAAGGCGGCCCGCCCGGCGAACCAGATAGCGGCGGCGGGCTGACCGCTCAGCACACGAAAAGGGCCTGCGCGGAGGGTCTACGCGACGGACCTGCGCAAAGGATCTACGCGACGGACCCGCGAAGAGGGTCTACGAAAATGGGCCGCCGAAAACGGGCCGACGAAAAGGGCGTCCCCACCGCACCGGGGACGCCCTGTCGCTGTGCCGGTCTTCTTCTTCCCGGGGCTACTTCCCCTTGTCGAAGTCGATCGCGCTGTAGGCCCGCAGCTTGCTCAGCCGGTGCTCGGAGGAGATCCGGCGGACCGTGCCCGACCGCGACCGCATCACGATCGAGTCGGTGGTGGCGTTCTCCGCCCGGTAGCGAACCCCCTGCAGCAGCTCCCCGTCGGTGATGCCCGTGGCCACGAAGAAGACGTTCTCCCCGGTGACGAGGTCCTCGGTCGTCAGCACCCGGTCGAGATCGTGCCCGGCGTCGATCGCCCGCTGCCGCTCCTCGTCGTCCTTGGGCCACAGCTTGCCCTGGATCGTGCCGCCCAGGCACTTCACCGCGCAGGCCGAGATGATGCCCTCGGGCGTACCGCCGATGCCGAGCAGCAGATCGACGCCCGTGCCCTCGCGCAGCGCCAGGATCGAGCCGGCCACGTCGCCGTCGGAGATCAGCTTGATGCGGGCCCCGGTCTCCCGGATCTCGTTGATGATGCCCTCGTGCCGCGGGCGGTCCAGGATCACCACCGTCACGTCCTCCGGCGCGGACCGCTTCGCCTTGGCGACCCGCCGGATGTTCACCGCCACCGGGGCGTTGATGTCGACGAAGTCGGCTGCCTCCGGCCCGGTGACGAGCTTGTCCATGTAGAAGACGGCGGACGGGTCGAACATGGACCCGCGCTCGGCGGCGGCCAGCACCGCGATCGCGTTCGTCATGCCCTTCGCGGTCAGCGTGGTGCCGTCGATCGGGTCGACGGCGATGTCGCACTCGGGCCCGGTCCCGTCGCCCACGCGCTCCCCGTTGAACAGCATGGGGGCTTCGTCCTTCTCGCCCTCGCCGATGACGACGACGCCGTTCATCGACACGGTGGAGACGAGGGTGCGCATGGCGCGTACCGCGGCGCCGTCGGCGCCGTTCTTGTCACCGCGTCCGACCCAGCGGCCCGCGGCCATCGCCGCGGCCTCGGTGACCCGGACCAGTTCCAGGGCGAGGTTGCGGTCGGGGGCCTCGGAGGGCACATCGAGTTCGGACGGCAAGTGATGATGCTCGGTCATCGGAGCGCACCTTTCTGTACGACGACGGCCGGATGAGGGCTTTGTCGCCCGACTCTATCGCCGAGGCCGCAAAATGAGCAGGGGCCCCCACGGATGAGCGCGGCAGGGACCTGCGACGATGGAGGGCGTGGCAGGCAAGAACGGCAAGCAGAAGACGGCACGGGACATGATCCTCTCCATGGGAGTCATCGTCCTGGTGGCGGGCTTCGTGTACCTCTTCATCCCGCACGACGACAGCGCGCCCGACGTCAAGGCCGTCGACTACCGGGTCGAACTGCTCACGGCACGCCGCGCCGCCTCCTACCCGGTGGCCGCGCCCCAGGGCCTGCCCGACACATGGAAGGCCACCTCCGTCCGCTTCCAGGGCGACGAGTTCGACGCCTGGCACCTCGGCTTCCACGACCCCGAGGGGGAGTACGTGGCGGTCGAGCAGTCCACTCAGCGGCGCCCCGCCTTCCTCGACGACGCGACCCAGGGCGCGCGCGAGACCGGGAAGACCGAGAAGATCGCCGGCGAGACGTGGACCCGTTACGAGGGCGGCCGGTACGACGCGCTGGTCCTGGAGGGCACCAAGGGCTCGACGACGGTCGTGACGGGCACCGCCTCGTTCGCGCAGCTGACGAAGATGGCCGAGGCGCTGCGGACGAAGTGAACGCGCATGAGGAAGGCCCCCGGCGATGGCGCCGGGGGCCTTCCTCATGGGGGCCGGAGGGCTCAGACCGTCGTGACGACCTGGTCGAACTCCAGGCGCGGGGAGCGCGGGTGATGGGCGTCCGGGCCGGGGCGGCCGATGTTGACCACCATCAGCGGGGTGTGGTCGTCGTCCAGGAACTCCTTGCGGATGCCCTCCAGGTCCGCACCCGTCATCGGACCGGCGGCCAGGCCTGCGGCACGGACGCCGACGATGAAGTACGCGGCCTGGAGGGCGGCGTTCAGCGCGGCGGCGTTCTCGCGGGCCGGGCGCTCGGCGAAGAAGAGGTCCTTGATCTGCGGGGCGGCCGGGAACAGGTGCGGCAGCTCCTCGTGGAACTCGTTGTCCGCGGAGAGGATCGCCACCAGCGGGGCGCTCGCCGTCTTGGCCCGGTTGCCTTCGGCCAGGTGCGCGACCAGGCGCTCGCGGGCCTCCGGGGAGCGGACCAGGGTGATGCGCAGCGGGGTCTGATTGAACGCGGTCGGACCGTACTTGACCAGGTCGTAGATCGCCTGCATCTGCTCGTCGGTCACCGGTTCGTCGGTGAAGGTTCCGGCGGTGCGGGCCTCGCGGAACAGGAGGTCCTGGGCGGCGGGGTCAAGGGCGAGCGGCATGGCTGCACTTTCTCGTGACGGGTCCGGAAGATCGGCTGACGTCGTCGACCGTACGCGATTGAAGTTCAACGTTCAACTAAGGTGAGGGTGTCGTGTGCCACGCCCAGCCGGACGGTCCCGGTCACCCGGCGTCCTCGTCCTCCACGGCCCCCTCCGCCAGCGCCGCGTCCAGCCGCGCCCGGGCTCCCTCCAGCCACCGCCGGCACACCTTGGCCAGCTCCTCGCCCCGCTCCCAGAGCGCGAGGGACTCCTCCAGCGTCGTACCGCCCGCCTCCAGGCGCCGGACGACCTCGATCAGCTCGTCCCGCGCCTGCTCGTACCCGAGCGCCTCGCTCGTGCCCGGCGTCTCATCAACCTCGCTGGTCATCCACCCACCCTATGTGTCCACTCGTACGGAGAACTCACCCTCACAGACCCGCGCGCGCAGGGCCTCGCCGGCCGTCACCTCGCCCGGGTCGCGGACCGCGTGCCCGTCCGCCTTCTGCAGCACGGCGTACCCGCGCTTGAGGGTCGCGGCAGGGGAGAGGGCCACCACGCGCGCGTGCGTGTGCGACAGCTCCGAGTCGGCGCGGTCCAGCTGGTGCCGCAGACAGCGGCGGGCCCGGTCGAGCAGGTCCGCCACCTGGTCGGCGCGCACATCGATCATCCGGTACGGGTCCTGTATCGACGGCCGGGCCAGCGCGTGCGCCAGCCCCCGCTCCTCCCGGTCCACCAGCGCCGCCACGCACCGCCGCGCCCGGTCCCGCAGCAGCCGCACCCGCTCGTACTCCTCGCCGACGTCCGGCACGACCTTCTTGGCGGCGTCGGTCGGGGTGGAGGCGCGGACATCGGCGACGTGGTCCAGCAGCGGATTGTCCGGTTCGTGCCCGATGGCGGACACCACGGGCGTACGGCACTGCGCGACCGTGCGGATCAGCTGCTCGTCCGAGAACGGCAGCAGGTCCTCCACGCTGCCGCCGCCCCGGGCGACGATGATCACATCCACGTCGCCGAGCGCGTCGAGCTCCTTCACGGCCTGCACGACCTGCGGCACGGCGTGCACGCCCTGCACGGCGACGTTGCGCACCTCGAAGCGGACGGCGGGCCAGCGGTGCCGCGCGTTCTCCAGGACGTCCCGCTCGGCGGCCGAGGCCCGTCCGCAGACCAGCCCGATCAGCTGCGGCAGGAACGGCAGCGGCTTCTTGCGCTCCAGTGCGAACAGCCCCTCCCGGGCGAGGGCCTTCTTCAGCTGCTCCAGGCGAGCGAGCAGCTCCCCCACCCCGACGGGCCGTATCTCGGCGGCCCGCAGCGACAGCTGCCCCCGCGGCGCGTACCACTCGGGCTTGGCGAGGACGACGACCCGGGCGCCCTCGCTCACCACGTCCGCTACGGCGTCGAACACCTGCCGGTAGCAGGTGACGCTCACCGAGATGTCGTACGACGGGTCCCGCAGCGTCAGGAACACCACACCGGCACCCGGCCGCCGCGACAACTGCGTGATCTGCCCCTCGACCCACACCGCCCCGAGCCGGTCGATCCAGCCCCCGATGAGCCGCGACACCTCGCCGACGGGCAGCGGGGCTTCCGGAGTCGTGTTCACAGCCATGTCCGCGAGGGTAGTGGCCACCGCCGACAACACCGCCCACCGCGGGCGCCGCCGGGCGTGCGCCATGCCGGTCCTCCCCGGGACTCCACCCGCACGCGATCTTCGACCGGCCGGACGCGGCCTTACGATGGGACGCATGTCTGCTTCGCCTGGCCGCCGTGTCCTGCTCGCCGCCCCCCGTGGCTACTGCGCGGGTGTGGACCGCGCCGTGATCGCCGTCGAGAAAGCCCTGGAGCAGTACGGCGCTCCGGTGTACGTCCGGCACGAGATCGTCCACAACAAGTACGTCGTGCAGACCCTGGAGAAGAAGGGCGCGATCTTCGTCGAGCAGACGGAGGAAGTGCCCCCGGGGAACATCGTCATGTTCTCCGCGCACGGCGTGGCCCCCGTCGTCCACGAGGAGGCCGAGCGCGGCAAGCTCGCCACCATCGACGCCACCTGCCCCCTGGTCACCAAGGTCCACAAGGAAGCCGTCCGCTTCGCGGACGAGGACTACGACATCCTGCTGATCGGCCACGAGGGCCACGAGGAGGTCATCGGCACCTCCGGTGAGGCCCCGGACCACATCCAGCTCGTCGACGGGCCGGGCGATGTGGCGAAGGTCGAGGTCCGTGACCCGTCCAAGGTCGTCTGGCTCTCCCAGACCACGCTGTCCGTCGACGAGACCATGGAGACCGTCGACGCCCTGAAGGACAAGTTCCCCCAGCTCATCTCCCCGCCCAGCGACGACATCTGCTACGCCACGCAGAACCGCCAGCTGGCCGTCAAGCAGATGGGCGCCGAGTCGGACCTGGTCATCGTGGTCGGCTCGCGCAACTCCTCCAACTCCAAGCGGCTCGTCGAGGTCGCCAAGATCGCGGGCGCCCGTGAGGCCTACCTCGTGGACTTCGCCGACGAGATCGACGAGGCCTGGCTGGAGGGCGTGGCCACGGTCGGCGTCACCTCGGGCGCCTCGGTCCCGGAGGTCCTGGTCGAGCAGGTCCTGGAATGGCTGTCGCAGCGCGGCTTCGAGGACGTCGAGATCGTCAAGGCGGCCGAGGAGTCCATCACGTTCTCCCTGCCCAAGGAGCTGCGCCGCGACCTGCGCGAGGAGGCCGCGGCCCTGACCGCCGAGCGCGGCGGCGCCGGGACCGGTGAACATTCCGGGGAGTGATCGGGGACAGGCCGGGCAGCCCCGCTGTCCGGCCTGTGACCGTGAGTCGTTCGTCGTAACGTAGGGCCATGCAGATCTTCGGAGTGGACATCGGCGGATCCGGGATCAAGGGTGCGCCGGTTGACCTGGACAAGGGTGACCTGGCGCAGGAGCGCCACAAGGTCCTCACCCCCCACCCGGCCACACCCGACGCGGTGGCCGACGGCGTCAGGCAGGTGGTCGGCCACTTCGGCTGGACGGGCCCTGTCGGGGTGACGTTCCCCGGCGTGGTCACCGACGGAGCCACGATCCGCACGGCGGCCAACGTCGACGACAGCTGGATCGACACCGACGCCCGCGCGCTGCTCGGCGAGCGCCTGGGCGGGCTGCCGGTGACGGTGGTCAACGACGCGGACGCGGCGGGTGTCGCCGAGATGCACTTCGGCGCCGGCCGCGACCGCCGGGGCACGGTGATCCTGCTGACCTTCGGCACGGGCATCGGCAGTGCCGTCTTCGTCGACGGCGTCCTCGTCCCCAACACCGAGCTGGGCCACCTGGAACTCGACGGGCACGACGCGGAGAAGCGGGCCTCCAGCAAGGCCCGTGAGGACCACGACATGACGTGGGAGCACTGGGCGGAGCACCGCGTGCGCACGTACCTCGCCCACGTCGAGATGCTGTTCTCGCCGGAGTTGTTCATCATCGGCGGCGGTGTCAGCCGCAAGTCCCACAAGTTCCTGCCCCACATCGAGGGCATCAAGGCCGAGATCGTCCCGGCGCAGCTGCAGAACAACGCGGGAATCGTGGGCGCGGCGATGCGGGCGGCCGGTCGCTGAGGCCTGTTCCTCCGGGTGTCACACCGGCGGCCGGGCCCCGGCCGTCCGCCGCCGGTGCACCAGCCTGATCCGCCGGACGATCACGATCAGCCCGGCGATCAGCGTCCCGCCGTACAGCCATCCGGCCTGCGTGGCGAGCGCCGTCACCAGGCCCATCAGGGTGGCGCCGGACCCGTCCTCCCCGTCCGCCACCGGCACCAGCCCCACGGCGAACGCGATCGGCACGACGATGGGCGCGGTCATCAGGTCCCCCCGGCGCACCCAGAGGGCGGTCAGCGCGCACACCGGCAGGAAGAGCACGCCGTACGCCGTCAGGGACGCCCCGAACAGCGCCGAGCAGAGCGCGCCCAGCAGGAACATCACCACCGCGCAGAACAGCCCGCTGCCCAGGCCGGTCAGCCGGGGGTTCGGCAGCCGGCCGGCGGTGGGTGCCGGTGCGGGGGCAGGCCGTCGCGCCGGCGCCGGGCGGCGCCGCGGCCCGGGCGGCCGGGCAGCGCGCACGGGCTCGCCCCCCGCTCCCCGTCCCGCCTGGGACGGCACGGGTTGCCGGGGCGGCGGCCCGGGCCGGTCCCGGCGCGGCCCGCCCTGTCGTGGTCCGGACTGTCGCGGTCCGTACTGAGGAGATCGCGTCCTGTATTGCTCCACCGCACCAACTTAGGTCGTTCAATATGCCGAACAGCCCTTCAGACACGCCGTCGGCCGCGGCTTGGCCAAGCGTTCGACTGTCCGCCCGGGCGGTTCCGGACACGCCGTAGACTGGTGGATCGGCCGGTCCCCTGGCCTCCTGGCCCTCCACTCACGGGAAGTCGCAACGTGTCGCTCACGATCGGAATCGTCGGTCTGCCGAATGTCGGCAAGTCGACCCTGTTCAACGCCCTGACCAAGAACGACGTGCTGGCGGCCAACTACCCGTTCGCCACGATCGAGCCCAACGTGGGCGTCGTCGGCGTGCCCGACCCCCGTCTGACGAAACTGGCGGAGATCTTCTCCTCGCAGCGGGTCCTTCCGGCCACGGTCGACTTCGTCGACATCGCCGGCATCGTCCGCGGCGCCTCCGAGGGGGAGGGCCTGGGCAACAAGTTCCTCGCGAACATCCGCGAGTCGGACGCGATCTGCCAGGTCATCCGCGCCTTCAAGGACGAGAACGTCGTGCACGTGGACGGCAAGGTCTCGCCGAAGGACGACATCGAGACGATCAACACCGAGCTGATCCTCGCGGACCTGCAGACCATCGAGAAGGTCCTGCCGCGCCTCCAGAAGGAGTCGCGCATCAAGAAGGACATCGCGCCCAAGGTCAAGGCCGTCGAGGAGGCCAAGGAGATCCTGGAGAAGGGCGACACGCTGTTCTCCGCGGGCATCGTCCAGGGCTCCGGCAACGAGGAGCTCCTGCACGACCTGCACCTGCTCACCACCAAGCCGTTCCTCTACGTCTTCAACGTCGACGAGGACGAGCTGACCGACGAGGACTTCAAGAACGAGCAGCGCGCGCTGGTCGCCCCCGCCGAGGCGATCTTCCTCAACGCCAAGCTGGAGGCGGACCTCGCCGAGCTCGACGAGGACGAGGCGCTGGAACTCCTCCAGTCCGTCGGCCAGGAGGAGCCGGGCCTGGCGACCCTGGCCCACGTCGGCTTCCGCACGCTGGGCCTCCAGACGTACCTGACCGCCGGCCCCAAGGAATCCCGAGCCTGGACGATCAAGAAGGGCGCGACGGCCCCCGAGGCGGCCGGCGTCATCCACACCGACTTCCAGAAGGGCTTCATCAAGGCGGAGGTCATCTCCTTCGACGACCTGGTGGAGACGGGCTCGGTGGCGGAGGCCCGCGCGAAGGGGAAGGCGCGGATGGAGGGCAAGGAGTACGTCATGCAGGACGGGGATGTGGTGGAGTTCCGGTTCAATGTCTAGCCGGTGACTTAGCATCACTTCGCTGATCTGGCAAACGTGCAGGTCAAATGGGGTCTGACTCTTCGGGGTCAGGCCCCTTGATTTTTACCGTGCTGGATAGGTGCTGGATTTTCTGACCTGTCGTCACCTGTCATTACCTCTGCTCATCCCTACCGTGCTGGATTCGTGCTGGATGCCGACGGAACGCGCGGGCGCCGCGGGCGTGCGTGCCGTGCGGCGGAGGTTGTAGCCCAGGCGGTCGGACCTCCAGCACACGTTCTTCACGTGATTACTGAGATCGAAATGTCGTATCGCGTCAGGTAGCGCGGCCGCCCGAGATCACCGGCAGTGCCGTGAGCTTCGCCTCGAAGGCGAGGTCGAAGTCCGGCATGCGGTGGCCTTGCGGCCGAGCACCTGCCCCCCCGCGGTGAGTAGCACAGGTCAAGAAGTCATGCCTGTACACGTCAATGTGATCTCCAACACCATTGACCGTCGAGTCAGATCGTCTCATGATCGCCACGGTGTGTTGATAAGGAAAAATTAAGGGGCGGGTGGGGCAAGGCGTGTTCACGCGAAGACGGCGGCACGGCTGGCGGCATGCTGCGGGTAGCGGAGCGATAGCCGTGGCGCTACTTGGGGGAGCGCTCCCAGGTGTCGCGGTGGCGGGCGTTCCTGCCGCAGTGGCGGAGGGCCAAGCCGCCACTGGGGCTGGAAAGACTGCGGAGTCGGTGGCAAGTGCCCTCGCAGCCGAATCTGGTGAGCGAGTAGTCGTGGAAGGGGCGACGACCGAGTCCTCTCGGGTCTTCGCCAACCCGGACGGCACGTTCACGCAGGAGATGAATGCGGCTCCGATTCGGGCGCGCAAGGACGACGGTGCATGGGACGCCATCGACACCACCCTCGTGCGAGACGCTGACGGCGAGGTTAGGGCCAAGAACACGACGGCCGCTCTCACCTTCTCGGGCGGGGGTAACGGTGATGGCCTGGTCAGGCTGGAGGACGAGGGCCACTCGCTGAAGCTCGGCTGGCCGACCGCACTCCCTGAGCCTGAACTCGAGGGTGCCACGGCCACCTACCCTGACGTCTTTCGAGACGTCGATCTGCAATTGACCGCTCTGAGCACCGGTTACACCTCGGTCCTCGTGGTCAAAACTGCGGAGGCCGCGGATAACCCGGCGCTCGCGAGCATCAAGATGACTGCCTCCGGCGATGACCTGGACATCGCCCCTACGGCCGACGGCGGCTTCGTCGCCAGGGACCAGGACGGCACCCCTGTGTTCGAGAGTCCGGCCGGACGGATGTGGGACTCAGCCGGCGACAGCCCGACCAGCACACCCGCCGAAGTGACCCCAGGGGTCAGCACGCAACTCGCACGCACGGCACCGGCAACCGGCACGAGGACAGCGGAAGAACCGGAGCCCGGGGAAACGGCCCCTCTCCCCGAGGCCAAGGGGGAACCTTCACCTTCAGAGGGCCCTGGCAGCGGTGACGCGACGGCCGAACTCCCGCTCAAGGTGACGGACACGAGCCTGGAGATCACGCCGGATCCGGACCTACTGCGCGGCGAGGACACCGTCTTCCCGCTCTACATCGACCCGCCGACCAAGGGCATAGCGCTGGGTGACTGGACTGCTCTGGCTTCGAACGGGACCAAGTACTGGGAGTTCGATGGGGACAAGGGAGTGGGCCGCTGCTCGAACTACGGCGGTTACCTGTGTTCCAACAGCCCGTACACCCAGCGTATGTACTTCGAGTACCCGCTGTCGTCGATCCACGGCAAGAAGGTCCTGGACGCGACGATGGAGGTGTACCAGGAGTGGACGTTCACCTGTGAGCCGCGCTGGTACGACCTGCGCCGTGTGGACAAGGGCATCTCCTCCAGCACCACCTGGTCGTCCCGCCCCAACGCGGTGGACCTGATGGGTGACCGGAACGTGGCCTACGGTCGGGGCGGCTTGTGCACTCCGCCGCAGCCGGCGAACTGGGTGCGCTTCAGCGACAACGTGGGGGAGGAGAGCAACGAGAACCTCACCACCACCCTCGCGTCCTACGCCTCGAAGAAGGCATCGCAGATCACCTTCTCCCTGGCGGCGCACGACGAGTCGAACGCGGCGGCCTGGGCGCGGTTCCGCAACGACGCCAAGCTGTCGGTGACGTACGTGTCCTACCCGTCCAAGCCGACTTCGTACGGCGTTCAGCAGGGCACTACCGGGCGGGCCTGCAACGCCTCGACGCAGTCCTTCGCCACCAGCGACACCACCCCGAAGATGCTCGCCACGGTGCAATCGGCCGACGGCTCCAACTCCCAGCTGCGTGCCGCGTTCGAGGTGTGGAAGGCGGACGGATCCAGCCGCGCCTGGTCCGCCGCCTCGCCGGACAGCACCTGGGTGGCCGACGACGCCCCCCGCACCGCGACGTCCAGCACGCTCCCGGCTCAGACGGACTACCGGATGCGGGTCAAGACGCAGGCGTACTACAAGACGGACCGGGGCGCCACCGGTGTCCTGGACTCGTCCTGGTCGTCCTGGTGCTACTTCCGGATCGACACCGACTCGCCCCCTCCTCCGGTGGTGAGCAGCGCGGACGGCACCTACAAGCCCGCTGAGACCGACCCTGCGGCGGGCGGCGTGGGCACGCCGGGCAAGTTCACCTTCACCCCCGAAGATTCCAGCCCCACCACAGCCGGCATCCAGTCGGACGTGGTCACCTACAAGTTCAAGCTGAACAGCGGCGCGATGTCCCCGCCGATCCCCGTCGCGAAGGGCGCGGCCACCACCCAGACGATCACGCCGAACCAGGCCGGTGAGAACACCATCCAGGTCTGGGGCTACGACGCGGCCGGCCACAGCTCGCTCACCGGCTATTACAGCTTCCTGGTGAAGGGCGCGGAAAAGCCCTCAGGCATCTGGCACCTGGACGGCTCCCTCACCGACACCACCACCGCTACCCAGCATCCACTCGTCTCCTCGGCCGCCACTTGGGACTCCCTGGCCCGCAGCGGCTCCGCCGCGGCGAAGTTCAATGGCACGACGGCGTACCTGTCCACTTCAGGCGCGGTGCTGGACACCACCAAGTCGTTCACCGTCTCGGCCTGGGCGCGTTTGGAGAAGAAGGACGTCAACTACACCGTCCTGTCGCAGGCGGGAACGAACGCCTCCGGATTCCAGCTGTACTACTCCACCGCCTACAACGCCTGGATCTTCAACCGCCACCAGACCGACGTCACCAATCCGACGATCGTGCGGTCGATCGGCACCAAGTCGCCTGTCCTGAAGGCATGGACACACCTGGCGGGCGTCTACGACGCCGCCGCGCAGAACCTGCAGCTCTATGTCAACGGCATCGCGCAGGGCAAGCCAGTACCGTTCACCGCCACACCCTGGAAAGCGTCCGGTGGTCTGCAGGTCGGACGGTTGTGGGACGACGCCGCAGGCAAGGAGAACTTCGCTGGAACCATCGACGAGGTGAAGGTCTGGTCCCGGGCGCTCGCGGACACCGAGGTCGCCCACGAGGCGTGGCTGGAGGACGAGGATCTCAGCGACGGCACCGCCGGCGACCCGGTCCCGGCGCTGGTCGCCAAGTGGGACGCCACGGACATGGCCAACGCGACCGGTACCACGGTCAAGGACACCAGCGGCTTCGGCCGTAACCTCACCCTCAACGGGGCCGCGCTCACTCAAATCACCACCGGTGATCCGGAGATCGGCGAAGAGGTCACGACCACGCAGACGATGTCCCTGAACGGGACCAGCGCGTATGCCACTGCCACCGGCCCGATCGTCGACGACTCCGGTTCGTTCACCGCGACCGCCTGGGTAACGCTGGACCCGGCCAAGTTCGCCGACATCAGCAAGTCCTACGCGGTGCAGGCGTTCGGGCAGTCCGGGACAAGCCAATCGTCCTGGGGTGTCTGGTACGAGCAGCCCTCCGGCAGCACGCAGGGGCGCTGGACATTCGGCCGACCCGACAAGGACGGCACCGGAGCGGCCTGGACCGAAAACGAGTCCACCGCATTCACCACGGCCCAACTGGGCGTACCGGTCATGCTGACGGTCGTCTACGACGCCCAGGCCGCAGCGGACCCCGACGACACCTCCCAACTCGGCGCGCTCAAGCTCTATGTAGACAGCGCGCAGATGGGCGACGAGGACGGCGTTCCGTACTCCGCCCCGTGGCAGGGCAGCGGAGCCTTCGAGATCGGCCGGGCGAAGATCAACGGCGTTGCCGCCCGTTACTTCCCCGGAATGATCGACAGCGTACGCGTTTGGGCCGGAGCCACCTCAGCCGACGTGATCGCCAACCGGCGCAACACCGAGCAGCAGTAGGAAGTGAGGTAGGGCGGGCATCCCCGCCCTACCTCACCCCCCGCCCAGCTTCGGCGCTCGAACGGGCGCGCGTCCCAACGCCTACGCGCCGCGAGATCAAGCATCTGGGCACCGAGGCCGCTGCCAGGCGCCTCCCTTTCTATTCATTTCCTAGAACCGGGAAGTCACCGTGTCCTCAAGACCCTTCCGCAAGCGGTTGCCAGGGGCGGTCGTACGCCGCTGGCTTGGCCGCGGTGCGGTCGTCGCCTCCCTCTCTCTGCTGCCCCAGGTCGTGGTTCCCTCGGGATACGACTTCGCCGCACAGGCCCAGTCCGTGGCTGCTCGCAAGAAGCTCGAGGACCGGCCTGAGGCGAAGATCGACAAGGTGGGGGTGCTCAGGCCCGGCACATCCAAAGCTCCGAAGGACAAGTCCACCTCGGCGTCCCGCAAGACCCGCGAGAGGCTGCAGGAAGCCTCCTGGCCGAAGTCTGGGAAGGCAACCGCTGAGGTCACGGCAACCTCCGAGGCCACTGTCACTGTCGGTGGGCTGGGGATGGAGCTGACGCAGGAGCCCGCCGCACCGGCAGCCAAGTCCGCGAAGGACAGGGCAAAGAGGAAGGCGACGGGGCCGGCGGAGAAGGTGGCGCTTCGCGTCCACTCCCGGGCAGCCGCGAAGAAGGCGGGCGTCAACGGCGTCCTGCTCACCGTCGACCCGTCGCGAACCGAACCCAGGAAGGGAGCGGAGGACACCGACAAGCTCCGGGTCTCCCTGGACTACTCATCGTTCTCCGACGTCTACGGCGGAAACTTCGGCCCCCGCCTGAGCCTCGTGAAGCTCCCGGCGTGTGCGCTGACCACGCCGGACAAGAAGTCCTGCCGCACCCAGACCCCCGTGGCCGGCGCGGACAACGACGCCCGGTCCCAGACCCTGACCGGCACTGTGCCCGCCCGCAGCCTCAAGGCCGGCACGCCGATGCTGCTGGCCGCCGCGGCCGACAGCTCGGGTGGCGGGGGCGACTACAGCGCCACTCCGCTGTCCCCGACGGCGACCTGGGAGGCCGGCGGCAGCACGGGTGACTTCACCTGGAACTACCCCCTGCGAGTCCCCCCGGCCACGGCCGGTCCGTCGCCGAACCTGTCCATCTCCTACAACTCCGCATCCGTGGACGGCCGTACGGCCGGGGAGAACAACCAGACCTCGCAGATCGGTGAGGGTTTCTCGATCACCGAGTCCTACATCGAGCGCAAGTACAGCTCCTGCAAGGACGACGGCCAGTCCCGCAAGGGCGACCTGTGCTGGAAGTACGCCAACGCCACCCTGGTCCTCAACGGCAAGGCCGTCGAGCTGGTCAACGCCTGCGCCGACAAGTCGGCCTGTGACACCGCAGCCCTGTCCGAGGCATCCGGCGGCTCGTGGAAGGTGAAGAACGAGGACGGCACGCGCATCGAGCACCTCACCGGAGCCAGCGGCAACGGAGACAACAACGGCGAGTACTGGAAGGTGACCGACGCCACCGGCACCCAGTACTACTTCGGCAAGCACCGGATGCCCGGCTGGAGCGACAAGGGCACCACCGACACCGCCGACGACGACCCGTCCACCTACTCCACCTGGGCCGTCCCCGTCTTCGGCGACGACTCCGGCGAGCCGTGCCACAAGTCCAGCGGCTTCGCCGACTCCTCCTGCAACCAGGCATGGCGCTGGAACCTCGACTACGTCGTGGACACCCACGACAACGCCAGCACCTACTGGTACAGCAAGGAGACCAACTACTACTCCAAGAACGCCGACACCACGGTCAACGGCACCGCATACACCCGCGGCGGCTACCTCAACCGCATCGACTACGGCCTGCGCAGCGAACTGATCTACGCCAAGCCCGCCGCCCAGCAGGTCCGCTTCACCTACGGCCAGCGCTGCATCGTCTCGGGCGGCTGCTCCAGCCTCACCAAGGACACCAAAGCCAACTGGCCCGACGTGCCCTACGACATGATCTGCGCGGCCAACACCAAGTGCACCACCCAGATCGGTCCTTCCTTCTTCACCCGCCAGCGCCTCATCGACATCACCACCTCAGTGTGGACCGGTAGCGGCACCACCCGGCGGGACGTCGACACCTGGCATCTGTCCCACGACTTCCCCGACACCGGCGATGCCTCCTCCCCGAGCCTGTGGCTGAAGTCCATCCAGAACACCGGCAAGGCCAACACCACCACGGCCGCAATGCCGCCCGTCGTCTTCGGCGGCATCCAGATGCCGAACCACGTCGAAGGCAGTGGCCAGGACAACCTGCGCTACATCAAATGGCGCGTGCGCACCATCAAGTCCGAGACCGGCTCGACCCTCACCGTCAACTACTCCGACCCTGACTGCATCTGGGGCAGCAGCATGCCCTCGGCGGTCGACAAGAACACACGGCGCTGCTTCCCCGTGAAGTGGTCCCAGTCCGGGACCACCCCGGTCACCGACTGGTTCCACAAGTACGTGGTCACTTCCGTCCTCCAGGACGACCCCTACGGCCACAGTGACACCGGCGAGACCTACTACGACTACCAGGGCGGCGCCGGCTGGGCCTACTCAGACGATGAGGGCCTGACCAAATCGTCCAACCGCACCTGGTCGCAGTGGCGCGGCTACGGCAAGGTCGTGACGACTTTCGGCAACTCGGAGGGCCCGCGCTCCAAGAAGTCGACGCTCTACATGCGCGGCCTGAACGGGGAGAAGGAACTCGACGGCACGGCCCGCGTGGAGAAGGTCACCGACTCCACCGGCACCGCCATCGACGACTCCCGCCAGTACGCCGGCTTCGTCCGCGAGACCATCGCCTACAACGGTACCGAGGAACTCAGCGGTACCATCAACACCCCCTGGTCCCACAAGACCGGAAGCCATACCTACAGCTGGGGTACCACTGAGGCGTGGATCGTCCAGGCTGGTGAGACAACCACCCGCACCAAGATCTCCACCGGCACCCGCACGGTAAAGCAGAAGACCACGTACGACACCACGTACGGCATGCCGATCACCGTCGAGGACAGCGGTGACGCCACCAAGACCGGCGACGAGTCGTGCGTACGGACCAGCTACGCCCGCAACACCTCGGCATGGCTGGTGGACAAGGTCTCGCGCACCGAGACCTACTCGGTGCCTTGCGCGACCATCCTGTCGATCCCCGCCGACGTCGTCTCCGACATCACCACGGCCTACGACGGCAAGGCGGTCGGCGCGGCGCCCACCAAGGGTGACATCACCGCCACCTACAGGGTTGCCAGCTACGACGCGGCCGACAAAACTCCCGTCTACCAGCAGGTTTCCAACTCTACGTTCGACAAGCTGGGGCGCCCGGTCACCGAAACCAACGCTCTCAACCGCACGGTCAAGACCAGTTATGTGCCCGACGACACCGGCTACGGACCGCTGACGTCCAAGACCACGACCGACCCCAAGCTCTACACCGCCACCACCGAGGTGGACCCGGCTTGGGGAGCGGCCTCCAAGACCACCGACGCCAACGGCAACGTGACTGAGTGGTCCTTCGACGCGCTCGGGCGCCTGAAGTCGGTCTGGAAGCCGGACCGCTCGCGCACGCTCGATGACGCGGCCAGCATCGTCTACGCCTACAGCATCAACAACAACAAGGAAACCTGGGTCCGCACCGACGTCCTCAAGGCAGACGGCAAGACCTACAACAGCTCATACGAAATCTTCGACAGCCTTCTGCGGTCCCGCCAGAAGCAGGTCCCCGCGCCGAACGGCGGTCGGGTGATCTCCGAGACGCTCTATGACGACCGCGGCCTGGCGTACATCTCCAACAGCCAGGTCCACGACGACAGCGCCCCCTCGGGCACGCTCGCCAACACCTACACCGGTTCGGTCCCCGCCTCCACGGAGACGGTATTCGACGCCGCCGGCCGCGCCACCGACTCGATCTTCCGGGTCTACGGGCAGGAGAAGTGGCGTACCAAGACCGACGCACAGGGCGACCGCACGGCCGTGACTGCCGCAGCAGGCGGCACCGGCACCCTCACGATCGTCGACGCCCGAGGCCGGGTTGCCGAGCGACGCGAGTACGGCGGTCCGGCCCCGACCGGCACCGACTACACCCGAACCTTGTATGAGTACACCCCTGGCGGCCAGCTCAAGAAGATGACCGGCCCGGACGGAGCGGTCTGGACCTACGGCTACGACCTACGCGGCCGCAAGACCACTTCCACTGATCCTGACAAGGGCAGCATCACCACCACCTACAACGACGCTGACCAGCCGCTGACGGCCACCACGACCCTCGACGATGTCTCCCGCACCCTGATCAACGACTACGACGAACTCGGCCGACCGATAGGCACCTGGGACGGGACAAAGGACAACGCCCACCAACTCACAAAGTTCACCTACGACTCCCTGGCCAAGGGACAGCCCACCGCGGCAATCAGATATGTCGGCGGCACCACTGGCAAGATCTACTCCCAGTCCGTCACCGGCTACGACGCGCTCAACCGCCCCAAAGGCACCAAGACCGTCATCGCCGCCACCGACCCCCTGGTCACTGCCGGTGCGCCGCAGACCTTCATCACCTCCACCGCCTACAACATCGACGGCACTGTCCAGTCCACCTCGATGCCCGCGGTGGCCGGCCTGCCCGCCGAGACCGTCAAGAACACGTACAACAGCCTCGGGCTGCTCACCGGCACCGACGGCATGACCGACTACGTCCAGCACATCGGCTACTCGCCCTACGGTGAGATCGAGGAAACCCGCCTGGGCACCTCCACGGAAGCCAAGCAGCTCCAGGTCCTCAATCGCTACGAGGACGGCACTCGCCGCCTGGTCAACACCCACACACTCGACCAGACCAACACCGGATACACCAGCGACATCGACTACCTCTACGACGCCACCGGCAACGTCAAGTCGGTCACTGAAAAGGCCAACGGCAAGGACACCCAATGCTTCGCATACGACGGCTATCGCCGCCTGACCGAAGCCTGGACCCCGTCCTCAAATGACTGCGCCACCGCCCGCTCCGCATCCGCTCTCGGAGGCCCGGCCCCGTACTGGACCAGCTGGACCTACAAGCCCGGCGGCCTGCGCGATACCCAGACCGAGCACACGACCAGCGGCGACACCAAGACCATCTACGGCTACCCGGCCGTCAACGCCTCAGGCACCGGCCAGCCCCACACCCTGACCTCCGTCACGGTGGGCAGCGGCAGCGCCAAGAACTACACCTACGACGAGCACGGCAACACCACCAGGCGCTACGGCCCCACCGGGACCGCGCAAAGCCTCACCTGGAACATCGAAGGAGAACTCACTCGCCTCACCGAAGGCGCCAAGACCACCGACTACCTTTACGACGCCAACGGCGAACTCCTCATCCGCCGCGGCCCCGACAAGACCGTCCTCTACCTGGCCGGCCAGGAACTGCACTACGACACAGCCGCCGAGAAGTTCACCGCCCAGCGCTACTACCCGGCCGGTGACGCCACCGTTGTCCGCACCGAGACCGGCCTGTCCTGGATGGTCGACGACCACCACGGCACCGCCTCCATGACGGTCGACGCGACCACTCAGGCGATTACCCGCCGCTACACCAAGCCCTTCGGCGAGGCTCGCGGTACCGCACCATCGGCCTGGCCCGACGACAAGGGATTCCTCGGCAAACCCGCCGACACTGACACTGGACTCACCCACATCGGCGCCCGCGAGTACGACCCGATGCTCGGACGATTCCTCTCCGTCGACCCCGTCCTCGCCCCCGAGGACCACGAGTCCCTCAACGGCTACGCATACGCCAACAACACCCCCGTCACGCTCTCCGACCCCACCGGACTCCGGCCCGACGGCATGTGCGGCGGCTCCTCCAGTTCCTGCGGTGGAGGCACCGAAACCTGGACCCTGAACAGCAAGGGCGGTTGGGACTGGTCGTATACGAAGACGTACACCCAGAAGTTCACATATCGGACTGGGGGCGGCGGTACCGGCACTGGCACCATGACCGCCACCGTCCGCACAGAGGTGGGCCACAAATCTACGCGGATCGTGTTCAAGACGGGCCCAAATCCACTTCCTGCAAAGCGCGACGGAAACCTGACGTCAAATTTCCTGGGCCACTTGACCGGCATAGGATTCGGTCTTAACCAGGTAAGCGACCTCGCGAACCCCTTCTGTTGGTTCGACTCGAAGTCCTGCAGCGCCACTGATGACACGAAGTCGACGCTCGACGAATGGGCCAAGGGTGCGGGAGCTGATCCTGACTCCAGCATCTATCAGGCGGCATGGGACAACGGCACCCTGGCCCCCATGCTGGCTCTTGGCGGCGGAAGATTTCCGGAAGAAAGTGCTGGGGTCATTCCTGCTTCTGGAGCCAAACTTGACGTTGAGAAACTTGGAATGACCAAGACCGTCGAGAATCACACCTGGGACATCGCCGGCACCCGGGCTGTCGATGCGCCCAACTTCGGTAAGGCTGCACGCCCTTACATGAACCGCAACAACGGTTTGCTCCTTCGTGAAATAATGGAGTCCACGGCACCCAGGACGGATTCCCGTGGCGCTCCAGGGGTCGTCGAGTGGAGAACGCCCGGTTCGATGAATGGGAGTAACGGTACCTGGGAGCTCAACATCGACACAAAGTCCAACAAGATCGTTCACTTCCTATTCAAGAGGCCATAGGGTAACGCCGGAATGAAATTCTCCATTCAAGACGGATCCTCTCTCGAGGGTGTCCTCACCTATGACGAGTCCGAGTATGGATTCTCCTTCAGTGCTCAGAACGGGGAGGCGTTGAGCGAGCGGCTCGGCTCGGAGGGAGTTACGAGTCTGCTGATCGGCACCCTCCAACTTGAAGTCGACATCGAGTCCCGGGAGGTGCTGTTCGCTTGGGGATACTTCCCAAATGTTCGGGGTTTCGTGTCCAAGCTGAGTCCCCCGAGGTGTAAGTCCGGGCGGGTGTTCATCTCGTCGGAACATTCATTTGTGCCTGGGGTCTCATTCGAAGTTCCTGGAGATGGGTGGCGGGTTGAATATGATCCGTCCACTGGGTGGATCACCATTCATCTCAAGAATGCCGCCGATGTCGAGTTGGTCAGAATTGCCAGCGGAACTGTTTTGGGCATCGAGAATGGCGATCTGACTTCGGTCTGGCTGAATCCTGTCTTTGTGGCAGAAGAGTAGCTAACCCCGATCAGTGGTGTGGGGTCGCCGGGTCGTCCACGACCCCACACTGCTGGTCTATTTGTTGGTCGTAGTGGCTTGGGGTGCTCCCCCTCGCGGATCAAGGGCTCGCAGCCGACGGCAGTCGTCCGGGTCCGCGAATGCCACACTCATTTCTGTTGGCGGCGTGTGAGCCTGATGCGGCGTGCACGAGAGACTCGTAGACTTCGTGCTTGTGCGGGCGCAGTCCGGTACGTTTGGTGATCTTGGGCTTCTCGTGCTAGCCGTGGCGGCCCGTGCTGGATCGGTGCTGGATATTCGGGCATTTCTGCAGGTCAAGCCCTTATGGTCGAGTTCCGGTTCAACGTGTAGCGGGTGACATCGACCGGCACCGTCGGTTTCCTGCGGCCTGAGCCACACGACAGGCGTTAGCCTCGCGCTTTCACGTGGCAGGGCGTCCGGTAGGTGATCAGAAACGCGGAGAGTGCTCCTGACCTGCAACGATGTGACTTGTCTAGGGTCCA
>NZ_JBIBEP010000027.1:0-83679 GCF_042955185.1 Streptomyces sp. NPDC012474
CAACTTCGCCCGAGCACGGTTCACTTCATGTGCATCCACACACCCAACATGCCCCCGAACAGGACCGCGAGACAGACGTAACGGAGTCCTACTAGGCGTCTGGCGCGTTGGGTGACGAGCGATGACTGGTCTGCCCTAGACGATGCTGCTAGGGCAGCCGCCGTGGGCCAGTTCCGTCTGGCTGTCGTTCAGGTTTTCGCCGCTGTGGGGGCCGGTATCGCCCTGACCTATACCGCCCGTACGTTCCGGCTCACTCGACGCGGCCAGGTCACGGACCGCTTCACAAAGGCACTGGAGCGGCTGAGTTCAAGCGAACCGTATGTGCGTCTCGGGGGAGTCCTGGCGATGGAGCAGATCGTTCAGGATGCGCCGGATCAGGGCGATCATGCGGCACGGGTCCTCAACGCGTTCGTGCGAGAACAGGCACCGGCCGCCGCGACGACGCCAGTTGCGGCGACGCAGTTGGTGAGGAAGCCAGATGAACAGGTGCAGGAGGCTCTGCGCGCGCTTACGGTGGCACGCTCGCGGCGCGGTGGCAGGCGGGCGCCCGTGGATTTGGCTGGTCTCCATCTGAGAAAGGCACAACTAGCGGACGCCTATCTGAACGGTGCTCTCCTGGAGGGCACTACTCTCAGTGAAGCGAACCTGCGCGGCGCGCGACTGAAGGGCGCCGATCTCAAGGGCGCCGATCTTAAAGGGGCGGATCTTACAGGCGCTGGTCTCAAGGGCACCGATCTGACCGGCGCTGACCTGTCCACGGCATTGGGTCTGACTGTCACCCAGGTCCTTCAGGTCAAGAGTTTGCTCGGGTGCCAGCTGCCGAATGCCCTAGCGGCAGACAGCTCAGTTGCCGCACGGCTTACCACGAGTGAGTGAACGGCACCCGCCTCAAGCCTTCATTCCGCCTCGGCCGGCTGTGGGCCGGAGGCACCGGAAATCAGGCTTCCAGCGCCCAGTCCGCGATGGGCTCCGGCAGGCGATCCAGGACCTCCGTGCGAGTGGTCAATTCGCGCAGATTCTGCCAAAAGCGGCGTCGGATCATCTGTGGTGTCGTGGCGTGCAGCTCGGCCAGGCGCTGTTCGAGCCGGGTGACCACTCCTGGACGGGTCGCACCGGTGGCCCGCCTGCTGGCGGGAAAGTCGGTTTCGGGCAGCAGTCGCTGCAGGGGAAATGCGGCCAGGACATCGTCTGGCATGGCGGCGTTCACCGAGAAATAGGCACCTAGGTCGATGGCCTGCTTCTGCTCTGCGGGGCTTCCGAGGAACCAGTGCAGGATGATCCCTGGATGCGGGTGACTGGTGAGCAGGTCCATGAGTGGGCCGGTGCGCCCGCTGCTGTGCACAGAGAGAATGACTGGTTCGTCGCGCGCAGCGGCGAGGATCTGGGCGAGGACGGAACGCTGCGTTTCGAAGTTGCCACGTCGGTCGAGCCCGACCTCTCCGATGAGACAGGTCTGCTGCAAGGTGGTCCGGAACTGCTGTGTGTTGAAAGCCTTAAGGGCGGTAGGCACCGCTGGATGTACACCGGTGCCCCAGACCAGGGTGGTATCCCGGCGTCGGATGGCATGGCTCGTCTCGGCCGGTGTACGGGACATCGCGAATACAACGGCGCCGTTCAGTGCCTCGACCTGAGGGGCAGTCACGTCAGGCGCAATATGAGCGTGGCAGTCCAACGCAGGCAGTTCGTTAGGGAAGAGGGACACGGCTCAGTTCCTGAAGGCCGCGCTGACACAGGTCCGCGACGGCGTCGAAGTCGGTCTCGGAAGGCAGATCACCCAGGGCGAGGATATCTATCTCGTCGATGCCACGGAGGACGGCCTGTTGGACATCCAAGACGTCTCTGCGGCGGCGCCTGAGCAGCGACTCCCGCGCAGAACCTGCAAGATGCTCGACGAGGTAGATGGTGCGGTCCTGGCGAGGGCCGACGGTGAACGAACCCCGGCGGACCAGACAGGCCACGCACAGCCCGCAGTTGAAGTTGGCGTTGCCACCCAGGTAGCGGGCTCCGTCGAGTTTGCCGCACGACACTGTCGCGGCGGCCACGGCGAGGAGCGCGTCGCCGACTCGGTCGTGAGCCCGTTCCAGCAATTCTCCCTTGGTGCAGTGGAGATAGGGATTGCCGACCGTGACGGGGATGTCCACGGCGGTCAGGAGCGCATTGAGACGGCTGAAGGTTCCGGGGTGGGTGGACCGAGTGGTCAGGGTGCCCCCGCGGGCGGTGGTTAGCGGCGGATTGATGCTCGTGAAACCGTTCTCCGGCACCGTGACCTGTGGGCTTGAGACGGTGGCCGCGGTCGCGGCTGCGAGCGCGGCGAACAGCAGGCTCCGGCTCCGCGAGGTGGGTTCACCAGGGGTGCCGTTCTGGCGGATCTTGATGCTGTGGTGCCGCAGGCGATAAGAGGCGTGACTTCGCAGCCAGGATCCGGCAGTGGTCTGCGCGCGGCGTACCGCGGTGCTGCCGTCGTGGTGGCTGAGGTGGATCCGTGCCCTTCCGTCCGGAAGGTGGTCGACGGCGCCGCACAGCGAGTCGAGACCGCCGCTGAGAAGCATCACGTCGTCGGCTGGTGGGGCGGGCGTGAGGGTCCGGTCGGTGGGGGTGGCGGGCACGGCGTGCAGATGCCAGACATCACCGGTGAGCCAGTGCAGGAGCTCTTCGGTGAGCTCGCCGGGTGCGCTGTTCCAGGGTTCGGGATTGACCGTGTGGGCAGTGAGCTCGATCGTTCTGACGAAGGTGGTGGGACGGGGAGTTCTGCGGTCGGCGAGATACGCCGAGACGGCGACGCGCACGAGGTCGGCGGCTGCCACAGGGACAGGGCCGATCAGGTCGAGGTCCCATCCAAGAGTGCCAGCCACCTCCGGGGTGGGGCTGTTGGCGGAGGTGCGAGCCCAGTGCAGGTGCGTGGCGGAGCGTTCATGCTGCTGAGCGTCGTGCGGCAGTACTTCGATAGCGGTTGTCATGAGCGTCGCGCGCGGAGCATGCGCAGTGCCTCCCCGGTCACCTCGGCTGCTGTTGCGGTGAACTCCCGCACGGTCATGCGTCGCGTGTCGGGCACGTTGATCTGTTTCAGGCGACGCTCCAGCCAGGAGCGGACCAGTCGTTGTTTTCCGATCGCTTCCTGCGCGGTCAGGTTGCCTTCAGCCTTTTGCGATCCGAGCTCGACCAGGGACAGCTCGTAGATCCATTCAGTGACGAGTCCCCGCAAGGCGTCCTGCTGTACGAGTGGTTCAGGATCGACGAGGACGGCCTTGACATATCTTGTGGCAGCCTTTCGTAGAGCAGCCTCGTCGGGGTGGCCTGCGTCGCCGAGGACTGCCTGCAGGATGCGGGAGACCTGCGCGAGCGGGCGCAGGCTGCGCAGTTCGGTGAGATCCAGGCCGAGTTCTTGCAGGCTGGCTGCGTCACCGTTACGTAGCGCGTAGGCGCCGGCCAGGGCAGCAGCGCCGCGGGCAGAGCCTTTGATGACTTGGCGTCGTGATCCTGCGCCGGCTCTTCCGGTGGGTATGCGTGTCCCTCCGGCCCCTCCTCCCCCGCCGCGGCCGCCCCTGGGGGAGGTCAGCAGGGCGGAGAGCGGGTATCCGCTGGCGGGTGGACTTCCGTGGTCCGCATCATCTTTGTGCAGTGCCGTAGACAGCGCGCTAAGGAGGTTGTCGAGGAGCTGCTGCTGACCATCCGTGGTGTCGGGCGGGTTTTGGAGGCCGGTGCCGGAGGGCGAGGAGCTGGGCAGAGCGTCGAAGGCGTCATGGGCTTGCTTCCAGTCCGCGCTGCCGCTGCCTCCGTAGGAACCGGAAGTACCCATCAGCTTTTCCGCTCCACCGTGACCTGCGCGATTTCCTGCGTCGCCGGCTCGATATCGGTGGCCTTGGCCAGCCGGGGAATCAGCGCCTGCAGTTCCTCGACGCCGCTGTTGTCCATGTCGACGATGGCGCCAGGACCGAGGTATTTGCGGATCTCCCACAGTCCCTGTGCGACAGCTGGACGCAGCTGGGGGGTGTGGATCGCGATGTGCGCAAGTGATTCGGCCAGCGGGTCGGTTTCACTCTCGCGGCGCGCCCGCTGAACCAGCGCATCGACGACGGCCTGTTGGTCGGCGATCAGCGCGGCCACGATCTCGACCTGGGCATCACGTCGGTGAGGTTCGGAGGCACTGGCCAAGTCGCCCACCCAGGTGAGCTGTTGCTGAGTCAAAGAGGCTGCGGCGGTGAGGCTGACGAGGGATGCGGCCAGACTCAGATAGGGACCGATCGGAGCTGTGGTCAGGTCAGGGTCGGATGCGGCCCATTCCTTGCTGTCCTCAGTGACCTCGGCAGGCTTGTCCTTCTGTTCGTCCCGCCCCCAGGCCTGCCAGCGTTCCAGCAGCTCGACACGCTGAGCCTCCTGAAGTCGGACGAGGGTCTCGAAGTCCTTGGCGTGGCTGTCTTCCAGCAACATGAGCTTGGCGATCACCGAGGGGTCGATGTTGATGCCGTGCCGTTCGGCAATCCGAGTGCGGAGCGCGAACGCGTTGAGGAATCTCTTGATGCTGCGAGGGCTCCCCGAGCGGTGTGCGGCCAGACCTGCCGCGAAGCGGCTGGCCAGCCCCAGGGTGACGGCGTCGGGCACCCACGGCAACTCCTGCATGTCGGCCAGGACGGGTGAGCGTCCTAGAGCGCGACGTTGCTGCGCGTGAGTGACCAACTGCCTGTAGTGGTCTTCCTGTTCGCAGCGGCGTTGAGAAAGAAGAAGAGCGATGAAGGCACCTGCTTCGTCCGTGCTGATGCGCGGCAGCGACAGCGGCAGTTGGACAATCTTCTCCAGATAGCGGAGCGCGAACTGGTCACCCCGCCCTGTGGCGTCAAGGCTGACAGCAATGGACTCCCGCACCATCTCCTGATCGGCCGCCAGGACGAAGGCCACCTTCTTGACCGACAAGAACAACTTGATGGCTTCCAGGGTGGCCATCACTGCATCTGGCAGGCATCGGTCGAGGTCGTCCACGAGGACGACCAGACGCTTTAGAGACCCCAGGCCCTGCAGCAGCTTGGCGAACTCACTGCGGAATCCCGCCAGGTTCTTCGCGTCCTCCCTCGGCTGCGGAGTGAACGCTTTGACGAGCTCTGCGGTCTGAGCCACCAGTTGGCCGCGGGCCATGCTGGCCGCGACACGTGCCCAACTGATGCGCTCCAGAAGCCCTTTAACCGGACCCTCAAGCTTCTCCTGCTCTTCCGGGTAGGCGGTTAGCAGGTCCTGCAATACTTCACCGACGACGGCGCCGCGTACGTCGAACTGGTCGTCGAACTCCCACGGATCGAGGCGGATGACGCGATAACCGTCCTCCCCTTCCAACGCACTCTTCAGGAGGCCCAGGACGGTGGATTTCCCTCCGCCCCATGGAGCGTTAATCCCAATGGTCACGGGGTCCAGAGACGCCGACTGCAGGGCAGCAACGACAGTCTCGACGATTGAGGTGAACCCCAGGAGGTCATCCGTGGTGGGGTTGTCGTCCCACAATTGCAGTTCGCTCATCAGGCGCCCCCCGGCAGGCCGATCCTCGCGCTCCCCGTCTCGCCTCGTCAGCCGGGCAGATCTCAACGAGCCGAACGGCAGGTAGAGCAGCGCCGCCACGGCAGCGGGCCTAGGTGTTCGAACGCATGCAGAAGACTCTGATGTCAGCCTCACTGCACATCATCTTCATCAGGACCATGCTTATCACAGCGCTGATGTGGCCCGAGGACGCGACACGCCGCCCGGCACGTCGTCGTATCAGGTCCCCGTCTACCCAGGACCCCCGCCGGAGCAAGCCGACGGAGGTTCTCACGTGTTACGAACAATCACAGGCGGGTCACCAACCCGGCGGACCCAGCATCCCCTCCAGGGAGCAGCACCAAGGCGCTCCCGCTACGGCCACCCACACCTTGTGGAACTTCCACAAGACGACAGGCCGAGCATCAAGTCCCCGTACCGGCGTGTGACTCGGTCACTCGCCAAGTCGAAATCCGTCCGGTGGCCACCCAGCCTGCAACGACCGCCCTACCGCCACAAAGGCAGAACACTAACCCTGCCTGACATCTGATGACGCGTCAGTAGAGTTAGCAAAGGGTTAGCAAGAGTCCTGCCACAGCCACCCACAGACGGAGACACCGTGGAATGGCGCAGCACCGCACATCGGGCGTGCAACGCGCCCAGCCGCCCTCCCGCACACGACGGAACTGCGGAAGACAACGCACGGCGGCGAGTCATCACCCGTCACCGACCAATCAGCCGTTTCCGCAGGTCAGCGCACCCTTCCCCGCGGCTTCAGACGCGTCACCGGCAGGTCTGGAGCCGGCAACGGGCCCCCGTCGTACCCCTTCACCTCGCCGAACCGTGTCCCTTCCATCCAGTCCCGGCGGGCCTGTACGATCTCCTCCTGCGACCGTCCGATCCAGTTCCAGAACATGATCAGTTCCTCCTCGAACGGCTCGCCGCCCAGGAGCATCAGGTTCGCGTCCGACTCCGCACGCAGGGGCAGTTCGCTGCGGCCGCAGCCGAGGTAGAGCATGGAGCCGGGGAGGACGGGGACGCCGTCGACACGGGCCTCGCCGGACATCGACAGCACGGCGTACTCGAAGTCCCGCTCCAGGGGGAGGCGTACGTCCGCGCCCCGGGCCAGGGCCAGGTCGGCGCCGACGATCGGGGTGTAGGCCGTGCCCGGTGAGGTCGCGCCGTCGAGGTCGCCGAGGATCAGCGTGGCCGTGAGGCCGGGTGCGGTGACGACCGGCAGATCGGCGTGGTGCTCGAAGCGCGGCTCGGTGTGGCGGTGAGCGTCGGGGAGTGCGACCCAGAGCTGTGCGCCGTGCAGGAAACGGGCGTGGTCTCGCGGGCTCTCCTCCGAGTGACTGATGGCCCGGCCGGAGGTCATCAGGCCGAGTTCGCGCGGGCGGATCGTCTGGAGGCTGCCCGTGGAGTCGCGGTGCAGTACCTCTCCTTCGTGCAGCCAGCTCACGGTCTGCAGACCCATGTGAGGGTGCGGCGGCACCTGCATACCGGGCTCGTCGGCGATGTCGTCGGGACCGTAGTGGTCGACGAAGCACCAGGCGCCGATCATCCGGCGGCCGAGGTTGGGCAGCAGTCGGCGGACCTCGCTTGACTCGCCCAGCTTCACCCGGCGGGGGCTGAGGAGTTCACGCACCGGCTCCGCCACCACGAAGCCACGGCCACCGCACAGGGAGGGGGCCGCCTCGCGCTCAAGATTGCTCATGGCGCACAACCTAGTCCGGCACGAGGGCCTGCGTCAGCGTCACGTTCGGGCCGCGCCGCGGGCACCCTGAAAACAGTAGCCAGGTCGTCCACGGACTCCTCCAGCAGATCCTCCGTCCCCTCGGCGGCCTCGACGGCCAGCGCACGCGGGAACTCACGCGCGAACTGACGGCCCTGCTCGACGCACCTCTTGAACCCTTCAGCGAGAACGAGGCGCAGCAGTCATGACCTCGGCCACCACCACACCCCTCGTCGATCCCCGTGTCATCGCCCCGGCCCGCCAGGCCCTCCCCCTGACTCCCCCCGACACCTGCCGGCGGAATACCGGACGGGCGGATTCGGTTGTCGGCCTCGAAGGAGGCCCCGAGTGAACACCACGCAGGACACGACGTACTACGCCCACGGCACCCCGGCCGAGCGCTGGGAGCGCGCGCAGCTGTTCTTCGACGCCAAGGACTACGCCGCCGCCGCGCGCGTCCTGGCGGGGCTGGTCGAGGAGGTGCCCGAGCAGACCGGGCCCCGGCTGCTCCTGGCGCGCTCCTACTACCACTCCGCCCAACTGCGCCGCGCCGAGGGCGAGTTGCGGACGATCGTCGAGCGGGACCCCGTGGAGCACTATGCCCGGCTGATGCTCGGCCGCACCCTCCAGCGGCAGAACCGGCACGAGGAGGCGGAGTCGCACCTGCGGATCGCCTCGGCGCTCGCGGGTGACTTCGAGGAGCGCTGACCCGGGCCGTGACCGAGGATGCCCGGCTCCGAAAGGAGCCGGGCATCCGTGCGCCGGGGTTCCGCTACCCGGCCGGCGTCCCGTACGACCGCCGCCCCCGCCGGTGGGCGATCTCCCCCAGCAGGATGTCGACGGCGAGGAACGCCGCCAGCGGAATGCCGAACAGGGGCAGGAAGTACCCGAGTACGGCGATGCCCGCGAGCAGCGGTACCAGGATCTGCGGCGGGACCTGCTGCCAGGCGCCGCGCGGGACCGGGCGGCCGAAGGCGCTGCCGCGGCCGCGCTGCCACCACATGCGGTAGCCCCAGACGATCAGCAGGATCAGGGACAGCGCGAGCAGCATCAGGGCGATCTGGTTGGCCAGGCCGAAGAGGATGCCGGTGTGCAGGTCGATGCCCCAGCGGGTGAGCTTCGCGAGCACGGGGTGGTCCGCGAAGCGCAGCACGTCGACGACCTGCCCGCCGGCCGGGTCGACGGCGACGGCGTCCTGCTTCGACGGCCAGCTGCGCTGCACCTGCCTGACGACGTACGCCGAGTTCGCGTCGGCGGGCGGGACGATCTCCACCGGGTCACCCAGCCCTTGGGCTCGCGCCTCCGCCAAAACCTTGTCCAGGCCCACGCCGTGCTTGGCGTCGCCCGCCTGCCCGGCGGCGGAGTCGTGGCCGTGGTGCTCACCGCCGGCGGACGCCGAGACCGACGGCGTGGCCTGGCCCAGCGTGGTCCGCAACTCGTCGATGTGGGCACCGGCGTGGGCCGACCAGGTCAGACCGGTCGCCGAGAGGAAGAAGAACCCGGCCGCCGCCCACACGCCGACACTGCCGTGCAGCCCGAGGGTGCGGCGCCGCCCCTTCGTCCCCCGTACCTTGCGCAGGGCACGGCGGCGGGAGAACCACAGCACCAGTCCGCCCGCCGAGATGACCCCCAGCCAGCTGGCCGCCAGCTCGCTGTACAGCCGCCCCGTCTCCCCCAGGTGCAGATCCCGGTGGAACTCGTCGATCCAGGTGCGCAGGGGCAGCGCGCCGGTCGAGCCGTACTGTTCGAGGGAGCCGCGCACCTTCGCGGTGTACGGGTCGACGAACACGGCGAGCGTGTGGCCCTCGCCGACGCCCGGGACGCCGGACAGCATCACCCTGGTCGTCGCGTCGGCCTCCGGTGAGGGGCGTACGGCCGAGATCGTGCCCTCGGGGTGGGCCTTGCGGGCGGCGGCCACCTGCTCGCTGATCGGCAGCTTGTCCCCGCCCACGGGGACGGTCATCTCGTGGTCGTACACGAGCTTCTCGGCCTGGAAGGAACCGGCGTATAGCAGGCCGGTGACGGCGGCGACGAGGAGGAAGGGCGCCACCAGCACCCCGGCGTAGAAGTGCAGGCGGAGGATCAGCGGGCGCAGGGGTGCCCAGGCGCTCTTCGACGGTGCCGGGGCGGCTGGTTGGGGGGCCTCGTCCGTGGTGGTCGGGGGAGCGGTGGTCATCGGCGGGCTTCTCCGGGTGATGTCTTCTGGGCCGTTGCGGTCTCGGCGGTGGCCGTTGCGGTGCAGTAGTCGGGGCAGCGGGGCGTTGAGTTCCCGGAGAACCCATGTGACGTGCATCACGTGGGAGCGGTGGGTGCCGTGCCATGCTGACGCGATGGGAACTCCGGACGATCGCGCACCCCTGGCCGAGCGGGTCGGGCAACTCCTGGAGCGGGGTCTGCCGTTGGCCATCGTCGCGGCCGGTGACCCGGTGCTGAGGCGCGGCACCGAGCCGTTCGACGGTCAGCTGGAGCCCGCCCTGCTGGCCCGCTTCGTCGAGGCCCTGCGGATCACCATGCGCGCGGCGCCCGGGGTCGGTCTGGCGGCGCCGCAGGTCGGCGTGCCGCTCCGGATCGCCGTGATCGAGGATCCGGCGCCGGTACCGGAGGAGGTGCGCCTCGTCCGCGGCCGGGTGCCGCAGCCGTTCCGCGTCCTGGTCAATCCCTCCTACGAGCCCGTCGGTGACGTGCGGGCGGCGTTCTTCGAGGGCTGCCTGAGCGTGCCGGGCTGGCAGGCGGTGGTGGCGCGGCACGCCGAGGTGCGGCTGACCGGGCAGGACGAGTACGGGCGAGCCCTGGACGAGGTGTTCTCGGGCTGGCCGGCCCGGATCGTGCAGCACGAGACGGACCACCTCGACGGCGTCCTGTACCTGGACCGCGCCGAGTCGCGTTCACTGTCCTCCAGTCAGGCGATGGCGGAGCGCTGGGCGCAGCCGGCACCGGAGGAAGCGGCGCGGGAGCTGGGCTTCGAGCTGCCGTAGCGGGCAGTTCCGTCCGGCCGGAATGCGGAGGCGTCCGTCGGGGCGCCTCCGCTGCCATGACCGCATGTCTACGCCCACTGGACCCGGCCTCCCCGGGCGGAGGTCCTGGCCGCGGTGGGCACGTACCCGGGCGCGGTCGTCATGGTCACGCACGACGAGGGCGCCGTCGACGCGCCGCGGCCGGACCGCGTGCCGCTCCTGCCGGAGGCGGAGGAGGACCTGGCGAAGGAGGACCTGTGGGACGGCGAACACCGTGGGCTGGTGGTGCCCCGCCGACGCGTGATTCCAGGCTGCGCCGACCGGGGCGCCGACCGATCGGCAGGTCACGCGTCCCGGTAGGCCTCCAGCAGCCGCAGCCACACCTCGCTGATCGTCGGGTACGACGGGACGGCGTGCCACAGGCGGCCGACCGGGACCCGGCCGGCGACCGCGATGGTCGCGGAGTGGATGAGTTCGCCGACGCCGGGGCCGACGAAGGTGACGCCCCGCAGGATCTCGTCCTCGATGTCGACGACCATGCGGGCGCGGCCCTGGTAGCCGTCGGCGTACAGGCCGGCTCCGGCGACGGTGGACAGGTCCACGTCGACAGCCCTCACCCGGTGGCCCGCCTCTTCCGCCTCGGCCAGGGACAGGCCCACGGCCGCCGCCTCCGGGTCGGTGAAGACGACCTGGGGGACGGCCGTGTGGTCGGCGGTCGCGGCGTGGGCGCCCCAGGGCTCCGCGAGGAGGGCCTCCCCAGTGGCCCGCGCGGCGATGGCGGCGCCCGCGATGCGTGCCTGGTACTTGCCCTGGTGGGTGAGGAGGGCGCGATGGTTCACGTCGCCGACCGCGTACAGCCAGTCGTGGCCGGTCACGCGGAGGCTGTCGTCGACGGACAGCCAGGATCCGGGGGCGAGGCCGATCGACTCCAGGCCGATGTCGTCGGTGCGCGGGGCGCGGCCGGTGGCGAAGAGGATCTCGTCGGCTTCGATGCGGTCGCCGGTCTCGGTGACGGCCACGACCGTCCCGTTCTCCCGGGTCACCGACTCCACCGAGGTGCCCGTGCGGACGTCCGCTCCGGCCTCGCTGAGCGCCTCGGCGATCAGCTCCCCGGCGAAGGGCTCCATTTTGGGGAGCAGGCCCTTGCCACGGACCAGCAGCGTGACCTGCGAGCCGAGGGCCTGCCAGACCGTGGCCATCTCGGTGGCGACCACGCCGCCGCCGATCACGATCAGCCGACCGGGGATGGCCTTGGAGCTGGTGGCCTCCCGGCTCGTCCACGGCTTGACGGCGTCGAGCCCGGGGAGGCCGGGCAGGGCGGCGCGGCTGCCGGTGCAGACGGCGACGGCGTGCCGGGCGGTCAGGACGCGCTCGCCGCCGTCGGGGCCGGTGACGGTCACCGTGCGCGGGCCGCTGAGTCGGCCGTGCCCGCGGTGGAGGTCGGCGCCGATGGAGTCGAGCCAGCCGACCTGGCCGTCGTCCTTCCAGTCGGAGGTGTAGTAGTCCCGGTGGGTGAGGACCGCGGACGCGTCGAGGGGGCCCTGCACCGACTGGCGCAGGCCCGGCACGCGGCGGGCGTCCGCGCGGGCGATGACCGGCCGCAGCAGGGCCTTGCTGGGCATGCACGCCCAGTAGGAGCACTCGCCGCCGACCAGTTCGCTCTCCACGACCGCGGTGGTCAGTCCGGCGGCGCGGGTGCGGTCTGCGACGTTCTCCCCCACGGGCCCGGCACCGAGCACCACGACGTCGTACACGTTGGTTTCCGTTTCCGTCATGGGGTCAGTCTGGTGGGTGGTGTGCGCCCTGGCCACATGGGTAGGGGCGCGGAATACGTGTCCGGTCGGCCGTGTTGTGCCGACGGCTTGACCCCACTGCAGGAAGAGGGATGTACGCCATGAGCAGCACCGTGGAGCTCACCAAGGAGAACTTCGACCAGACGGTCACGGACAACGAGTTCGTCCTGATCGACTTCTGGGCCGACTGGTGCGGGCCGTGCAAGCAGTTCGCCCCGGTGTACGAGAAGGCGGCGGGTGAGAACCCTGACCTGGTGTTCGGCAAGGTGGACACCGAGGCGCAGCCCGAGCTGGCCGCGGCCTTCGGTATCCAGTCCATCCCCACGCTGATGATCGTCCGTGACCAGGTCGCCGTGTTCGCCCAGCCGGGGGCCCTGCCCGAGGCCGCCCTGACGGACGTCATCGGGCAGGCCCGCAACCTCGACATGGACGAGGTGCGCAAGTCGATCGCCGAGCAGCAGGCCCAGGAGGGCCAGCAGGCGGGCTAGCGGACCCCCGGGGCGGCCACCTGGAGCGGGGCCGCCCCCAGGAGCGGCCACCCCCTCCCTAGAAGGGGTACGGGGCCACGTCTCCGCGTACCGTCGTCCAGCGCAGGTCGGTGAAGGCCTCCAGGTTGGCCTCACCGCCGAAGCGGGCGCCGGTGCCGGAGGCGCCGACTCCGCCGAAGGGTGCCACGGCCTCGTCGTTCACGGTCTGGTCGTTGATGTGGACGATTCCGGTCGGGATGCGCTCGGCGAGGTCCAGGCCGCGGGCCGGGTCCCTGGTGACGATGCCCAGGGAGAGGCCGTAAGGGCTCTGCGCGGCCAGGGACGCCGCCTCGTCCGTGGTGGTGAAGGAGCGGACCGGCGCGACGGGTCCGAAGACCTCCTCCGTGTACGCCGGGGTGCGGTCGTCGACGTGGGCGAGGACCGTCGGCCGGTAGAAGAGCCTGTCGTGGGTGCCGCCGGCGGCGAGCTTTGCGCCCGCGCCCGTGCTGGCCTCGACCAGGCCGCTGATCTTGTCGAGCTGGCCCGAGTCGATGATGGGGCCCAGGTGGACCTGGTCCCGGTACGGATCGCCGACGGCGAGAGAGTCGGCCTTGGCGGCCAGCCGCTCGACGTACTCGTCGTAGAGGGACGCGTGCACCAGGTGGCGTCCGGTGGTCATGCAGATCTGGCCCTGGTGGAAGAACGAGCCCCAGGCGGCCGTGGAGATCACCGCGTCGAGGTCGGCGTCCTCCAGCACGATCATGGCCGAGTTGCCGCCCAGTTCCAGGTGGGCCCGCTTGAGGTGGCGCCCGGCGGCCTCGCCCACGGCCCGTCCGGCGGCGGTGGAGCCGGTGAAGGAGATGACCGGCACGCGCGGGTCGGCTACCAGGGCCTGTCCGGCGTCCGGGCCGCCGGGGAGCACGTGCAGCAGTTCCTCCGGCAGGCCCGCGGCGGCGAAGACCGCGGCGAGGGACAGCCCTCCGCAGACGGCCGTGCGCGGGTCCGGCTTCAGCAGGACCGCGTTGCCCAGTGCCAGGGCCGGTGCGACGGAGCGGATGGACAGGATCAGGGGGGCGTTGAACGGCGAGATCACGCCCACCACACCGGCCGGGACGCGGCGCGTGTACGACAGGCGCGGCGCCTCGCTGGGCAGGACCTGGCCGGCCGGGCGGGAGGCGAGCGCGGCGGCCTCGTAGCACTCCTGGGCGGCCACGTGCAGTTCGAAGTCGGCCTTGCCGGGGACCGAACCCGATTCGCGGACGAGCCATTCACGCAGTTCGTCGGCGTGTGCGGTGAACAGGTCGCCCGCCTTGCGGAGCACGGCGGCACGGGCGAAGTGCGGGGTGCGTGCCCACTCCCGCTGCGCGGTGGCGGCCCGCCCGGCGGCGGCCCCGACGTCCTCCGGGCCGGCCAGGGCGAGGGTGCCGAGGGCCTGGCCGGTGGCGGGCTCGGTCACGGTGTACCCGGGCCCCGCGAGGCGGCGGGGCTGCCAGGTCCTGGTGTCGAGCAACGGCATGACGGCTCTCCGATCGATCGTCACCGGCTCACGGGGTTGATGGAACTCCCGTATGTGCGCGGCCGGTTCGGCGGTCACATGGCGGGACGCGCCGGGCGGGCGCGGCGGTGTGCCGCGGCCCGCACAGGAATGCGCCCCCGTTTTGTTGAGCATGCAACATCCTAGCCGTGCCGCGACACGAAAACCTGGTCCCCCGCCGCCTGTCGGCCGGGTGAGTGCCGAGGCGTCAGCTCGATTCGCGGTGCAGCACCGTCGCCCCCAGCACCTTGTGCGTCTCGGGTTCGGTGGCGGGCTTGCGTACCGCGCGGTCGACCAGTTCGGCGAGTTCACGGCCGCAGGGCAGCTCCAGACGGACCGTGCTCAGCCGGGGCCGCAGCAGCCGCCCGAGCACCAGGTCGTCGGCGCCGACCACGGCCGTCTCCTCGGGGATCCGGACGCCCTCGTCCAGCAGGGCCCGCATGAGCAGCATCGCGTACTCGTCGTTGTAGGTGAACACGGCGTCCAGGCCCAGGGTCCGCCAGCGGGCGGCGAGGCGCGCCGCGGCCTGTTCGTCGTAGGCGAGGGGCAGTTCGGTCACCGTGGCGTCCGTGCCGCGCACGGACTGGCGCACGCCGTCGAGGCGGGGCGCGGAGAACGTCTCCAGGCCGGGCTCCTGCGGGACGACGACGCCGATCCGCCGCCGACCGCGGTCGTAGAGGTGGGCGCCCGCGCTGTGGCCGACGACGTCGTGGTCCATGAGCAGGGCGTGCGCGCCCTCGATGGTCTCGGGACCGAGGGTGACCACGGCCCGCGCCCCCGAGCGCTTGAGCACCGCCACCCCGCACGGGCCGAGTCCGGAGCCGGGCACGAGCACGGCCACGGGCCGCAACTCGGCCCAGGCGCGGGCGGCTTCGTCGCCGTGCGGGTCGCCGGTGCCGTGCTGCACGACCGTGTAGTCGAGGGCGGCGAGCGAGTTCTGGAGGTCGGTGAGGAACCGGCTGTAGAGCGGGCCGACGGGGAAGGTCGGCGCCGGGATCAGGACCATGCGGCTGTGCCCGGCGCGCAGGCTGCGGGCCGCCGCGTGCGGTACGTAGCCGAGCTCCTTCGCCGCCTCGTGCACACGGCGGCGGGTGGGTTCGCTGATCCGTACGGCGCTGGTGTTGTTGAGGACGTAGGAGACGGTCGCGCGCGAGACGCCGGCCAGGCGGGCCACATCGGCGCTCGTGGGCACGGAGCGCGACGGTGCGGGGGACGGGGGCGCGGGCGTTTTCGGTATCTGCACCATGACGTACGGCATCTTGGCAGAAGCCCCAATGCGCGCCTTCGGCGGGGGAGTTGTGAGGAAGCGGTGAGCGGTCACGGCGATCAGCGAGCGGACCTCAGCGGGTCGGGGCCGTACCCGTCACCCGGTCGACCAGGTCGGTCCACGCGCCCTCCAGGCGGGCCATGGGCAGACCGCACTGCTTCGTCAGGTGGTGGATCAGGGCCGGGTCGAGCTGGCCCATCAGCGCGTGGGAGAGCAACTCGCAGTCGGCGTCCGGGGCCGCCTGCCGCAGCAGCATGGCGACGTGGTGGCGCAGCACGCTGCGGGCGGGGTTGGTGAAGCGGCGGGGCGCGCACGGCTCGGCGGCCAGCTGGAGCTCCAGATCCTCGGCCGACCGGCGCAGCATCGCGCAGCCGAACGCCCGCAGCCGCTCCACGGGCTGCGCTCCCGGCCCGAGCGGCGGCGGACCGGTGAGGAACGAGGCCTGGAACTTCTTCTCCGAGTGGTCGAGCAGCGCCGTCAGGAGGCCGGTACGGTCACCGAACCTGCGGAAGACCGTGCCCTTGCCGACGCGGGCCTCGGTGGCCACCGCCTCCATCGTGACGGCTTCCGCGCCGCGCTCCGCCACCAGCCGCGCGGCGGCCTCCAGCAGCCGGGCGCGGTTGCGCGCGGCGTCGGCCCGCAGGCACGGCTCGTCGCCCTCCAGGGCGGTCCTCAGCTGCACCAGCTCAGGGTGGCCGACGGACTCCTGGGGCGTCGGAACGGGGGGCGGGACGGCGGACATGAAGCCAGCGTAAAGCATCGGGAACAAAACTGGACCACGGTCCGGTTTGATGCTACAAAGTTTAAGCGGACCCCGGTCCGGATCTTCAGCAGCCTTCGAATCAGTGCCTCAGATGTGGGAGTCAGCATGTCCGTTCGTATCCTCGCCCTCGTCGGCAGCCTCCGCGCCGGTTCACACAACCGCCAGCTTGCCGAGGCGGCCGTCAAGCTCGCCCCCGAAGGTGCCGAGGTGGACCTGTACGAGGGTCTCGCCGAGATCCCCTTCTACAACGAGGACATCGACGTGGAGGGCAGCGTCCCGGCCGCAGCCGCGCGGCTGCGCGAGGCGGCGAACGCGGCGGACGGCCTGATCCTCTTCACCCCCGAGTACAACGGCACCATCCCGGCCGTCCTGAAGAACGTCATCGACTGGCTGTCCCGCCCGTACGGCGCCGGTGCCCTCAGCGGCAAGCCGGTCGCCGTGGTCGGCACCGCGTTCGGCCAGTACGGCGGTGTCTGGGCGCACGACGAGACCCGCAAGTCCGTGGGCGTGGCCGGCGGCAAGGTCCTGGAGGACGTCAAGCTGTCCATCCCCGGCTCGGTGACCCGCTTCGCCGAGACCCACCCGGCCGACGACGCCGAGGTCGCCCAGCAGCTGACCGAGGTCATCGCCCGGCTGCACGCTGACGTCTCGGAGCCCACCGCGGCCTGACCGTCCTCACCCCGCATCCACGAAAGGGGCCGCGGCCGGCAACGGCCGCGGCCCCTCCGGCATGCCCGAGCCGGGTCGCCGACGGCCGCCCGGGCCGTTCAAGCGACCGCCGTAGGTGCCAGGACCCGCAGTTCCTCCAGGGCCGCCGCCACCGCCGGCCGGGCGTGCCCGCCGCCCCGGGTGCAGGTCAGGAGCTTGCGGTGGGGGTTGCCGGTGCAGCGCACCCGGGCGATCGGCAGGTGCGGGGTCAGATGGGCCAGGCGCGGGATGAGGGCGACGCCGAGCCGGTGGGCCACGAGGTGGGCGCTGACGTTCCAGTCGAGGGCGTGGTGGACGACCTCGGGGGTGAACCCGGCCGCGCCACAGGCGGAGAGGACGTGCGGACGGCAGGGACTGTCCTCGACGGGCGCGATCCACGCCTCCCGCGCCGCCTCGGCGAGATCGACCCGGGCCCGCCCCGCCAGCCGGTGTCCTTCGGGTACGACGAGGTCGAACGGGTCGTCGAGCAGCGGCTGCTGGTCGAACCGCGGGTCGCTCAGCGGCGGGTTGTGCGGAGTCGCCTCGACGACGGCCAGGTCGGTGCCGCCCTCGAAGAGCAGATCGAAACTCTCCGGAACGCCCGCCTCGGTGATCCGGACGGACAGCCGCGGATGCCGCTCCCCCAGCCGGGCCGCCATCGGCGCCAGCAGCACCGAGACGGCCACCGGGAAGCCGGTCACGCGCAGCACCCCGGAGGGCGCCCCGCAGTCGACCCGCAGATCCAGTTCCGCCTGGTCCCAGCGGGCCTGGATGGCGTCGGCGTGCGCGATCAGACTCTCGGCGGCCGGGGTGAGCCGCACCCCGCGCCCCTGCGGCTCCAGCAGGTCGACGCCCAGGTCCCGGGCGAGCTGCCGGACCTGCTGGGAGGCGGCGGACGGGGTGAAGTGCAGGGCTTTCGCGGCCGCGGTGACCGTGCCGTAGTGGGCGACCGCCCTCAGGACGTGCAGTCGGCGCAGGTCAATCATGAAGGCCAGCCTTCACAGTGACATCCGGAAAGTCAACCTGGACGTGTACGGACTGCCGGACGCACCCTGGCTGTGTCGCGACGGTCAAACCAGCCACGACGTACGAGGAGTCAGCCATGCCCAGCACCGACGCCACCGCCTGCCCGCACTGCGGCTGGCCGGACCGGGGCGAGCCGTTCCGGGTGCTGTCCCGGCACGCCACCGCGACGGGCCACACGGAGTGGACGCGCTGCGGATGCGGCTCGCTGCAGGTCCGGGTCGCCGACGGCCGCGGCACACGCGTCGTCTCGCGGAGCGGACCGGCGGACGGACGGGTGGCGCGAGCCGCTGAGCGCGGCACCGGGGCTTCCCGAAGCCACCTGGCACCGTGACACCGGTCATGACGGGTCGGGACGGGTCACGTCGGGTCGGGCGGGGTCGCGACGCGTCACGAGGGGCGCGTCTCGTCTCGAGAAGTCGCGACGCGTCACGAGGGGCTATGCCGGGTCACGACGGGTCATGCCGCGCCCTGCCGGGTCACTACCGGACACGACCGGTCAGGGGCAGTCGTACGCGAAGCCGGTGGTGGCCGTGCGCGCGGTCCCGGAGAGGATGCGCAGCTCGGCCTCTGCCGTGTGGTTCCCCGGCCCCTGGAAGGTCCAGCGCAGGTGGAGGCGAGCCTGCCGCTGACCCCGGACCAGCACTTCCTTCAGCACGCCCGAGGCGGTGCCGTCGCTCCGGATCCAGCGGTAGGACAGCGTGCCCGGGCGGCCGTTCGTGGTGACGAGGCCGACAAGGTCCGCGGTGCCGTCACATCCCAGGGCCGTCGGCCGGGCCGTGACCGTCACCGTGGTCACCCTCAAGGGCGGGCCGAGGCGCTGCCAGGCGAGGAACGCGAGGACGCAGACCACGACCAGCGCGGGCAGGGCGTGCCTGCGCAACCGCCGGTGCCGGGGCGCGGGAGGCGGCGGTACGGCGGGGAGCGGCGGGTGGGTGCGCTGCCGGGCGGCGGCGGTCACCCCCGGGCCGAAGCGCAGCACGCTTCCTTCGACCCGGTCGGGGGGCGCCGGCCACGCCGGTCCCTTGTCCGCGGCCGGCCGCTCGACGCGGGTCTCATCAGGCCCGGGTCGCTGGATCCAGTGGCTGGCGAGCACGGTGGCGCTGTATTCCGCGTCGTCCGGGCCGGGCCGGGCACTCGGGGCGGAGCCGTCGGCCGGCCTTTCGATGAGGCCTTCCGTGGGACCTTCGGTGGGGACTGCTGTGAGGCCTTCCGTGGGGCCGCCCGTGGGGCTCTCGATGGGGCCATGGAAGGGGCCATCGAAGGGACCATCGGTGAGGCCGAGTACCCGGGTGCGCTCACCGGCGGCGTCCAGCACTTCTGTCCGCTCGTCGGCCGGCTCGGGCGTGCGGTCGTCGTCGTGTGCGGTCATCTGAGGTCGCACCGCCTGGTCAGGAGTTCCTGCGAGGCGCCGCCGTCGGCGGCGGCGGGGGTCGTGGTGGCCTGCACCGTCCAGTAGCAGCCGAGGGTCTGGAAGGTGTGGTCGACGGTGAGGGTGTACTGGGTGGCGCCGCTGCGCTCGAAGGTCTGGGACGCGCCGTCCGGGGCGCCCGGCTGCCCCGCCGTGTTTCCCGTGAACCAGGAGACGGTGATGGAGACCGGGCCGGTGCCGTCCGTGGTGACGCCGAGGGTCGCCGTGGCGGTCGTGGGGCCCGTCTGCCGGAAGGCAGACACGGCGACGTCCTTGACGGCGGGACCGGCGGGCGGGGCCGCGGTGGTGGGCGTCGGCGTCGCCGCGGTGGTCGTCGCACCGGGCGCGGCCGTCTCCTCGCCGCCGGGCGGGGTGGCGGAGACCGGGGGCGCAGCGGTACCGGTGGCCGAGGGGGCCGAGGCCGACAGGGCGGGGGACGGCGATGGGCCGTCCGACGTGCTGGGGGTGGCGGACGGGGACGGGGAGGACGTGGCCGGGGAGGCGGAGGCCGCCGGCCCCGCGGCGGACCCGGTGCCGGTGGTGGCCAGGGCCTGCGCCGCCCGTTGCGCCGCGGTGCCCGGGTCGTACGGCAGTCCGTACGTGAGGAGGGCTCCGAGGACCACGGCGGCGGCGGACACGAGCAGTCCGGGGCGGCCGGGCAGCCACGGGTGCGCCCGGCCGGGGTCGGGCGTCCGGCTCAGTACCGTCCGGGCGGTGTCCGTGGTGCTCCGGGGAGCGTTGCGGGCCGAGGGCAGGAGCAGCGGGAGCAGGGCCACCAGCGCGGCGAGCCTTCCCCGGCCGCGTTCCTCCCAGTCGGGGCCGTAGGCGGTGCCGGCGACCGCTTCCAGTTCGGCGACGAACGCCTCGGCCTGCACGGGCCGTTCCGCCGGGTCCTTGGCCAGACCGCGCCGCACCAGTTCCCGCACCGCCTCCGGGGCCTCCTCGGCGGGGACGGGCGCGTCGAGGTGCCGCAGCGCGAGTTCCGCGACGTTGTCGCCCGCGAACGGCTTGTGGCCCGTCAGGCACTCGAAGAAGGTGGCCGTGGCCGCGTACACGTCGGCGGCCGGGGAGGCGGGTGCGCCGGTCCACTGCTCGGGTGCCATGTAGGACGGGGTGCCCGCCACGCCCGCGCTGGTGCCCGCGTCCACCGCGATGCCGAAGTCGACCAGCTTGGAGGATCCGTCCGGCGCGACCAGGACGTTCTCCGGCTTGTAGTCGCGGTGGACGACCCCGACGCGGTGTGCGTCGGCCAGACCGAGCAGCGATCCCTTGAGGACGACGAGCGCGGCCTCGGGAGCGAGCGGGCCTTCCCGCCTGAGCAGCGTGCGCAGCGGGACGCCGTCGACCAGCTCCATCACGATGGCGGCGCCGTCCGGGCTTTCGACGTACTCGTACAGCCCGGCGACATGAGGGCTCCCCAGCCCGCCGAGCAGCCGCGCCTCCGCCCGGAAGTCGTACACGAAGCCCGGCCGGGTGCGCAGCGACTCGCTGAGGTACTTCACGGCCACCGGCACGCCGGTCTCCTCGTGCACGGCGAGGACCACCCGCCCGCTCGCCCCCGACCCGAGCTCAAGCGACTCGGTGTACCCGGGCACCGCCCATGCGTTCATGTCCCGTCCCCCCAAAGCGGCCGCTCCCCAGCGGCCGGTCACGCTCGGACACCCATGATTCGGCCACTGCGGTCGCATGGCCAGAAGTACGCGCCAGGCGTACCCGGACCGTGACAGAGGCCGGTACGGCTGTGACGGACGGCGGGCCCGGCGGTCCGACGACGCCCCCACGGAGCGGGCAGGAGCCGGCCTCTCCTGCCGTGCGCGTCCTGCCGGCCGCTACGCTGACCGCCGAGCCGGCGGCGGGCGTGCGCTCTCCGGCTCCCTGCTCACCGCGGCGCACCCCGCCCGGCCCCGAGGCACCACCCGCCGGACGGCGGGCAGGTTCCGCCGTCCGGCGGCACCCGCGGCCGGGGCCACCGGGCCGACCATGGCCGTCCGAGCCGCCGCGACCTCGCGTGAGGAGACGCCATGACGCACGTACCTCCCCCGTTCGACCCCGAACTCGCCGCCGCCCTGGAGCTGATCAAGGACATGATCAGCCCGGGGCTGACCCTCGACGAGATCGCCGAGGTGCGCCAGGGCCCGGGCATCCGGATGCTGGCCGATCTGGATCTGACCATGGGCGGGGCGTTCGAGGTGGAGGACCGGCAGGTGCCGGGGCCGGAGGGCGAGCCGGACATCTCGCTGCTGATCTGCCGCCCGGCCTCGGCGGGGTCCGCCGGGCCGCGCCCCGTCATCTACCACGTGCACGGCGGCGGCATGGTCATCGGGAACAACCGGGTCGGGGTGGACGTCCCGCTGGCGTGGGCACAGGCGCTGGACGCGGTCGTGGTGTCCGTGGAGTACCGGCTGGCGCCGGAGCACCCGCATCCCGCGCCGGTCGAGGACGTGTACGCCGGGCTGCTGTGGACGGCGGATCACGCGGCCGAGATCGGCGCCGACCCCGAGCGGATCGTCATCGCGGGTGCGAGCGCGGGCGGCGGGCTGTGCGCGGCCCTGGCCCTGCTCACCCGGGACCGCAAGGGGCCGCGGCCGATCGGGCAGGTGCTGATGTGCCCGATGCTCGACGACCGCAACGACACGCCCTCCACCCACCAGATGGCGGGCCTCGGAGTGTGGGACCGCACCGCCAACGAGACCGGCTGGACCGCGCTGCTGGGCTCGCGCCGCGGCGGCCCCGACGTACCGGCGTACGCGGCTCCGGCCCGCGCCGAGGACCTGACGGGGCTGCCTCCGGCCTTCCTCGACGTCGGCTCGGCGGAGACCTTCCGGGACGAGGTCGTCGCCTACGCGTCGCGGATCTGGCAGGCCGGCGGGGTGGCCGAACTGCATGTGTGGCCGGGCGGCTTCCACGGTTTCGACGGGTTCGCGCCTCAGGCCGCGGTGTCGCAGGCGGCCCGCGGGGCGCACGTGGCCTGGCTGCGGAGGCTGCTCGGGATGTGAGGGCCGGGGGCGGCGGGCCCCGGTGCGGCAGTCCAACACCCACGGCCGCCCTACACCGCACCATGGGCGGCACATACGGCCCGGCACGCCGCTCGGGACCCGAGGGCCCAACGCGGAGAACCCCGGTGCGGCAGCCCAACACCCACGGCCGCACACCGCACCATGGGCGGCACATACGGCCCGGCACGCCGCTCGGGACCCGAGGGCCCAACGCCTCGGGCTCCGGTGCGGCCGTCGAACGCCCGCGGCCGCAAGAGCGGCCTCATACCGCACTATGGGCCTATGAAAGAGCTGGCCGGGCGGCTGACCGCCCTCGATCCGGATGCCGGTGCGGCGGTCCGGGTCATCGCCTACTTCGACCGCCTGGCCGAGTCCAGGGCCGGGGTGGAGGCACTCGTACGCGGTGCCGCGGTCCTGGCCGGCTGCCCGGCCCGGCTGGTGGACCCCGAGCGGCGCGTACACGTCCGGGTGGAGGCCGACGGCACGCGGCATGACACCGGAACCCCGCCCGACCCGGCCTGGCCCTCGGCGGAATTGAGCCCGGGCGGCGCGGGGGTGCTGTGGCTGGAGCGGGGACGTGACGGAGCCGAGTCCGGGGGTCCCGCGCCGACGGGGCGGGACCCTCGCTACGGCGCGCCCGCGCCCGTCGCCCCCAGCGTCGTCGACGCCGTGATCCTCGAACGGGCCGCCGGTGTCCTCCGGCTGGTTCTCGACCGCACCCGTGGGCGGGCCCCCGCAGACGACCCGGCACTGGTCGAAACCCTCCTCGACGCCACGGCCCCCGAGCAGGCCCGCCTGCACGCCGCCCGCCGCCTCGGACTGGACCCCGCTGCCCCGGCCCGGGCCCTCGCCCCGCTGAACGGCCGGCCACGGGTGATACCCGCCGCCGCGGAGACCGCCCCGCTCGCGGGCCGAACGGCCGCGGAAGCCGGCGCCCGGCCGTGGACCGGCCCGACGAGCCCGGCAGCCGCTCCACTCCCCGCCACCGTGCGCGGCACGGCGAGCACCGACGCCACCGCCGCCCGGCCCGGGCGGGAGCGCGCGGGGGCCGCGACGCCCTCACGGACCGGCGAACCCTCACGGTCCGGTGAGCCCACCCGCCCGGCCCCCCGGTCGGCGCCGGGACTGCGCACCGGCTCGGGGACACCCACAGCCGAAGCCGGCCCCTCAGCCGAGCAGGCCGCTCGACGTCCCCGGACCGGGCCGACGGCCGAGCCCGCCTCCGCCGTCGCCGGTCCCCGGGCCGCTCCCCCGGGCCCCCGTCTCCCCGCCGGGCGTCTCGGTGTCGGACCCGCCGTCCCCGTGCTCGAGTTGCCCCGGTCCTGGGCCGAGGCCCGGACCGCGCTGCGGTTCACCGCCGAGGGCACGCCGCAGGACCCCGGGCCCCAGGTCGTGCACGCCGACGAGCTGGGCGGGATCGCCCTCCTCGCCGGTCTCGTCGCGCCGGGCTCCGAGCCGCCACCCGACGTCCGTGCCCTGGAGGCCGCCGCGGCGAACGCCTCCTGGCTGCCGGCCACCCTGCACGCGGTCGCGTCCACGGGGAGCCTGCGGGCGGCCGCCGCGGGGATCAACGTCCACCACTCCACACTCCAGGACCGCCTGACCCACGCCGAGCACCTTCTCGGCTGGCCGCTGCGCACCCCGCAGGGCCGGCTCCGGCTGCACCTGGCCCTGACGATGCGCCGGCTGACCCGGCCGTGAACGCCGCACACCCGACGTGATCCGGATCGCGCCGGTGGCCCGCCCGGCCGCCCGTTCCCTGCGGCAGACTGTCCGAGCGCCCTCCGTACACGATCCAGGAGCTTGAGGCATGAGCGTGCAGCGGTATCCCCTGGCCGGGGTCACGGTGGTCAGTCTGGAGCAGGCCGTGGCGGCGCCCTACGCCACCCGGCAGCTCGCCGACCTCGGCGCCCGGGTGATCAAGGTGGAGCGGCCGGGCGGCGGCGACTTCGCCCGCCGGTACGACACGACCGTGCACGGCCACTCCAGCTACTTCGTCTGGCTCAACCGCTCCAAGGAGTCCCTCACCCTCGACCTCAAGGACCCCCGAGGGCACGAGATCCTGCACGACCTCCTCGACGGCGCCGACGTCTTCGTGCAGAACCTCGCCCCGGGCGCCGCCGCCCGCCTCGGGCTGGACGCCGCCACCGTCACCGGCCGCCGACCGGGCCTGATCCCGTGCACGATCTCCGGCTACGGCACGACCGGCCCCTGGTCCGACCGCAAGGCCTACGACCTGCTCGTGCAGTGCCAGACCGGGCTGGTCTCGCTGACCGGCACCCCCGAGGGGACCGCCCGGACCGGGATCTCCGTCGCCGACATCGCCGCCGGCATGTACGCCTACAGCGGCGTCCTCACCGCCCTGTACACCCGCGCCACCACCGGCGAGGCGCACCCGGTGGAGGTGTCCCTGTTCGAGGCGCTCGCGGAGTGGATGGGGCAGCCCGCGTACTACACCCGGCACGGCGGTACGCAGCCCCCGCGGCTCGGCACGCAGCACGCCACCATCGCGCCGTACGGGACGTACACCGCCGCCGACGGCCAGGAGGTGCTGTTCTCCATCCAGAACGAGCGGGAATGGGCGGCCCTGTGCGCCGAGTTCCTCGGCCGCCCGGAGCTGGTGGACGATCCCCGGTTCGCCACCGGCTCCGACCGTGTCGCCCACCGCGAGGAGCTGAACGCCGTCGTCGCCGGGCGGTTCGCCCGCTCCGGCTCGGACGAGATCCTCAAGGACCTGGAGCGCATCGGCATCGCCTGCGCCGGGGTCAACGACGTCGCCGCCTTCCTGGACCACCCCGTGCTGGCCGCCCGTGGCCGCTGGAGCGAGGTCGAGGTGCCGGGCGCCACCGTGGAGGCACTGCTCCCGCCCGCCGACCTCGCGGGCCTGCCCGCCCGCATGGACCCCGTGCCGGCCGTGGGTGAGCACACCAATGCGATCCTCACCGAGCTGGGCCGCACCGCCGATGAGGTGGCGGCCCTCCGTGCGGACGGCGTCGTCTGACGGCAGGGCCCTCCCCGGCCCGCATGGCGTGACTCACCGGCCGCCCAGCTCGACTCACCGGCCGCCCAGCTCGACTCCCCGGCCGCCTAGCGCGACTCACCGGCCGGCCGGGCCTCCTCCTCGGCCGCCTGCTTGCGCGACGCGCGCAGGCTGGTGAACGTCGTCACCGCCAGGACCAGCACGATGAAGCCCAGCGAGAACGGGATGCCGATCTCGGGGACGTGGACGCCCGACTCGTGCAGGGCGTGCAGCACCAGCTTCACGCCGATGAAGCCGAGGATGATCGACAGGCCGTAGGAGAGGTGGACCAGCTTCTTCAGCAGGCCGCCGATGAGGAAGTACAGCTGGCGCAGGCCCATCAGGGCGAAGGCGTTCGCGGTGAACACGATGTACGGGTCCTGCGTCAGGCCGTAGATGGCCGGGATCGAGTCGAGGGCGAACAGCACGTCGGTGGAGCCGATCGCCAGCATCACGACCAGCATCGGAGTCATGATCCGCTTGCCGTTCTCGGTGATGAACAGCTTCGTGCCGTGGTAGCGGTCGGCCACGCCGAAGCGCTCCTCCGCCATCTTCAGCAGCTTGTTCTCCTGGTACTCCTCCTCGTGGTCCTGCTTGCGGGCGTCCTGCACCAGCTTCCAGGCGGTCCAGATCAGGAACGCGCCGAAGAGGTAGAACACCCAGGAGAAGGTGGAGATGATCGCCGCGCCCGCCGCGATGAAACCGGCCCGCAGCACCAGGGCCATCAGGACGCCGACCATCAGCACCCGCTGCTGGTACTGCGAGGGCACCGCGAACTTCCCCATGATCAGGACGAACACGAAGAGGTTGTCCACGCTCAGCGACTTCTCGGTGATGTACCCGGCGAAGAACTCGCCCGTGGGCCCGCTCCCACCGAAATACCACAGCCCCAGCCCGAACAGCACGGCCAGGACGATCCAGACCACCGTCCACGTCCCGGCTTCCCTGACGGACACGTCGTGCGGTTTGCGGCCGACGAAGAAGTCGACGGCGACGAGCACGCACAGGGCTGCCACGGTCAGCAGCCACACGGACAGCGAGACGTTCACTTGTTGCTCCTGATGCAGGTGTGGGGAAGGGACATCCTCGTCCGGCGTGGCTGATTTCCGCCACTCCCGCCAGGTGAACAGTTGGTCAAAGCTGCACGTGCAGCGCTTCCAGGACGTCCTGGTCCGTCAATTGCCCGAAGTCCTCGTACCAGAGGCCCACGGCCATGAACGCGGCCGGCCGGTGCAGGCAGATCACCTCGTCCGCCTCGGCGCTCATCAGGCCGGCCCCCTCCGGGGAGCAGACGGGCGCGGCCAGCAGCACGCGTGCGGGTGCCTGCCGGCGTACGAAGCGCAGTGCGGCGCGGGCCGTGGAGCCGGTCGCCAGTCCGTCGTCGACGACGATCACGGTTCGTCCGCGCAGGTCCGGGGCGGGCCGGCCCTGCCGGTACAGCCGCTCGCGGCGCCGCAGTTCGGCGCGCTCGCGCTCGATGACGCCGGTGAGGGCGGCCTCCTCGATGCCGAGGTGGCGCAGGGCGTCCTCGTCGAGGAGCGGCACCTCGTCCCCGGCCATCGCGCCGACGCCGAGTTCCTCCTGGTGAGGAGCCCCGATCTTGCGTACGACGAGCACGTCGAGCGGGGCGCCCAGCGCCTCGGCGACCTCGCGTGCCACGGCGACGCCGCCGCGGGGCAGAGCGAGGACGAGGGGATCGGGCAGGGCCCCCTCCCGCTGCCGGGCTCGCAGTGTTTCGGCCAGTTCCTCACCGGCCTGCCGACGATCACGGAACCGCATGACGGTCACCTCTGCTTCCCGCACGGAGAGGGGCTCCGGCCGGTCCGGCTTCCGCGTACCCCCGGGTCAGCCGGACGATGCGCGTCGAGCGGTCAGCGGCCCGGGGTCGTCCGTAGCTGCTCGTCGCACCACTGCCGGGCGGCTTCGGTGACCTCGTCGAGTGCGCCCGGTTCCTCGAACAGGTGGGTGGCGCCGGGCACCACGTGGAGGGCGGTCGGCGTGGGCAGCCGCCGGGCCGCCTCCTCGTTGAGCCGCAGCACGTGCGTGTCCCGGCCGCCCACGATCAGCAGTACCGGGGCCCGTACGGCGTCCAGGGCGTCACCCGCCAGGTCGGGCCGTCCGCCGCGCGAGACGACCGCACGGACCCGGCCCGGCCGTTGTGCGGCGGCGACCAGGGCCGCACCCGCGCCGGTGCTGGCGCCGAACAGGACGACGGGCAGGCCGGCGGTGCCGGGTTCCCGCGCCAGCCAGTCGAGGGCGGCCACCAGCCGGCGGCCCAGCAGGGAGATGTCGAAGCGGAGTTCGGCGGTGCGGGCGTCGAGCCGTTCCTCCTCCTCGGTGAGCAGGTCGATCAGCAGGGTGCCGAGCCCGGCGGTGCGCAGACCGGCGGCGACCTCGCGGTTGCGGGGGCTGTGCCGCGAGCTGCCGCTGCCGTGTGCGAACAGCACGACGGCGCGGGCGTCCGGCGGCACGGTCAGATCGCCGGTGAGGGCTGCGTGGCCCGCGGGCAGGGTGACCGTCCGGGAGATCATCGTCAGCCTCCTCTCCCCCGGTTCCCGTGGTACCCACACCGCGGTGGGCGTCCCATGGCGCGATCTGTGGGTTGCGTGTCGTTGACGCCGTACGGCGGGCCGGTGGAGCGTGAGGGGCGTGACCGATCGCCGTGTCGTCTTCGTCGTCTTCGATGATTTCCAGCCCCTCGACCTCACCGGACCGCACGAGGTGTTCCACAACGCGGGCGAGTACGCCTGCGACGTCGTGGCACCCCGGGCGGGGCCGGTCCGGTCGGCGAGCGGGCTGCTCGTGCACGCCGGGCACGGTGTCGCCGACCTCGATCCGGCCGGGACGGACACCCTCGTGGTGGTCGGCGGCCAGGGCGTCGACCGGGCCCGCGAGGACGCGGAGCTGGTCGCGTGGGTCGCCGCCGCCGCGGCCGGTGCCCGGCGGGTGGCCTCGGTGTGCAGCGGGGTGTTCCTGCTGGCCGCCGCGGGGGTGCTGGACGGGCGGCGGGTCACCACGCACTGGGCCCGCGAGGATCAGCTGGCCCGGGAGCATCCCGAGGTGCGGGTGGACTGCGACCCGATCTTCGTCCGGGACGGGCGGGTGTGGACGTCGGCCGGGGTGACGGCCGGGATGGATCTGGCGCTCGCCCTGGTGGAGGACGACCTGGGCCGGGACGTGGCGCACGAGGTGGCCCGCCGGCTGGTGCTGTTCCTGCGCCGTCCGGGCGGTCAGTCGCAGTTCAGTGTGGCTCTGTGGTCGCGGCAGCCGGCGACGGACCCGGTGCGGGCCGCGGTCACCGCGATCCACGCCGATCCGGGGGCCCGGCACGACATCGCCGGCCTCGCCGCGCACGCCGGGCTGAGCCCGCGTCATCTGCAGCGCCGCTTCACCGCCGAAATGGGCGCGCCGCCGGCGGCGTACGTCGAGCGGGTGCGCGTCGAGGCGGCGCAGCGCGCCCTCACGGACGGGGACGAGCCGGTCGAGGCCATCGCCCGTCGCTGCGGCTTCGCCACGGCCGAGACCTTGCGCCGCACGTTCCACCGCCGGCTCGGCGTCGCGCCGTCGGACTACCGCGCCCGGTTCCGCTCCACCGCGGAACCCCTTGAACCCCCGGCCCTCCGGGGCCCCTTGCCGGATTCCGCAGAGGAAGGACGAACCGCATGACGATCTACGGCCTGCTGGTCTTCGAGGACGCCGAGGAGCTCGACTTCGTGGGGCCCTGGGAGGTCTTCACCGTCTCGGCCCGGCTCCGGGAAGCCGGCGACACGGCGGTGCTGGTCTCCGAGCATCCGGGGCCGGTGCGTTGCAACAAGGGCCTGCGCGTCCTGCCCGACCACACCTTCGACGACCATCCGCCGCTGGACGTGCTGCATGTGCCGGGCGGGCGGGGCGCGCGTGAGGCCCAGCTGCACAATCCGGTGGTCACCGACTGGATCGGGAAGACGGCGGAACGGGCCGCGTGGGTCCACGGCGTGTGCACCGGCACGTTCCTGCTGCATGCCGCCGGACCCGCCCGGGGCCGCCGGGTGGCCACGCACTGGAGCCAGGAGGACACCCTGGAGACGCTGGGCGACGTGACGGTGGTCCGGGACGTCCGCTACGTCGTGGACGGGAACCTGGTCACCAGCCAGGGCGTCTCGGCCGGGATCGACAGTGCGTTGTGGCTGGTCGGGCGGTTGCACGGCCGGGAGCACGCGCGGGCCGTACGGCGATACATCCAGTACGACCCGGCGCCGCCGTACCTCGCGGACGAGCCCGTCTGATCCGCACGCGCGGTCGCCCCCGTCGGCGGGGACGGCACGTCCTGCGCGCGAGCCGCGCGGGACGTGGCCCGCGCGGCCGCATGGGAGAGCGCGCCTCGGGCAGGCGATGTTCATGGGCGGCGACACGGACGACGGCGGGCAAGGGCGGAAGCCGGGCGAGTTCGGGCACCGGGCGGTGCCGCATCCGGGTGACATCCGGATCGAGGCGTGGGCGGCGTGCAGAGAGCATTGTCTGGCGGAGGCCGTGCTGGCGATGGTGGAGTGTTTCGCCGACGTCTCCGGGGTGCGGCCCACCGCCGTGGACCGGGTGCGGCTGCCCGAGGCCAGCGACGACGACCTGCTCGCCTCGCTGCTGGACGAGGTCATCTTCCGGCTGGAGGTGTACGGGCAGATGCCCGTGGACGTGGAGGCGGACGAGGCCGACGGTGGCCTGGACGTACGGCTGGCCGTCACCGGCATCGCGGACGTGGAGATCACGGGGGCGGTCCCGGTGGCGGTGGCGTGGAACCGGCTGCGCATGGGCCCCGACCCGTACGGGTGGTCGTGTGCGGTGACGGTGGACGCCTGACCTTCCGTGGTCGTGTGAGGCGTGCGGACGTGGAAGGCCGGGGGGGGAGGTCAGCCCGCCCACGCCACCAGCCGTTCGCGGCTTTCCGGCTCCCGCAGCCGGGCCAGCGACTCCTTCTCCAGCTGGCGCACCCGCTCACGGGTCAGGCCGACGCGCCGGGCGACCTCGTCGAGTGTGCGGATGTGCCCGTCGTGCAGCCCGTAGCGCAGGCTGAGGATCATGGCCTCGCGGGGCGCGAGCGTGCCGACGGCCTCGCGGAGTTCCTCGGCGAGCGCCCGGAACTCGGCCACCTCCGGGGCCTGGAGCACCTCGGTGTCGGCGATGAGGTCGCCGACGACGGTCTCGCCCGACTCGTCCAACGGCGTGTCCAGGCTGACGGCGTCCCGCCCGACGTGGCGCAGCCAGCCGATCCTGTCCTCGGCGAGGCCGCTCTCCCGGGCCACCTCCCCGACGCTCGGCTCACGCCCCAGGTCGAGGCGCAACCGCCGCTCGACCTTGGCGGCCTTCTGCAGCTGCTCCACGACGTGCATCGGGAGCCGGACGGAGCGGGCGTGCGCCGCGAGGCCCCGCTCGATCGCCTGGCGGATCCACCAGGTCGCGTACGTGGAGAACTTGAAGCCCTTGGTGTGGTCGAACTTCTCCACGGCCCGGATCAAGCCCAGGTTTCCCTCCTGGATGACGTCCAGCAGGGGCAGACCGCGGTGGGCGTGCCGTTTCGCCATCGACACCACGAGCCGGAGGTTGGCCCGGACCATGTGGTCCTTGGCCGCCCGTCCGTCCCGGGCGGTCTCCTCCAGGTCCCCGCGCCCCCGTGCCGTGAGGTCGAGTTCCCCGGCGTCGGCCAGGTCCAGTCGCTCCCGTGCCCGCAGGCCGGTCTCCATCCGCCGGGCCAGCCGTACCTCGTCCTCCGCGGTGAGCAGCGGGGTCGCCGAGATCTGTGCGAGGTACTGGCCGAGGAGGTCCGGTTCCTCGTCGGGCTCGGGGATGCGCCTGCGCAGCCGGGCCGTGCGGGCCGGGGCGCGCCGGTCCTCGCGGACCTCCGCCGCGGGGTCTTCCGCCAGGGGAGACATCGTCGTGTTCCTCCCTCCCCCGCCTCGTTCCGGCTCGCCCCGGCGGGTACCCGGGGGAATCAGGCCGAATCGTGTGCCCCGGGGCCCTCGGGGGTACCCCGGGGCACATGACCGGCATCGAACTCAGCAGCAACGCGTTCAACGACCACTCCTTCATCGCGCGCCGGCACGCGTACGAGGGACCGAACGTCTCTCCGCCGCTGACCTGGAGCGGTGTGCCGGACGACGCGGCCGAACTGGTCCTGCTGTGCGAGGATCCCGACGCCCCGTCGGGCACCTTCGCACACTGGGTCGTGGTCGGCATCGACCCGCGCAGTGACGGCGTCGAGGCCGGGCAGAGCCCACCGGGCGGCACGGAACTCGTCAACGGCTACGGGCAGCACGGCTGGGGCGGCCCCCATCCGCCGCCGGGGGACGACGCCCACCACTACTTCTTCCGGCTCTACGCCCTGTCCGAGCCGTGCGTCCTGCCCGACACGCCGCGCGCGGACCAGGTGCACTAGGAGGTCGAGAAACACCGCCTCGCGGACGGGACGCTGGTGGGGCTGTACCAGCGCTGAGCCCTCACCCCGCCTCGCCCTCACTACAACGGTCGGTTGTGGAAGGAGGGCTGGACGGTTGTTTGCCCGGCCTGCGTGCTTCTCGCTTGGATGACTCCCGGACAACACCGGGTTGTCCGGGAGAGCGGGGAGTGCGCCGGGTATGGCGGGCAGACGGTCGCTGGGGCGGCGGTTCGGGTGGCTGTGGGGTGCGTACGCGGTCAGCACGGCCGGCACATGGCTCGCGTTCGACGCGTTCGCCCTGATCGCGGTCCTGGCCCTGGACGCCGGGCCGGCGCAGGTGTCGCTGCTGGCCGCGGTCGGACCGGCGGTCGGCGCGGCGGTGTCGGTGCCCCTCGGGCCGTGGGTGGAAGTCCGGCGCAAACGGCCGGTGATGATGGCGACGGACCTGGTCCGGTGCGTGGTGCTGCTGAGCATCCCCGTGGCGTTCGCGCTCGGCCGGCTGAGCTTCGGCCAGTTGCTGCTGGTGTCGGTGGCCGTCGCGGCGGCCGACATCACCTTCGGCGCGGCGGCCGGGGCGTTCCTGAAAGATCTCCTGCCACGGCAGGACCTGCTCGTGGCGAACGGGCGGTTCGAGGCGACGACCTGGACCGCCAGCATGGTCGGTCCGCCGCTGGGCGGGGCCGCGATCGGCCTGTTCGGTCCGGTGACGACGGTGGTGGCCGACGCGGTGAGTTATCTGCTCTCGGCTGCCGGCATCCGGGCGATCGGCGACGCCGAGCAGCGCCCGGCCCGACCGGAACCCGCGGTGACCCGGGCCCGCGACCTGCTGGAAGGCTGGCGCCACATCCTGGCCGATCCGGCACTTCGCCCGCTGTTCTTCAACACGCTCCTGGTCAACTCCCTGATCATGGCGGCGTCTCCGCCGCTGCTGATCCTGATGGTCGACGACCTGCACTTCGCTCCCTGGCAGTACGCCCTCGCCTTCGCGCTGCCCTGCACCGGCGGCCTGCTCGGCTCCCGGCTGGCCCCACGCCTCGTCGCCCGCCACGGCCGGCACCGGGTCCTGGTCACGGCGGGGGCCCTGCGGGCCTGCTGGCCGATCGGCCTGGTCTTCACCGGCCCCGGCACGCCCGGCCTGGCCCTGGTCATGCTGGTCGAGTTCGGCCTGATCACCTGCTGCGCGGTCTACAACCCGGTCCTCGCCACACACCGCCTCGACCGCACCCCCACGGGCCGGGTCACCCGCACCCTGTCCGCCTGGTCGGCCACCGGCAAGGCCACCACCGCGACGATGACCGCGCTGTGGGGCGTACTGGCCGCCCTGACCGGTCCCCGCACGGCCATCGCGCTGGCCGGAGCCCTGCTCCTCGTCACGCCGCTGCTGCTCCCCCGCCGGGACCACGCCACGGAGGCCGGCGGTGAACCGGCCTCCGTGGCAGTGCGATCGGACGGGGGCTGACCGGACCGGGGCCGGGTCAGACCGCCCCGGGCACGTCCTCGGTGACCCCGTTCAACTCGGAGGCCGGGTCCGTCCCGTAGGGGCGGGTGAGGATCTCCAGGCCGTGGCCCGCCGGGTCGAGGAAGTAGACGCCCCGGCCGCCGTCGTTGCGGTTGATGCGGCGGGGGTGGTTGCCGTGCGGGTCGGCCTGGATGGGGACGCGGGCCTTGACGAGACGTTCCAGGGCTTCGTCGAACTCGTCCTCGGAGACGAGGAACGCGTAGTGCTGCAGGGGGATGTCGGCGTCGATGGTGAGGAAGTCCAGCGTGACGCCGTTGGCGGTCGTCACGGGCAGGAACACGCCGGTCGGTGCCCCGACCTCCAGTCCCAGGATCTCCGCGAGGAAGTGAGCGGACTTCTCCCGGTCACGGGACAGGACGATGGTGTGATTGAACTCGACTGACACGGTTGAATGCCTCCACGGGCATCTCCACGGCGCCTCCATGCCTCACCCGGACGGTGACCGGCACGCGATGCCGCGCGGTGGATCGTAGACAGGGCCCGCCGCGGTCGTCGAGCGGTTTTCGGCCGTACTCGAGGCCGGGACGGCCCCGCCCGCCCCTGGTGTCCGGTCCTGACAGTTGTCAGGACCGTGTGGCCCGTGCTCCCCCTACGGTTCTGGAGACCATTCACCTTCGTCCTTCGGGGGACAGACACATGCAGCGACTGATCAGCCGTGCGGCCATGGGCCTCGCCGTGACCGCGCTCGCCGTCGGCGGCCTCGCGACCTCGGCGCAGGCGGCCCCGGCCGCCGCGGCCGGCAACGGCGACCCGACCCTCACCGACGTCTACATCTGGGCCACCGACGTCAACCTGCGCCAGCAGCCGACCACCGCGTCGCCGCGGCTCGCGGTCCGTTCGCAGTGGTGGGGGGACGCCCTCTGCCAGAAGCAGGGCCAGACCGTGCACGACCCGGCCGTGGGCACCAACAACTGGTGGACCGCCGTCATGGAGTTCTCGGGCAGCGACATCGCCTGGGTGAACAACCTGTACATCCGCGGCGGGCAGAAGATCGCGGGAGTCCCGGACTGCTGACGCACCGCCGCCTGAACGCGCCTGCTGCGGACCACCGCGAGATCGGTGGTCCGCCGCAAGCGTGTGGCGTGCCGGGCTCAGTACCAGGCGGTGTTCACCAGGTCGTGGCCGTCGCACGAGAGCAGGGCGCGCGAGACCCGGCCGTTGAGGTTGTTGCCCATCTGTGTGTAGGCGTAGTTGATGCCGGAGTCCACGGTCTCGGAGACCCAGCCGTCATTCCGGCCCGTGCTGTTGTTGGAACGCTGCAGTACGGCCGCACAGCCGGGCCGGGAGTTCTCGATCCGGGCGAACGAGCCGCACTTGTCGGAGTAGAAGTACTTCAGGGCCATGCCCTCGGCGTGCTGGGTGGGCCCGATCTGCCGGAACGTACCCGAGCAGAACGAGGTGGTGGGGTACTGCCCCTCCATGCCGTAGAGGCCGTAGTTGCCGCCCGAGAACGCCTGGGCCTGGGCGGCGGTCGGAAGGAGCGCCATCACCGCGGCGGCGCCCCCGGCGGCCAGCAGTGTCGTGAGTGATCGGCGGCTCATGAGCCCTCTTTCGTTTCGTTGCCGTGGGGTGGTCAGGTCGAGCACGGCGACCGGCTCCCCGGGCCGGCCGTCGCTCGCTGCCGTGACCGTACGGGGCGTCACCGCACCGCCGACACCTGACACCTATCAGGGTCGAAGCCTCAGGTCGCCCGCTCTGCCGCAGCCCTGACATCCGTCAGGAGCGCCCGTCCCGACGGGGCTCCTATCGTGGCGCCGCGGGCCGAGGTCCCGTCGGACAACCGGGCGATCCAGGAAGGGCAACCATGCGCATGCTCCTGCGCGGCGCCGCCGCGCTCGCGGCCGTCGTCACGGTCGCGTCACTCACGAGCGGTGCCGCGGCACAGCCCCGGACGGAAAGGGCGGCCGGGACCGTCCAGAGCTCAACAGCCGCCCTGATCCCGCCCGGTGTCACCGCCGGCGTCGCCGTCTTCGACCGCCAGACCGGCACGTTCACCGAACGGGTCGACGACAGCGCGCGGTTCCGGTCCGCATCGGTCGTCAAACTCCTGCTGGCGCTGGACTTCCTGTGGAATCGCGGGCCCGACTACGTCATCCCCGCGGCCGACCGCGCCCGGCTTGAGCCCATGCTGCGCGGCAGCGACGACGACGCCGCGAACCACTACTGGTCGACGTACGGCGGCCCGGCGATCATCGAGCGGATGCTCGACCGGCCCGAGGTCGGTCTGCGCGACACGGCGGCACCGCCCGCCGAGTACGCGGGCTTCTGGGGCTACACGGCCATGTCCGCCCGGGACACGGTGGCCGTCTACCGGTACATCCTGGAGAAGGCACCCGCGCCCGTTCGCACCTTCATCATGGACAACCTGCGCCGCTCCACCCGTTGCTCCGCCACCGACCAGTTCGACCAGCACTTCGGTGTCGCGGGGTCGTTCGACCGGCCCTGGGCGGTGAAGCAGGGCTGGTCCGGGAAGTACGCGAAGGGCACGTGCGGATCCCAGGCGACCTCCTCGGCGACGACCGCGCAGTCAGCCGCCGCTCCCGGTGCCGCCGCCGTGGACCTCACCCGCCCCGCACTGCACACCACCGGCACGGTGGGCGCGAACGACCGCACGATCGTGGCCGTGCTGACACTGCACGCGTCCGGCACGTCGTACGGCAAGGCGTACACCGACATCGGCCGGCTGACCCGCTCGCTGAACGTGCCGGGCGGGGTACGGCCCGCCGGTACCTGGTTCGGCACCTGGGGAGAGCTCGTCAACGTCCGCAAGGGACCTGCCACGGGCGACGAGCGGATCACCCGGCTCCCCGCCGGGGTCGAGGTGCTGGTGGGCTGCCAGACCCGGGGCGAGGTGGTCAGCGTGCCGCCCTACACCAACGACTGGTGGGCCTATCTGCCCCAGTACGGGGGCTACATCTCCAACATCTACATCAGCTCGCCGGACAACCGGCTGCCGAACGTCCCGGAGTGCGGCTCGCCGCGGCCGTGACGGGAACGGGGGACGAGCGGTGGGTGGGGCTGCGGCCCCGCCCACCGCTCGCGTCGATACGTCTCAGTCCTCGTACTCGGCGAGGTAGCGCAGCACCTTGTCCACGTGCGGCCGCACCCGCTCCGGCACGCCGCGCTCCTCGATGACCGCGCGGTCACTGGTGCGGTAGCCGGCCGCGACGAGCGCGGGAAGGTCCTTCTTCGGCAGACCCTCCTGCTTGAAGCGCTGGTCGAGCCAGCACACGTACAGGCTCATGGTGGAGATCGCGTCCGGCGGTGACATGTGGTCCTTGTCGCCGTCACCGTCCCCGTCGATCGCCCAGGCCCGGAACACCGACGGCGTCCACATGGCGATGCCGTACTCCTCGCTCTCCGGGCGGGAGGCCTTGGCGTCGAAGTTGCTCTCCGCCTTGATCAGCGCGGCAAGCAGGGCGGGCGTGATCTCCTCGTCGGTGCAGCGGTGGGCCGCGCGGGCGATGACGGGGCGCAGCGCCTCGGGTACGTCGGAGTCCTCAGGGATCTCACCGGCCGGCGGGCTGGGCGTGCCGGCGGCCGTGGGGGTGCCGCGGTCGCGTTCGTCGTCCCGGGTGAGGCCCCCTTCGCCTCCGCCGAGCAGGGCCGCCCCGGCCACCGCGGCGGCCGTCAGGACGACGAGCCCGGCCGCGACGGCGGGCACCCGTCTTCGGCGGCGGTGCGGACCGGCGGTGGCGGCCTCGACGCGGGCGGCGACGCTGCCGGCCGTGTGCGGCAGACGGGCGGCGTGGTCCGGGGCCAGGCAGTCGGCGATCAGCCGGCGCATGTCCTCGTCGAGGCCGGCGTCGAGCCGCAGGGGCGCGGTGCCGCGCGCGTAGGCCTGGGCGGCGAGCGAGCGGGCCCGGGCCGTCGCCCCCGGGAAGGGGTGGAGCCCGCCGGTGAGGACCTGGTGGGCGAGGACGCCGAAGGCCCAGATGTCGGCGGTGGGCCGGACGACGGCGCCCTGGGTGCCGGTGCGCTGGGACCACCACTCGGGCGGCAGGTGGTCGAGGGTGCCGAGCGGCGGCAGGTGGGCGTGGGTGCCGTCGAGTTCGGTGGCCAGGCCGAAGTCGGCCAGCCACACCCGGCCGCCCGGGCCCAGCAGCACGTTGGCGGGTTTGAGGTCACCGTGCACCCATCCGGCGTCGTGCATGTGGGCAAGTCCGGCGGCGACTCCGCGCAGCACGCGGCCGGAGTCGGCGATCGGCCCGCCCGTCCCGGCGGCGTCCAGTACGTCCTTCAGGCTGGCCTCGGCCCGGTCCATGACCAGCGCGATCGCGCCGTCCAGGGCGGGCAGTTCCGGTGCCTCGACGGTGCACACGGCGTGGGTGCGGACGAGGTGGGGATGGTCGGCCTCCGCGCTGAACCGGACCTCGCGCGCCACGAGTTCACCGAGCGCCGCGCGCTGCCCGGGCCCCAGGGCGCCGGTCGGGAGCACCTTCACCGCGACGGGCGTGCCGTCGGCGACCGTTCGGGCCTCGTACACGGTCCCCCAGCCGCCGGAGCCGATGACCGCGCCCACTTCCCAGCCCTCGATGCGGAAGCCCTCCGGGAGCCCGGGCGGGCGGGGCGCTTCCAGCTCGTCGTCCCGTTCCTCGGGCGTCGTCATGCCCGGGCCTCCTGCGAGTCGGAGAGGCGGCCCGCGCCGCGCGGCGGCAGCAGACCGAGGTGCTCCTCGCCGACGAGACCGAAGCGCAGGGCGACGGAGGCGAGCCGGGTGCGCTTGGCGCCGGTGCGGCCGCCGTCGGCCGCCGTCGTGGCTTCCTCGCCGAGGTCCAGGCGCAGTTTGGCGAAGGCCAGGTAGTCGATGTGGTAGTTGACCGCGGAGCGGGTCAGGTCCCGGCAGGACTCCAGGGGCCGCAGCCGCTCCACGATCTGGCCGACGCCGGGAAGCGCCGAGTCGGAGGGGTCGCGCAGGCGGGGTTCGCACAGGGCAACCAGGACGAGGAAGTACTTCGACGTCGGGTCCAGGGCGAAGGGGTGGACGGTCTGTTCGCCGCCGCCCGGCACGGACTGCTCGCCGAGATAGGCGTGCTGGGGTGCGAACACCTTGAACGTGGCGGTGCCGGACAGGGCGGGCAGCACCACACGGGAGAACTCGAAGGGCACGGGCGCCCCGAGGCGCCCGGGTGCGACGGTGAGGTACTCGCCCGCCCCCTCCAGGTTCTCCACCACGTACGACACGCTGCGGCTGAAGTTGGACAGCCTCCAGTAGTCACCCGCTGCTTCCAGTTGCCCGGCCCGGCGGGAGATTCCGGGGTCGGTGAGCACGATGCGCACTCCCGTCCCGCCGCGTCCGAAGTCCGCGATGTCCCCCGGTCCCAGGTGGATCAGTTCGGGACTGCCCGTCTCCCGCGCACCCCACTGTGTGGGACCGGGCAACTGCACGATGATCGTTTCCACGCGGACTCCCCCGCTGATGTCGCCCCCGATTTGGTCGCGAGGATTGTACGGTCGGCCTCCGCCCGCCGCGCAGCAGGCCGGGCCGCCTCAGGGGCGGTTTCCCGGCGGTGCGCGACGAGTTCGGAGACGGTCGTACGGGGCCTCGCGGTTCCGGTTCGGCGGGGCGGTCGCGCGCGGCCCCCGGTTACCGGTGGCCGCGTGCTCTCAGCCGAGGCAGATGACGAGCAGGCAGAGTTCCTTGGGCTTGGTGTCGGAGGGAGACGTCTCGGGCGGAGTGGTCGCCGCGGGCGGGGGTGTCGAGGGGGACTGCGGCTGCTGCGCTTCCGAGTCCCCGGACCCGGCGGCCGGCTCCGTCGTCGGCTCGGTGGCCTTGGACGCGGCGGAACCGGCGTCGCCGGTGGCCGTGTCGACGGTGTCCGTGACGGTCTTGCGCCGGGGCGGGGTCGTCAGCGGCAGTTCGCGGGGCGTGGCCGCCGCGTCCGTCCGCGGGGCGGCCGGCGTGGTGCGGGGGTCGGCGGCCCGGGACTGCTGGTGGCGCGACGCCCGGTCGGCGCCGGACGGCGTGGTGGGGGCGGACTCGGAGCGCGGGGCTTCGGCCTGCTTCGACGTCGGTTCGGTGTACGTCGGCGCCTCCCCCACGGAGCCGCCCATGGTCGTGTCCTGCGGCGTCGTGGCCGCCTGCACGCCGGGCTTCGCGTTCCCGTTCATCGCGGCGACGGTCAGACCGCCTCCGACGAGCGCGACCGCCGTCGCGACCACGGCCCGGCGCTGGTTCTTCTTCCAGCGGGCCATCTGGCGACGCCGGGCCGCCCGCCCCTGCGGCCGGGCCTCGAAACCCTCGGCCGAGTCGGTGTCCGGGGAGTCGTACGCGTCGGACGAGCCGGAGCCGGGGTCCTCCGGTGAACGCGCGGGGGTCTCGTCCCAGACGGTGCCGTCGTGCCAGGTGCCGGTGGCGGCCGGGTACTCCCAGGCGGCCGGTGCGCCCGGAGCCGTGGTGGGCACGAGGGCCGGGCCCGGCCGGCCGTCGACGGCACCGGGGTCGATGTCCGGGGCGTAGGCGCCGCACCCCGGGCAGACCAGGGCGCCGTTGAGGTGGCGACGGCACGACGAGCAGTAGTCCATGTGTGCTTTTCCCGATCTGGCTGTTCCGGCGGCTCGCCGGCCGCGGCCTGGTCACGTTCGCACGTGGGATCGAGCCGTAACGCTAACGAGACTTTGGAAGGGTGGTGTGCAGTCTGTGTGACACCCCTGCACAGATCCTCTGGATCTCACGTGTGCCACAAGTGACTCGCGAGTAAAAGGGACGCAGTCTGGGAACGCTGTGGCACCCGTGGTCCCGCCGAGCGCCCTCCGCTCGCACCGTCCCCCAACTCCCCTGATTTTCCTGCGAACTGACGCACAACCCTTTGCATGCCCCGCGGGTCACACCATGCAGGAGCAACCACCTCGAAGAGTTGCAAGGGGGAAATATGCGATTCACCCGTTCCGTTCTGGCTGCGTCCGCCGTGGCGGCACTGTCCGTGGGGACCATGACCGCCCTGGCGTCGCCGGCCTCGGCCGCGCCCAACACCACACCGCAGAAGGTCTGCGGGAGCGGCTACAAGACGGTCAACTCGGCGACCGTCGGCTCGTTGGGGACCGTCTACCTGACCTACAACGCCTCCAACGGCCAGAACTGCGTCGCGACCATCCGCAACAACCCGGGCAAGGCCGTGAACATGTCCGCCTGGATCTACGTCCCGGACACCGACGAGAGCCACTACGACGAGGGCCTGTTCACGTCGTACGCCGGACCGACGTACGCCTACGGCAAGGGCCACTGCGTCGACTGGGGTGGCAGCATCGCCAACACGTACGTGCAGGTGTACGGCTCCAACTGCGGTTCCCTGAAGGAACACCGGGTCACCTTCACCCGCTGAGCCCCCTCCAGCCGGGCCATCACCTACCCCTGCCGCAGGTCACGGGGAACCGTGGTGGCCCGGCCCCCTTCCCGGCAGCCGCTTCTCCAGGAAGCCGCTGTTCGCTCGGCCCGCCCGGGCTGGGCCACGCCGGAAGGGACACCGCCGCCGGGTGATGCGCCATCAAGCCAAAGTCGCGCCCGTCACCTTCCGGGATCGTCGCCTCGCCCCTATCGTCGTGCGCCCGTGTTACCGACGGTAAGGGGAAGCGATGAGCGGCACCACGCGCAGAAGATTCCTGGGCACCGCCGCGGCTGCCGGCGGGGTCGCCCTCGGAACGACTCAGCGGGCTTCGGCCGAAAACGGCGCGGCGGCGCCGACCGTGGCCGTACTGGGCGGCGGCGTCGCCGGGCTCACGGCCGCGCACGAACTCGCCGAGCGCGGCTTCGGGGTGACGGTCTACGAGCGCAAGGCACTGGGCGGCAAGGCCCGCAGCATGGACGTACCCGGCAGCGGCACGGGCGGTCGCCGCCCCCTGCCGGGGGAGCACGGCTTCCGCTTCATCCCCGGCATCTACCACAACCTGCCCGACACCATGCGGCGCATCCCGTTCCCCGGCAATCCGGGCGGTGTCCACGACAACCTCGTCGCCCCCAAGGAAATGCTCTTCGCCCGGTCGGGCGGCCGCGAGGACATCCGGATCCCGCTCCCCTGGCCCGGCAACACCCCGGCCGAACTCACCCCCGACGAGATCCGCCGCGCCTTCACCTCGGTCCTGGACACGGCCTTCAACCTCCCCCTCCACGAGGCCCTCTACTTCGCCAACCGCTTTCTGGTCTTCCTCACCAGCTGCGACGAGCGCCGCGACGACGTATGGGAGCGGACGCCGTGGTGGGATTTCGTACGGGCCGGACGGATGTCCTACGACTACCAGCGGATACTCGCCGTCGGCATCACCCGCAACATCGTGGCCACCAAGGCGGAGGAGGCCAGCACCCGTACGGTCGCCACCCTGCTGGAGGCCTTCGTCTTCAACCTCCTCGGGCGCGGCGCTGACGGACCACTGGACCGGATCCTCAACGCGCCCACCAACGAGGCCTGGATCGACCCCTGGGTGACGTACCTGGGATCACTGGGGGTCGAGTTCCGCGTCGGCTGGACCGTACGGGACCTGACCCTGGACGGGGGTGTGATCGCCGGGGCCGTCGTCGAGGACCCCCAGGGCGCGCGCCGGACCGTCACCGCCGACCACTACATCTCGGCGATGCCGGTCGAGCACGCCCGCCGCACATGGAACTCCGCCGTGCGCGCCGCAGACCCCCAACTGGCCGAGTGCGACAGGCTGGAGACGGACTGGATGACCGGCATCCAGTTCTATCTGACCGAACGCACGCCGATCCTGCACGGCCACCTCGACCTCATCGACTCCCCGTGGTCGCTGACCGCGATCGCCCAGGCCCAGCACTGGCCGGGCCACGACTTCCCGGCCGACTTCGGCGACGGGACGGTCGCGGACTGTCTGTCCGTGGACGTCTCCGAGTGGGACCGTCCGGGCATCCTGTACGGCAGGACGGCCAAGCAGTGCACCCGTACCGAAGTGGCCCGCGAGGTGTGGGCGCAGTTGAAGGCGTCGCTCAACGACAGCGGCCGTACGGTCCTCAAGGACTCCGTGCTGCACTCCTGGTTCCTCGATCCGGCCGTGGACGGACTCGGCACCCCGCACCCTGTCAACGAGGAGCAACTGCTCATCCATCCGGTGGGGACCTTCCACCACCGCCCGCGGTCGGCCACGAGGATCCCCAACCTCTTCCTGGCCGGTGACTACGTGGCCGTGCCCATCGATCTCGCGACCATGGAGGGCGCCAACTCCTCGGCCCGGCAGGCCGTCAACGCCCTGCTGGAACAGACCGGATCGACCGCCGAACGGTGCACCGTGACCCCCTTGTACCGGGCTCCCGAGCTGGAGGCACTCAAGCGGCACGACCGCACTCGGTACCGCCTCCGCCTGCCGAATGTCTTCGACGTCGGCTGAGTCCCGCTTCCCGCCGATGATGAACGCGCGGCCGACCGGGGAGGGGTGACTTGAAGGGTTCGGCGCCCGCGAGGAAGGACCTTGCCCTACTGTCTGGCCCGGGGGAAGCCGCGGGGCGACGCGTTCGGGGGAAGGGGGCCCTCCTTCATGGTGGGAGACGGCCGGCGTGTCGTGTTGCTGGAGTACGTCAGCATGTCCGGACGGCTCGCCGTGTTCGGTGTGCGGGCCGACTGGGACTGCCCGAAGGCGGCGCTGCTCGACGTGAGCCAAGAGGAACTCGCGCTGTTCGTCTCGGCCAACCTCGACTCGCACCGCAGCGTCCGGGACCTCGCCGAGATGCCCGAACTCCTGCACCAGTACGACGATGTCGTGCGCCCATTGGCCGAATGGAGCGAGCCGGGCGATATCGTCTGCCTCGTCCCCCATGGCGCCCTGCACCGTCTGCCCCTGCACGCGCTGCGCGTCGGCGGAGAGCATCTGATCGAGCGCAACCCGGTGGTCTACGCACCGAGCGTGACGGTGTTGCGCCACAGCCGGACCGGCCGCGAGCGTGCCGTACCCGACCGGCCGAGGACGATGGCGGTCTTCGGCGACTCGCGGCAGAACCTCCCGGACGCGGCGGCCGAAGCAGCCATGCTCGGCGACCGGTTCGGTGCCGAGGTGCGTCTCGGCGCGGCCGTCACCCGGGGGAACCTCCAGCGAGCCCTGGCCGACGCCGACCTGGTGCACATAGCGGGACACGCCGCCTTCGACCCACGGGATCCGCTGCGGTCCGGACTCGAACTGCACGGCAGCGACGTACTGACAGCGGGTGAGATCTTCGGCATGCCGCGCATGCGCGCCTCACTGGTCACGCTGAGCGGGTGCGAGACGGGGATCAGTCTCCATCACTCGGGCGACGAGTTGATCGGCCTCACCCGTGCGTTCCTTTACGCGCGGGCCTCGTCCCTGCTGGTGAGCCTGTGGTCCGTCGCAGACGACTCGACGGCGTTCTTCATGCGTCGGTTCTACGACCATCTGCTGAGCGGTCCGGGTTTCGCCAAGGCCGATGCGCTGAGGGCCGCCACGCTGGAGACGATGAGGGTGCCCGGCTGGGGCTCCCTCTACTGCTGGGCGCCGTTCACGCTGATCGGCGACTGGTGCTGACGGAAACGGGTGAGGAGCGACGCCATGACGACCGACGCGAGGTACCGGGCACTGTTCGACTCGGAATTGGAAGTCGACGAGGCGGACTTGAAGGCGATGGTGCGCCGCGGCGAGGTCGTCGTCGACGATCACGACGTGGCGTTGCTACGACACCGCAACCGGGTGGCGCTCGCCCTCGGACCGGTCGAGCGTGTGACAGACGCCCCTGCTTCTGAGCTGGGCCCGGGCGTCGCGCGCTGGGACATCTCCCTGCTGTGCGTACTTCATCCGAGCCCTGGCTGCGCTTTCCGCCGGGCCCGGCTGACGGTCGACCTGAGGCCCACGGCGTCCGCCGTCGTGCGGGACATGTCCCCGCGCGAGGTCCACGGCGACCAGCCGCTCGAGATCACCACCACGGTCGAGGCCGGCCTGAAGTTCGCCGTGATCCCCTCGGTGCTCGAAATCGACACCCGCCGTGAACGGGCCAGCACACGCAACGTCCACGAGCCCACGGTCGTCACGTCCGGCAGGGGATTCTCCCGGGCGTTCTGGGACTTCCGCTCAGGCGGCGGTCGTCTGCAACCGGACCGGGAACTGCGGCTCTTGGTGGACGCCCCGGACGGCGCACCCCTCCTGGCCCGGTTCAACCTCACGGCGACCGTCGCCGTCGACGGAGCCGCGCAGCTGATCCCCCTGCTGCGCAGACGCGCCGAGATCGACCAGACCTACCGGCTGGCCTGAGGAGCTCCCGTGAGTGCGATGCGCCACCTTCTTCTGGTCCTGGCCGGACTGCTCGTCCTGGCCTTCGCCGACGGCACGGGTTCGGCCCTGAGCGTGGCACTGGCCCTGACCGCGTGTGTCGCGGTGAACCGTTCGGCTGCGCTCTTCCGCGCGTCCCGCAACGCCGGCCCGATCATCACAACGCTCCTCGTGCTGAGCCTCGCTCTGAGTCTCGGCAGTGCCGTGGTCCTGTTCACGGCCCGGGGATGGATCGCGTCGCTCGGGTTCGTGGTGCTGCTCCTGGTGTACTTCGGCTCGGCCGAGCCGTCCGACGCCAGGGCGCGCCGACGTGCGGAGGCACTGCGCGGCGCTCTGCTGGAACTCGTCCGCGCACGTCTCGCGCGCACGGTCACGGAGGAACAACTGACGGCACGCACCGAGCGTCTCCTGGAAGAACAGCTGCGGGGGCCCGACTTCTACGGCGTTGCCGGACGTGAGGCACTCACGAGCTCTCAAGGTATGACAGGGGAAGAGCACCGGCGACTGCTGCAGGCTCTGCAGCGTCATCTGATCTCAGCCGAGCGGCGCCGTCCCCCGTCCCGGCTGCACCAAGCGGTGCGTCAGCGCCTGGACGCGGCCTGATGGCAAGGACACGCGGCGTGCGGAAGTGGCTCGGGGAGCGTCGGGTCGAAGGGGTGCTGCGGATCCTGGAGCGCTCACCCGACCGTGGTGCGGCTCTCGTCCGGCTGTCCTCCGGTGTCGACGACGATGTGCTGGCCGGCATGCTCGACCTCAGCCGGGCGGCCCAGAAGCGAGGAGACGACAACGAGTGCCTCGCCTGGGCGGAACTCGCCGTCGAGGCAAGCCTGCACGGCGGCACCCTGACGGGCCGGTCCGGGACCCTGCTCTGGCAGGCCCGCATGTACCTCGACCACCGGCCGAGCGGTCCCACCGACAGGATCCGCCGGCTCAAGTCGGCGCAACGCGGCATCGAGGAGGCCTTCGGCATTCTCGACGAGATCGGGACGCCCGAGGACAGGACGGTCGCGCTGAGCCTGCGCGCCCGGGCGCACGCCGCCTTCGCCAGGCGCCATGAGGCCTTCCAGGACAGCGTTTCGGCCACGGAGCTGGCCCTGCAGAGCGACGACGAGGATCTGCTCGCTCATGTCACCGATCATCTGAGCAGACACTACGGCCGGCTGCCCGACGATCCCGAACTCTCCGTTCCCAGGCAGCTCCTGGCCGTCGGTGAGCGAGTCCTGCTGCGGATCGGCGACGGCCCGCCGTCGGCGGGGTTGCACGACGCCCTCGGCGACGCCTACCGGCAACTGGACGACGAGCAGGCGGCACACGACCAGTGGAACGCCGCACGGCGCCTGTACGCGGCACAGGGCGATCAGGCCGGGGTCTTCGAGATGAACCTGCACCTCGTGGGACTCGCCGTCGAGGGGGAACGGTACGCGGAGGCGATCGTGGTCGGCGAACGCGTGCTCGCCGACCATCCTTCGGGGGTCAGGCCACAGAGACTCGCCCGGCTCCACCATATGTTGGGCGCGATGCACCGCGAACTGGGGCAGCCCGACGAGGCGTTGGACAGGTACGAGCAGGCCATCGCGCTGGCCGAGGCCGATCCGCAACCAGCGCCGGTCTCTGCGTACCGTCTGGACGCGGCGCTCTACGCGATCGACATCGCACGCCCCGCCGCGGCCCTCCCACATCTGGAGAAGGCCTACCGTTCGTCGTCCGGTCCCGTGTCCTGGCTCGCCGCCCTGACCCTCACGGAACTGCACATCGTCCACTCCGGCGACATGGCGTCGGCCAAGGCGTTCGCGGAGCGGGCGCTCGCCGGGGCGGTCCTCGACACGCACACCGGCTCCACCGAGGTGATGAAGCATCCCGCCGTGCGCGCCTGCTCGCTGCACCGAGCCGGCGTTGCCGCATTCAGTGCCGGTGATATCGAGACGGCCTACCGGCGGTTCCACGACCTGGTGCCGCTGCTGACCGAGGATACGACGCCACCGCTCATCGAACTCACCTCGACGTACGCGCATCCCGTCGTTCCCCCCTCGCTCGCCGACGGCATCTGGTGGGCGTATCTGACCAGCCGGCAGACGGGGAGGGAGCAGGAATCACGGGCTCACCTCGCCCGCTACTCGGAGGTGCTCGACACCGGCACGGCCGCGTTCCACGGCTTCGCGCTGGTGAGGACGGATCCGGAACGTGCACTGGATCAGCTCCGCGCCACCCTCGACACCTTGTCGTCGTTCACGCCGTCGCCCGGCTCCCTGACAGGCCTCGTCCACTCCGCCATCGGGACGTGCCATCTGCGACTCGGAAGGCTTCCCGAGGCCGGAGCCGCGTATGAGACGGCTCTGGCCACGGTGAACGGTCCGGGCGACCACTGGGAGGTGGAGGCGTCGGCCCGGCACGGCCTGGCGGCCGTCGCCGAGTCGAGCGGAGACCTCATCCGGGCGGAGCAGCATCTGGCCCGGGTCGTGGAGCTGATGGAGAGGTCCCGTGGTTCCCTCACCTGGGTCGAAGAGCGCATTGGATTCCTGGCTGGCCGGCTCGACGCGTACGAGCGGCTGATCCTCCTGCGCGTCCGTCTCGGTCGGACGTCCGAGGCCTACGGGACGATCCAGCTCGTCAAGTCCCGGACTCTCGGCGAACTGCTCACCGGTGACGAACACCGGCCCATCGATCACGCCCTGGAGACCGAGGTCTCCGCTCTGCGCAGGGAGCAGGACGATTGGCTGAGCACGCATGTGGCCCGCCCGGCCGACCCTTCGAGTGAAGCCTTGCTGAGCATGCTCCAGCCCGAACAGCGCCGCAGGGACCGGCAGCGCGCCGCTGAGGACTCGCGCAGACAGCGCAAACTGTTCACCGGTCTGCCCGCTCCCGAACGTCCTATGTCGTTCGCCGAAGTCCGGGCACTTCTCACCTGACGGCCGGACGGCGAGCGGTTCCCTCGGTACCTGCCATCGCCGCGCCACCTGGGCGGCCAGGTCTCCGAGAACGCCAACCGCTCGGCGCTGGCAGCAGCTCGAGGCATGTTCCTGGCGGTTCGGCGGGGCAGGAGCCCGGCGACGGCCACTGTGGTGGCGGGCACTGGCGGGCACAGATTGTGAATCCGGCGGGTTACCCGGGGCCGTGGTGGAGCAGGCCCAGGGTGAGGGCGGCCACCGCGGTGGCCAGGAACGCGATCCCGCCTACGATGTCGCGGGAGCCCACCCGCAGGTGGGCGATGATCGCGCCGATGAAGTACAGCACGAGGCCGGAGGCGGCGAGAGTTCCCAGTAGTGGCACGGCGAGCCCGGCCAGCAGCCCCACCGTGCCCGCTGCCAGCAACGTGCCCAGCGCCGGTACATACTTCCGAGGTATGCCCTTCATGTCCGCCTGGGTCTTGGGGTATTCATGGCCGATCAGGTACGTGACGGCGGCGGCACCGTTGAAGACGGCGCCGAGAATGGTGACCGTGACGAAGGCGACTGACACGTTGTCTCCGCTCTGTGGGGACGATGTTGCTGGGCGCCCCGTTGTGGGATGCCGTCCTCTTGATGACAAGCCGGCGACTCGATTCGTGACATCGGTCGGCCGCCGGGGGCGGTGGTCGGCGCGGTGATGGCCGTCGGTGCCTCCGCCCGGTCCTGCCGCTTCCGCCGCAGCACCCGGTCGGTTCTCCGGGGTCCGGCGCGCGGTGGCCGCACGCACGGCGTGACCCGGTGGCGGTCAGACGGTCATCCGATCGATCGGCCGGCCGGCGCCGCGGGAGCGGGTCAGCGCCCGGCGGCCGAGGAGCGCGGCGCCCAGCCCCAGCGGGAGGGCGACGATGGCGCCGACGAGCCCGTTGCCGGTGCCGGGACCGCCGCTGGAGGTGGCCAGGTGCAGCACCGCGAGGGCCGTGCCGGCCAGACCCACCGCGATGGCCCACATCCCGCCGGTGCGCGCGTTGCCGATGCTGATCCGACCACCGGCGCGGGCCAGGGCCAGCCAGCCGACAGCCAGGCCGAGCAGCCCTGCCGCCAAGGCCAGGTTGGCCCCGGTCCGCCCGTCGCCGATGATCCCGCCCTCGGCGGCCACCATCAGCACTGCTGAAGCACTCATGCCGTTCTCCTCCTTCTCCGTCGCTGACTGCGAGGTTCGATGCGTCTTTCGATGCATCCTGAGCATGCGCGCCGGGCCCGTGCCGATCGTCCAGCGGACGCAGGCACTTTCGCCTGCCGCATCCGGGGCATCCGGATACCGCGGATGCGGCAGACGGCGCGCCGATACCGCATACGCGGTAGCCGATCACTCGTCCAGGAGCCGGACTCGCCCACAACCGCACCCGGTTACCGTGCACCCATGGACAAAGGACGGTTCGCTCTCCCGGCCCCGGTCACCGACTGGGCGACAGCCGTCGGCGTGGCGGCGCTGCTGCTGGGCACCGGGCTGTCCGGGCAACCCCCGGCCGGGAGCCGGGGGTTGCTCGGCTGCGTGCTGCTGGCGGCCGGCGGGCTGGCGCTGGCCGCGCGCCGCCGGGCACCGCTCGTGGTCCTGGCCGTCACCGGGCTGGCTGCGGTGGGCTCCCTGGCGGCCGGGTTCGAGGTGCTCGCCGTCTCCTACCTGGTTGCCGTCTACGGCGCGGTACGTGCCGGACACCGCGCCGTCGCGGTGGTCGCGTCCGTGGGCCTGGTGGCCGTGCTCCACCTCACCGCCCTGGTCTTCCACGACGGGCCCGCGCGCGAGGTCGTGGCGCAGGCCCGCAACACCCTTGAGCTCGCCTGGCTGATCGCCGCCTTCGCCGCGGGGGAGGCGGTGCGGCAGGCCGAAGGGCGGGCGGACGAGGCCGAGCGCACCCGCGAGGAGGCCGCCAGGCACCGGGCCGACGAGGAGCGGCTGCGCATCGCGCGGGAGCTGCACGACTCGCTCACCCACCAGATCTCGGTCATCAAGGTGCAGTCCGAGGTCGCCGTCCACGTGGCCCGGCGCCGCGGCGAGCGGGTGCCGGAGGCCCTGCTGGCGATCCAGGAAGCCGGCCGGGAGGCGAGCCGGGAACTGCGCGCGACCCTTGAGGCGCTGCGCGACGACGACACCACCCCGCCGCACGGACTCGACCACATCTCGAACCTGGTGAAAGGGTTCCGGACAACCGGCCTCGAGACGACGCTGACGACCGAAGGACATCCGCACGCCGTGCCGGCCGCGGTGGGCCGTACCGCTTACCGGATCGTTCAGGAGTCGCTCACCAACGTCGCCCGGCACGCCGCCGCGACCACTGCCTCGGTGCTCATCGAATACCGGCCGGACACCCTCGCCATCCGCGTCGACGACGACGGAAAGGCCACCCCGCTCCCCGCGCCGACGCCCGGCCTCGGGCTGCTCGGCATGCGCGAACGCGTCACGGCCCTGGGCGGCCGATTGCGCACCGGGCCGCGCAGCGCCGGCGGCTTCACCGTCCAGGCCGAACTCCCCACGAACGGAGCGTCGTGATCCGGGTCCTGCTGGTCGACGACCAGCCGCTCATCCGCAGCGGCTTCCGCGCGCTGCTCGACCTCGAAGACGACATCGAGGTCGTGGCCGAGGCCGCCGACGGCCGAGAGGGCCTGGCGCTCATCAAGGAGCTGCTGCCCGACGTCGTGCTCATCGACATCCAGATGCCCGTCATGGACGGCATCGAAGCGACCCGGCGCGTCGCCGCGGACCCGGCCCTGGCCGGCGTACACGTCGTCGTACTGACCAACTACGGCATGGACGAGTACGTCTTCGACGCGCTGCGCGCCGGCGCCGCCGGGTTCCTCGTCAAGGACATCGTGCCGGGGGACTTCCTGCACGCCGTACGTGTCGCCGCCCGCGGCGACGCCCTGCTCGCGCCCGCGATCACCCGCAAGCTCATCGACCGGTACGTCACCCAGCCACCCCCCGTCCGCGCCGGCAGCGGGCTGGAGGGGCTGACCGGCCGGGAACGCGAGGCCGTCGCCCTCGCCGCACAGGGCCTGTCCAACGACGAGATCGCCGACCGCCTGGTCATCAGCCCGTTGACCGCCAAGACCCACATCAACCGGGCCATGGCCAAGCTCCATGCGCGTGATCGCGCCCAGCTCGTGGTCCTTGCCTACGAATCCGGCCTGGTGACCCCGCGCACCTCCTGAGGGGCGGCTGCGCCCTTCTGCCGCTCAGCCGGAACCGCAGGACCAACAGTCGAGTTTGGCGCTTTCCCCAGCCGCTGGAGCCGACCGGTTGTGGGTGTCGGGCACCCGCAGAACTGGGCATCGGACCGATTGGACGCCGCGAGGCTGCGTGTGATGGTGGCACACGACTTCGAGATGCTCTCCGCGCTCGGGCTGGTACTCCTGCTGTTCTACCTGGGCCTGGAGTTCCACCTGGACGACCTCAGAAGCGGCGGCAGACGTCTGCTGACCGCCGGCGGAATCTACCTGCCGCTGAACGTCGGCGCGGGACTCGGCTTCGGTTTCGCCCTGGGGTGGGGCGCACGCGAGGCCCTGGTGCTCTCCGGGGTTCTGGGCATCTCCTCCTCCGCGCCATGGCCGCCGGCGCAGGCCTCTCGACGGCCGCCTCGCCCCGTTCATCGCGAGCTACGTCCTCGTCCTTGCCGTCCTCAGCCCTATCGTCGCCGGACGCTCCCACCTGCTCGCACGCGCCTCGAGGGCCACACCATTGCCGCCGCCCGAGGACCGAGCACGATACGCCGAAGCCGCCATCCCACCCGCCGATCCGTCACCGGACGCGCCCGAGACCACCGCTTGGTCCTCCCCGGGCGACACCACGCCGGCACCTTCGTCTGCTCTGTCCGCGAGGACGGAGCGACAACCGCCCTGTGCCGCCACCGGATCGGCGCCGCCAGCGGGGCTGGTTCATCCTGCGAACTCGGGGGCGGTCAGCCAAGGTGCTCGCTCGACGTCAGGGGTTCGCGGGGTGTCCGGTATACGGCCCGGCCCCGGGCCGGGCCGTCCTGCGTCATGTGGTCACAGCAGGGGGAGGCTGTCGCCGCCGAGGAGTTGCCATCCGGAGGCGGGGAGCCCGAGCTGTGAGGTGGTGAACATCTTGCTGCCGGTCGCGGTGGGCCGGGTGGTTCCTCCGGGCAGGATCCACGCGGCCCCGGCGTAGTTGTTCTCGCCGTGCGCGGTGACGGTGAGTTCGGGGCGCCCGTCGCGGTTCACGTCACCGGCCGAGATGGTGGTGCCGAAGTGGTCGCCGCTCTCGCTGCCGCCGGGGACGCCGGTGGTGTCCTGGCTGTAGGAGTAGGCGCCGGAGCCCGGGGTGCCGGTGCGTTTGCCGGGGATGATCGTCACCATGCCGGCACCGGCGATGGTGCCGAGTTTCTCGCCGGGCGCGCCCACCGTGATGTCGCCGACGCCGTCGCCGTTGAAGTCCGCGACCACGACCGATGCGCCGAACTTGTCGCCCTTTTCCCCGGATCCGGGGACGCCGGTGGTGTCCTGGGAAATGACGACGGGCGTGGCGTCGGTCGGTATCCCTGCCGAACTGCCGTACCAGATGAGGATGCGCCCGCCGTGCTCTCCGTCGACGCCGCGCTGTCGGGGCTCGTCGGGGTCACCGGCGACGATGTCGCCGTATCCGTCGCCGTTGACGTCGCCGACGGTGGCCACCAGGGCGTCGCCGTGGGTCAGGGGGACGCTCCACTGCGGTTGGTTTTCGGCGTTGACGTGGATCCGGCCGCCGGTGTACCCGCCGGCCCGCCCCGTCACCGCCACCGTGTCGGCGCGACCGTCGCGGTCGAGGTCACCGGCGGCGACGGAGCCGAACCACTCGCCGAGTCCCATTTCCGCGGAGGCGGGCCCATTCGATCGGGTGAAGGGGCCCCGGAGGGTCTGGGTGTAGTTCCAGCCTCCGACCGTCACCAGACTGGTGGACGAGATTCCCTTGCCCGCGGCGGCCACGTCCCGGCCGATGCGGTCGAAGTCCTCGGGGCTGCCGGACGTCGGCAGAGTCCGCCCGGACACCAAGCCCGATCGGCTGCCCCACAGGACCGTGACCATGCCCTTGTCCTCACCCTGGTCGAGATCCTCGTAGGGCGCGCCGACGACCAGGTCGGCGTATCCGTCCCGGTCGAGGTCGGCAGAGGCGGTGGAGGCACCGAAGTGGTCACCCCGCTCGGCGCTTCCCGGGACGCCGGGGGAGTTCTGGGTGATCAGGGCGCGGGACTTCGGCGAGAGCCCGGAGGCAGAGCCGTACAGGACGATCACGGCGCCCGCGTCCTCGCGTCCGGCGATGTCGGCGGCGGGCACCCGCAGTACGACGTCGCGGTAGCCATCGCCATTGAAGTCCGCAGGGACGGTGTCCCCGGCGGCGTGCGCGCTCGAGATAGGCAGGCTGCCGAGCAGCCCGGCGAACACAGCAGTGGCGACGGCCCGAGATCTGCCGCCGCCGTCTGTCTTGGTCATCTGAGTCTCCCCCACGTCAGGGCTGCCGTCGACGAACGGACGGCAACTGGAAAATCGTCTAGGCATGGAAAGGTGCGAGGCGGGTCAGGACAAGGCGACCTGTCCCGTACCCGAGTACTGCCGTTGGCCTTGCGGGAGATCAAGTCCGCTCTTCAACGTCGGTGATGCCGCCGACGAGAGGGGTGCGAGGGCCGGTTGGGCGGGCTGACAACTCCGCGCCGTTGGCCCCCTCCCGCAAAGCGACCTGTTCTCGCCCAAGTGAGCGGATATTAGCAGCGGGTTGACGGTCATCTCCACAGGTCGGCATGGGGCGTACGGCAAGGGTCCGACATGGATACTCGTAGCGGGTTCCGGTGGTCGTGGCTCATGGTCTGACTGATGTCCTGCTGGGCTGTCCTGCGACTGTTCTGTCCGGCTGCCGGGACCCGTTCTCCATGGCTCCGGCCAGGTGGAACATGACCTGATAGGAGCTTGGCCGGAGGCCCCCTCAATGTCCTGTCTGACCCACCTGGCTGGTGTGAGACATCCACTCAGACGGACAACTGACAACCCACAAACACCGTCAGAGCCATCCTTGCGAAAACCGTTGGTGCCCGGCTTGCTCCGCTGATGGACTGACGTCCTGCCGTGAGTCTGCCGCGTGACGGAGGTAGTGGTTGTGACGGGCTATGACGTACTTGCCGAGGTGTACGAATGGCTCATCTCGGATGCAAAGTTGCCTCCAGCCGAGTTCGCTGCGTCGTTCGACGACGTCCTCAGTCTCCTGCCGTCGAACGCTCACATCCTCGACTGTTCGTGTGGAACCGGACAGTTGGCGGTTGGCCTCGCCGGTCGTGGCATGCAGGTTGTCGCAACTGACGCCAGCGAGGCGATGGTTCGTCGGACTGCGGAGTTGTCTGAGGAGTTCGGGGCATCCGTCCGGGCCGTACGGGCGAACTGGGAAGAGTTGCCCGACCATTTCCAGGACAACACGTTCGACATGGTGTTCTGCGTTGGCAACTCGCTTCACCATGCCGCGGGCGCGACAGGCAGGGGTGCTGCTCTGGAGTCGATGTCACGGCTTCTGCGCCCCGGCGGGCGCTTGGTACTCACATCCCGCACTTGGGAACTCGTGAGGGCCAGAGGTTCCCGGCTGGAGATCAGTGACCGACTCGTCCGCCGGAACGGTCGCGATGCCGTCGTGGTCTACCGCTGGGAGATCGCGCCGCATTGGGAGGAGGAGCACCACATCGAGATTGCGATCGCGCAAGTTGACGCGACCGGGTTGGTGCTTGTCCGCTCGGAACTGCTGTCCTGCTGGCCCTACCGGTACGAGGAACTCGAAGTCGAGCTGCACCGGGTCGGACTCCAAACGGAACTGAGCACGTTCGATCTTGAGGCCGAGAACTACATGGTGGTCGCGAGCAAGGTATGAACACCGGACTCTCAGTCTCTGGCCGGACCGCGCGGTTGCTCACAGGATGCTTGCGCCCTCTCATCGGTGCGGGTTCAAGTGGTCAACGCAACGCCTCGGACGAGGAGTGCTCGTCGATCAGACGGCGGTAGATCCGGGGTGACGGTGTGGCGCTGTTTCCTGGTCGCGGTCAGATCGCGAACAGAGCGCCGCCACGCTGCCCACCCAGGCGGAACTGCCCAGTGGGCCCCGCCGCACGTCGTCGGCCGACTGCGCGAGGCGAGTGAGTACCTGGCCGACGCCGACCGCGAGTCGCTGCGCAGGCCGGCCGTTGATCACAGACAGGCGGCCACGCCGGGAACAGCCGGCCCGCCCGGCATGGTTACACCGACCGAGGGACCGGCGCCGCACGGGCGGGGAACACCGAGACCACAAGGTCGTCGGCCCCACCAGGATCCGGGCCCCGGGATCGCGGTACGCCCGCCGCGCACTCGGACCAGGACGTATTTCTGCAGGAGGACGTTTCATGACTGACCGACCCTTGACGCTCATGGCCGTACACGCCCACCCCGACGATGAGGCAACCGGAACCGGAGGCGTCCTCGCCCGGTACGCGGCGGAAGGCATCCGCACAGTTCTCGTGACGTGTACCGACGGCGGTTGCGGTGACGGACCGGGCGGTGTCAAGCCGGGTGGTCCCGGGCACGATCCGGCGGCGGTCGCCAAGATGCGCCGTCGAGAACTCGAGGCGAGCTGTGACGTCCTGAAGGTCAGCGATCTGGAGATGCTGGATTATGCCGACTCCGGGATGGCGGGCTGGCCGAGCAACGACGCCCCCGGATCCTTCTGGCAGACCCCGGTGCCGGAAGGCGCGGCCAGACTTGCGGAACTCATGCGGCACTACCGACCTGATGTGGTCGTCACCTACGACGAGAACGGCTTCTACGGTCACCCCGACCACATCCAGGCCCACCGCATCACGATGGCGGCGCTGGAGATGACCGCGCTGACACCGAAGGTGTACTGGACCACGATGCCCCGCTCGATGATGCAGCGGTTCGGCGAGATCATGCGCGAGTTCGGTGAGGACATGCCGGAGCCGGATCCTGCGGAAGCCGCCGCGATCGCCGAGATCGGCCTCCCCGACGATGAGATCACCACGTGGGTGGACACCACCGCGTTCAGCGGCCAGAAGTTCGACGCGTTGGCCGCGCACGCCAGCCAGGGCGAGAACATCTTCTTCCTCAGGATGGGCAAGGAGAGGTTCGGTGAGCTGATGGGCATGGAGACCTTCGTACGTGTCCAGGACGCCACCGGCGCGGCCGTACCCGAAACCGATCTCTTCGCCGGACTGCGCTGATCCGAGCGCGGAGGAGTCCCTCGGCCTCGTCGGACGGGCCGCCGCTTTCATAGCCGTGGCGGGGATCCTGTTCGGATTCTTCTGCTGGTGGACCTGCGGTGGAGACATCCGGCGCTGCCGCGACTGACACACCGTCACGGGCCAGGGCGCGCCCGTGTTGCTCGCGACCCCGGTCCTGTGCCGGGCCGGGGTACTGGCCCGGGTTCTTGTGCCCCGGCGCCTTCGGCCTGTACCACCTGTTTTCGAGCGTGACTGGGGCGCGGCAGCTCAGCCTGGACCGCCCCGGCCATGCCGGGCGCGGGAGAGAAGAGTTGCAGCGCGTCCGGCTCCTTCCGGTTGGTCGAGGACCGGGCGTCCGGACGGTGGTGGTGGAAGGTGTGGATGTGTCCCGCTAGTGTCCACCTGATGCTCGGGGGGAGGGGAACTACCGCGTGACCACAAAGATGAGCACCGAGTTCGCGTCGGCCATGGTGACCGTCATTCCGCTTGTCATGCTGATGTGCGCGGCGGAGGCCCGGGTCGTCTACGCCTACTGGGACAGCAAAGCCGACGCCGTAGTGGCGGCCACCAGGGGAGCCGTTGAAGCAGGGGCCGGACCGGCGAATCCCCTGAGGTTCTACGCCTGGGTCTTCCGTAACTACCGCGTGATGCTGCCGTGGGTCCACTCCGTATTCGGCGTCATGTACTGGCTCCTCATGGCCGCGGCCCACTTCACAGCGGAGGCCGGCCTCATTCTGTGGCTCGCCTCCGCGCGGCCCCCTGGCGTCGAGTACTTGGACGACGTCGTCGTGGTGACTGCCATCTGGGGCTTTGGTCACGCCACGGTGTTGGGCACGCTGATCGTGTTCTTGCGGGTCCCCTTGCGGCTCATGCGCGCCTTGGAAAACGGCACACAGGTGTCTGCCCCCACACACCGCTCACCCACCTTGTAGGCGTTGAGCCCCGTACTGTTCACGGCTGCCGGAACGTACGGCGTGGGGTGTCCCCAGCATCCTGCTCGGCAGCCCTTCACCCGCTGATCGATCCGCGTACTCGCCGCCTGCCGACGCGAGCGGAGCAGTCGCTGATGCCTCTCCGCACCGCAGCCAGTCCTCGGGAAGGCGCACTCGACGCGTTCCGGCGCCGGGGGTTCGGTGCGGAGCCGGGGCAGGTGCCGAAGCGAGGCGGCTCGGCCGCGGCCCGGGCGGCGGGCAGGACGGTCGCCGCGGCCGCCGTGGCCGCCGCCAGAGCGCACAGCAGGGCAGGGCGATGGACGCGTGGGATCACGGAGTGTCTCCGGTCGGGTCCGTTGAGGTAGTGACAAATGAAAATGATTACCGATACCGTGTTCATCGGTAAAGCCCGGCCCGCTTCCTCAGGGAGGTTCCGTCGGGCTGCCCGGACGTCAGAACCACACCGCACGAAACGGCATGAACAAAGGGGAGCTGTGGCTCATCTGCTGGTGGTCGAGAGCTGGGTCGGATCGATGAGCAGACTGCTGCCACGGGCGATACGGGAGGGTGGGCACGAGTTCACGTTCCTCACCCGCGATCTGCATCACTACCTGCGCTCTGCGCCCGAAGGGGCGGCACACCCACTGCTCGGGGCGCGCAACATCATCACGGCGGACACCAACGACACCGGGGCCCTGTTGCCTCACGTCGAGCGGCTGCACGCGGCGTTCGGCTTCGACGGGGTGATCACGTCCTGCGACTACTACCTGCCGACGGTGGCGCGGACGGCCGGGCGGCTCGGTCTGCCCTCACCGAGCCCCGAGGCGGTCGGGAACGCCTGCCGCAAGGACGCCACCCGACGGGTACTGGCCGATGCGGGGGTGCCCGGGCCGCGCTTCGCGGTGCACGAGGAGTGGGCCGACATCGTTCGGGCGGCACGGGAGATCGGCTACCCGCTCGTGGTCAAGCCCGTCGACCTGTGCGCGGGCATGTACGTGCGGCGGGTGGACGACGAGGGCCAACTCGCCGTCGTCGTACGGGCGCTGGCCGACTTCCCGGTCAACGCGCGCGGGCAGCGGCGAGCGCCCGTGGTGCTGCTCGAGGAACACCTGGACGGCCCGGAGGTGAGCGTCGAGACCGTCTCGCACGCGGGCGCGGTCCACGTGCTCGGCGTGACCGACAAGAGCGTCGGCGGGGCGCCCGGATTCATCGAGACCGGCCACATGTTCCCCGCCGCCCTGCCGGCCGCGGACGCCGAGGCCGCCGAGCAGACAGCACTCGGCGCCCTCAAGGCGCTCGGCCTGACCGACTGCGTCGTCGCGCACACCGAGATCAAGCTCACCGCCGCCGGACCGCGCGTGGTCGAGGTCAACCCCCGGCCCGCCGGGAACCGCATCACCGAGCTCATACGCCACGTCACCGGCATCGACCTGGTCGCGGCCTTCGTGGAGGTCTCCCTGGGCCGCGCACCCGACCTGCGGCGCACGGACACCGGACTGCGCAGTGCCGCCATCGGCTTCCTCGTCCCGGAGACCGCGGGCACGCTCGAGGCGCTGGACGGCGGCCACCTGCGGACCGTGCCGGACGTGCTGGAGATGCAACTCGCCGAGCCCGGCGGGCAGGTGAAGGCGGCGGGCAGCAACAACGAGTACCTCGGACACGTCATGGTCGGCGACGCCGACGGGCTCGGCGCCCGCGACCGGGTCGAGGTCCTGCTCGGCGAGCTGCGGTCCGGGCTGGTGATCCGATGACCTCCGCCACCTCGGCGTCCGCCCGCGTGACGACGTACGACGAACTCATGGCGCGGGCCCGCGCCGGCGAACTCGGCCCGGACCCGGCCGCCCTGCGGATCGCCGTGGCCTTCACCACACGGCAGGCCGTACGGCACACCGGGCGCGGCACCGGCTACCGCAACGAGGTACTCAGCCTGCGCCTGGCCGAAGCCGTCGGCTCCTGCGCGGTCGAACCCGGCGCGCTGCCCGACAGCGCGGTCGAGGACTGCGTCGGCGTGGACCTGGCCCGGCTGCTGGAGCACCCGCTGCTTCCGGTGCGCGTGGCCGCCCTCGACGCCTACCTCATGCACGTCACCCCGCATACCCCGGACAACGGGGCCCGGCCCGTGTCGCTGCCGGCCGGGACGTCGCTGGAGAAGTCCCGGGCCCGGGCGCGGGCGGTGGTCGAGCTGCTCGACCTGCCGCCGGGGGCGACGGTGCTCGTGATCGGCGTCGTCAACTCCCTGCTGGAGGCACTGCGTTCGCGGGGGATGACCTATGTTCCGTGCGATCTCAAGGGCGGGGCCACGGAGTGGGACGAGAAGGTCGTCACCGACGCGCCGGCCGAGGCCGGCCGGTGCGATGCGCTGCTCGTCTCCGGGATGACGCTGGGCAACGGGACCTTCGAGCCGCTGCGGGAGCACGCCCTGCGGCACGGCAAGCAGCTGGTGATGTTCGCCCAGACCGGCAGCGCCGTGCTGCCCCGCCTCCTGGGCCACGGGGTGAGCGCGGTGTGCGCGGAGCCGTACCCCTTCTTCTGGCTGGACGGCGGTCCCGGCACCCTCTACCGCTACCGCGCCGACGGTGCAGGAGGCTCCCGGTGACCGCGACCGCCGTACGCCCTGCCGCCCGCCCCGAACTGCTCACCCTGCTCGGCCGTACCCCCCTGGTGCGCATCACCGCCGGGCTCCCGGAACCGCACCCCGGTTTCTGGGCCAAGCTCGAAGGGCTCGCCGCGGGCGGTATGAAGGCCCGGGCCGCCGTGTCCATGCTGATGGGTGCCCGCGAGCGCGGCGAACTGCGGTCCGGTGCCCCGGTCGTGGAGTCCACCTCCGGCACCCTCGGCATCGGGCTCGCCTTTGCCGGGCAGGCTCTCGGCCACCCCGTCGTGCTGGTCGGCGACAATGAACTGGAGCCGTCCATGCGGCAGTTGCTGTGCGCTCACGGGGTGCGGCTGGAGATCGTGGACCGACCGGCGCCGCAGGGTGGCTGGCAGGCCGCCCGGCTGGCCCGGCTGCGCGAGCTGCTCGCCGCGCTGCCGGGTGCGTACTGGCCCGACCAGTACAACAATCCCGACAACAGTGCCGGTTACGCCTCCCTGGCCGCCGAGCTCGCCGTCGAGCTCGACCACTTGGACATCCTGGTGTGCAGCGTCGGCACCGGCGGCCACAGCGCCGGGATCATCGGCCCGCTGCGCCGCCACTGGCCCGCGCTGAGGCTGATCGGCGTGGACTCCACCGGCTCCACCATCTTCGGCCAGCCCGCCCGGCCGCGGCTGATGCGCGGTCTGGGCAGCAGCATCCACCCGCGCAACGTCGCCTACGACGCCTTCGACGAGGTCCACTGGGTCGGCCCGGCCGAGGCCGTGGACAGCTGCCGCCGCCTGGCCCGCGGCAGCTTCGTCAGCGGCGGCTGGAGCACCGGGGCGGTCGCCCGCGTCGCCGCCTGGGCGGCCCGCGTCCACCCGGGCGCGGTCGTCGCCACGGTCTTCCCCGACGGCCCGCACCGCTACCTCGGCACCGTCTACGACGACGACTTCACCGCGGCCCAGGGCATCGACCCGTCCGCGACCGCCACCCGGCCCGTGGAGATCCCGCACCCGTACGCGGCCGAGGCCACCGGCTGGGTGCGGTGCACGCGCGTCCACGACCCGTTGAAGGCCGTCCCCCATGCGGAAGGGAACCCGTGAAGGCCAGCCGGCGCACCGTACGCCTCGAACTCACCGAGCCACTGCGCATCTCCCGCTCGACGATGTCCGTCCGCGACGCCGTGTGGCTGAGTATCGAGCACGAGGGCCTCACCGGGCATGGTGAGGCCGTCACCAGCGTCTATTACCGCCTCGACGCCGAGACCCTCGGCCGGTTCCTCGGCACTGTCTGTGCGGATCTTGCCCGCTTCGGCGACCCGGAGAGCGCCTTGGAAGCTCTGCGGACGGGCGAGTCGACCGGTGACGGCACTCCCCCGGCCGTGACCGCCGCCGTCGAGGCGGCCCTGCTCGACCTCGTCGGCAAACGCGCGGGCAGCCCCGTCCACCGGCTCCTCGGCGCCCCCGAGGCCCCGGTCACCGCGACCGCCCGCACCATCGGCATCACGTCGCTCGCCCACGCGGCGGCGCAGGCCCGCTGTCTCGCGGCGAGCGGCTTCCACGTCATCAAGGTGAAGGCCGGGGCCCCGGATCCCGAGGACGACGTCGAGCGCGTCCGCGTCATCCGTGACGCCGCGCCCCGGGTCCGGCTGCTGCTCGACCCCAACGGCGCCTGGACCACGGCGCAGGCCGAGGCGCTGCTCCCCCGGTTCGCCGACCTCGGTGTCGAAGCCGTCGAACAGCCCGTCGCACCCGGCGATCCTGAGGCGTTGGGCGCCCTGGCCGAACGCTCGCCGCTGCCGGTCATCGCCGATGAGGACGCCGTCAGCCTCGAGGACGTCCGCCGTCTGGCCGGACGCGTCCACGGCGTCAACATCAAGCTCGCCAAGTGCGGCGGGGTGCACACGGCCCTGCGCATCACCGAGTTGATCGACGGCAGCGGCACCGAGCTCATGCTGGGCTGCCTGACCGCGAGCAGCCTCGGACTCGCGCCCGCCGTGCACCTCGCCGACCGCGCCCGCTGGGCCGACCTCGACGGACACCTGCTGCTCGCCCACGACCCCTGGACCGGCATCGGCGGGCAGGACGGCTACGTACGGGCAAGTGGCCTGCCCGGCCTGGGCGTCGAGCCGCGGGAGGTGAGCCGTGAAGACGTGGCGTGAGATGCGCCGCTTCCCGCTCGCGGTCCAGCTCCTGCTGGTCAACCAGCTCGGCGTCAACACCGGCTTCTACCTCCTCATCCCCTACCTGGCCACCCACCTCACCGAGAACCTGGGCCTGTCGGCCGCCGTCGTCGGCGTCGTCCTCGGCGTGCGCAACCTCAGCCAGCAGGGCCTGTTCATCATCGGTGGTTCCGCTGCCGACCGGCTCGGCGCGCGCGGCGTGATCATCACCGGGTGCGCCCTGCGCACGGTGGGGTTCGCGCTGTTCGCCCTCGGTGACAACCTGGCGGTGCTGCTCGCCGCCTCCGTGCTCAGCGGCTTCGCCGGCGCGCTGTTCAACCCGGCCGTTCGCGCCTACATCGCCCAGGAGGCCGACGAGCGCAAGGCGGAGGCGTTCGCCCTGTTCAACGTGTTCGCCACCGCGGGCGCACTGATCGGTCCGCTGCTGGGCAGCGCGCTGCTGCTCGTGGACTTCCGCGCGTCGGCCCTGACCGCCGCCGGAATCTTCGCCGTCCTCACCGTCGCCCAGGCGCGGGTCCTTCCCGCACGGGAGATCGAGCCGAGCAAGGGCACGGTGCTCGCGGACTGGCGCGAGGTCGTCGGCAACCGCGCGTTCCTCGCCTTCGCGCTCGCCATGGTCGGCATGTTCACCCTGGAGAACCAGCTGTACCTGCTCCTGCCCGCCGGAGCACGGCAGGCCACCGGCTGGGACGGCGCGGCCGGCCTCGTCTTCCTCGTCGGCACCCTTGCCCATCTCGCGCTCCAGCTGCGGATGACCCGCGCTCTCAAGCAGCGCGGAAACCGGGCACGTTGGATCTCGGCGGGGCTGGGCCTCATGGCGCTGGGCTTCGTGCCGCCCGCCGTGGTCGCGGGTGCGTCCGGCGGACCGGACGGCGTGGCCGATGCGGCACTGCGCACCCTGCCCGTGCTGGCGGGAGCCCTGTTGCTCTCGCTCGGAGTGATGATCGCCCAGCCGTTCGTGATGGAGCTGATCCCCGGCTTCGGCCGGCCCGAACTCACCGGCACCTACTTCGGGGTCTTCTACGTCGTCTCGGGCGTCGCCGCCGCCGTCGGCAACACCGTCGTCGGCTGGGCCATGGACGCCGGGGAGCGGGGCGCCGGCGGCTGGCTGCCGTGGGCGTGCTGTGCCCTGTTCGGGCTCGCCTCCGCGCTCGGCGTGGCCTGGCTGCACCGGCTCGGGTCGCTGCCGGCGCCCTCGAAGCCCGCCGTACCCGCGACGGCCGGAGGAAGGACACCGGCATGACCTCCACGACGACCACGCGTACGCACAACCTGCTCACGGGCAACCCCGAGTTGTACGAGGCCCGCTTCCCCGACCCGGACCGGCTGGCCGGACGCTGGACGGAGGACTGCCTGCGGCGGCACGAGGCGGGACCGCGCGTGCTGGACATGGGCTGCGGCACCGGCCGCGACGCCGCCCACCTGCACGGCGCCGGCCGCGAGGTGACCGGCGCCGACCTGTCCGAGGCGATGCTCGACCACGCCCGCGCCCACCATCCCGGGCCCGGGTACGTCCGCGCCGACCTGCACGGATTCGACCTCGGCCAGGGGGTGTTCGACGCCGTGGTGTGCCTGGACAGCGCCCTGCTGTACTGCCACACCAACGACCGGCTCGACGGCTTCCTGTCCTCCTGCCGTCGCGCACTCGCCCGGGGCGGCCTGCTCGTCGCGGAGATGCGCAACGGCGCGTACTTCCTCGGCCGGACCGACCTGCTCGACGCCCCCACCGTCAACCAGTTCACCTGGCGGGGCACCGTCTACCGGTCCACCACCACACTCACAGTGGACCGGACGGCTCAGCTCCTGCGCCGTACACGCGTGTGGACCACGGACGACGGGTCGGAGCCCGTCGAGCAGCGTTCCGCCTGGCGGCTGCTGTTCCCGCAGGAACTGCGCCACCTGCTGGCCACGCACGGCTTCGAGGTCCTGGAGCTCCACGACGGGCCCGGCCCGCGCACCGAGCCGCCCTGGCACGAAGGCCGGTTCCCCGGCTCTGCCGCCGACGCCGACCGGCTGCACGTGGTGGCGCGCCTGACCGGGCCTGCCTGACGAACCCGCCTCCGCGTCCTGACGTCCCGAATCTGTCGGCCCCTCCGGCACCGCAACGGCACACCACACAGACCGAGGAATCCGCATGCACGACGAATCCACCCGTCACCTCCCCTCCCCGGACCACTTCCCGAGCCTGCGCCGCCGCGGCTTCCTCGCCGCCACGGGCGCCGCCTCGCTCGGTGCGCTCGCCCTCGCCGGATGCGGCAGTTCCGGCAACGGCTCCGGCAGCGGCGAGAACAAGGGCGACGGCACACCCAAGCGAGGCGGGCGGCTGCGCGCCGCGTTCGCCGGCGGCGGCGCCGGCGAGACCCTCGACCCGCATCTGTCCAACCTCTTCGCCGATGTCGCCCGTGCCAAGGCGCTGTTCGACAAGCTCGCCGACTACGGCCCCGACCTGTCCGCCCAGCCCCGCCTCGCCGCGAAGTGGGAGCCGAACAAGACCCTGGACCGCTGGCAGGTCACCCTGCGCGAGGCCACCTTCCACGACGGCAAGCCGGTCACCGCCCAGGACGTCCTCTACAGCTACCGGCGGATCGCCGACCCGAAGCAGGCGTTCCGCGCCAAGGCGTCCCTGGAGCCCATCGACCTCGACGCCAGCCGGGCCACCGATGAGCGGTCCATCGAGTTCGTCCTCAAGCGCCCCACCGCCGAATTCCCCAACCTCCTGGCCGCGTTCGGCGCGTACATCGTGCCTGAGAACGCGACCGGGTTCGACAAGAAGCCGGTCGGATCCGGCCCGTTCCGGTTCGTCTCCTTCGTCCCCGGCCGCTCCGCCGTCTTCCGTCGCAACGACGACTACTGGGACGGCGCCCCCCACCTCGACGAGATCGAGTTCGTCATCGCCAACGAGGAGTCCGCCCGCGTCAACGCGCTCCTCGGCGGACAGGTCGAGTACGCCCACGAGCTCAACCCCACCACCGCCCGCGCCCACGAGGGCAAGGGCCAGATCGAGATCGTGCGGCTGCGGGGCAGTTCCATGCAGGCGTTCTGCATGAAGACGGACCGGCCGCCCTTCGACGACAAGCGGGTGCGCCAGGCGTTCTTCCTCATCGCCGAGCGGAAGGAGCTCGTCGACGGTGCCCTGTCCGGTGGCGGGGAGGTCGGCAACGACCTGTTCGGCAAGGGCTACGAGTACTACGCCGACAACCTGCCCCAGCGCGAGCAGGACCTCGACAGGGCCCGCGCCCTGCTCAAGCAGGCGGGCGCCGAGAACCTCAAGGTCACCCTCGACACCTCAGCCGTCGCCGCCGGTTTCACCGAGGCCGCCAGTATCTTCCGCGACCAGGCGAAGCAGGCGGGCGTCACCATCGACGTGAAGATGGGCAGCAAGGACTCGTACTGGAGCGACATCCTCGGCTCCGGCACCCTGTGCTGCTACCGCTCCGGAGCGATGCCCATCGAGGCCCACATCTCCCAGCGCCTGCTCAGCGACTCCACCACCAACGCCACCAAGTGGCAGCACAAGGACTTCGACGCCCTCTACCAGCAGGCGCAGTCCACCCGCGACACGACCGAGCGGGCCGCCGTCTACGAGCGGATGCAGCGCCGTCTGTACTCCGAGGGCGGCTTCCTGATCTGGGGCTTCGCGGACTGGATCATCGGAACGGCCCGTGCGGTGAAGGGGGTTGAGACCAAGGCACCCGCCAACACCCTGGACTGGGCCCGCTTCGACAAGGTGTGGCTCGCGTGAGCGGACTGCGCTCCTTCGTCGCCCGGCGGCTGGTCCTCGGCGCCCTGCAGACCGTGGCCGTGGTGCTGCTGGTCTTCGCGCTGACCGAGGCGCTGCCGGGCGACGCCGCCGTCGCCCTCGCCGGGGACCAGCCCGACCCGGCCCGCATCGAGGCCATCCGCGAGGCCATGAACCTGGACCGGCCCGCGTGGCAGCGGCTGGCCGACTGGGCGGCGGGCCTGCTGCACGGCGACCTCGGCACGTCGCTCACCTCCGGCCGCCCCGTCGGCCAGTACATCGCCGACGGCTTCGGCGCCACCGTGCTGCTGGCCACGCTCACCGTGGCGCTGCTCGTCCCGGTAGGTTTCGGCCTCGGCGTGCTGGCCGCCCGCCACGAGGGGCGGCTCGTCGACCGGCTGATCAGCTCGGTGACGCTCGCCGTGTACGCGGTGCCCGAGTTCGCCCTCGGCGTGCTGCTGGTGACCGTCCTCGCGATCCGGCTGGGCTGGCTGCCGCCGACCGCCGTCGGCTACGGAACCGACCTGCTCGGCCACCCGGCCGCGCTCGTCCTGCCCGTGCTCGTCCTGCTGGCCCGGCCCGTGTGCTCCCTGGTGCGGCTGGTACGCGCCGGCATGATCGACGCGCTCGCCGCCCCGTACGTGGCGCAGGCCCAGCGCTACGGCGTCTCCGGCGCCCGCGTCCGCTACACCCACGCTCTGCCGGGCGCCCTCGCCCCCACCGCCCAGCAACTCGCGCGCACCGTCGACTGGCTGCTGTGCGGCGTCATCGTCGTGGAGGCGCTGTTCGTGATCCCGGGACTCGGCACCGTCCTGCTCAACGCCGTCGCGGAACGCGACGTACCTGTCGTCCAGGGCCTCGCCGTGGTGTTCGGCGTCCTGACCGTCGTGCTCAACCTCGGCGCCGACCTGGTCGCCCACCGCCTCGCGCCCCGGGCGGGGGTGGCCGCGTGAAGAACCTGCGTACGGGCCGCTTCGTACTCGGCATCGCGGTCATCGCCGTGCCGCTCGTCCTCGCCCTGCTCGGCCCCGTCTTCGCGGGTGAACCGGGCCCACGGGCCGCGTCCTTCACCCTCGGCGACGGGCACTGGCTCGGCACCGACTTCGTCGGCCGCGACGTATGGCGGCAGGTGTCGCACGGCGGCCGGCCGGTCGTGCTGACCGCGCTCGCCGCGACCGCCCTGGCCTACCTCGTGGCCCTGCCCATCGGCCTGGCCGGGGCGCTGACCCACCACCGCTGGCTGGAGGATCTGCTGATGCGGCCCCTGGACGTCCTGCTCGCCGTCCCGTCGCTGCTGCTGATCCTGCTGGCCGCCACGGTCTTCTCCCCCGGCGCTGTCGGCCTCGCCCTGCTGGTCGCGCTGGTCAACGTGCCGGACGCGGCCCGCCTCGTACGCGCCGCCGCCACGGAGGCCGCCGCCCGGCCCGCGGTCGAGGCACTGCGCATGCAGGGCGAAACGTGGTGGCGCGTGGCCGTCGGCTACGTCGGCCGCTCCATGCTCCGTACCCTGGCCGCCGACGCCGGCACCCGGCTGACCGGCGTGCTGTACCTGGTCGCCACGGCCGCGTTCCTCGGCGTCGGCGTGGCGCCCGACGCGGCCGACTGGGCGGTCATGGTCGACCGCAACCGCACCGGCCTGTTCGTCCAGCCGTGGGCCGTGGTCGTCCCCGCCCTGCTGATCGTCGCCCTGACGATGGGCACCAACCTCCTCTTCGACGCCGCGCTGGACAAGGGCGTGGGACGAGGCCCCCTCGTCCGCACACCCGAGTCCGGGAGCACGGGCGGAACCATCCGGCGCCGGACAGTGAAGGACGTACGTCCGTGAACCACGAGAACGACACCACTGTGGATCCCGCGGCCGAGATCCGCGACCTGCGCGTCGAGATCGACGGCAGGGCGATCGTCGACGGAGTCAGCCTCAGGGCCCGGCCCGGCAAGATCACGGCCCTGGTCGGCGCCTCCGGCAGCGGCAAGAGCACCACCGGCCTGGCCCTGCTCGGCGAGTACCCGCCCGGCGCCCGCGTCACCGGCGACGTACGCCTGGCGGCCGACGGCCTGGTCGGCTACATCCCCCAGCATCCGGCGGCTGTCCTCAACCCCGCCCGCCGCATCACTGCTCTCCTCACCGACATCGCCCGCCCCCAGGTACGCCACCTGCCCCGCGGCAGGCGCCGAGGAGCAGCACGCGAACGCGTCCTGCACGCCCTCGCCGAAGCCCAACTCGCCGATGCCGAGACCCTGCTGCGCCGCTACCCGCACCAGCTCTCCGGCGGCCAGCAGCAACGCGTCGTGCTCGCCCAGGCCCTGCTGCTCGGCGCCCGCGTCATCGTCGCCGACGAACCCACCACCGGCCAGGACGCCCTGACCAAGAGCCGCATCGTCGACCAGTTGGCGGCCGTGGCGGCCCGCGGCATCGCGGTCGTCCTGCTCAGCCACGACCTCGACGTCGTACGGGCCCTCGCCGACGACGTCCACGTCATGCGGGCGGGCCGCGTCGTGGAGTCGGGTCCCGTACACCGCGTATGGCTCGCGCCCCGGCACACATGGACCCGCGAACTCCTTCGCGAGCAACCGGAGTTCGCGCAGCAGGTGACCTCGGCCGACACCGAGCGGCCCATCCTGCGGGTACGCGATCTGACCGCCCGCCACCGCGACGGCGCCCGGGGCACGACCGTGGTGGTGCGCACCCCCGAACTCGACCTGCACCCGGGCGAATGCCTGGCCGTGGTCGGCCGCTCCGGCAGCGGCAAGACCACTCTCGCCCGCTGCCTGGCCGGGCTCCACCGCGACCATGACGGGCAGGTCCTCCTCGACGACATCCCCCTGCCGCGCAGCCTCCGAAACCGCACCCGCGCCCACCTGGCGGCCGTTCAGTACGTCTTCCAGGACGCGCGCGCCGCCTTCGACGAACACCGGCCCGTCCTGGACCAGGTGGCCCGTACCGCGGTCCGGCTGCGCGGCACCGACGACCGCGCCGCCGAGACCGAAGCCCTGACCACCCTGAGCGTCCTCGGTCTTCCGGAGGACCTGGTCCGCAGACGCCCCGGCAGGCTGTCCGGCGGCGAACTCCAGCGCGCCGCCCTCGCCCGCGCGCTCCTCGCCCAGCCCCGCGTTCTCATCTGCGACGAGATCACCTCCGGCCTGGACACCGTCACCCGCCGCGGCATCCTCGACACCCTCACGGCGCTGGTCCGCGACCGCGGCAACCTGTCCCTGGTCCTGATCACCCACGACCTGGACACAGCCGCCCTGGCCCACCGCATCGCCGTCCTGGACGCCGGTGAGCTCGTCGAACAGGGACCGGCCCAGCGCATCCTCACCGAGCCACGTCACCCCTTCACCAGTTCGCTCGTCAAGTGCACGCCGCTCTGGAGAGCATCGGACCCAGTCACCGAGGGGAGCGTGAGGGAGAACTGGATACCGTGACGGCGAGGTGGCACCATCAGGGTCTGCCGGACACCCGCAGGTCGGAGTCCCTGGCCTCGGGCCCGATCTCCTGAGGCCGGCTGAGGCCGATGTACGGGCCACGGGAGGGACGAGGCGGCGTCGACGGTCCCACAGCAGCAACTCCCCGAAGGATGTGTCCATGCGGCTGACCCTGAAGACGTCGTCCCCTGTGCAAACCCGGTCCCGGCGCAGGGTCCTCCTCACACTTCTGGTCGCCGTTGTCGCCACCGCCCTGGCGATCGGCTGCATCGCGGTGGCCAACGCGGTGAATCAGCCGGAGCTCCGGGTACGCGGCATCCCCGACAGCGGCGTGCTGAACACCGCCGCGCTCCCCGAGGCCCGGCTCACGGTGGACGTGGTCGATCGCGTCGACGACCAGGAGCTGGCCATTGACGCACTGCGCAATGTCGAGGTCAGGCTGAACGGCGAGATCGTCCCCACCCTGTGGGTCGGAAGCCACCGAGTGCTCGACGTGGGGGCGTTGCGGGCCGGGGAGTACGAGCTGACGGTGACCACCGACCCGGGCCTGCTCTCGAGCGAGATCAGCCTCAGTCGCCGCTTCATCGTGGACAACACCCAGCGAGAGTGAAACGGCTCTCCGGCTTCCCGAGTGCCGTTCCCGCGCCGGCCGGCAGCGGTACGGGTCAAGCCCAGGCAGTCACCGGCACGAACGAACTGTCCTGGCGGAACAGGTCCGTTCCGTCGGAGCGCTCCACGCGGAGCTGGTAGGCGTAGTGGCGCAGGTAGCGACCCGGGTAGTTGTACGACTCGAAGCGGACGGAACCCGATGCCGTGCCGGCCCGGAGGATGAACGTGGCGTCCTTGGCGAAGGTGCTCGTGCCGTCGTTCGGGTCGAAGCGGGCGCGGAAGTCCCAGTGGCGCAGGTAGTTGCCGGCCGCGTCGCGGAAGGAGCAGCCGCTGCCGTCGGCGAGGCCGGCGACGACCGTGAAGGTGGCGGCCCGCTTCTCAGCGGTGGAGCTGGAGGCGCTGACCACGGGCAGGTTGAGCAGTGCGGACTGCTGCTGCCAGAAGCGGGTGGCGTAGTTGGCCGAGCGGAAGGAGCGCGTGACGTTCCGGGCCAGGGCCGGGCCGCCCGTGACCGTCTCCTTGACGACCGTGAAGTGCCGTGCCGTGCCGGAGATCGCGGGCAGTGCGGCCGGGGCCGACCAGGTGGCGAAGGTGTCGTAGCTGTCGCTGTAGTAGTAGGTGCCGTCGCCGTAGCCGTCGAAGAAGATGCGCCAGCCGCCGTTGTCCAGCGGAACCAGTGCGGGGCCTTCGCGGTAGCTGCCCCAGCCCGCCCAGTCGCCGGTCCGGCGGATCGTGTACGGGCCGGTGAGGCTCGAGGCGGTGGCGTACTCGATGTACTTCGTCGTCTCGTTCTTCGGGAAGGCGTGGTACGTCGAGCCGGTCTTCACGATGAACGTGTCGATGTGGTTGGCGCCGATACCGGCGAGGGCGACCGGTGGACTCCACGCCGTCAGAGCCGAGTTCGTGGCCCGCAGCAGGTACGGCGTGAAGATCCACTCGTCGTTCGTGGTGGAGCAGGACACGATGACGCTCACGCTGCCGTCACTGTCGACGAACCACTCGGGCGCCCAGGCGCGGGAGAGGCCCGCGACCGGGACGGTGTAGTCGTACAGGAACGTCCAGTTGACGCGGTCGGAGCTGCGGGCGAAGCCGATGGTCGTGCTGGGGTCCTGCCAGGTGTGGGTGGTGTAGGTGACGTAGTAGAAGCCGTCGGTGTGCCGGATGACGGCGGCGTCGCGGATCCGGTTCGCTGGCGGGGTGTACGCCGAGGAGCGCAGCAGCCGGAAGTCGGTGGCGTCGTCCGACTGGTAGACGTTGACCGTGCCGTCGTTGCTGTTGAGGAACGGCACGATGGTGTAGCGGGTGGCCGAGCCGTTCGGCGGTGCAGCGGCCAGGGCGGTGCCGAGCAGTCCGGGTGTCTCCCCGAGCAGGACCGCCGAGGCGGGCAGGGCGGCCAGGGCGCGCAGCAGCAGACGGCGGGAAGGGGCGGCGAAGTGTGAGGTCACGGACGGCTCTCCCTGGGACACCTGGATTCGATATATCGAACAGAGTTCGGAACATCGATCGGAAGTAGGGGCTCAGAACGTAAGGGCGACGGGAAGTGCCGTCAATGGTTTGAACAGGGGCCGATGCGCCAAGTGAGGAGGGTGTGGCCGGTGGGTGAACGTCCACTCCCGTCGTCGGCATTCCGCCACCGGCCACCGGACGTTACCGTTCGGTAGACAGCCGATTCCGGAGGTGTCCGTATGGCGCTCGACCGTTCCGAAGGCATGGCGGAGACCGCCCGTGCGCTGGCCGCGGGGGAGGTGACGTCGCGGGCGCTGGTCGAGCGGACGCTGGCGCGGATCGAGGCGTCCCAGGGCAGTCTCAACGCCTTCCGGATCGTCCGGGCCGAGGCCGCGCTCGCGGAGGCCGACGCCGCGGACCGGGAGCTGACGTCCCCGGGCGCGCGCAGGCCGCTGCTCGGCGTCCCCGTCGCCGTGAAGGACGACATGGACGTGGCCGGTGAGCCGACCGCGTTCGGCTGCTGCGGGGAGTTCCCGCCGGTCGCCGAGGACGGCGAGGCGGTGCGGCGGCTGCGCGAGGCCGGTGCCGTGATCATCGGCAAGACCAACACCTGCGAGTTCGGGCAGTGGCCCTTCACCGAGGGGCCGGCCTTCGGCGCCACCCGTAACCCGTGGAGCACCGAGCACACACCCGGCGGTTCCTCGGGCGGCTCGGCCGCCGCGGTCGCCGCCGGTCTGGTGCCCGCGGCGCTGGGCTCGGACGGTGCCGGATCGGTGCGGATCCCGGCCGCGTGGACGCATCTGGTCGGGATCAAGCCGCAGCGCGGCCGGGTCTCGACCTGGCCCCGGGGGGAGTCCTTCCAGGGCATCACCGTCAACGGCACCCTGGCCCGTACGGTCGCCGACGCGGCCCTGCTGCTGGACGCGGCGAGCGGCAACCACCCGCAGGACCCGCACCGGCCCCCGGCCCTCGACGTGTCCCGGGCCGTCGGCCGTGACCCCGGGCGGCTGCGCATCGCGCTCTCCCTCAAGCCGCCCTTCACGGCGGTACCCGCCCGGCTCCTGCCCGAGGTACGCACGCGGGTGGTCGAACTGGCCGAGCGGCTCGCCGCGCTGGGGCACTTGGTCGAGGAGGCGGATCCGCCGTACGGGCAGATCGGGCTGACCTTCGTGCCGCGCGCCACGGCCGGGATCGCCGAGCGGGTGGGCGAGGCGCCCTTCCCGGCGCTGCTGGACCGGCGCACCCTGGGCGCGGCCCGCCTCGGCCGGCTGCTCGGCGGTGCCCCGCTGCGGGCGGCCCGGCGAGCGGAGAGCGCGCTGCACCGGCGTATCGGCGGGTTCTTCACGTCCTACGACGTCGTGCTCGCGCCGACGACCGCCGCTCCCCCGCCCCGGATCGGCGCCCTGCTCGAACTCAGCGGGTTCGCCACGGACCGGGCGATGATCGCCGCCTGCCCCTACGCCTGGCCGTGGAACGTGCTGGGCTGGCCCGGGGTCAACGTGCCCGCCGGGTTCACGCCGGACGGGCTGCCGGTCGGCGCGCAGTTGCTGGGCCCGGCGAACAGCGAGACCCTGCTCGTGCAGGTGGCCGCCCAACTGGAGGCGGAGCTGCGCTGGTCCGAGCAGTGGCCGGCGCCGCCGGTCACGGCACGTTCCGCCGTCGCCTGAGCGAACGCGCGCTGTCCTCACAACGCCCGTGCGCTGCCCTCGGGAACGGCGCGCGCCCGGGGTGCGGCGAGGCAGCAGGCCCGCCTTCCTCGGCCGGAGCCGCCCACGGGGTGGCGGTGCGGGGAGAGCAGAGGGGGCCGATCGGCCAGGTGTGCCGACCGAGGCGGTCTTGTGGCGAGCTGCGTCAACCGGCCGTACCTGCCCGCACCTTGGCGGGAGTGGTGTGGCTCGCGTCGACGGACTGCGGGCGGAAGTCCCCGGGGCGAAGGGCGACCCGGGCGGCGTCCTCGCGGGGTCGGGCTTTAAGGTGCCCCCGTGAGCACGTTTGCCGACGAGAACGTCCCCGGCCGTCAAGGCCCCGCCGCCACCGTCCAGGCCGACCCGCGCGAGGTGGGCCGGGTCCGCACGGAGTACTCCCCCGCCCACGACGGCGACCCCGACCCCGGGGAGATCGTCTGGACGTGGGTGCCCTACGAGGAGAACGACGGGCGCGGCAAGGACCGTCCGGTGCTGGTGGTCGCCCGCGAGGCCGGCGGCACCTTCCTCGCCGTCCAGCTGTCCAGCAAGCGGCACGACGGCGACCGCGAGTGGGTGCCGATCGGCGCCGGGCCGTGGGACCGGACGGGCCGGGACTCGTGGGTCGACGTCGACCGGGTGCTGCGCCTGCACGAGGACGGCATGCGCCGGGAGGCCTGCGCCCTCGACCGCATGCGGTTCAACCTGGTCAGACGCCGCCTGCAGGAGCGCTACGGCTGGAGCTGAACGTCTCCTCGAAGGCGCCGAGCACCGCACGGTCCCGCGTCCGGTCCAGAATCCCGAACACCACGTGCTCGAAGGCCCCGGCGAACCGGCCGCCCGGCCCCAGCAGGGCTAGGAAGGCCTCCGCCACCTGTACGGGGTCGTTGCGGAAGACGCCGCAGCCCCAGGCGCCGAGGACGAGCCTGCGGTAGCCGTGGGCGGCGGCCGTCTCCACGACGCGCTCGGCCCGGACCGCGAGGGTCCGCGGCAGGTCGGGGGCCCGTTCGGGCACCGTGCGCAGCACCACGCCCGCGTTGGGGGCGGGCGAGGTCAGGAAGCCGGCGGTGTAGGGCTCGGCCAGCAGGGCGCCCCGGTCGTCGCGGAAGACGGGCACGGCCGGTGAGTGGATGACACGGTCCGTGTAGAACGGGTCGCGGTGGGCCCGGTGGTGGTCGTAGAAGGCGCGGGCCTCCAGGAGGCAGGTGTACAGCGCGGAGGCCCGGCACAGGGCCTCTTCCTGGGCCTGGGCGCCGTTCAGATAGCCGCCGCCGGGATTCCTGGCCGAGGCGAAGTTCAGCACGGCCACCTGCCCGCCGAGCCTGCGGGCCGCCGCCAGACTGCTCTCGTCCGTGACCTCGATCAGCGTCTCCCGCGTCCCGGTCACCCGATCGGCGGGCACCGGCACCGGATCCGGCCCGTACAGGCGCGTGCCCTCGCGCGCCGCACGCAGTTCCGCCGCGATCGAGACCTCGCGTCCGTCCGGCGCGCGGTAGCACCCGGCCGCGACGATCTGCTCGGTCTGCTGGGCGATACCCCGCAGGCGCGCGCTCACGGCGCCACCCCCGTACGCGCCGTGACCGCGTGCCGCGCGGCCCTTCTTGTCGTGCTCACGCAGGCATCGTGAATGATGCCGGCTCTTCTGGGCAACAGAGTTTTCGCCGTCGGGAAACGCCCGGGAAAGTCCTTGGAAACACGGGGCCGGCCCGTATGACCGCCCGGGAACGCCCCGGTTCGCCCCCTTGTGCCGAGCGACATGAGCGTCTTGGGTGGGACGAATGATCCCGGCCCGGGCCGCCGAAGAGCCCGGACCGGTGGCATGGTGGAATCTCAGGAGGATCCCGACATGTCCGAATCGGTAAGTGGCTGTACCCGGCCACGCACGTCAATGTCAGAAGCCGAGGTCGAGGCTCTGGTCCGCGGCATCTGCTTCAAGACCGGCCCTCCACGCCGCCTCGGTGTCGAGGTGGAATGGCTCGTCCACGAGTTGCGCGCACCGCAGCTCCCCGTCACACCCGAACGACTCGACGCGGCCTACGCCGCACTGCGTACCGTGCCCCTGAGGTCGGCGCTCACCGTGGAACCCGGCGGCCAGCTGGAGCTGAGCTCGCCCCCCGCCGCCTCGCTGACGGAAGTCATCGGTACCGTCTCCGCCGACCTCGACGCCGTCCGCGCGGTTCTGCGTGACGACGGCCTCGCCCTCGTCGGCCTCGGCCACGATCCCTGGCACGAACCCCGCCGGTTCCTGCGCGACCCGCGGTACGACGCCATGGAGGCGTGCCTGGACCGCACGGGCCCCGCCGGCCGCTCCATGATGTGCACCTCCGCCTCCGTGCAGGTGTGCCTGGACGCCGGTCACGAGGAGCCCGGGCCGCTCGGCCTGGTGCGGCGCTGGTGGCTGGCCCACCATCTGGGCGCGGTCCTGGTCGCCGCGTTCGCCAACTCACCGCTCGCCGGGCACCGTCCGACCGGCTGGCTGTCCACCCGGCAGCTGATATGGACCCGGATCGGCGCCGGACGGGCGGGCGGACCGCGGCTGGACACCGACCCGCGCGGCGCCTGGGCCCGGCACGTGCTGGACTCCCCCGTGATGTGCGTACGGCGGGACGGCGGGCCCTGGGACGTCCCCGAGGGGCTCACCTTCCGGGACTGGATCCGCACGGGCGCTCCCCGGCCGCCCACCCGGGAGGATCTCGACTACCACGTCACGACGCTGTTCCCGCCGGTCAGGCCGCGCGGCCACCTCGAACTGCGCATGATCGACGCGCAGCCCGGGGACGACGGCTGGATCGTGCCGCTCGCCGTGACGGCGGCGCTGTTCGACGACCCGGAGGCCACCGAGACCGCCTACCGGGCCGTGAAACCGCTGGTCGAACGGACGCTCGGGCTGCCCGCGCCGCACAACCCGCTGTGGCTCGACGCGGCCCGCGGCGGACTGGCCGACGCGGAACTGCGCGAGGTGGCCGTCACGTGCTTCACGACCGCACTGGAGGCCCTGCCCCGGCTCGGCGCCGCCCCCGAGGTCGTCGAGGCCGTCACGGCCCATCTGGACCGCTATGTCGTCCTGGGCCGCTGCCCCGCCGACGACCTGCTCGACCGACAGCGCGGCACGGACGGTCGCGCCCAGGGGAAGGACTTCCGCTCATGACCGACACCGATCCCGCTGTCGACGCCGGGACCGTCGACCTCGAGACCGTGGACGCCGAGGTGCTCCGTGAGCGGGCGGTCGCCTCACTCGTCGTCGCCCGCGACCGCACCACGCTGCTGACGAGCTGTGTGGAGGATCCCGACCTCACGGCACAGCACTCGCCGCTGATGTCGCCGCTGGTGTGGGACCTCGCGCACATCGGCAACCAGGAGGAGCAGTGGCTGCTGCGCGCCGTCGCCGGGCACGAGGCGATACGGCCCGAGATAGACGGCCTCTACGACGCCTTCGAGCACCCGCGCGCCGAGCGGCCGAAGCTGCCCCTGCTGTCGCCGGCCGAGGCCAGGACCTACGCGGCCGATGTGCGCGGCCGGGCCCTGGACGTGCTGGAGCGGGCCCCGCTCCACGGGACGCGGCTGACGGCGGCCGGGTTCGCCTTCGGGATGATCGCGCAGCACGAACAGCAGCACGACGAGACCATGCTGATCACCCATCAGCTGCGCACGGGGCCGCAGGCCCTGACCGCCCCGGACCCGGAGCCGGTGCCGCTGTTCACCGGCCCGGCCGAAGTCCTCGTCCCCGGCGGGCCGTTCACCATGGGCACCTCCGGTGAGCCGTGGGCGCTGGACAACGAACGCCCCGCGCACCGGCGGGAGGTGGCGCCCTTCCACATCGACACCACCCCGGTGACGAACGGCGCCTACCGGGCGTTCATCGAGGACGGCGGTTACGACGACCCGCGCTGGTGGGCGCCCGAGGGCTGGGCGCACATCCGCAGGCACGGCATCGACGCCCCGCTGTTCTGGCGGCGCGAGGGCAAGCAGTTCCTCAGGCGCCGGTTCGGCGTCACCGAGGCCGTCCCGCCGGACGAGCCGGTGCTGCACGTGTGCTGGTACGAGGCCGACGCCTACGCCCGCTGGGCGGGACGCCGGCTGCCCACGGAGGCCGAGTGGGAGAAGGCGGCCCGGCACGACCCGGCCGCCGACCGCTCGATGCGCTACCCGTGGGGCGACGCCGACCCGGGACCCGAGCACGCCAACCTCGGCCAGCGGCACCTGCGTCCGGCCCCTGCCGGCAGCTACCCGGCCGGCGAGTCGCCGCTCGGCGTACGGCAGTTGATCGGCGACGTGTGGGAGTGGACGGCGAGCGACTTCCTGCCGTACCCGGGGTTCAGGGCGTTCCCGTACAAGGAGTACTCGGAGGTCTTCTTCGGGTCCGACCACAAGGTGCTGCGCGGCGGTTCGTTCGCGGTGGACGCGGTGGCCTGCCGGGGCACCTTCCGCAACTGGGACTACCCGATCCGGCGGCAGATCTTCGCCGGGTTCCGCACGGCCCGTTCGGAGGCCGTCTGATGTGCCGGCATATGGCGTACGTGGGGCCCGTGGAACCGCTGAGCCGGCTCCTCGTGGAGCCCCCGCACGGGCTGTACCGGCAGTCGTGGGCGCCCCGGCGCCAGAAGTACGGGACGGTCAACGCCGACGGTTTCGGCGTCGGCTGGTACGCGCAGGACGACCCGGTGCCGGCCCGCTACCGCCGGGCCGGGCCCGTCTGGGCGGACCTGTCGTTCGCCGACCTCGCCCGGGTCGTACGGTCCACCGCGCTGCTCGCCGCGGTGCGGGACGCGACCCTGTCGGGCGCCGACGCGGAGGCCGCCGCGGCCCCGTTCACGGCGGGGACCTGGCTGTTCAGCCACAACGGGGCGGTCAGGGGCTGGCCCGGCTCGCTCGCCACGGTGTCCCGGACGCTGCCGCACGAGGACCTGCTGTCCCTGGAGGCCCGCAACGACTCGGCGCTCGTCTGGGCGCTGGTACTGGCGCGGCTGCGCAGCGGCGACGAGGAGGGCCAGGCGCTGGCCGACACGGTCCTGGAGGTCGCCGCGGCGGCCCCCGGTTCCCGGCTCAACCTCCTCCTCACCAACGGCGACACCATCACGGCGACCGCCTGGGGCGACACCCTCTGGTACCTCACCCGGCCCGGCGGCGGAACCGTCGTGGCCTCCGAGCCCTACGACGACTCTCCGCACTGGCAGGAGGTCCCCGACCGCACCCTGCTCGCGGCGAGCCGCACCGACGTGCTGCTCACGCCGCTGAAGGAGCCGGCCGACGACTCCGTGCCCTCCCCATCGCCGAAGGAGCCCCGTACGTGAGCCCGTTCCACGTCACCCGCACCCTGCCCGAGGACGCCACGGGCGCCGCGCTGCGCGCCGATGTCCAGCGTGGTCTGACCGGCCGCCCCAAGACCCTGCCGCCGAAGTGGTTCTACGACGCGCACGGCAGCGACCTGTTCGAGAAGATCACGGAACTGCCGGAGTACTACCCGACGCGCGCGGAGCGGGAGATCCTCCTCGCGCGCGCCGGCGACATCGCCGCGGCGACCGGGGCGCGCACCCTGGTCGAACTCGGCTCCGGCTCCTCGGAGAAGACCCGCCACCTGATCGACGCACTCACGGATCTGCATACCTACGTCCCGGTCGACGTCAGCGAGAGTGCCCTCAGCCAGGCCGGTCAGGCGCTCGCCGCCGAGCGGCCCGGGCTGGACGTGCACGCGCTGATCGCCGACTTCACCGCGGAACTGACCCTGCCGGACACGCCGGGGCCCCGGCTGGTGGCGTTCCTCGGCGGCACGATCGGCAACCTGCTGCCCGCCGAGCGCGCCGCGTTCCTGGCGTCCGTGCGGGCCCTGCTCGCCCCCGGCGACGCCCTGCTGCTGGGGACGGACCTGGTCAAGGACGTGGAGGTGCTGGTCAGGGCATACGACGACGGGGCCGGAGTGACGGCCGCGTTCAACAAGAACGTCCTGACCGTGATCAACCGCGAGCTGGGCGCCGACTTCGACCCCTCCGCGTTCGACCATGTGGCGCTGTGGGACCCCGGGCACGAATGGATCGAGATGCGGCTGCGCTCCCGTACGGCGCAGACGGTGAAGGTGCCGGCGCTCGATCTCGCCGTCGACTTCGCGGCGGGTGAGGAGATGCGGACCGAGGTGTCGGCGAAGTTCCGGCAGGAGGGCGTGCGCGCCGAACTGTCCACGGCGGGGCTGGACCTGGCCCAATGGTGGACGGACGGTGCGGACCGGTTCGCGCTGTCCCTGAGCGTGGCGCGCTGACACCGCCGAGCGGCAAGCGGCGGCGACGGCGGGAGACGACGTCTCGCGCTTCGCCGCCGCTTGGGGCACGGTGGAATGACGCGTGACCCCCGTCACGGGACGTCATGGGAACGTCATGGCAACGTCGTGGGAAGAGGAGCAGCGGTATGTCGAACCACACCTACCGGGTCACGGAGATCGTCGGCACCTCACCGGACGGCGTCGACGAGGCCATCCGCAACGGCATCGACCGGGCCTCGCAGACACTGCGCAACCTGGACTGGTTCGAGGTGACGCAGGTGCGCGGCCAGCTGGAGGACGGGCAGATCGCGCACTGGCAGGTGGGCCTCAAGGTGGGCTTCCGCCTCGACGAGTCGGAGTAGCGCTCAGGTCCGCCCCTCGCGCTCCTGCGCCGCCTTCATCTCGGCGGACCGGGTCACCCAGTCGGCCCGTACGACCGTGAATCCCGCGCGCCGGGCGTCCGCGCAGACCAGTTCGTCGTCGTCCACGAGGACACGGATCTCCCGGGTGCGGGCGAGCCGCCGCAGGATCTCCAGCTTGGTGAACCGAGCGGGCCGGCGATCGGCGTCGCGCCGCATGTGCACGCGCCCTTCGGGCAAGCCCTGGGCGGCGAGCCAGTCCAGCGTGTCGCGCCGGCAGCGCTCGGGCCGCCCGGTGAGGTAGACGATCTCGCAGTCCCGCGCGCTCTCCCGGACCAGGGCGATGCCCTCCGGGACCGGCGGGTCCTGGGGCGCGGCCGAGAAGAACCCGCCCCAGTCCTTCGGCCTGCGTTCCAGGAACTTCTGCCGGTGCGTGGTGTCGGCGAGCGTGTTGTCCAGGTCGAACACGGCCAGCGGGGCCTTGGTGCGGTCGTCACTCACGCCGCCCAGCGTAAGGCGTCCCTGCACCCTGCGCATATGAGACAGCCCGTGTGAACAAGCCATGTAGGCGGGTGGATTCACCCTCACAGTTGATGGCTCAAGGACAGCACTGACATACTCCGCTCTCAGCCTCGCCACCACCCGTGGCCGGGGCTGGTCGGGGATCTCCACACAGAACCCCGAGGCCGTCCGCGTGAATCCGAGCAGTGGGTTTTCCGGATTCACGACCCCCCACAGAGCCCGCACCCCCACCGCGCGTCCGGCATCCCTTCCCCCTGCTCGGAAACCGGACGCGTCCACTGACCCGACGGGGTCGAGTGCGGGGCACGATGCAGCGAAGAAGGTGCGCCTGTGCCCGACTATTCACCGCGGCGGGATGACACTCCCACATTCCCGCTTCCGCACATCGAACATACTGCGCCGCCTCGTATATCCGACCATCCCGAATTCCACTCTCTGCGTCGCGCGCAGCGCCGGTTCGGCATCCGAGCGACGGTCCTGTCCGTCGGTGGATTCCTGCTGTACGTGCTGCTGTCGAGCTTTGTGCCGTCGGTGATGAACCAGCCGCTGTTCGGCCGCCTCACGGTCGGACTCACCCTCGGGCTGGGGCAGTTCGTCATCATGGGCGTGACCGCGTGGTGTCATGTCCGGCATATGCGCACCCGGGTCGATCCGCTCGCCCGCGGCCTGAGGTCCCGGCTGCACGAGACGGAGAGCCGCCGCGCCCGTACGGCGGCGTCCGCGCAGGGTGCCGGGCAGCCGCTCCGGCAGGGAACGAGGGGGTTCCGCACGTGGTGACCGCCGCCGCCATCGACGACAGCAGCCTTCAGCTGACGTTCGTCCTGTTCCTGACCGTGGTCGTGATCACCCTGTTCACGGCGCTGCTGACGGCTCCTCAGCGCGACGAGATCAGCGAGTTCTACCTCGGCAACCGCGCCATGTCGCCGCTGCGCAACGGCCTCGCCATGTGCGGCGACTACCTGTCCGCCGCCACCCTGCTGGGCAGCACCGGGCTGGTCGCCCTGACCGGGTACGACGGGCTGATGTACCTCGGCGGCACCACGGTCGCCTGGATGATGGTGCTGCTGCTGATCGCCGAACCCCTGCACCGCACGGGCAAGTTCACGCTCGGGGACACGGTGGCGCTGCGCCTGCCGCGGCAGCAGCGGCCGGTACGGGTCGCGCTGGCGGTCTGCATCCTGGCCATCGCCACGCTCTATCTGGTGGCCCAACTCGTCGGCAGTGTGGCCCTGCTGACCCAGTTCACCGGTGTTCCGAGCGGCACCACCCGTACCCTGTGCGTGGTCGTGATCGGCGTCTTCGTGATCCTGTACGCCTCCCTCGGCGGCATGCCCGGCGCGACGGTCATCCAGATCATCAAGGCCGTGATGCTGGTGGTGGGTGTGCTGTTCACCGCGGGCTGGGTGCTGCACCATTTCGACTGGAACCCCAACGCGCTGCTGGAGAGGGCGTCCGAACGCAGCGGTTCGGGCCTGAGTTTCCTCGAACCGGGGCTGCGCTACGGCGGCACCGTCAGCAACAAGCTGGACTTCCTCAGCCTCGAACTGGCCATCGTGCTCGGCCTCGCCGCCCTGCCGCACGTGTTGATGCGGCTGCTCACCCCGCGCAACAGCGGCGTGCTGCGCTCCTCCGTACTGTGGGCCGTCGGCCTGGTCGGCGCCGTCTGCTTCGGGGCCGGCATCATGGGTCTCGGCGCCACCGCGCTGCTCGGCCGGGAGACCATCGAGAGCACGGACCGCACCGGAAACGCCTCCGTGCTGCTGCTCGCCCACGAGCTGGGCGGCAGTGTCCTGACCGCGCTGCTGACCTGTCTGGCATACCTGACGCTGCTGGCCGTGGCGGTCGGTCTCACCCTGGCCGCGGCCTCCTCCCTGGCGCACGACCTGTACAGCGAGGTGATCCGCAAGGGCCGGGCCAGCGAGACGGAGGAGCTGACCGTCGCCCGGCTGTCCGGCGTGGTCATCGGGGTGCTCGGCATCCTGCTGGCCCTCGTCGCCTGGGGGGCCAACACCGCGACGCTCGCCTTCCTGGCCTTCGCCATCGCGGCGTCCGCGATCCTCCCGACGATCATCTACACCCTGTTCTGGCGTCGCTTCAGCGCGAAGGGCGCCCTGCTCAGCCTCTACGGCGGCCTGCTCTGCTCCGTCCTGCTGGCCGCCTTCTCCCCGGTCGTCTCCTCGGCCCCGGGGTCGTTCTACCCCGAGGCCGACTTCGCCTGGTTCCCGCTCCAGAACCCCGGCATCGTCTCCATCCCGGCGGGCTTCCTCCTGGGTTGGCTCGGCACGGTGCTGGACAAGGGGCCGGCCGAAGAGGCCTCCGCACACGAGGAGTTCGAGGTGCGGATGCTCGTGGGCGCGGACGACTGACTCCCGTCCCGGGACAGCGGCGGCCGGGCGCCGGGGACGCACATTGTTAATGGGATCCATTTTCATGTAGCGTCCTCGGTGCCCGCCCCCATCGAGGAGGAGTCCCATGGCTGTCCCGAAGCGGAAGATGTCCCGCAGCAACACCCGTCACCGCCGCGCCCAGTGGAAGGCGGCCACGCCGACCCTGGTCCCCGTCACCGTCGACGGCGTGCGTCACCTCGTCCCGCAGAACCTGGTCAGGGCCTACGAGCGCGGCCTGCTACGTCCCGACGGCTGACTTCGCGCCCGCCGGCCAGAGTTGCGCCCGGACCCGGCGCAGCCAGGCCTCGACCGGCGCCTCGTCGGGCTCGTCCGGCAGCGCCGTGGGCCCTGCGTCGAAGGCGGCCTCGTAGTGCCGGAGCAGGGGCAGGGCCGCCGACGGGTCGGCGGCGGCGCGCTCGCCGAAGGCGTGGTACTCGTCCGGGTTCTCCACGCGGATCGTCAACCGCCCGGTGGTGTACAGCTCCAGTCCCTGCCCGCACAGCCGTTTCAGATGCCGGGCGTGCTTCGCGGTGCGCCTGCGGGTGTCGGCGGAGAACGAACCGTCGCCGCGCGTCTCCAGCCGCCGGAACTGCTGCGTGGCGTAGCCGAGGTAGGCGTCCCGGACGCGCCGGGCGCTCAGGAACGCCGTACGCATGCCGATGAGCTCGTCGCCGAGCGGGGTGCGCACCTCGTACAGGTCGTCGGGGAGCCACACCAGCTCCATCGCGGTCGGGTTGCCGCCGAGGGCCAGCCGGCACCACTTGGCGGCCTCGTGCAGGGTGCGGTCCGGCGCCGTGCTGACGTGGGATTCCTTCGGCCGGCGCAGACCGTGCAGTTCCTCGGTCGGCGCGGCGAACAGGCCGAGGCGGTCGATGTCCGAGCCGGGGCGGGCGAGACCGTAGGCGGTCGATCCGACGATGCCGGAGAGCAGGATGTTGGGGACGGTCACGGTCGGCCGCCTTTCGCTTCTGATACCGGAGCATTGTCCTGACGTGCCGGGACGCGGTCACCCGGTTTTCCGGCGGTGTTCCCCCGGGCGGCGGCGGAATACCGGCGGCACCCTCCGGCGTAGAACCCGGTATGGATCCCGTGCGCCTGTCCGTCCTCGACCGCTCCCGCACCCGCGAGGGGCACACCCACCCCGAGGCGCTGCGCGACACCGTGCGGCTGGCGCGGGAGCTGGAGCGGCTCGGCTACCACCGGGTCTGGGTCTCCGAGCACCACGGCGTGCCCGGGGTCGCCGGTTCGGCGCCGACCGTGCTGGCCGCCGCCGTCGCGGGCGCCACCCGGACGATCCGGGTCGGTACCGGCGGGGTGATGCTGCCCAACCACCGGCCGCTGGTCGTGGCCGAGCAGTTCGGGGTGCTGGAGTCGCTCTTCCCCGGGCGGATCGACATGGGCCTCGGGCGGTCCGTCGGCTTCACGGACGGGGTGCGCCGGGCCCTGGGCCGCGACAAGGGCGACGCCGACGACTTCGAGGCCCAGCTCGCGGAGCTGCTCGGCTGGTTCCGGGGCACCTCCCCCACCGGGGTGCACGCGCGCCCCGCCGAGGGCCTGACCGTGCCGCCGTTCGTGCTGGCCATGGGCGAGGGCGCCGGCATCGCGGCCCGCGCGGGCCTGCCCATGGTGATCGGCGACCTGAGGAACCGGGACAGGATGCGGCGCGGCATCGACCACTACCGCGACCGTTTCCGCCCCTCCCTCTGGGCCGCGGAACCCTACGTCGTCATCTCGGGCACCATCGCCGTGGCCGACACCCCCGACGCGGCGAGGCGGCTGCTGATTCCCGAGGCCTGGTCGATGGCGCATTCCCGCACCCACGGCACGTTCCCGCCGCTGCCGCCCGCCGAGCGCGTGGAGGCCCTCACGATGACCGGCAAGGAGCGAGGCTTCTACGAGTCCGGCCTGACCGGTCACATCGCCGGAACCGAGGAGCGGGTGGCGCACGAGCTGGAGACGCTGCTGAAGGAGACAGGCGCGCAGGAGGTCCTGGTCACGACCAGCACCTACGACCGCGAGGCCCTGCTGGACTCCTACCGGCGGCTGGCCGCGATCACCTCCGGCTAGTAGGACTCCGTTAGGTTGCTCTGGCTCTTGAGTTTGGGCTGGTGGTGGATGCTCTGGGCAGGGGGCGGTGGCAGGTGGCGCAGGTGCCGGT